>CAZCGA010000020.1:27966-68342 GCA_964498075.1 uncultured Binatia bacterium (SeqCode) | reverse complement strand
TACTCGCATCCCGCCGTGTACATCATGATCCTGCCCGGCATGGGTGTGATCAGCGAGCTGGTCACGTGCTTCTCGCGCAAGGGCATCTTCGGCTACGGCTTCGTCGCCGCGTCGAGTCTGGCGATTGCGATCCTCGGGTTCCTGGTGTGGGCGCACCACATGTTCGTCACCGGCATGTCGGTCTACGCGGCGATGATCTTCTCGTTCCTCAGCTTCGCCGTCGCCATCCCCTCGGCGGTGAAGGTGTTCAATTGGACGGCGACGCTGTACAAGGGCTCGATCTCATTCCAGGCACCGATGGTCTACGCGTTGGGGTTCATCGGGCTGTTTACGATCGGCGGGTTGACCGGCCTCTTTCTCGCCACGCTGGGGCTCGACGTACACGTCACCGACACCTACTTCGTGGTCGCGCACTTCCACTACATCATGGTCGGCGGCGCGATCATGGCGTACCTCGGCGGCCTGCATTTCTGGTGGCCCAAGATCACCGGTCGGATGTATCCGGAGATCTGGGCGCGCGTCGCCGCCGTCATCGTGTTCCTGGGATTCAACCTCACGTTCTTCCCGCAGTTCATCCTTGGCTATCTCGGTATGCCGCGGCGCTACCACGTGTACCCGGAGGAGTTTCAGGTGCTCAACGTGATGTCGACCGCCGGTGCCTCGATCCTCGGCATCGGCTACTTGCTGCCGCTGGTGTACTTCATCTGGTCGCTGCGCTACGGCGCCGTCGCCGCACCCAATCCGTGGCGCGCCACCGGGCTCGAATGGACGACCCCGTCGCCGCCGCCGACCGACAACTTCGAGCGCGCACCCGTCGTCACCGAAGAGGCCTACGCCTACGCCACGCAGGAGGTCGAGCTTGTCTGAGATCGCCGCGGCGTTCGCGCATCAGTTCGAAGACGCCGAGCAACAGCACGACGCCTCGACGCTCGGCATGTGGGTGTTCCTGGTGACTGAGATCATGTTCTTCGCGGGCATGTTCACCGCCTACGTCATCTACCGCTCGCTGTACGCGGGGGCGTTCGCCGGTGCGAGCCATCACCTCGACATCGTCCTCGGCGCGATCAACACCACGGTGCTGATCACCAGCAGCCTGACGATGGCGCTGGCCGTGCACTCCGCGCAGGTCGGCCGCCGGCAGCTGCTCGTCCTCTTCCTGCTGCTCACCATGGCGCTGGGCACGACGTTCCTGGTGATCAAGGGATTCGAGTACGCGCACAAGTTTCACGAAGGGCTCGTTCCGGGTCCGGCGTTCTCGTACCACGGGCCCGACGCGGGGCAGCAGCAGCTGTTCTTCTCGATCTACTTCGCGATGACCGGGATGCACGCCCTGCACATGGTGATCGGCTTCGGCTTGCTCACCGTGCTGGTCATCCACTCGCGCCGCGGCCGCTACGGCCCGGCCTACTACACACCCGTCGAGCTGATCGGCCTGTACTGGCACTTCGTCGACATCGTCTGGATCTTCCTCTTCCCGCTCCTGTATCTCATCGGAGCGCACTGATGTCCGATCACATCGTCTCGACCAAAGTGTACTTCGGGGTGTTCGCCTTGCTGATGGTGCTCACAGCGGTCACTGTCGGCGTCGCCTCGGTTGATCTGGGGAAGTTGAACACCGTCGTCGCCCTGACCATCGCCGTCACCAAGGCGACAATGGTCGTCTTGTACTTCATGCACGTCCGCTACGGCACGCGGCTCACGCGTCTGGTCGTCGTGGCGGGGTTCGTGTGGCTGGTGATCCTCATCGGGTTCACGCTGAGCGACGAGCTGACGCGCGGCTGGCGCGCGGCGCTGGGTTCGTAGAGCTCCGTGATGCAGTTCGCTCGTCTCTTCTCGCCGCTGCGGATCGGTCCGGTCGAGTCGCGCAACCGGGTCATCTTCGGCGCACACTTCACCATGTTCTCGGAGCCGGCGCGACGTTGGGGTGAGCCCGGTTACTACGGCGAGCGCCTCGGGCGCTACCTGGCCGAGCGGGCGCAGGGCGGTGCCGGTGTGATCATCGCCGGCCAGGCGCAAGTGCATCCGACCACGGCGTACCAGATGCTCAACAACGCTGTGGCGTGGGATGCCGACGCGATCCCGCACTTCCGGCGCGTCACCGAGCCGATCCATGCGCACGGCGCGCTGGCGTTTCTGCAGCTGGCGCACAACGGCGGCGTCAACCAGGGGCCGTGGTCCAAGCTGCCGGTGTGGGCGCCGTCGAACGTCGTCAACTCCCTCGAAGCGCCGCAGCCGCTGGAGCCGCACGAGATCCGCGAGCTGATCGATTCGTTCGCGCGCTCGGCGCACAACGCGGCGGCGGGCGGCTTCGACGGCATCGAGGTCCACGGCGCGCACGGCTACTTGATCCACGAGTTCCTCTCGCCGCGCAGCAACCAACGCACCGACGCGTACGGCGGCAGCCTCGAGAACCGCATGCGCTTCGGCGTCGAGGTGCTGCGCGCCGTGCGCGACGCGGTCGGCGAGCGGATCGCCGTCGGCCTGCGCCTCGTGGGGGACGAGGAGCTCCACGACGGCAGCGGCTTGACGGCGGCCGACGCTGCGGAGATCGGCGCGCGCTTCGCCGCACTCGGCCTCGTCGACTTCCTCAACGTCAGCATCGGCATCTCCGGCATCGGCATGGTGCGGCCGCTGTACGTGCCGCACCTGTGTGGCGTCTACGCGGCGCGCGCGGTGAAGCAGGCCGTAGGCGCAGTCCCCGTGTTTGCCGTCCACCGCATCCTGACGCCCGACGAGGCGGAAGGCATTCTCGAACGCGGCGACGCCGATGCGGTGACCGTCGTGCGGGCAATGATCGCCGACCCGGAATGGGCCAACAAGGCGCGCACGGGTGCGGCGCACACCATCCGGCGCTGCACCGGCAACAATCAAGGCTGCTACGGCAACCTGGTGCAAGGCCTGCCGATCACCTGCGTCACCAACCCGGCCGTCGGGCGTGAAGAGATGCTCGGGGAAGGCACGCTCGTGCCGGCACCGAGCCGCAAGACCGTGGTCGTCGCCGGCGCCGGGCCCGGTGGGCTCGAAGCCGCGTGGGTCGCCGCGGCGCGCGGGCACCGCGTGATCCTGCTCGAACGCAGCGCCCAACTCGGCGGGAAGATCCGCTTGGCGCAGCGCCTGCCAGGACGCGAAGAGATCGCCGACTTCGCCGACTGGCGGGCGGACGAATGTGCGCGCCGCGGCGTCGACATCCGACTGAACACGGAAGCGACGGTCGACACGATCCTGGCGCTGAAGCCGGACGCGGTGGTCGTCGCCACCGGCGGCCGCTCCACCAAGTACGGCACGACGAAGGGGCATCCGATGCCGGTGCCCGGTTCGGAGCAGGACTTCGTCATCGACCACGAGCAGGCGCTGCTGCGTGCCGACGCGCTCGGCGCCCGTGTCCTCATCCTCGATGTGGTGGGTCACATCGAGGCCATCGGCCTCGGCGAGCTGCTCGCGAAGATGGGCACAGAGGTCACCGTGGTGACGCCGTTCCCCATGCCGATCAGCCTGGACCGCGAGACGCTCGGCTACGCCTTGCCCCGTGCCGTGCAGGCGGGGATGCACTGGCGGCCGAACACGGCAGTCGCAGCGATCGGCGACCACCAGGTCACGCTGGTTGACGTCTACGCGCGGCGGCCTGAAACGATGCGCGACGTCGATACCGTGGTGATCCGAACCAACGGGCTCGCGGACGATGCGCTGTACTTCGCGTTGCAGGGCAAGGTCCCGGTGGTGGTGCGTGTCGGCGATGCCGTCGCGGTCCGGCCGGCCGACCGCGCCATCTACGACGGGCACATGGCCGGGCGGAGCGTGTGAGGATCTGGAATGACAACGGCCGACGTTGTAGTTGATTCCCGGACGGCCGTAGAGCGAGGGCAATCTCGACCAGGAGCGACCCATGGCGGATGATGATCTTCCAAGACCCGAGCCGAAGGAAATCGACGAGAAGCTATCCCTGCAGCTCCGCTACCTGGCTGAGGATGCGATCCTGCGCGGCCGACCCAACGGTGACGAGCGCTGCCGCAACTGCCTCTACTACATGAACCCTGACGAGGACCTCACCTACTGCTGGCACCCGAAGCTCCGCATCCTGGTAGGTGAAAACTGGTGGTGCCAGTGGTGGGAGACGGTTGGGCAGGACGAGTAAGGCCGCCTCAGTCGACGACAAAGGAGAGCGTCGCGGCTCAGTACTCGTCTTCGCCTCGCATGGCGCGATCGAGGTCGGGCGGCTGCAGAAGCTTCTCGTAGTTCGCCGGCCGTTGCCTGCGCAGAAACACCGACCAGTAGGCCTCCCTGGTCATCGAGTCCCAATGAATCAGGGTCCTCCGATACTGCTCGGTTTGAAACAGATTGAGGCATACCAGGATCCCGATGAGCAGCACAGCCACGCTCCTCACGACCCGCCCGCAAGACAGCAGCCTCTCGTATACTGCCGCGATCGGAATTGCCCAGATCGCGTACGACTCGATCAACGCCCTCAGGCCGAAGCTTCCGCCGTACCACCAGCACCACCACGAGAACACGACGTAGAGGTTGACCGCCGTGAACGTCACGACGAGCCAGAACCAGCCGCGGGACTTCCGCCAGAGAACCACCGTCCCGGCGAAGGCGAAGGACATGATCGGCGTATACACCAGCAACCCTTTTCGGTAGCTGAGGAGCCCCTCGACAATCCTCGGCTTGGAGAAGAAGAAGCCCTCGTCGCCGTACGAGTAATAGAGCCAAGCTCCGGTGTTGTATTTCCAGTAGGCCAGTTGCGGCGTCACGACGGCGATGGCCGCGAGCAGGGCGCAGAGGAGCTGCAGGGAGTTCCGCTGCATCAAGGCGAGCTTTCCTCGCCAGGCGCGGAGATCTGCGGCTCCGTAGAAAAGGAACACCAGAACAACGACGGCGTTGCTCGGCCGCACCAGCGTGATGACGCCGAGCAGGACGCCGAGTCCCAGCGCCGAGCTCCATCCCGGCCGCGCGTGCCATCTGACCGTGAGATGCAGAAAGAGGGCGAACAGGAAGAAGCTGTACACGTGCGTCATGCCGCTTTCGACCGTGGCGTAGTAGAGGAGATTGGTCCCCGCGAACACTGACACAAGGGTGAGTCCAACGACGCGATCCGGGAAGAGCTCGAGAAGAACACCGCGCAGGATGACGAGCCCCGCCACACCGTACGCGATCCCGCCGAGCACGATGAAGTACTGATAGATCCAGGAATACCCATTCGCCGGAATGCCGAGGAGCTTCGCCGCGACGTGGGCCACCAGGAAGAAGGGCGTATACAGGAAGGCCGTGCCGCAGCTCATCTTCAACACGCGACCGCCGCTCTCGGTTTTCCGCAGCCAGATCTGGCCCGGAAAATCCGCAGGGAGGTGTTCGACGAAGGTAAAGGAGAGGTCGCGGTAGATGAACGCCGCCGGCACGTACGCGTAGAGAGAGATGACGTCGTGCTCAATGACCTTCAGATCCGTCCATCGCGGGCGGGTGTGGGCGTAGGCGAGCGCAATCGCGCCCAGGAGGATGACGACCACCCACGAGGTTCGCTGCGGCGCGTTCTGCTTTCGTCCAGACACGAGTGGCGACCAAGCTCCCGCCGCACGAGTACTATCATGCCGAGGGGAGCGCAAAAGCGTTGCCCCCCCGGAGCAGCGGAGCGATCAGGTCGACGGCGGCGTGCGTGTCGCGCCGTTGTGACGCGCAGTCCTTGCGGGATTCACTGGGGCAAGACGAAGATGTCGGCGGCAATGCCGGGCTCGAGGGCGATGTCGGTGCCGCCCACCTGGATGATGAAGGCCGGCGCGCGTTGGTGGAGTCGCAACACCGCGCCCGGTACGACGCCGAGGGCGCACAGCCGATCGAGGCGGCGGTGCGACTGCGAGGCGATGAAGGTGATGCGATAGTCGCCGCCGATGCCGGCTTCACTGAGCGGCGTGACCAGCGGGCGCACCGCGTGCGTGAACTTCTCGCAGCAGCGGCCGCGCGGGATCGGCCGGTCGTGCGGGCACGTCGGCGGATGCCCGAGGAAGGCGCACACCCGATCCGTCGCCTCCTCCGACAAGATGTGTGAGTGCTCGAGCTCGCACGCGGCCGCTTCCATCGCCGCAGTATCGACGTGCACGACGTCGAACAACAGTCGCTCCGCCAGACGATGGCGGCGCATGACGCCGGCGGCCCGCGCATCGCCACTCGCTGTCAGCTCGAGATGGTCGTGGGCGCGTGCAATCCACCCGCGGCGCTCGGCCTCCAACAGCGCGGCGCCCGGATCGAAGTCGAAGCTGTACCCGTCGAGGTTCGGCGGCGCCGTCAGTGCTTGCTCGCGCAACGTCCACAGTCGCTCGAGGATCTCTTCGATGTGCTGATCGATGTGCATGCGTGTCAGGACCCCGAAGCCGGGCGTCCGAGCCGGCGGGCCAGCCAACGCGTCAGCCGCGACGGGGCCGGAATCTCATGGGCACAGTACGGACAGCTCAGCAACCGGCATTGCCGATGGAGCGGGCAGTCCACGCGGCAAGCGCGTCCCTCCGCCTCGGTGTAGCGCGTCCGGCATACGGGGCAGGTGATCGTCGTGTCGGGCTCTGTCTGGGTCATTGCAAGCCGCTCAGGCGCAGCGCGAGGTTCAGCACGCCTCCCACGCCGAATGCGAACGGAAAGATGAACGCGGTGATCGCCAGCGCCGTCGCCAGGCCGCGTTCCTTGATGATCACGAAGAAGTTGGCGACGCACGGGACGAACAGCGTGATGGTCACCAACGCCACCACGGCCTGCACCGGCGTCAGCTGCCCGTGCTGGAAGAGCGCGTAGATGCCGGCCGATCCATAGTCGCGACGGAAGAATCCGACCAGAAAGGCTTCCGCGGCTTTCGGGGGCAAGCCCAACACGCCGACCACCGCCGGCTCGCTTGCAGCAACGATGCGACTCAAGACGCCGGTGGCATCGAGGACGAACAACACCAGCGTGCCGAGCACGAAGATGGGAACCGCTTCCTTCAGGTACCACTCCAGCCGACCGATCGTCTTGATGGCGATGTTGGCGAGCTGCGGCCGGCGGATGGGCGGCAGCTCCAGGATGAGATCCGAGCTCGATCCGGGCAACAGCCGCGCCGCCAAGAAGCCGACCGTGAAGAGGACGCCGAGCACCATGCCGCCCCACACCAGCGGCGCCCACATCGGCAAGGCACCGAACAAGCCGAGAATCACGCCCAGCTGCGCCGAGCACGGCACGCCCAGCGCCAGCAGCAGCGTTACCAGGAGCCGCTCCTTGCGGGTCTCCATGATGCGTGCGGTCAGCGTCGCCATAGTATCGCAGCCCAAGCCCAGCAGCATCGGCAACACGGCCTTGCCGTTCAGACCCATGCCGCGGAACAGCCGGTTCACCAGAATCGCCAGGCGCGGGAGATAACCGGAGTCCTCTAGAATCGAGAAGGCGATGAAGAACGCGGTGACAATCGGCAGGATGATGGCCAGAGCGTACGTCAGCGCGACCGTCACCAGCCCGTACGGTCCGACGAGGAGATCGCGAATCACGTGCGCCAGTCGCGCGACGACTCCGCCCGCCGGGATCGCGTCGGTGACGATACGATCGAGGCCGCTTGTGAGGAACGTGTTGACGTAGGTGCCGAACACGCGGTGCTCCAGGAAGTCGACGCAGGTGCCCGCTGCGAACACCCCCACGAAGCGGTACATCACGTAGAGCACGACGCCCAGGACCGCGAGGCCCGTGCGTCGCTGACCGGCCCAGCGGCCGAGGGCGGCGCGCATTCCCGCCGACTGATAGATCACAATACCGGCGCCGCCAAGCGCCAGCCACGCGGCCAACCGTACGCGTCCGTCCGCGATCCCCGCGACCACACCGAGATCCCCACCGAACAGGAGCAGACATGCAACCAGCGCCGCAATGCCGACGGCACGTTCACGCCGGCCGGCGTCCGCGGCGGGCTGCGGCTGGCTGACGGCGTGCGTCACGACGCGTCCGAGTTGCTCCGCGGCGCGCGCCCGCGCTCGACTCAGTTGATAGCTCACGCGGCCGTGCACGTGTGCCTGAATGTCCTGGTACGCCGCATCGAGCGTCGCCAGCGCCGACTCCGGAAGGTGCGCCACCAGCCACGGGCGCAACGTCTCGTCGCCCGCCAAGCACATCAGCGCCAGCCAGCGCGGCCCCACGTCATGCCCGGCGAGCAGCCGCTCGATGCGCAGCAGCGCCCGTTCGACGGCGCTGGGATAGCGCGCGCGGAAGTGGCTCCTGGCGGCGGCGTGCAGGGTCTGCTGCAGCGCCGCGATGCCGTGCCCCGTGATGGCGACGGTCGGGATCACCGGGACGCCCAACTCGCTCCGCAGCTTCGGCACGTCGATGCTCAAGCCGCGATCGGCCGCCTCATCCATCATGTTGACCACCAACACGAACGGCAGGCCCGCTTCCGCGAGTTGGAGCGACACCACGAGGGCGCGTGCGAGGTTCTTGGCGTCTGCGACTTGTACCACCAAGTCGACGCCCGACAGGAGGATGTCGCGCGTGACGCGCTCATCTTCCGAGTTCGGCGCCAGGCTGTTCACCCCGGGTGTATCGACGATCTCGAGGGTCGAATCGTGTCGTCCGGCAGCGCGCGTGACCTCGACCGTGGTGCCAGGATAGTTGCTCACGGTCGCATATGTCCCGGTGAGGGCTCCAAAGATGACGCTTTTTCCGACGTTCGGGTTTCCGACCAGGGCAATCCGACGAGACGCGCGGCGTGCGTGAGGCTGGTGGTCAGGCAGCTCGCGACGCGATTCAACCACGCGAAGCTCCGCACGACCGCCGGCCATCATGCACCCGCCGGAAACCACGGATCGGCGGCGAAGAGTGCCCCGGGAAATGGAGATGGAGGTCCCTGCATGCCGGTATGGGCTGCAGAATCCGTACCCTGGTACGACTGTCCAGCGCGGTACGGGGGCTCGCGGATCAGCTTCGCAATGCTGAGAATCAGGCCGGTCGGCGCTTGACGAGACTCGCGGGGCGCGGCTGCCCCATGTCGGCGTAGCTCTGTGCCGCGAGGTCAATCAGCTCGCTCTCGAGCTGCAGGCGAAACTGTTCGAGGCCGGCTTCTGTGTGGGCACTGTCGGGCACCATGTAGGGACCACGCAGGTAATAGCCGATGACGTTGAACGGTAGCGGAACCGCCATGCGGTCCCACGTGGGCAGACGGAGGCAGCGCTTGTACCATGTTCGCGCCAGCACGACCGGCCGGCCGCATTCACGGGCGATGACGAGGCCGCCCGTCTTCATGCGATAGGGAGGGCCCTTCGACCCATCCACCGTCAGCCCGTAGATGACCTCGTCGTGTGTCCGCATGTGGTCGATCATGTCCTGGAGGGCGCCTTCGGCGCGCCGGGAGCGGTGCGTGGTCGAGCCGCCGCGGAAGACCACGAACCCGCAGCGCGTCAGCATGCGGGTGATCAGCTCGCCGGACTCGCCGAGGCTGGCGAGCGTGTGTGGGCGAAAGCCGAGATAGGCATAGCCGAACGCGACGGTCATCACCTCCTCGTGCCACAGCAAGCCGACGGCGCCGTTGTACTCCGTGATGATGCGCTTGAGATCAGTGAAGTTGTGCTCCTCGATGCGGCTCGTCGCCCAGACCAGTCGCATATAGAAGATGTAAATGGCGGGCACGACCAGCGCGGCGAGCCTCGAGAGCCGGCGCGAGAAGAGGGGGCGGATCTTGCTGCGGAGGGCGCGCGCGAGCCAGTGGTTGCGTCGTTTCCGCCGGGTCACCGCGCCGGTCCTCGCGGCTCCACGGGGAAGTTGCCTGCGCGAGCGTCTGCGGCGCCGGAGGCGCTCAGCGCGCGGAAGCCTGCCTCCTTGCTTTCGAGGGCGAGGAACTCGCGGCCGTTGACCGTCGCGAACAGGTGCATGAGCCTGGCGACGACACCGGTCCAGCCGGTCTGGTGGCTGGCCCCGATTCCGGCGCCGTTGTCGCCGTGGAAGTACTCGTAGAAGAGGATGTAGTCGCGCCAGTGCGGGTCCTCCTGGAACTTGGCCGTGCCGCCGTAGACCGGCCGGCGTCCAGTCTGTCCTGAGCCTGGCGAAACGTCGCGCAGGAAGATCGCCGTCAGCCGTTTGCTGATCTCGTGCGCGACGTCGAACAGCGTCAAGCGTCGGCCCGAGCCCGTCGGGCACTCGACCGTAAAGTCGTCCCCGTAGTACAGGTGATATTGCAAGAGCGCCCGGATGATCATGACATTCAAGGGCATCCACACCGGGCCGCGCCAGTTCGAGTTGCCGCCGAACACCCCCGTGTTCGACTCGGCCGGCCGGTAGTCCACCCGGAACTCCCGGCCCTGCACCTGCAACACATACGGGTGATCGGCGTGATACCGAGAGAGGGAGCGAATTCCGTAGGGGCTCAGGAACTCGCCCTCATTCAGCATCGTCTCCAGCACGCGCCGCAGCCGTTGCTCGTCGAGCACGGACATGAGGCGCCGGTCGCCGCAGCCGGGCCGCCTCGGATCGGCCATGTTGATGATCAGCTCGGGCCGCGCCGCCAGAAAGCGGCGCGCGCGTTCTCCGAGATCGGGGACATGGGCGAGCTCCTGCCGCTTGTAGACCCAGACCGCGCACAGCGGAAGCAGACCGACGATGGAGCGGATCTTGAGCCGGTGCGCCCGCCCGTCGGGCAGTCGCAGCACATCGTAGAAGAACCCGTCCTGTTCGTCCCACAACCCCTCGCCACCCCCGACGTGGTTCATCGCCGCGGCGATCCACATGAAGTGCTCGAAGAACTTCTGCGCCATGTCGACGTAGATGGGCCTGGAGCGGCTCAGCTCCAGAGCAATCTCGAGCATGTTCAGGCTGAACAGGGCCATCCAGGCGGTTCCGTCGGCCTGTTCCAGGTGACCGCCGGTCGGCAGAGGAGCGCTGCGGTCGAACACCCCGATGTTGTCCAGGCCGAGGAAGCCACCTTCGAACACGTTGCGGCCATCGCGGTCCTTGCGGTTGACCCACCAGGTGAAGTTCATGGCCAACTTCTGGAAGGACCGTTCCAGCCACTCGATGTCGCCCGTGCCCCGGCTCGCCTTATCGAGCTGGTAGGTGAACATGGTCGCCCAAGCGTGCACCGGCGGATTCACGTCGCTGAAGCTCCACTCATAGGCCGGGATCTGGCCGTTGGGATGGAGGTACCTGCGGTGCAGCATCAGACTGAGCTGCTGCTTGCTGAAGCTCGCGTCGACCATGGACAGCGCGAGGACGTGGAAGGCGAGGTCCCAGGCCGCGTACCACGGATACTCCCACTTGTCGGGCATCGAGACGACATCGGAATTCACCATGTGGTACCAGTGGGCGTTTCGGGAGACGGTCTTCTCTGAAGACCCGAGCGGGCCGGCGCCGCGCTCCTTGAGCCATCGGTTCAGGTCATAATAGAAGAACTGCTTGCTCCACAGCATCCCCGCCAGCGCCTGCCGCATCACGCGCGCCTCGTCCGCCGTGAACGAGGCCGGCGTGATCGCGTCGTAGAACTCGTCGGCTTCGCGCTGGCGGGCGGTCATCGCAGCCTCGAACCCCTCGCCAAACGGCATAGCGACGGAGGTCGCCGCCAGCTCTCCGGGCGCGTGGTTCGACAACCGCAACCACAGGGTTCGCGTCTGGCCCGAACCCACCGTCAGCGGGTAGAGCGCAACGACCTTGGTACCGGTCTGGGCGGGATTCACCGCATCGTGCTGCCCGTGCAGGAGGTAGCGATCGATCGCGTCCTTGACATACGGCGAGCGGTTCGGTGTCCCGAAGATCCGCTCGCTGTTCGTCTCGTTCTCCGTGAACAGGAGCGGCGGCGACGCATCACAGTAGAGGTACCGTTTGCCGAGTCCGTCGTGAGAGGCTTCGACGACGCGGCACGATCCGGTCGCTTCCACGCCCCGCAACGCGGGTCGGGCGGCTCCCGGCTCCCAGGTCCACGTGTTGCGGAACCACAGCGTCGGTAGCACATGCAGCACGGCCGCCTCGGGCCCCCGGTTGCACACCGTGATCCGGACCAGGATGTCCTGCGGCGACTGCTTCGCGTACTCGACGAACACATCGAAGTATCGGTCGTCGTCGAACACGCCCGTGTCGAGGAGCTCGTACTCGCGCCACTCACGCGAGCGGCCACGATTCGTGTGTACCAGGTCGGCGTAGGGGAAGGCCGCCTGCGGGTACTTGTAGAGGTACTTCATGTAGGAGTGGGTCGGCGTGCTGTCCAGGTAGAAGTAGTACTCTTTCACGTCCTCGCCGTGGTTGCCCTCGCTGTTCGTCAGACCGAACAGCCGCTCCTTCAGGATGGGGTCCTTCCCGTTCCACAATGCCAAGGCAAAGCAGAGGCGCTGGCGGTCGTCCGAGATGCCGGCCAACCCGTCCTCTCCCCAGCGGTAGGCGCGTGACCGCGCGTGATCGTGCGGGAAGTACTCCCAGGCGTTGCCGTGCTCGCTGTAGTCTTCGCGGACGGTCCCCCACTGCCGCTCGCTGAGGTAGGGGCCCCACTGTCTCCAAGCAACTCCGCGTTCGTCCGCCTCATCCAGGCGCGCTTGTTCGGCGTTCATGGCCTCTCACTCTATCCGGAGGACCGCCTCCGCCAGCTGTTCAACCCAGGTCGAACCCGAATCACTCGGGCCGTCCGCCCCCGGGCACGATCTTGTCGAGAACCTCACGGTGCATGGGGTACTGCTCGGGATGACGCTCCTCTTCCGCGCGCCAGCCGCCGCCGAGGGCGCGGTACAGCTGGACCACCGCCACGAGTTGATTCAGTTGCGTGCGCGCCAACGTGTTCTCGGCCGGGAAGAGTTGCTGCTGGGCTTCGAGCACTTCGTAGTAGGTCGCGAGCCCGCCCGTGTAGCGCAGGGTCGAGAGGCGCACGGACTCCTGCAGCGCGGTGACTTGCCGTTCAAGCTCGACGCGCGATTCCGCGAATCTCTGCCGGGCGACCAGCGTGTTCGACACTTCGCCGAGGGCGTTCAGCACGGTCTGCTCGTAGGCGAGCTTCGCTTCCTCCCAAGACGCGACGCTGCCCATGTACGAATAGTACAGGTGTCCACCCTGAAAGATCGGACCTAAGAGCGAGCCGCCCACGGACCACACGTTGCCGGGCCCCTTGACGATGTTCTCGATCTCCGTGCTCTGCCCGCCGTACAGTGTAGTGAGGCCGATGCGCGGTAGGAAGTTCGTGATGGCGACACCCACCAGGGCGTTCGACGCCACGATGTTCTGCTCCGCCTGCAGAATGTCGGGGCGCTGCTCCAGCAGGGCCGCGGGCAGGCCGGCCGGCACGTCCGGCGGGTACGCTTGTTCGGTCAACACCGCACCGCGGGCGATCGGTCCTGGGTTGCGACCGAGCAGGATGCTGATCTGGTTTTCCTTCGCGACGATCTGTCTCTCCAGATCCGGAATGGTCGCCGCCGTGCTGGCGAGCGCGGCCTCGGCGCGCGAGGTTGCCAACTTGTTGCCGACGCCACCGAGCAGCCGCCGCGTGAACAGGTCGAGAGTCTGCTGGAACGAGTCGCGCGTGCGCTTGGCGATCTCCAGCTCGAGATCCAGCTCACGCAGCTCGAAGTACGCTTGCGCTACGACGGTGACCAGCGACAGGATGACGCCGCGCTGCACGTCCTCGGTGGCGAACAGATCGGCCAGAGACGCCTCCGTAGCGCGGCGGATGCGGCCCCAGATGTCGATCTCCCACGCCATCTGGAAGGCGCCGAGGAACTGGTTGGTGGTGACATTGTCCCCGCCGAGCGGGTTGGCGAACCGTCCCCGCTGCGCGGCGCCCTCGTACGAGGCTTGCGGCAACAAATCGGCGCGCGTGACACCGACGGCGTAACGGGCTTGCTCGACGCGCGCGGCGACGATGCGCATGTCGTAGCTGTTCGCCAGCGATTCCTCGATCAGACCCGTGAGCACCGGGTCTTGGAACACCTGCCACCACGGCAGGTCCGCGAGCGACGCCGCATCGATGGGCGCGGCCTCGGGGGTTGTCTCGCCGCGGTACGCGGGTGGCGTGTCGATCACTGGCCGCTTGTAGTTGGGGCCGATGGCGCAGCCTGCGAGCAGCAGGGTGAGCGTGAGCACGACGGTGGCGGTGGCGCTCAGCCCGGGGCGTTGCCCCGGGCTGACGGATGGCTGCCCCGTTGGGGCGGACGATCCCCACCGCCAAGCCGACACACGATTGGTCTGAGCCCCAAGGGGGCGACTAGCCATGAGCCCAGGGCAACGCCCTGGGCCGCGGATGTCTCGCTGCCTCGGTCCCCGCGCCTCCATCAGTGCGCTCCCGCTTTCGCGGCGCCCGCCTCGGGCTGCGGCGCGGCTGCCGGCGCCTCGCCCTTGCGATGCGACAGGCGCTCGACGACGTAGAACGACACCGGGATGATGAAGATGGCAATCAGCGACGCGGCGATCATGCCGCCGATCACCGCCGTGCCGAGGATCTTGCGCGACTCCGCGCCGGCGCCGGAGGCAATAACCAGGGGCACGACGCCGAGGATGAAGGCGAACGCGGTCATTAAAATGGGGCGCAGGCGGAGCCGCGCGCCGGCCAGCGCCGCATCGACCAGCGGCGTGCCCTTCTCGTACTCGTCCTTGCAGAACTCGACGATCAGGATGGCGTTCTTGGCCGCCAAACCGATCAGCATCACCAACCCGATCTGCGCGTACACGTCGTTGTCGAAGGCGCGCAGCCAGAGCGCCGCGAAGGCCCCGAAGACGGCGATCGGTACGCCGAGCAGGACGCTGAACGGCAGCGTCCAGCTCTCGTACTGCGCCGCCAGGATGAGAAACACCATGAGCAGCGAGAAGCCGAAGATGACGCTCGGCGGCACACCCTGCGCCGACGCCTGCTCCTGAAACGACATGCCCATGTAGTCGTAGCCCATCTCGCGCGGCTGGGTGGCGGCGAACACCTCCTGCAGCGCCGCCATGACCTGCCCGGAGCTGACGCCGGGCTTGGCCGAGGCGCTGATCTGCGCGGCATTGAAGCCGTTGTAGTGCATGAGGAACTCGGGGCCGTTGGTGGTCTGCATCTCGACCACTGCCGAGAGCGGCACCTGTTCGCGCTTGCTGTTCAGCACGTAGAACCGGCCGACGTTGTCCGCCTGCGTGCGCGCGGCGCCCTCGGCCTGCACGTACACCTGCCAGACGAACCCGAAGCGGTTGAAGTAGTTAACGAACGCGCCGCCCAAGAAGCTTTGGAGCGTCTTGTACACGGTGCTCAGCTCGACGCCCTGCTTGAGCACCTTGTCGCGATCGACCCGGGCGAACACCTGCGGCACGTTCGGGATGAACGTCGTCCACACCGTCGCAAGCTCCGGCCGCTTGCGCGCCGCGGCGAGGAAGTCGTTGGTGTTCTTGGCCAGAAACTCGACGCCCTGGCCGGAGCGGTCCTCGAGCATGAAGGTCGCGCCGCCCGATGTGCCGACGCCGGGAATGGCCGGCGGTGGGAAGGCGAATGCTTGCGCCTCCGGCAGCATGTACAGCCGTTCGTTGATCTCGCGCATGATCACCGCCGCGGTGCGGCCCTGCTTGTCGCGCTCGCCCCACGGCGACAGGGTGACGAAGTAGAAGCCGCTGTAGGTCGTGTTGACGCCGCTCAGCAGACTGAAGCCGACGATGGTGTTGTACGTCTGCACGCCAGGCGTCTCCTTGAGGATCGCCTCGATTTTCTTGCAGACCGCGTCGGTGCGCTGCAGCGACGCGGCGTCTGGCAGTTGCGCGTTCATGTAGAAGTACCCCTGGTCTTCCTCCGGCAGGAAGCTCGCAGGCAGGCGCGAGCCGAACAGCCCGGCGAGGACGACAAAGCCGGCGAGCAGGAGCATTGCCATGCCGGCCTTGCGGATCAGGTGGTGGCAGCCGTTGACGTAGCCGTCGGTGGCACGACCGAAGACGCGGTTGAACCAGCGGAAGAAGGTGCCGAGCGGGCCGCGCGCCTCCTTCTTGGGGCGCAGCAGCAGCGCCGAGAGCGCCGGACTGAGCGACAGCGCGTTGAAGGCGGAGATGACCACCGACACCGCGATGGTGACGGCGAATTGCTGGTAGAGCCGGCCGGTGATGCCGGGGATGAAGGCAGTGGGAACGAACACCGCTGACAAGATGAGCGCGATCGCCACCACCGGGCCGGACACCTGTTCCATCGCCTTCAAAGCGGCGTCGCGCGGTGACAGCCCGTGCTCGATGTGGTGCTCGACCGCCTCCACCACCACGATGGCGTCGTCGACGACGAGGCCGATCGCCAGCACCAAGCCGAACAGCGACAGCGTGTTGATCGAAAAGCCGAACAGTGGGAAGACCGCGAACGTGCCGACCAGCGACACCGGCACGGCGAGCAACGGGATCAGCGTGGCGCGGAAGCCCTGCAGGAACACGAAGACGACGATGATGACGAGCACGAGCGCCTCGAACAAGGTGTGGACGATATCGCTGATGCCCTCGGTGACCGCCAGCGTGGTGTCGAGCGAGACGACGTAGTCGAGGTCGTCAGGAAAGCGCGTCTTCGCCTCCTCCATCAACGCTTTGGCCTGCTTCATGGTGTCGATCGCGTTCGAGCCGGGCAACTGGTAGACGGCGATGATCGCCGCCGGCGCGCCATTCAGGCGGCCGATCATGCTGTAGTTCTGCGCGCCGAGCTCGACGCGCGCTACGTCGCGCATGCGCACGACGGAGCCGTCGACGTTGGCACGCACGACGACGTCACCGAACTGCTGCTCGTCGGTGAGGCGCCCCTGGGCGCGCACCGTGTAGGTGAACTGCTGTCCGGGCGGTATCGGCTCGCCGCCGATCTGCCCGGCCGGGTTCACCGTGTTCTGCTTCTGCAGCGCGTCGAGGATCTCGCTCACCGTGATGCCGAGCTTGGACAGCGTGTCGGGGTCGACCCAGAAACGCATGGCGTAATTTCCGGCGCCGAAGATCGACACCTGGCCGACGCCCGGTACGCGCGACATCGGGTTGTTGACGTTGATGTACGCATAGTTGGTGAGGAAGAGCGCGTCGTACGTGCCCTTGGGCGAGTAGAGCGAGAACAGCGCCAGCGGACTGGTCGTCGACTTCTTGATGGTGACGCCGTACTGCTGGACGTCGAACGGCAGCTGCGACTGGGCCTGCGAGTAGCGCATCTGCACCAGGATCTGGTCGGTGTTCGGTACAGTGGTGACGTCGAAATCGACCTTCAGCGTCATCTGTCCGTTGCTGGCGTTGTAGGAGTACATGTAGATCATGTTGTCCACGCCCTGCATCTGCTGCTCGATCGGCGTGGCCACCGAATCCGCGACCGTGTTGGCATCAGCCCCCACGTAGGTCGCCTGCAACTGGATCTCCGGCGGGGCGATTTCAGGGAACAGGGCAATGGGAAGCTGCAGCATAGCGACGATCCCGACGATCACCAGGATGATCGAGATGACCATCGCCACGATGGGCCGGTTGATGAAGAACTTTGCCATGCGCGCGAACCTCGCAGCGGTTCAGAAGGGGGCGACCGTCGGCGTCGGCGCCAGGGTCGGTCCGACGTAGGGCTTGGGCGCGACGCTCATGCCCCCGCGCACCTTCTGCAGGCCCTCGACGATCACACGCTCACCAGGCTTGACTCCCTCCAGGATGGCCCAGTCGAAGCCGGAACGCGGGCCCGTGGTCACGTTGCGGATCTCCACCTTGTTCTCCGTCGTCACGACCGCAACCTGCGTCGTCCCCTGGAAGTTCTGCACGGCCGCCTGAGGAACGACCAGGGCGTTCGCAAGGTTATCGATCACCGCCCGCACCTTGGCGTAGCCGCCGGGCCGCATGATGTTGCCCGGGTTGGGGAACTGCCCTTCGATGGGCAGCGTGCCGGTGCGCGGATCGACTTGGCGGCCGACCACTGACACCGTGCCGCGCTGCGGGAAGACGCTGCCGTCGGCGAGGATCAGCTCGAGCGCGCCTTTGCGCGGCCTCTGCTCACGATCGTTCCCCGCCTGCGTGCGCGCAAAGCTCAGGTACTGTTGCTCGCTGATCGGGACCACGACCTTGATCGGGTCGAGCTGCGACACCGTGGTCAGGTCGGTGGCGGGTTCTACCAAGTCGCCGACCTGCGCGATGGCGATGCCGGAGACGCCATCGATCGGCGATGTCACCTTCGTCCAACTGAGGCTCAGCTTTGCCTGCTCGACAGTTGCGCGTGTAGAGTCGACCTGGGCCTGGGCGGCGAGGTTCTGCTGGATAGCGTCGTCGAGCTCCTGCTGGCTGACTGCACCTTCCTTGGCTAGCGGTGTGTAGCGGGTCACGTCCTGTTGGGTTTTGACTTGTGCGGCCTGGGCGCGCGCCAACTGGCCCTGCGCCTGGTCGAGCTGCGTCTGGAACTCGCGCGGGTCGATCTGGAAGAGCAAATCGCCGGTGTGCACGACGTCGCCTTCCTTGTAGTTCTTGGTCAGGAGGTACCCCTTCACCTGTGGGCGGATGGTGGCGTTGATGTAGCCAGTGAGCGTTCCGATCCACTCTCCGTAGATCGGCACATCCTTCTGTACGACATCGGTGACCAACACCTCCGGGGGCGGCGGGGCCACAGGCGCTGACTTCTCGCAAGCGGCGAGCCCCGCGCACAGCGCCATCACCACACGTAACAGTGCCGCAGACGCAGGCTTAGCCGGGTTGAGACCGGGAACCATCTGATGACCTCTCATGGGCAGGGCTCACTCCTTTGCAGCAGCAGCTGTATCGTGAATACGGCGGAGACGATCGCCAAACGATCCGGCTTCTACCGTGTCTTTTGGACCGAGTCCAGGGTCATGGTCAATATGCTGCCGAACCCTGGGCTCATGACTGGCTTCGCTGGCTGTGTAATATCTGCAAGCCAACCAGCCTCGCGACAAGGACGGTCAGATACAGCTGCCCCGTGATTGCCTCCGCCACCGCCAGGTTTGCGGCCACGGGCGAGGTTGCATGGATGTCGCCGTAACCCACGGTGGTCAGGGTGGTGAAGCTGAAATAGATCATGGGCGCCATGGACTCTATCTCTGTCGCCGCTTTCACTGCCCAGCCCTCGGGGATGAAGAGCGAGCCGGGATGCAGCTGCTCCACGAATCCGAGCAGGCAGGCCCACGCTACCCCGAACAACAAGTAGACGGAGGCAGCGCCCGCAATCGTCTCGAGGGTGACAACCTGGTCGCGCAGGACGCCCCTGAGAATCACGCCGCAGAGGAACATGAGGAAGACGAACCGTAGACCCAGTGACGCAGCGTCGACTGAGCGCATCGCCGCCACGGGCTCGCTCCACAGCGCCGCGAGCATCGGCAGGACGAGAAGAACGGAAACCCAAAGCAACAACCGGCTGCGCGCCGAAGCGATGACGCCGGCCACGGCGACGAGGGAGAAGAGAATACCGAGAACGGGGACGCCAAACACCCGTTGTCCCAGAATGGGACCCAAGAGCAGCAGCAGCATGAGCGACACGAAGAGACTGATCAGTGGGCGAACACGACGACGGGTATGATCGACTGGCGAACGGCTCATCGCGCGACTCAGGCCTGGGCCTGTCGTGGCTCTCCGACAGCAGGTTTGCGCAACGACTCGATGACGTCGTCCAGCGAGATCCGGCGGCTGACGGAGCCCATCCGCGCTGCGTGCCGGTGGCCTCGACCATGACGTGCTGTGCTTGCCGCCATCTCCTATGTCTCGGGCAGCAGAGCCTTCTTCAATACCGCTCCGGAACGAGGTGGCGGCCCTTCAGCATGGCCTGGTCGTCGTACGCGCCCTGCTTCGAGCGCTTGGGGAGCTTGATCTTCGGGCGCGGCACTTCCTTGTACGGAATGAGGCTCAATAGATGCCGGATGCAGTTGAGCCGGGCGCGCCGCTTGTCGTCGGAACGCAGGATGTACCACGGCGCATGCTTGCTGTCGGTGGCTTTGAGCATGCGGTCGCGCGCGCGCGAGTACTCATACCACTTCTGGCGCGACGGCAGATCCATCGGGCTGAGCTTCCACTGCCGCAGCGGATCGTTGATGCGCGCCTCGAAACGGCGGCTCTGCTCCTCGTTGCTGACCTCCAGCCAGTATTTGATCAGCCGGATGCCTCCATCGACAATGTACTTCTCGGTCACCGGACACAGGTCGAGGAAGCGGCGGTGCTCTTCCTCCGTGCAGAAGCCCATCACGTACTCGACGCCGGCGCGGTTGTACCAGCTACGGTCGAAGATGACGATCTCGCCGGCCGCGGGGAAGTGCTGGAGGTAGCGCTGTATGTACATTTGCGTCTTCTCGCGGTCGGAGGGCGCCGGCAGCGCCACGAGGCGGAAAACGCGCGGGCTGACGCGCTCGGTGATGGCGCGGATGGTGCCGCCCTTGCCCGCGCCGTCGCGCCCCTCAAACACCACGATGACTCGCAGGCCCTTGTGTTTGACCCATTCCTGGAGCTTGCACAGCTCGGCCTGCAGCCGGCGCAGATCCTTTTCGTATCGCTTCTGCTTCAGTTTGGGTTTGCCGTCGTCGTCCTGTTTCTTGGCCATATATCGCCCTTCCCGTCTCCTGAAGCGACGCGTCACTGAGCCTTGAAGCCGGCGCGGGACTTCTCGAAGATCTCGCTGATCTGCGTCGCCATCAAGCTACGGCCGATCGCCTGCTTGGCCGACGCGCCAAAGCCGCCGAGCTGGTCGGTGGTGGTGCGGTTCAGGTACACGACCACTGTCCCGTTTTCGACAGGAAGCAGCCCGCCGACGGCTTGCGTGTCGTTGTAGTCGTGGTTCACGTAAAACTCGCGATCGGCAACCACGTACGCCTCATCGACCGGCATGGCGAGGCGATGCCGAAGGGTAAAGTTCGGCCGCCCGCCCATCGTGTAGCGGATGCAGAAGAAGCGTTGCGTGAGCCCTGCGGCGTTGGCCTGCGGATACTCCATGAGAACATGGTAGAAGGCCAGGACGTGCTTCTTGAGTCCCTGCGCGGCTTCGGTCGCCCGGCGCAGCTCGTCCGCCGGCTGGGCTTGCTTGTCTTTGCCACGGGCGTACGGAGCGATGCCGTTCAACCCCTGCGAGTGATAGGCCTGGTAGCGCGCCAGCAGCATCCGTCGTAGCGCCTCTTCGACCTGAGCTTGCCCGGCGCCACTACGGCTCTTGAGTGCCTGGAAGGCTGCAATCTCCGTGGCGGAGAGATTCAACGTGTCGCCGGGCGCCGCGTTGAGGTAGCGTCCCGTCTCCTTGTCGCCGCCCGGTTGGAGCACGACCGCCTTGAAATCGTCGAGCGTTCCGTCACCACTGATCTCCGTGGCCGACTGGACTTGCGGATCGTTGCGGAAGCCACTGCCCACCTCGAACGCGGCGAGCAGCTGCTTTGGCGGGGCCTTGACGAGAAACACCATGACTGCCGCGATCTCCCGATCGGAAGTCTCCTTGGTGGTCGTCTTGACCAACTCGCCGTTGCGCACTCGTTGCACGTCGTCTTTGCTGAAGGCGAAATCGGCCATCAACTCGTCCAGCGTCGGCAAGGCGAACGCACGCGCACCCACGCCGCACAGGGCGACGAAGGCGTACAGAGTAGTGGCTGCAACACGAGCCCCACACTCCCATCTGGATGAATGCTGCATCGTTTCCTCCTTCTGTGTCACTCGCGCTTGCGCGAGGTTTCGTTGGGGCGAGCCGCCGCGAGGCCCGCACCGGCGCCCAGCTCGGCGTCTGCGGCACGGGCGATCACGTCGATCACCGCGGGAAAATCATCCTGCGTCACCATGTTGCTGCCTGGCTTGGGGAAGGGAAATCCGTTCTTGACGAGCAACTCGCCCGGGTGAATCTCGAGCGTCGCCATCTGCCGGAACGGCACATCCCCGATGCGGTCGGCAACGCTCAGCCCGAGGGGCGTCCAGTCACTTCCGCAGGCTTGGTCAAACTCCTGCCTGCTGGCGAGCAGCGTGGCGGAGGGCTGCGCGTCCACCAGTTTCCATGGGTACAATTTTGGCCCGATGTTGAAGTAGCGGTGACGCACGAGCTGGTTGTCGGGCACACGCTTGGTGGAGTCCCACCAGATGCCGTCGACATACTCGAAGGCGCGGCGGCTCGCGTCCCTGGGGAGCGGCCCGAGCTTGACCGGTGCATCCTTGAGGAGCGCCGTGGCCGCGCGATTGTACTCCACCTCACTGGGGGCAGCGTGACGACGGACGATCGCACCGGTGATCTTCACGCCCACCAGGTTGGAGTAGAGGTCTTCCAGCGAGAACGCGGACGGCCGCTCGGAGAATGCCGTCGACGACCAGCCATACCAGGTGGTGATCTCGTGCCAGATGGAGGCCTGGAATGAGAGCCACTCGGCGAGGCTCGTCACCACTTCGCGCAGGCCGTAGGCGCGGACAAGACCGGCGTTGAGGGGCTGCAGGACGATGTGGCGCTCGGCGCCCTCGCCGGTGAGGGGAATCGTTCCCCCGGCCGCCGCGAGGCGCCCGATCTGTGAGGCGAGGTAGAGCGTGCGGTCGGCGTTGTCGCGCACGTGAGCGAGATCGATGAACCCGCCGCGACAGGTGTACAGAATGCCCGATGCCTCATCGGAGAGGAGGCGCTCGCCGCCGCGTGGT
This sequence comes from uncultured Binatia bacterium (SeqCode), assembly GCA_964498075.1. Classification (GTDB taxonomy): domain Bacteria; phylum Desulfobacterota; class Binatia; order HRBIN30; family HRBIN30; genus CAZCGA01. Next base: position 45,869 of record CAZCGA010000020.1, on the reverse strand, counting down.
TGCAGCGACACCGTCCCCTTGTTGTACTGGTGCGTCCCCAGGTCGCTGATCTCGAGGACGTTTTGGACCTCGTAGCCGGGCACTGGGACGCGCCCGACTTGTACGCCGACATCGTTGCCGAAGATGCAGCATGGACGCAGGCTCTGGGGCTCGGGAACGTCGGCGATCGCCTGCGAGTCGAGCCCCGAGAAGAACGCCGCGTCGAGCTCCTCATCACGCGCCGGGTGTTGCGTCGTGTCCCATTTCTCCTCGCAGCCGATAGACAGCAGGCTGAGCGCCAAAATCGCCCGTGCTGCGGTGCCGATGAACCGATGGTGCGCTTTCAACGTTCTTCCTCCTCGGGCGGCCGTCGCCCATGGGCTTCTGATGGCATCGTCCCCTTTGCTCACTGCGCTCTGGGTGGCAACAGGTACAGTGTGATGGCGAAGATCAGATAGACCCCCAAGACCAGCACGCCACTGAACCACGCTGCGCGGCCGCTGTTGGAAACCAGCGACGCGGTGAGCGTGGCGATCAGCATCATCACCACCGCGCCGGGCCAGAACTGCAAGCTCATCGGCAACGGCCCGATGGCGTAACTCGCCAGCACCAGCACCGGCGCCACGAACAAGGCGATCTGCGCCGCGCTCCCCAGCGCAATGCCCACGCTGAGGTCCAGCCGGTTCTTGCGCGCCCCCGAGAACGCCGATGCCATTTCCGCGGCGGCGCCCACCAGCGCCACGACGATGAACCCCACGAATGCCTGTGTCATCCCCATCGCCACCGCAGCTTCCTGCACGGACTCGACGAAGACCTCACTGACCAACCCGACCAGAACCGTGACCGCGGCCAGCGTCGCCAGGGCTACACCAATCGGCCACGGCGCTTCTTCTGCTTCCGCGTGTCCCACCCCGCCGAAGAGCTCACGATGTGTCTTGAGCGAAAAGAGCAGCCCCAGGCCGTAAGTCGCGATGAGCAAAATCGCCAGGCACACGCTCAACTGCTGCGTAAAGGCAGCAGTCTGGGCAGAATCCGCCCCGCTCACCGCCGAAGGAACCAGCAACGCGACCGTTGCCAGAAACAACTGCACGGCCTGAAGCCGCGCGCTCGCAGGATTGAATTCCTGCACATGATGTTTGAGTCCGCCGAGCAGGAACGACGCGCCCAACATGAAGAGCGTGTTCGTGACAATCGCACCGGCAATGGATGCCTTCACCAGTGTGTACTGCCCGGCGCGCAACGCGGTGAGCGCGATCACCAACTCGGTCAGGTTTCCCAGCGTGGCGTTGAGCAACCCGCCGACCGCGTCGCCCGTCTTGGCGGCCACGGACTCCGTGGCATGACTGAGCAGCGCCGCGAGCGGCACGATGGCGAGGACGGAAAGCGCGAAGAGCACTGTGTGCGCTTCGGGCTTGAGCGTCTGGCAAACGAACACCACGGGAACGAACACCAGCAGCCAGAGCAGCGGATTGTGCCGGATTTCTTTGAGGAGTTGGTTCATAGGATTGAGTGGATTTGGATGCGTCACGGTTGGACCTCCACTTTGGCTCAGGTTGGGCGATGCTGGCTTCGTTCGCTGTGTGAAATCTGCAAGCCGACCAGGCGCGCGACCAGGACGGTGAGATACAACTGCCCCATGATTGCCTCCGACACCGCCAGGTTTGCGGCCACGGGCGACGTCGCATGGATGTCGCCGTAGCCCACGGTGGTCAGGGTCGTGAAGCTGAAATAGATCAGGGGCGCCATGGACTCTATCTCCGTCGCCGCTTTCGCTCCCCAGCCCGCGGGGATGAAGAGCGAGCCGGGATGCAGCTGCTCCACGAATCCGAGCAGGCAGGCCCACGCTACCCCGAACAACAAGTAGACGGAGGCAGCGCCCGCAATCGTCTCGAGGGTGACAACCTGGTCGCGCAGGACGCCCCTGAGAATCACGCCGCAGAGGAAGATGAGGAAGACGAAACGTATACTCAGTGACGCAGCGTCGACTGAGCGCATCGCCACGACGGGCTCGCTCCACAGTGCCACGAGCATCGGCAGGACGAGAAGGACGGATATCCAGAACAACAACCGGCGGCGCGCCGAAGCGCTCACGCCGGCCGCGGCGACGAGAGAGAAGAGAAGGCCGAGGACGGGCACGCCAAACACCCGCTGTCCCAGCATGGGACCCAAGAGCAGCAGCAGCATGAGCGACACGAAGAGAATGGTCAGTCGGGGAACACGACGACGGAGGCGATCGCCGGTAGCAGAGCTGTTGGATGGAGTCTCGTCAGACATGACGCGCTGGCTTGCCGCCGCCCCCTATTTCTCCGCTAGCAGAGCCTTCTTCACCAACGCCAGCTCCTTGAGCTTCTCCTTGCCGACCTCCGGATAGTGCAGGCCGAGCGCGGCCAGCGCATCGATGACGGCGGCGGCCACGACTACTCGCGTGAACCACTTGTTGTCCGCCGGCACCACGTACCACGGCGAGTCTTCCGTGGCGGTGTGACGGATCATGTCCTCATACGCCTTCATGTAGTCTTTCCAGTGGCCGCGCTCGTGCGCGTCGGCGGCCGAGAACTTCCAGTTCTTCTCTGGATTCTCGATGCGTTCGAGAAAGCGCCGCTTCTGCTCCTTGCGCGAGACATGGAGAAAGAATTTGCGGACCACCACGCCGTTGTTGCTGAGATAGCGCTCGAAGCCACGGATGTCGCGGAAGCGATCGTCCCAGATGCTCTTGGTGACCACCTTGGGGGGGAGTTTCTGTTTCTGGAGCAGCTCCTCATGCACGCGCACCACCAGCACTTCCTCGTAGTAAGAGCGGTTGAAGATGCCGATCCGGCCGCGTTCCGGCAGCTGCTTGTTGCAGCGCCAGAGGTACTCGTGGTCGAGATCCTCCGCCGACGGCGCCTTGAACGATACGACCTGGCAGCCTTGCGGATTGACACCGGACATCACGTGCTTGATGGCGCCGTCTTTGCCGGCGGCATCCATCGCCTGGAAGATGAGGAGCACAGCCCAGCTGTCCTGCGCGTAGAGCATGTCCTGCAACTCAGCGAGCGCCTGCACACCGGTCTGCAGGGCCTCCTTGGCGCGCGGCTTGTCCTCCGCCTGCAGCCACGCCGTGTCACCGGCGTCGATGTCCTTGAGACGAAATTTCTTCCCGTCGGTTACGCAATAGGGCCGTGCGAGCTTATGGGCTGCCTTGATGACCTTGTCGAGTTTCATGTGCTGTATCCCTTCGTTCGATGGCGACAAGAGAGATTGCAGCGCTCGACGGTCTGGAACAGGCCGACGCATGCGGATCGACGCCTCACTGGCCCTTGAATCCCGCGCGGGCCTTCTCGAAGATCTCACTGATTTGCTTGGCCATCATGCCGCGGCCGATCGCCTGCTTGGCCGACGCGCCAAAGCCGCCGAGTTGGTCGGTGGTGGTGCGGTTCAGGTACACGACCACGGTCCCGTTTTCGACAGGAAGGAGACCGGCGACGGCTTGCGTATCGTTGTAACCGGAGCTCACGTAGAAGTCGCGATCGGCGATCACGTAGGCATCCTCGAGCGGCATCGCGAGCCGATGCCGGAGAGCAAAGTTGGGCCGGCCGCTCATTGCATAACGGATGCAGAAGAAATGTTGCGTGAGCCCCGCGGGGATGCCCTGCGGATAATTCATGAGGACATCGGAGAAGGTCGCGGCGTATTTCTTGATTCCTTTGGCGGCTTCCGTCGCGCGTCGCAGATCGTCTGCCGCCTGGGATTGCTTGTCTTTGCCGCGAGCGTAAGGCGCGATGCCGCCCAACCCCTGCGACCGATAGGCCTGGTAGCGGGCCAGCAGCGTCCTTCGCAGCGCCTCTTCGACCTGCGGCTGCCCGGCGCTGCCGCCCTTGAGCGCCGCGAAGGTGGCAATCTCCGTTACGGAGAGATTCAACGTGTCGCCGGGCGCTGCGTTGAGATAGCGCTGCGTTTCTTTGTCGCCGCCCGGTTGCAGCACGACCGCCTTGAAATCGTCGAGCGTTCCCTCACCGCTGATCTCCGTGGCCGACTGGACCTGCGGATCGTTGCGGGAGCTCGGGCCCGCCTTGAAGGAGGCGATGAGCTTCTGCACCGGTGCCTTGACGAGAAACACCATGACCGCGGCGAGCTCCCGATCGGACGTCTCCTTCGTGGTCGTATTGACCAACTCGCCATTGCGCACCCGTTGCACGTCGTCTTTGCTGAAGGCGAAATCGGCCATCAACTCGTCCAGCGTCGGCAAGGCCAGCGCTGGTGTACCGGCGCCGCACAGAGCGACAAAGGCGTAGAGGGCGATGGCGGCAAGGCGGGCCCAGCGGGCACCGGTCTTCAATGTGGATGAATGCTGCATAGTCTCCTCCGTTTGTGCGTCACTCGCGTTCGCGCGCGGTCTCGTTGGGGCGGAAGGCCGGGAGGCGCGTCGCTCAGCACGGCACGCTACGGCCGCTGCTGGTTCGTTCCCAGCGTCCGCAGCGCCGACGCGACTTCTTGACTGAGGTCGCCCAACGTAGCGCTTAGTGCGGCGACGGATTCCGTCGTGGCGCCGGTTGCAGCCCGGCGCGTCAGGGTGGACTCTTTGATGACCAGGTACTTGCCCGCTTGCCCATCGCGGATGCCCCAGCGCGCCGTGAGCTGGCTCTCGTTGGTGGCGGTCCGCTCGAAGTGCAACAGCTCGACCTCGACTTGATAGTCCACCTTCACGGTGCTGGACCACGGGTACACGACGATCCGGTTGGTGCCAAGCAAGGCGGAGAGATTCTGCAGCAGCACGCGCGCGACGTCGGCCTGCAACGGATCCGCCCAGCGATCCGTCGCCGAGTAGGTCAGCTCGGTCGGCGAGATGCGCGTCGCCACCTCGTTGCGGTCGAGATACGCCGGCAGCTTGATGGGCCCGAGGCCGTACACGGTGGCCGTCCCGTCGCGCGCCGCCCCGGGCAGCTGCGCGGCGGGAAGTGCAGTAAGGGTGAAGAAGCGGGAGGGATCGGGTTGCGGTGCGAGCACGGAGCAGCCGGCGGCACCGAGCAGCGGCAGCAGCGCCAGGGCAAGGCGGCGAGTGGACGCGTGCGTCATCGTGTAGTCGTGTCCTTTCCGCGCACCAGGGCGCTGGGGTTGCGTTCGAGGTAGTCCGCCAACAGCCGCATCGCCCGCGCCGCGCTGGCGATCTCCTGCAGCGAGCTGGTCAGCTGGCCGGCGAGCGCCGAGTTGGGATCGGCCAACGCCTGCACGCTCTGCAGCGTCAGCCGCGCCTGCTCCATTGCGGCGCTGGCCTTGTCCGACGTGCCCTTGAGGCTATCGAGGAGTGGCCCGTCCTTGCTGTCGAGCCCGGTGCTGAGCTCCCGCAAGCTGGTTACCGCCTGATTCACGTTGGCCATGGTATCCGGGAGCGTCTCGAGTGCGCGCTTCAGCCCCGGTGAGTTCACCACCTGGCTGATTCCTTCCACGGCCTCGCTCGCCGACTGCACGAGGCGCTCGACGTGCAAGTCTTCCAGCTTCCTCATGATCTGCTGCGCCGCCGACTGCATCTGCTCCATCGCGGTCGGGACCGTGGGAATTTCATCGGGCTTGGAGCCCTCCGGCATGACCAACGTGGCCGGCGTGCCCGGCTTGAAATCGAGCTGCACGAACAGCAGCCCGGTGACCATGCTCTGTGAGTTGAGCTGCGCCCGCAAACCCAGATTGACTAATCTCTTCAGGTTGGCGGGGTCACCGAAGTTGGCGGTGTTGGCGCCGCGCTCGCCGACCTTGTCGCGCTCGATCTGAATGGTGACCGGAATGCGGATGCCCCGGGACACCTCCTCGGCGTCGATGACCTTGCCGGACATCTCGCCGAACCGCAACCCAATGTCCGTGACCGTTCCAATTTCCACGCCCTTCAGCTTCACCGGCGCGCCGAGGTTGAGCCCGTCCACCGCGCCGGGAAAGAAGCACACGTACGTGACCGTGTGCTTGAACATCTGCCCGGAGCCGAAGACGAGGAGACCAATCACCGCCAAGGCAATGGCGCCGACGACGAAGCCGCCGATCAGTGCCGGGTTCGCTTTCCTACCCATCGGTCCTCCCTGCGGCGCCGTTCTCTTCCCCACGGGTCAGGAAGCGCCGCACGTTCGCATTGTCCGAGTGCAGCAGCTCCTTCGGCGGACCCAGCGCCGTCATGGTCCGCGTCTCGACGTCGAGAAACACGCTGTTGTTGGCGATGGCGAAGATACTCGCCAGCTCGTGGGTGACGATGACGATCGTCGATCCCAGACTGTGGCGCAGCTCCAGAATCAGGTCGTCCAGCAGCTTCGAGCTGATCGGATCGAGCCCGGCGGACGGCTCGTCGAAGAACAGCACCTCGGGGTCGAGCGCCATCGCCCGCGCCAGCCCGGCGCGCTTCTGCATCCCGCCGCTGATTTGCGAGGGGTAGAAGTCCTCGAAGCCTTTCAATCCCACCAAGGCCAGTTTCAAGGCGGCCACCTCGCGGATCTCCGCCGGGCGCAGGTCGGTGTACTCGCCGAGCGGCAGCCCGATGTTCTCCGCCAAGGTCATCGAGCTCCACAAGGCGCCGCTCTGATAGAGCACCCCGAAGCGCTGCAGCATCTGTTGGCGGCGCAGCAGATCGGCGGCGGTGAAGTTCTCCTGCCCGTACCAGATCTCGCCCTTTGCGGGCTCGTTGAGACCGATGAGATGGCGCAGCAACGTGCTCTTGCCGCAGCCGCTGCCGCCCATGATGATGAACACGTCGCCGTGGCGGATGGTGAAATCCAGGTCGCGCATCAGCACAAAGGTGCCGTACGCCATCGTCAGGTTGCGGACCGTGATGTGCGCCTGCGGATCGGTCGGCGGGCCGGACGACGTCACGGGCTCAGATGCCAAGGACATAGAAGATCACCGCGAACAGGCCGCAGGCGCTGATGACGAACACGATGCCGGTGACCACCGCCGACGTGGCGGCCTCGCCGACCGCCGAGGAGCTGTTGCCGCACTGCATGCCGCGCAGGCAGCCGGAGATGGCGATCAGCACGCCGTACACCGAGGCCTTGAACACGCCGCCGACCAGGTCAGGCAGGTGCACGGCAGCGGCCGTTTGATTGTAGTAGACGAGGGGCGCCAGCTTCAGCATCCCCACGCCGACGGCACCGCCGCCGAGGATGCCGATGAAGTCGGCATACAGACACAGTAGCGGCATCATCAGACACAGGGCCAACATGCGCGGTAGGACCAGGAACTCCAAGGGCGAGATGCCCATGGTGGTCAGCGCGTCGATCTCTTGCGTGACCTTCATGCTGCCGAGCTGGGCGGCGTACGCGGCCCCCGTGCGGCCGGCGATGACGATCGCCGTCATCATGGCGCCCATCTCGCGCACCATGGCGATGCCCACCAGGTCCGCAACATAGATCGCCGCGCCGAACTGCTGCAGCTGCACCGCACCGACGAAGGCGAGGATGGTGCCCACCAGGAAGCTGATCAGGGTGACGATGCCGAGCGCGTCGGCACCGGCTTGCTGGATGAGCAGCAGCAGATCGGAATTGCGATAGCGCGCTTGGCGACGCAGCAGCTTGCCGAACGCCACGGTGATCTGCCCGATGAAGTCGAGCATCGCCCTCGCCGGCTCACGAGCATCCAGCACCGCCGTGCCGAGCCGCGCCAGCCACGACGGCATCACGCTACCTTGGCGCGCGCCCTTGCGCTCCGGGACGGCCTCCGCCAACGCCAGCAGACGCCGCACCCCGGTCGGCAAACCGTCGCGCTCGGTGGGGATCTGCCGCTGCTGGCACAGCTCCGTGACCTTGGTGAGGAACGTGAGCAGGCCGCTGTCCCAGGCGGTGAGCTGCGCCGTGTCGAAGGCGACGCGCCGCGGCGGTGTAGACTCGATCTCACGTTGCACCGTGCTCGGGGACGGCAGCGTGCTGCGCAGCTGCCACGCCCCGCCAAAGTGCATCAGCAGCGTGCCGTCAGGCGATCGAGACAGAGAGAGCTCGCCGCGGGCCGCGGCCGGGTGCTGTGAGGTCATCATCTGAAACCGGCCGGTCGTATCACTTTTCGAGGCGCTGGAAAACCAGGGAGTGCTCATACCATTCGATTGCGGTGAGCGTTTTCGCGCCGCGTGTGGTAGGTGGTCGCTCGCGGCACCGACTGAACCAGCGAGGCAGCTCCACGATGACCTCCGTCACGCTCACCTGTCATCCGCAGACGCGCACGGATGTCGTGCGTGGCGTTGCCGCGCGCGTGCGCTGGTCGCCAGGCGCCGTGCTCGCGCTGACGTTCTCTGTCGACGGTGATCTTGACCGGCTGCGCATTCCGCCGCCGCGTGCATCGTGCGTGGGGCACGGGCTCTGGGAGCACACGTGCTTCGAGGTGTTCACCGCGCTGGAGGGCACGCCTGCGTATTACGAGCTCAACTTCGCTCCCTCGGGTGAGTGGGCGATCTACGCCTTTCAAAGTTACCGCGAGATTGCGGCGCTGCCGGACAAGATGGTGGCGCCGGAAATCATCGTACGTCGCTTGGCGGATCGACTCGAACTTGAAGTGCTGCTCCGCCTCGACCGCCTGTCAGCCACTCATTCAGATGCTCCGCTTCGACTGGCACTCGCAGCGGTCATCGAAGAAGAGAGTGGGGCACTGTCGTACTGGGCGCTGCAGCATCCGGCGGGGAAGCCGGATTTTCATCACCCCGACGCCTTCGCCCTGACCCTCGGGGCGCCGGGCGTGGACTCCAGCGTCGATCCAGGCTAAGCGCGGGGCATGCGGTTCGGCATCGATCGCCTGCTGGAAGAGCCCGCGCTTCGGAAACCGATCGCCGGCCGCCGTGTGGCGTTGCTCGCACATCCGGCCTCGGTGACCGGCGACCTCGTCCACTCGCTCGATGCCCTCGCGAGGCTCGATGACGTCGAGCTGGTGGCGGCCTTCGGCCCGCAGCACGGGCTGCGCGGCGACAAGCAGGACAACATGATCGAGTCGGCCGACTTCGCCGATCCGGTGCACGGGATTCCAGTCTTCAGTCTGTATGGTGAGGTGCGCCGTCCGACCGCGGCAATGATGGACTGCTTCGATGTGCTGCTCGTCGACCTGCAGGACGTCGGCTGCCGCATCTACAGTTTCGTGACGACGCTGCGCTACATGCTCGAAGGCGCCGCCGCGCACCGCAAGACGGTCTGGATTCTCGACCGCCCGAACCCAATCGGCCGTCCCGTGGAGGGGCTGCGACTGCGCGCGGGATGCGAGAGCTTCGTGGGCGCCGGCCCCTTGCCGATGCGTCACGGTCTCACGCTCGGCGAGCTGGGGCGGTGGTTCGTGCGCACGCTGCACCTCGACGTCGACGTCGAGGTCGTCACCATGGAAGGCTGGAAGCCGGCGAGCGCTCCGGGATTTGGATGGCCGCTGGGCGAGCGCACCTGGGTCAATCCGAGCCCCAACGCATCCAATCTGTGGATGGCGCGCTGTTTCGCCGGCACGGTGCTGCTGGAAGGCACGACGCTGTCCGAAGGGCGCGGCACGACGCGGCCGCTCGAGCTCCTCGGTGCGCCGGATCTCGAGCCGCGTGCGCTGCTGGCCACGATGGCCGCTCTGGCGCCGGAGTGGCTGTGCGGCTGTCGGCTAAGGACGTGCTGGTTCGAGCCGACGTTCCACAAGCACGCCGGCACGCCGTGCGCCGGGGTGCAGATCCATGTCGACGATACGGCGTACGATCACAACGCCTTCCGCCCGTGGCGTCTCCTCGCCCTCGCATTCAAGGCGTTGCGGGCGCTGCGACCGGAGTACGCACTCTGGCGCGACTTCATCTACGAGTACGAGCCGGATCGCGTGGCGATCGACGTGATCAACGGCAGCGAGCTGCTGCGTCAGTGGGTCGACGATGCTGCGGCCACACCCGCGGACCTCGACGCCCTGGCCTCGGCCGACGAGAGTGCCTGGCGCGCAGAACGCGAGGCGGTCCTGCTCTACCGCTGATCGCGAATCGCCACCCCTTGAGTCCTCTTTCAGAGGACTTCTTCACCCCGTAGCCGCGGAATTCCATTCCACGGCGTGCGCAATGCAACGACCTTGCGCCATCGTGCGCACGCCATCAACGCTGGAAATCACCGGCGCTTTGGTGTACGGGCTAGCGGAAATCTGCTCCCACGTGCGGCCAAAGCTTCCCAGTGTGGCGCTGAACGGCCTCCTGTGCCTGGTGGCACTCGGAGTGTCGCTGTGCCTGGGTGAAATCGGCCTGCGTATGACGGGGCGATTCCGGGCGCGCGTCTATCCGCCGACTTGTGATCGTCCAGACCTCTACCAGCGGTTCGATCCCTATGGATACCGCCTCTGGCCGTCCCGCACGACCACCTACCTTTACCCACAGCGCAATCCGCGGCGTCTCACGCTCGTCTCGAATCGCCACGGCTTCCGGAGTAGCCGCGAGCTCGACGAACCCGATGCGCGTCGACGTATTGTCGTGCTGGGGGACTCGTTTGTGTTTGGCGAGGGGGTCGAGGAGTCGGAACGCTTCACGAACGTCCTCGAGACGCTCGAGCCCACCTGGCGGATCGACAACCTCGGCATGACCGGATATGGGCCGGATTTGATGCTGCGCGCGCTGGAAGAGGTGGGGCTGGTATCGTCACCACGTGTGGTAGTGCTGGCAATGTACACTGATGATTTCCGTCGGGTGCGTCCGCGGTACGCTGGAGCGGGTTTCCCCATCCCACGCTTTCAACTGGAGTCCGGACGTCTGATCACGATCCCGCATCCGCAGCCGGACGTCTTCGACCGTCTCAGTCTGGTTGTGGCGCTCAACAATCTGTACTGGCGCTACACAAGCGCGGAGTTCGATCTCAATGCGGCCATCTTCGATCGCTTCTTGCAGTTGGCCAAAGAGCGTGCGTTTGCCCCGGTCATCATGTTTCTCCCGGGCACTAGCGAGGCGCCTGTGGACCGGCAACGACGCAACTGGCTGCGCCTGTATGCGCAGACCCATGCCACACCCTTCTTGGACCTGAGTGATCCGATCAGCCGAGCCAACCCGAAGGACGTGTTCATCCCTGGGAACTGGCATTGGAACCCACGCGGGCACGCTGTTGCAGCAGCCGAGCTGCAACGTTTTCTCTCCGAGCAGACCGTGAGTCCGCCGTAACGCAGCGGAGCAATCGAGAATCGAAACGTACTGCTCCGTTGCACCGCAACGCAGCGCAGGCCGGCGCCCACACCTCGTGCTACAATCCCGCCCGATGTCGACGAATCGGCAATACGCCCTCGCTTCCCTCTTCGGCCCGGGCCGGGAGGACATGACCAGCTACACTCCGCATGCGCGCTACCTCGGCATGAAGGTGGTCGAGACCGGGCCAGGTTTCGCGGTCATCATGTTGCCCTACCGCCCCGAGCTGATCGGCGACCCGGTGCGCAAGGTCGTCTTCGGCGGCGCCATCACCACGCTCCTCGATCACGCCTCCGGGCTGGCGGTTGCGTGCGCCCTCGACGTCCTGCGCTCCATTGCCACGGTGGATCTCCGCGTCGACTACGTACGCGCTGCGACCCCGGGGCTCGATCTGTACGGACGCGTCGAGTGCTACAAGGTGACGCGCAACGTCGCCTTCATCCGCGGCATCGCCTATGAGCGCGCGCCGGATAACCCGTTCGCCAGCTGCCTGGGCACCTTCATGCTGGGGGCAAATCGGGCCATGACTTCCTTCGAGCGCCTCGTGCGCGAAGGCACCCCCGAGGAGGAAGGGGAGGAACCGTCGTGAGGGACGTCCTCGATGCCATTCCGTACGCTCGCTTCCTGGGCGCTGCGGTGGACCGTGTCGACGGCGTGCTGGAATGTGTGCTGCCCTTCCGCGAGGAGATCATCGGCAACGTCATGCTGCCGGCGATCCACGGCGGAGTCATCGGCGCGTTCCTCGAGCTGACGGCGCTGCTCCGCCTGATCGACGAAAGCGGCACCGATCGTGTGCCGAAGCCGATCAACTTCACCATCGACTACCTGCGTTCCGCCGGCCCGACGACCACCCGGGCGCGCGCCGACATCTTCAAGCTCGGCCGCCGAGTCGCCGTGGTGCATGTGATCGCATGGCAAGACGATCCGGCGCGCCCGGTCGCCTCGGGCAACGGGAAGTTCCTGGTGTAGCGTCGAGAATGATCGCGCCCTTGCCGACGTGAGCCCGCAGGACGGTCAGCGGGCGCCGTACAGCTGATACAGCATGACGTAGACGATCACGCCGGTGACCGAGACGTAGAACCAAATCGGCAGGGCCCAGCGCGCGATGCGGCGGTGGCGGTCGAAACGTTGGCGGAGGGCGCGGGTTAGGGTGACGATGGCCAACGGGGGGACCGAGGCGGCGAGGATGGTGTGTGAGATCAGGATGGCGAAGTACAGGCCGCGCACCCAGCCGGTGCCCGGGAACCGCACGGAGCCCACTTGGTAGTGGTAGACCAGATAGGAAATCAGGAAGAGCGTCGACACGCCGAAGGCGGCCAGCATGCACGCTCGGTGGGCGTCGATTTGCCGGCGGCGGATGAAGCCGTAGCCGAGGGCCAGGAGAACCGCGCTGGTGGCGTTCAGCGTGGCGTTCAACGCGGGAAGGTCGTGTAAAGAAAGCATTCAGCGATCAGCTGTCAGCGGTCAGCTTCAGCGGAATCTTCGAAAGCTGATTGCTGAAAGCTGACGGCTGATGGCTGCTCTCTGCGCAGCGTTTGGATGTCGTGCAAGAGCTGCTTGATCCCGTCCTCGTCGGTGCCGTGGTAGTAGCCGCGGATCTGCAGGTGGCGATCAACCAGTACGAAGCGATCGCTGTGGGTGATCAGCCCTTCGCCGTCAGCGTTCTCGTCTGGCCTCCGCTCGGCGACCGCCAGGCGGAAGCCGTCCTTGATCAGCCGGTGCAGGGTGTCGCGCTCACCCGTGAGGAACAGCCAGCGGCTCGGGTCGGCACGAAAGCGTTCGGCGTAGGTGCGCAACGCTTCGGGGGTATCGTTCGCGGGATCGACGCTGAAGGAAACCAGGCGCACCGTGTCTTCATGCTCACGTGCGAGCGTGCTTTGCAGGCGGGCCATCTGGCCGCTCAGCATCGGACAGATGCCGGGGCAGTGAGTGAAGATGAAGTCGGCAACCCAGATGCCGCCGGCCAGATTGGTCTGGGCGAGCGGCTCACCGTTGCTGGCGACGAGCGCGAACTCCGGCACGGCGCCGATCACCGGCAAGCCGGCTGGCGCCGGCTCCACGCCGTGGCGGAAAGCCACCCAGGTGGCGGCGCTCAGGAACAGGCCTCCGGCGACGATCAGCGCGCTGCGCAGGAGGCGCGAACGCAGGACGTGTTTCAATGAACGAACAGCCTCCAGGCCGTGTCGGGGAAGGTGATCACCACGAAGAGGATCAAGAGGAAGGGCGGCGTGAGCGCAATCAAGCCGAGCGTCCGGCGCTCGAACTTCAGATGCATGAAGTACATCGCGACCAGCGCGGCCTTGGCGACCGCAAGGCCGACGAGCCCGGCGATCATCAACGGCTTTGGCAGGCCCATGTACGCCACCGCCAGCTCGGCAATCGTCAGCCCCAGCAGCCACCAGAAGATGGCCATGTAGTTTGGTGCTTCGTGCGTCGTATCCATCGCTCAACTCTCCCTACGTTCAAATCAGGTAGACGAAGGTGAAGATCAGAATCCACACCAGATCGACGAAGTGCCAGTAGAGCCCGACGACCTCCACCGAGTTGTGGTTGTCGGCCGAGTAGTACCCGGCGTTGCCCAGAATACAGCTCAGGTAGACCACGCCGGAGAACACGTGACAGCCGTGGAAGCCGGTGAGGACGAAGAACGTCGAGCCGAACAGCCCCTTGCTGGTCAGCGTCATAGTGTGCTCGATCAGGTGGGTCCACTCGCGCGCTTGCATCCCGAGAAAGCAGGCACCACCCAGGATGGTGAGCCCCAGAAACCGGCGCAACCCGGCGCGATCACCGTGCTTGATCGCTTCGAGCCCTTTCACCATGGTGACGCTGCTGCAGATCAGCAGGAAGGTCATCACCGCCGTGAAGGGCACACCGAGAATGGTCGAGGGGACCGGCCAGCTCGGATCGGAGAAGCGCAACGCCGCATAGGCACAAATCAACCCGCCGAACGACATGGCGTCACCGGCGAGGAAGACCCACATGCCCAGCTTGCCCCAGCTCTCCGGCGTGAGGGGCGATTCCGCCGGCTCCACTTGTAACCCGTGTTCGAGTACCGCTGCTTGGCTCACGTGTCGCTCTCCTTTTCTGTCCGCACAGTGCTAGGCATTCCCACTTGGCTGCGGAGACGCATCGCCCGCAGCCGCCGCGCTCCGGGCCGCGCGCCAGTACACGTACGCGACCCACCCGCCGATCGATCCCACCAGTAGCATCGGCATCGCGATCAGTAACAGTGTGGTCCAACTGAAGGCGTCGGCTACAGCATCGTTGCTGATCGCGTCCTTACAACTCGGACAGGCGAGCACCGCCGCTGGCGCCGCCACGACGATGCCGAGCAGCACTGCCGCTGCACCTGACAACCAAAATGACTGCCGCGAACGTTTCATCGCCATCACCCGCTCTCAGTACAGATAGACCACGGCAAACAGCACCAGCCAGAGGGCGCAGACAAAGTACCAGTACGTGGCGCACAGCCGCACACCGCTGTGGCGCTCGGCGGTGTAGCCGTTGCGCTGCGCGATCGCCAGCACGGCCAAAAGCCAGACGACGGCGCCGACCACGTGCAGGGCATGTAAACCGATGAGGGTGTAGAAGATCGATCCGTAGGAGCCGGACGACAAGGTCAGCCCCTGGCGGATCAGACGCGCCCACTCTGAACCCTGTACGCCCAAGAAGCCCACGCCCAGGACGGCAGTCGCCACCAGCGCGCTGCGCAGGCCGGCCTGGCTGCCGGCGCCAATAGCCGCCACGCTGCGCCACATGGTGAACGCGCTGAACGTGAGCATGAACGTGTTCACCCAGGTCACTGCCAGCGGCAGGCGCGGCAGATTCGGCGGCGGCCACGCCAAGCTGCCGCTGCGCAGCACCCAGTAGGAACTCACCAGACCCGCGAAGATCATCGTCTCGAACGCGATGAAGATGAGCACCGCCAGCTGTCCGTTGCTGATCGGCGGCTGCCATGTCTGCACCGGCGGGTCGCCACCGCTGAAGCCGGGAATTACGCGCAGCCGCCGCGGGACGGTGTGCGGAACAGGAGGCTGTCGAGGCAGCGCGCGTGCCATGTCACCGCACCGAATGCAGAACGATGTACAGCACCGAGCCGATGAACATCGCTGCGAATGCCGCGATCAGCACGAGGCCGGTGCGCAGATTACGTGTCTGTCGCGACGCGCTGCCTGTCGATTCGAACCGAGCCGCCATGGCCGTGCCCCTAGAAGGGAACCTTGTCCAGCGCCAGAACAATCAACAGCGCCGGCAGATAGAAGAGCGACGCAAACATCAGCTGCCGCGCCGACGGCACCGTGCGCGCCAACGCAAAGGCGACGCCGTAGCCGAGGAACGTGACGCCGAGCACCAGCGCGGCAATGAAGTAGACCGGGCCGGCCAGGCCGACGAGGGTCGGCAACAACCCCACGACCAATAGCGCCAGACAGTTGGTGACGATTTGCCTGCCCGTGCTCCGGGCATCCGGCTCGACGACCGGCAGCAGGCGAATACCGGCCTTGGCGTAGTCATCGCGATACACCCGGGCGATCGCCAGCGAATGCGGCAGCTGCCAGAGGAACAGGATGGCAAACAAGATCCACGCTTCGACACCGAAGCCGTTGTGCGACGCGACCCAACCCGTCACCGGCGGCAACGCGCCCGGGACGGCCCCGGCGATGCTGCACAGCGGGCTCTTGCGCTTCAGCGGCGTGTAGATGAACAGGTAACTGAACGTCGTGAAGGCGGTGACCACGCCCGCCAGCACGTTTACCGCGAAGGTGAGGTACAGCAGGCCCGCCGCGGTAATCACCACCCCGAAGAGCAACGCGTCGGCCGGCTGCATCCGCCCGTCCGGCAGCGGGCGCCGGCGCGTGCGCTGCATCATGGCGTCGAGGTCGCGTTCCAGATACTGGTTCAGCGCCAGCGTCCCAGCGGCCGCCAGCGCCGTGCCGATCAGCGTTGGCAGCAGCCGCAGATAGTCGGGCATCCCCTGGCTGCCGAGATAGAAGCCCACCCACGTGGTGACCAGCACCATCAACACCACGCGTGGCTTGCCCAGCTCGACGAAGTCGGCAACGTGGCGCCGGGCGCGCGTGACGTCGGCATCCAGTACGGAGGATTGCTGGATCATGCCGCCACCTGACGGCTGTGGCCGTGCCCCAAGCGGCGGGCGAACGGGCGCGCCACCGGAACGACCGGCAGCCTGACCGTGCGCGTCCCTTGCGTGAGCCGCACGATACGCAACGCCAGCAGCACGGCTGTGCCCCACAGCGCCGTGCCGGCCACGCGATGCGCCGCCAGCAACGCCAGCCCCGACGCCGGGGCGATCGACACGCTCGCCGTGGTGAAGCGCCAGAGGTACGCCCCGAGCCCGAGGCTCAACTGGGCCGCAACCAACACGGCAAACAATGCGGCTGGCCGATGCAGCTCGACACGACCTGCGTGACTGCGCAACACCTCGATCGCGAGCCACGCGATGGCAAGCGTGGCCGCTGCACCACCCAGGAGGTGCGCATCGAGCCGGCTCCCGGTGTGGGTCAACACGGCGCCGAAGACCAGCTGCGCGTAGACCAGTGGTACGGTGATCAGCGCCAGCCGCCGCAGGCGCGGTGCCTCGATGAGCGGGGCGCGTTGCCAGCGCTGCGAAGTGATCACTGCCAGACTCACCATGAGCGCAAAGAAGGCCTGCGCGACGCAGCCGTGAATCATCGCCAGGCCGTGCTCGAGCAGCACGACGCGCAGGCCGCCGAGGACGCCTTGGACGATCACCGCCGCGAGGGCGACCACGCCGAGGACGCGGAGCCGCGGTCCCGCGGCGGTCAGCCACAGCGATATCGCGAGCGCCACGGTGAGCAGACCGACGGCGCTGCCGAGCAGCCGATGACTGTGCTCGTAGAAAATGCCCCCGACCATGCGCGACCACGGGTAGAGAAACATGTTGTAGCCGAACGTCGTCGGCCAGTCGGGCACTGCGAGCGCCGATCCCGTGTTGGTCACCAGGCCGCCGACGCAGATGAGCAGCAGCGTGGCCGCAGCGGTGAGCACCGCCAGCCAATGCGGCCAGCGGCTGAGGACGGCCCAGCCGTCGTTCTCTGCGGACTCGGCCGGGCGACGTGAGCTGTGGAAGCGCAAAGCCATGTGTCGCAACGACTCTCCGCTAATGGGCGCGCGCAGCGGACTCGGTTCCCAAGCGCCGGTTCTGCGGCAGCCAGTCCTCCTTCACCTCCGGCGAGCTGTACTCATACGGGCCGCGGTACACCGTCGGGATCGCGCCGAAGTTGCCGTGCGGCGGCGGCGACGGTGCCGTCCACTCCAGCGTATTGGCTTGCCACGGATTCTCTTCCGCCACCTTGCCTGCAAACAGGCTCCAGAAGAAATTGATGACGAACGGAATCTGCGCCAGGCCCAGGCAGACGGCGCTGATGGTGATGAACACGTTGATCGGCTGCAAGGGCTTCAGGAAGTCGTACTGCATCGGGTTGTAGATGCGCCGCATGTGGCCGCCGACGCCGAGGATGTGCATCGGGAAGAACGTGCAGTTGAAGGCGATGAAGGTCGGCCAGAAATGGATCTTGCCGAGCGTCTCGTTCATCATCCGGCCGAACATCTTGGGGAACCAGAAGTAGATGGCGGCGAAGATGCCGAAGACGCTGCCGCCGAAGACGACGTAATGAATGTGCGCGACGATGAAGTAGGTGTCGTGGATGAAGATGTCCACCGGCGTCGCCGCCATGTAGATGCCGCTCAGCCCGCCAATGACGAACATCGACACGAAGGCGAGGGCGTTGAGCATCGGGGTGGTCAAGCGGATGTCGCCGCCCCACAACGTGCCCAGCCAGTTGAA
>CAZCGA010000020.1:0-27956 GCA_964498075.1 uncultured Binatia bacterium (SeqCode) | reverse complement strand
GACCATCGTCGAGATCATGAAGCTGGTGCCCAGCGTCGGGTTCATCCCGCTCTGGAACATGTGGTGCCCCCAGACGATCCAGCTCAAGCCGGCGATGGCGATGATCGAATAGGCCATGGCGCGATACCCGAAGATGGGCTTGCGCGCGAAGACCGGCAAAATGTCGGACGTAATGCCCATGGCTGGGAGAATCAGAATGTACACTTCGGGATGACCGAAGAACCAGAAGAGGTGCTGCCAGAGCAGCGGCTCGCCGCCGCCGCTCGCGATGAAGAAGTGCGTCCCGGCCATCCGATCCAGCAGCAGCATGCCGAGCGCCGCGCTCAACACCGGCAGCGCCAGCAGCAGCAGGATGGCGACGATGAACAGCGCCCAGATGGTCAGCGGCAGGCGGAAGAGCTGCATCCCCGGGGCGCGCATGTTGATGATCGTGGTGATGTAGTTGATCGAGCCCATCAACGACGACACGCCGAGGACCAGGATGCTGATGCACCACAAGTTCTGGCCCCAGTACACGCCGGTGTACTGCGGATCGGCCGATAAGGGCGCGTACGACGTCCACCCGGCGGCCGCGTGGCCGAAGGGCACGAAGAAGCCCGCCAGCATGAGCACCCCGGCGACGGCGCCGACCCAGAAGGAGATCATATTCAGGACAGGGAACGCCATGTCACGCGTACCGATCATCAGCGGGATGAGGAAGTTTCCGAAGCACCCGACCAGGATGGGCATCACCACGAAGAAGATCATGATGGTGGCGTGCATGGTGAACAGCGCGTTGTAGAACGCCGGGCTCATGTGCCCTTCGTACATGTAGGGTTCGGGGATCCACTGGGTGAACGGTACGACCTCTTCCGGCCAGGCCAGCTCCCAGCGGACCATCAGTGCCAACAAGCCTCCGATGATCATCATGAAGAGGCCGAGGAACAGGAACTGGCGGCCGATCATCTTGTGATCGGTGGAGAAGACGTAGTGCCTGAGGAAGCTCAGCTCTTCGTGCGGCGCGTGGGCGGCGTGCGCCGCGGTGGCAACTGCTGCGGTCTCACTCATCGGAATCAACCTCTCTTGGGCTCAGGCGCTGCGACGTTCGCAGTGGTGGCCGGCCAGCGTTCCTTCAACCACGAATCGTAGCCGGCGGCGTCGTGGACGATCAGCGACCCCTTCATACCGGAGTGGCCGAAGCCGCACAGCTCGGCGCAGGGGATCTCGTACTTGCCGGGCTTGGTGGCCTCGAACCACATCACGATCTCGCGGCCCGGCAAGGCGTCCTGCTTGAGGCGCAGCTGCGGAACGAAGAAGCTATGGATGACGTCCTTGGAATGCAACAGCACCCGCACCACCTGGTGGACCGGGACGTGCACGTCGTTGTCGATCTGCAGGTCGTCCGGGGTCTCGAACTTGCCATCCGGACCCGGATAGAGCACCTCCCAGTTGAACTGCTTCGCGGTGACGCGGACCTGCACCTTGCTCGGCGGCGCGTTCTTCTTGATGGCATCCCACTGCCCCTTGCTCATGAAAGCGAGCATGATCAGGATCAGTGCCGGCACGATCGTCCAAATGATCTCCAGCGTGGGGTTGCCATGCGTGTAAGTGGCGCGCCGCCCCTCGCGATGGCGGTAGAGCACCAGGAAAGCGATGAGCAACACGTTGACCAGCACGAAGGTTGCGCCGGTGATGTAATAGATCAGATAGAAGAGCTGATCGATCCCCCCGCCAACCGTCGACACGTTTTCCGGAAGCCAACTGAGCATGCGGATTCACCCGTCCTTATGTTGTGATAACTCGGTATCGGTTTGTGTGGGAGCGACTGCCAACGGCCGCCTATAGCGCGAAAGGGCCGCGAGACGCAACGGACATCCACCAGGGTACGCCGTGGCGCCTACTTCGCGGCCAACGTGAAATTCGCCTTGGCTTCCGCGCCGGCCGCTACGGTGACCTTCTGGGTCTGCTCTCCCAGCTTCTCGTGCCACACCTTCACCTCGTAGTCGCCCGCCGGCACGTCGGTCAGCTTGAAGCTGCCGTTGGCGTCGGTCTTGGCGTAGTACGGGTGATCTTCGGAGATGAACCAGCCGCTCATCCAGCCGTGCGCGTCGCAGGTGACCTTGATGACCTCCGGCTGATCGAACTTGGTCTCCATGGTCTTCTTGAACTTCGGCTGCGCCATGTTGATGGGGGCGTTCTTGGTGCTGTAGGTGTGGATGTTGTGCAGGATCCCGTCGTCGTTGTTGATCTTCACGGTGCTGCCGGCGGGGAAGAGTAAGACGTGCGGAACGTACTGGCAGCCCTTCTGATCCAGCACCGCCTCCGCCGCGCCCATTGCCTTGCCCTTGGTGATGTTGGTGATGGAGACCACGGCGTTCTCGACACCGCCACTCGCTCCCACCAACACATCTTCGGCCTTGATCTCATGCTGTCCGCAGACCTCTTTGTCCTTGGTGACCTCGACCGCCTTCGGTGCCGCCGCGGTGCCCTGCAGCTTCACTTCGCCGGCGATCGAGCCGCCGTTGCTCACCGTGCCGCCTTCGTACGCATACGCCGCGGCGCACCAGCTCAACGCCGTCACGGCCACCACCACGGTTCGGTAACTGGATCGCTTCATTCTGCTCCTCCTCTCCAAGCCTGTCTCGCCATGCGAGACATTGGTTAGTTTGCGTGTACCGGCACGGCCTCACCAGCGACCGGAACGGCACCATTGGGTTGATGCTGCGCGAGCATCGTCTTCGGCTTCCCCAGGATCATGAGGTAATCGCGCAGCGCCTGAATCTGCTTCTCGTTGTCGCCGCTGAAGATGTCGTCAGGGCCGCCGGCGGCTCCCTTCGCCGTCTCCTCATAGAACGACGGCATCTTGGTGCCGGGCTGCACCTTCTGCGGATTGTGCAGCCAGCGCACGATCCAATCCGGGTTGAGCCGCTGATACGCCATGCCCAGATCGGGTGCCCACCCCTCGGGCGGTCCTTCCGGCTTCCGATCCCCCTGCTGGTGGCACGAGAAGCAGCTGAAGTAGTCCGGCGACATGAGCTTCTGCGCCGCCTCGATGTACTCCGGCGGGATCTGCGCCTCGTCGATGTGGACGAACGGCACTTGCACGTTGTCGATCGCCGTGAAGTACTGCACCACGGCGTTGACCTCGGCATCAGAGAGCCCGAAGGTCGGCATGCGCACCCGCAGCCAAGGCCGCAGCGGCACCGGCTGCTTGACGAAACCGAACAGCCAGTCCGCCTGCACCTTGCTGCCTTCGCCGTTGAGAATCGGTGGCGCCATGTTCGGCGTGTCTTGGTAGCGCGCCCGGATGGCGCCCCCTTGGCCTTCGATGACGTGGCAGCCGACGCAGTTGTAGCGCGCCACGGTGCGCCGGCCGGCGATCTCGCGCTGCCCGCGAATCCCGCTGTCGGCCAGGAACTTCGCTGGCATCCGGAAGTCGGTGCGGCTCTTGAGAAAGACGCGGAGCGCCTTGATGTCGGCGTCGGCCAGATCGAACTGCGGCATGGCCTGCTCGATGCGCTCGGTCGCGTAGGTGCGGGGGCTCTTGAGCTTGTTGTAGGTCCAGTCGTCCCACGTCGGCGCGATGTCCGTGTGGTCGCCGAAGAACAGCTCCTCGAGCGTCTTGCCCCCGAAGGTCGCCAGCTCGGCGCCGACGCGCGACTCGCTCTCCATGCCGGTGATGTCGTGGCAGCCGAAGCAGCCGTACTTGCGCACCAGCGACTTGCCGCGCTCGATCGTGTCGGGCTGACTCAGCCGCGCCGCCAGCTCCGGGTCGGGCTGCGGCGCGCCGAGCGTGAGCAGATACGACACCACCGCGTGCGCCTCATCGTCGCTGAGGCGTAGGCTGGGCATGCGCGCCACCGGCGAGTATTGCCGCGGGCCCTTGATCCAATAGTACAACCAGCGCGCATCGGTCTTCTCGGCGACGTGGCTCAGGTTCGGGGCAATGTCCTTGTTCTCGCCGAGCAAAGCCGGCGATTCCCCCTCGACAAAACCGTGGCAGCCGCGGCAGCCGAGGTTGTCGACCAGCTCCTGACCCTGCGCGACCAGTGCGGAGTTGCTCGGATCGATGCCGGTGGGCATCGGCCGGGTTTGCAGCCAGGTGTCGCTCTCCGCCTTGGTCGAGTCCCACAGGTAGGCGGCGACCGCCTCGGCCTCGTCGGGCTTGAACATGAAGTTCGGCATCCGGGTCTGCGGGCGGAACTGATGCGGGTTGGTGACCCAGCGGACCAGCCATGCCGGGTCCACCTTGGCGCGGATGAGCCGCAGGTACGGGCCAACCTTGGGCAGGTCTTCGTAGCCGTCGGTGAGGTGGCAGCCGTGACACCCGAGCTCCTCGAAGAGGCGCTGGCCGCGGCTGATCGTGTCCGCTTCCTTCAGGTGCCCGACGTTGGTGTGGCACTTGATGCACGACGCCTGGACCCTTTCGCCGCGCAGCAGCGGCTCGCTCCAGTGGTGCACCTCGCCGTGCGCCTGCTCGGGGCTGTTCACGGCGGGGCCTTGCCCCTGATGACACGGGGTACAGCCGAACTTCTCCGGCGGATGCTTGGTGAGGATCAGGTCGCGTTGCGGATGCGTCTTGTACGGATTCGGGGCGTTCTCGAATCCCGGCTTGTTGATCCCGGCGTGGCAGGACTCGCAGCGGTCGACCCGGGCGACGGGCTTGTCGAAGTTGTTGCGCTCGAAGTCTTCGAGGACGACCTGTTGGATCTTCGGGATCTTCGGCAAGCTGAACGGTCCCGCCTGGATGGTGAGGTTTTCGAGCTTCGTCACCAGGCGGTCGCGCTCGCCGTTGAGGCCCTTGAGCTTCTCGTCGAGCGCCTTCACCTCCGAGCGCACCTCCGTCAGCTCTTTATCGATCTGTTCCAGCGGCCCCTTGGTGCGGTCGAATCCCTGCTGGATCTCGGCCTTGTCCTTGTCGAGGGCCTCGATGCGTTGCCGCGCCGGTTGCGTCGGGCGTTTCTCCAAGACGGCGCTATCGTAGTCGTACCAGGCTTCCTCGAGGCGGCTCTTGATGATGCGGAGGTGCAGATCGGCGTCGTTGTGCTCGACGTTGACGCGGGTGCGTTGCGCGTCGAGCGTGGCGATGCGCTTCATGGTGTCGCCCGTCTGCACGCGCTCGCGAGCGGCGGCGAGGTCCTTGCTCGCTTGCTGAAACGTTGGATCGGCGGCCAGACGTTCGTCTTCCTTCTTGATCTGGTCGCGGACCTGGTTCTGCTCCTGCTCGGAGAACTCCGCCTGGTAATACTTCCAGGGACGGCGGGCGATGTTGTCGTCCCACACCGACCAGATCGCGCCCGCCAGCAGCATCCCAACGGCCAGCAGGAAGATGGCACTGTACGATCGCTTCTCGTCGTCGATCTTCGACTGACTTCGTGGCACGCCTCACCTCACGCTGCGGCTTTGCGTTCCAGAAGGCGGCCCAGATAGAAGATGACTGCGCCGACGGCCATGAGCTTCAGCTCGCGCCCCATGCTGTGCTCCTCGGCGAGCCCCACAAACAGCGCATAACTGACGTCGGCGAATCCGAACGCCTGGATCAACTTCGCCAGGTAGAACATCGTGGCGCCCCAGCCCCCGAGGACGTCACTCCCGCCATCAGGTTGGGACGGATCGACTTCAAATGTTGATCCACGGCGTCACCAAGATGTACTTCACGTTGAAGGCGTGCCGCATCAGCATCTTGATGAGCACTGCCAGCATGTTGAGGAACAGGAACGACGTGGTCATGAAGCGCGGCATGCCCCACTGCTGCATGAACAGCGGCCCCTTCAGGCGGCGCACCCAGGCGTACATCGCCACCGTCCCGACGACGAAGTAGGCCCCGATAACCACCAGACCGAAGATCGACGACCACAATGGGTCGCGTAGCCCCAGCAGGTACGGCAGGTCGACGTTGGTCATCGCTTCGACCTTGTGCATGTCCCACTTCTGCCACGGCCAGAACCAGTTCCATCCCGGCCCGCGCAGGAACGTGCCGATGACGATCAGCGAGATCCACAGGACGTGGAAGCCGAAGAAGTAGGTGATGATCTCGAACTTCCGTTCGGTGAAGGTGTAGTAGCCGTTCCCCTTCGGGTTGATGTCGATGAAGGGAATCACCATGAGGCCCATGATGATGAAGGTCGGCAACACCACCCCCGCGTGCCACGGGTCGAAGAACACCAGCATCTCCTGCAGGCCCAGGAAGTACCACGGTGCCTTCGAGGGGTTCGGCGTACGGGTTGGGTTCGCCGGCTCCTCGAGCGGCGCATCGACGAGCAACGACCACACGATCAGGAGGACGAGGATAAACAAGGAGCACAAGAACTCGGCGCGCACCAGGTGCGGCCACGTATGCACCTTATCGTCCCCGGGTCCCGTCGCCTTCTTGATGGGAACCTCGATCCGCTTGGCCGCCGGCTTGGCGGCCGCTTTCACTGCCAGATTGCTCTGTGCCTCAGCCACCGTCTTACTCCTTTGCCCTCGGCTTCGCCGCCCAGTAGAGCAGAATCAGCACGAGGATGAAGATGGCGGGCAGCACGAGGACCCGGCCACCGGGGATCACCATCGTGATCCCCAACAGGATCGAGGCTCCGATCGTGTGACGCAGCTCAGGTGCCACTGCAGCACTCCCCACCGTCGTCATACCGGCGGGCCGGAGAAGCCGTCGCGCCGGATGCGCCAGAAGTGGACGGCCATGAACAGGGTCGC
The DNA here is from genome assembly GCA_964498075.1 of uncultured Binatia bacterium (SeqCode). Classification (GTDB taxonomy): domain Bacteria; phylum Desulfobacterota; class Binatia; order HRBIN30; family HRBIN30; genus CAZCGA01. The sequence continues at coordinate 21,284 of CAZCGA010000020.1, read as the reverse complement.
CACCAGCGGAAAAAAAATGCAATGCAGGATGTAGAAGCGCAGCAAGGTGTGCGGGCCGATCTCGCCGCCGCCGAAGAGGAAGGCGCGCGCGTCGTAGATGGGGTTGGCGCCGACCAGCTCGTGGAAGGGACCCTCGTGTCCCATCAGCGGCATGGCACGCCCCATGTTGGAGCCCACGGTCACCGCCCAGATCGACAGCTGATCCCACGGCAACAGATAGCCGGTGAAGCTCAGTAACAACGTCAGCACCAGAAGGACCACGCCGACCACCCAGTTGAACTCGCGTGGCGGCTTGTACGAGCCGGTGAGGAAGACGCGGAACATGTGCAGCCACACGGCGATCACCATGCCGTGCGCCGCCCAGCGGTGCATGTTGCGCATGAGCATCCCGAACGGCATGTCGAACTCGAGGTACTTCATGTCGGCGTACGCGTACTCCGCCGTCGGGCGGTAGTAGAACATCAAGTAGACGCCGGTGATCACGGTGACCAGGAACATCAAGAAGGTGATGCCGCCCATGCACCAGGTGAAGCGCAGCCGGGTGGCGTGCTTGCGCACCTTCGACGGGTGCAGGTGCAGCCACACGTTGCCCGAGACCATGAGGATGCGGTTGCGCGGCGTGTCCTCGTAGCCGTGACGGAAGATGGATTGCCAGACCTGTGACTCCATGATCTGGCGTTTGACCTCGTCCCACATCGCCATACGGAATGCCCCAAGAAATTCTGCGCAGCCTGGTCGCCCGCTGCCGCTGTCTCAGATCTTCAGGAAGGCGCCCGGCTTGTCCCAGGTGCCGAAGATGTACTTCACACTGACGTCCACGACGATCTGCCCGTCATCGGCGCGGGTGATGCGCACACGGTCCATCGGGCGCGGCGCCGGTCCCTCGAAGTTCACACCATCCTTGTAGTAGCCACTGCCGTGGCAGGGACACTTGAACTTGTTCTCCGCCGCCAGCCAGCGCGGCGTGCAGCCGAGGTGCGTGCACTTCGCGAAGATGGCGTAAAACCCTTCCGGATCGCGCACGATCCAGACGCGGAACTCCTTCTTGAACTTCTCACTCACTTCACCGAGCGCGAAATCGCCGGGTGACCCGGCCTTGAAGGTCGATGGTGGCGTGAACAGCACGCGCGGAAACGCCGAGCGCACTGCGGCGAGCAAACCGATCAGGGAAAAGATCCCGAAGCCGCTCCAGCCGAGGCGTCCGAAGAAATCGCGACGCGACCACAGGCCGCCGAGCTGGGCGCGCTCGCGGGCACGCTTGGCGCGCTCACGCTCTTGCTCGATCCGGCGCCGCGCTTCGAGCGCCGCCAGGTCCTCTGCGGTTTGCTCCTTCTCTGCCTTCGCCATGCCGTCGCCCTCGGCGCCTCAGCGGTGAGCCAGCAGCGTCGCCGCCAGGCCCCAGGCCACCACGACGCCGGCGACGGCGAACAGGAGAAGACCGACGGGCGGGAACAGAAACACCATCACGCCACCCATCAGCACGAGGGGGATACCGATGCCAAACGGATTGAACGAGTCCGCCACCGCCGGTGCGGCCGCGGATGGCGGTTCAAGAATCTGCACTTCATCCCGCAATATGCTGACCGCGTCTTCCCGCAGTCCTTCGCGCCCTTCTGCCTGCGCTGCATTGATAACGTCCGCGATCTCGCGCGCCAAGGCCGCCACCCGGGTCTCGACCGCGCCATCTGCTTGCTCGTCGTTCACCGTCGTAGGGACCAATGCCCGCTGCACTCACTCATCGCACGAGTGACCGAATGTTCGTCTCCGAAACATCTGCACATTTGGCACGCCCGCCGCGAATCGTCAACAGGCCCGGACGCGCCCCAATCCGACTTCGGCTAATGCTCACAGCAGCGAGACTAATCCGCCGGCTAGTCCGGCTCCGCGGCGCGCGCGGCGAACTGCACCGGCATACGCTGGGACCCGCGTTGAACCGAGAGCTTCGCCGTCGCACCGCTCTTCACCGCCTTCATGCGACTGGCGAAATCACCGACGCCGGTGACCGCGGCGCCATCGATCTCCAGGATGACGTCACCGCGCTGCAAACCTTCCGGCGCGTCGTGCTCGATGTTGGCAACGATCACCCCGTGACCGGGCGGCAAGTCGAAGTACTCCGCCAGCTCGTCGGTGAGGTTTTGGACGGTGATGCCGGAGAGCCGCAGCGTGGTCCCCGCGGCCGTCTCATGTTGCAGGTCGATCGCGCTCTCGCCCTTCAGCAGGGCTGTGGCCACGAAGATGGGACGGTGAAAGCGCACCGCCAGCGCGATCGCGTCGCTCGGACGGCTGTCGATCTCGATGTCCTGTCGGCCCGACCGCAGATAGATGCGCGCGTAGTAGGTGCTCTGCTTCATCTCTTGGATGAGAACCCGCTGGAACTCGACGCCCGCCTGGTCGAGGATGGTTTTGACCAGGTCATGGGTCATCGGGCGTGGCGGACTGATCCCTTCCATTTGCAGCGCGATCGACTGCGCTTCCGCCGGCCCAATCCAGATGGGCAGCGCCACCTTGCGATCGTGATCCTGCAGCACCACGACCGGGGCATGCGAGGTGTTGTCGAATCCCACGCTCCGCACCTCGACCTCCACCTCGGTCTTCTCTCGCGTGCGACACGCAGCCAAGCCGGCGACGCTGAATACCAGCAGCGTCGCAATGCCGGCACGCCGCGTTCGGTGCCCGTGAGCCATGTGCCTACCGCCCATGAAGAGTGCCGCCGTTGTGCAGAGTGTACGGTGCGCCCGGCGGCAATTCAACCGCCTCCACGGCATCAGGGTTGTTGAAGGACCGCCGCCAGGCGGCGCTCCAGACGGCTCAGCTCGGCGAAACGCGGGCCGCGGCGGATGATGCGCTCGCGTTCCTTGGGCGCGCGCGTCCCGCGCCCCCTGGCGCTGTCGGCCACGGAGATGAACCCCATCTCCGCAAACCGGTTGAGCGCGTTGCCGAGCGTGACCACGGAGTTGCCCTCGCCCTTGCGCACCTCACCCAGCAGCAACCCCGTCTGGTATCGTTCGCGGGCGGTTTGCAGCATGGCCTTCTGCGTCATGCCGTCGGGGCTCAGCTGCGCCAGCGTGCGCGTCGTGATCCAGTACGCCTCGCAGAAGTTGTCCAAGATCCCGGTGGTGCTCTTGATCAGGGGATGCTCGGGAACCACCAGCTCGCCGTCGCCGACGCTGATCGCACCCTGGGCGCGGAAGTACTCCAGCAGCCGTCCGAGCTCGGCCGCCATGGCCTCGCGCTCGGGCAACGGGAACTCCCAGCGGTAGAGATCCAGCCACCAGCTCACTTCATCCTTGAGCGCGGCGCCCTGCAGGCCGCCCAGCAAGGCGCGCGACAGCAGCGCCGGCAGCAGGAAGAAATGAACGGTGTTGTTCTTGTAGAAGTCGAGGATGATCCGTTTTTCCGGGGGAACGTGAATCACCACGCCGTCGGCACCCGGCAAGCGTTTGATCAGACCGGCGGACTCCAGAAACGCCAGGTTTTCTTGGAAGTCCTCCGCATTGCGTTCCAACGACGCGGTGAAGCCGACACCTTGGGAGCGCAGCAGCCGCACCAGCGTCTGCGCCGCCGCCAGGAAGTGCGGGTAACGCCACGCCGCATGCGGCGAGCTCATGAGCACCGTGGAGGAGACGGAGGTCGCACCGGCCACCGTGACGGTGTTGACGGCGCGCAGCAGCTGGAAGCCGAGCTTTTGCGTGAAGCGGCGCTCCTCTTCTTCGACCACCGGATCGGCGGCGGCGGATTGGAAACGCTGCTGGCGTTCGCCCAGGGTGTGATTCAACGAGATCGGGTCGGCGAAGGTCACGTACACGGTGCCGTACTTCTGGCGCAACACGGTGCGCGCTTTGAGCAACGCCCACAGCGACTCCTGCTCCTTCTCCGCCCCCACCAGCTCGCGCGTATAGGCTTCTTCCTCCACCACGCGCCCGTAGTGGATCGACACCGGTACGAGGTAGAGATCGCGGCGCACCCCGGAGACGAAGGCGCGGACGATGGCCGACAGCATGCCGAGCTTCGGCGTGAGGATCTTGCCGGTGCGGCTGCGGCCGCCTTCGATGAAGAACTCCTGCGTGTAGCCCTCGCGAATCAGGTAGGTGAGGTAGTTGCGGAAGACCAGCTTGTACAGCTCGTTGTCGCCGAAGCTGCGGCGGATGAAGAACGCGCCGGCGCCGCGAAAGAGCGGCCCCAGCGGCCAGAACGACAGATTGATGCCCGCGGCGATGTGCGGCGGACTGAGGTAGTTGGAGTGAAACAGGTACGACAAGATGAGGTAATCGAAGTGGCTGCGGTGGCACGGCACAAGCACCACCGGATGCTGTTTGACGCACTCGACCACCTTCTCCAGCCCGCTGTACTCAAAGCCCTGGAAGGCGCGCGGCCAAATACGATTGAACAGGAACTCGATCACTGCGAAGTACGAGCCGTGGAAGTTGGCGGCGATCTCGTTGAAGTAGCGTTCCGCGGTGCGCCACAGCTGCCGCTCGGGTTGCTTGCGCGCCAGCGCCAGGCGCCGGATCAGCGCGTTCAGCTCGTCGCCTTGCAAGACCAGCTGGCGGACGGTGCGCTTGGGCAACAACGTCGGGCCCCACACCACCCGCTCTTCGCGGTGCAAGAAGATCTGCAGCGCCCGCCCCAGTCGCCGCACGATGCGCGCCTCATCCTCGTGCCGATAGCCTTGCACGAAGTCGCGCAGAGGCACTTCCTTGCCGACGATGACGCTGCTCTCGCGCCCGTTCCACAGCAGCGACAGCAGGCGCTTCACTTCGCCCGGCGCCTCCTGCACGCTGTACACCAGCGTCGCCAGCCGCGACTCGCGACGCCGGAAGCCGCGGCCGCGCAGCACCGCCATCGGCACCAGGGAGACCTCGTGCTCGTTCTGCAAGCCGCCGTGGACGATCTCGCGGAGATAGTCGGTGCCGCTGCGCACGCGGCGCAGCGCGGCGCGCCGGCTCTCCAGCAGCCGCATGCCCGGGGCGCGGCTGCGCATGAAGATCAACACTGGACGTCCCTGCTTCACCAGCCGCTGGCAGCGGTCGCGATCTTCGATCGGACGCGCCACCCTGCCGAAGCGGCGCCCCGCCCGCAGCCGCTCTCGCAGGATCGAAATGATTTCCCGCAGCGGGCGCAACAGGAGCGTGGGGATGTCGGAGACGAACTCCGGAAGGGGCAAGCCCTCGCGCAGCAGGATGAAGGCGAGGAGCAGGTAGTCGACCAGCGAGCGGTAGCGCATCACGTAGACGATGCTGCCCCGCGCGGCGAGGGTCCGAATGCGCTCGATCCCCTCGGGGTCGACCCGTACCTGCGAGAAGAACCGGCGGCACAGCAGCCCGGGCAGGAATCCGAACCGGCGCAACGGTCCGGGCACCGATGGTTCGGGCGGTGACTGCCCGCCCGCGCCCGGCTTCGGGCTGACGGGTGCGGACGGGTGCGGTTGGGTGTCGAGGGCGTCCACAGCAACGCCATCATCGACGCGGCAAGCGGGCAAATCAAGCACGCCCCGCTTTGCCCGGGTCCGCCGCCTGCGCTAAGCGTCGGGCGTGCGCCTGTTGGGCAACATCGCGCTGAGGTTCGGGCTCGCCGTCGCCGGCTTCAATGCGGCGGTCTACACCTACCGTGCAGTGCTCCTGAGGCGAATGCCGGAGTGCGATGCGCCCGAGCCGGTGGGGCTGATCCATGCAACGTGGGCATTCGTGAAAGAGTATGCCTGCCTCGTTGCCGTCCTCGCGCTCACTCCGATCGGTTGGTTGCTGCCACGGCGGCGCAACGGGGCCGGTACACGCGGGCCGGTGATCCTGGTCCACGGCTGGGGGCTCAACCGCGGGTCCCTCTGGTTGCTGCAACGCCGTCTGGTGCGCGACGGCTGGAGCCCGGTGTGCTGCTTCGAATACCGATCGTGGAGCGCCGACATCGAGCGCGCCGCCGAGCAACTGCATGCACTGATCGAACAGTTCGAGCCACGGCGGCCACTCAGCCTCGTTGGCCACAGCCTCGGCGGCCTGGTGCTGCGGTACTGCGTGCGGCGATATCCCGCCCCCAACGTGCGCCGGCTGGTCACCCTCGGAACACCGCACAACGGCACTGAGCTGGGGCGACTGCCCGGACCTGCGGGACGACGACTCGCGCCGGGCTCTTCCTTCCTGAATACGCTCAACGCTGCGGACCGGGTGCCGCAGCAGTTCGACGTCATCGCCATTCACTCGACGTTCGATGCGATGATCCTCCCGCCGGCCAACGCCCGCTATCCGGGCGCGTTCAACATCGAGGTGAACAACGTCGGCCACAACGCGTTGCTATTTTCCAAGAAGGTGTACCAGCTCATCGCCGAGAACCTCGCCGCGCCGCTTGGGCGATGCTAGGGTATGCGCAACCCATCCGCCTCTCGTGCGTTTGAAGGAGTAGGACGAGACGCGGCGGGGCCGGAATAGAATTTCCTGCCTTCGGCGACGTCACAAAGGGTATAACCATGAAGGGTCTACTGCGCAGCAATGGAAACAACAGGCGATCCTGGCGCCGCTGGATCTTTGCAGCGGTCTTGGCGAGCAAATGGCGTCGAGCTGCGATTGGCAGCTTGAGCATCGTCGTGTTGACGTCGAGTATCGGCGCCGCAGCCTCCGGTTCGCGACCGCCGCCTCCGCCGCCGCCTCCCGGGTACGTTGCGCCCGCGCCACCGCCCGACTACGACCCTCCACCGCCACCACCACCACCGGTGTACTATCCTCCGCCGCGTGTCGTCGAGCCGGCACCACCCCCGCTGTCGCCGACCATGCGGATCATCTACGCGCCGTTCTACGCGGCCGGACTCATTTTGCGCTACGGTTTCTACTACGGCTTCGTCGTCCCGCTCGAGGTGTTCGGGCGGGCGTTCGGCTACGGGGTGGAGGGCGGTATGAAGCGGGATGAGCGTGATGATGGATGAGCCCATGCGCTACCCCTTTTCCTGCTAGCCCCACCGCGACTCTGCGCCCACACGCCAGACCTTGTGTATCGTATCCGACGGCAATGGTCCTCGAGGAGGTCCCACGATGATTACGCGTTGCACCCGGACGGCAGCCACCTTGGCAGTGCTCCTGACTGTGATTGGAAGCGCTCCCGCGCTGCACGCTCAAGAACCACCTCCGCCACCCGAAGAAGCCGCTACGGCAGCCGAAGCACCTGCCTCGCAAGTCGGCGAAGCAGTCGAACGTACCCCGCCCCGCCTCAGCTTCACCCAAGGGGAGGTGTCGTTCTGGCGAACGGGCGTGGAGGACTGGACGCGGGCACAAGTCAACACGCCAGTCGCCCCCGGTGATGCGCTGTATACGGCGGCAGCCGCCAATGCGGAGCTGCAGATCGGCCCGCGCGCCTACCTGCGCGCCGGTGCGGACACGCAGCTGGGACTCGAAAATCAAGAACCCGACTTCCTGCAGTTCAAGGTCACTGCCGGTCACGCGTCCTTGGACGTGCGCAGCTTGACACGAGGGCATACGATCGAGATCGACACGCCCAACGGGGCCTTTACCATCGAGGCGACCGGATACTACCGCTTCGACATCACCAACAACACGACGACGTTCGTCACGCGCCGCGGCGGACGCGCCACGGTCACACCTCCCGGCGGCGAGACATCGGCCATCGCTCCGAGCGAAGAGGTGGTCATCGTCGGCGCCGACAACCCGAGCCTGGAGACGTACGTCGCACCTGAAATCGACGCCTGGGACCGGTGGAACTACGACCGTACGGATCATCTCATCGACGCCCTCAGTGCGCGCTATGTCCCATCGGGGGTGTATGGCACCGATGCGCTCGATCACTACGGCGCCTGGCGGGTCACGGCCGACTACGGGCCGGTGTGGGTACCGGCAGGCGTCGCGCCCGGCTGGGCACCCTACAGCCTCGGGAGATGGATCTGGGATCCGTACTATGGATGGACCTGGGTTGACCAAGCGCCGTGGGGATGGGCGCCGTATCATTACGGCCGCTGGGTGTCTGTGAATGGATTTTGGGGATGGACGCCGGGGCCGCTGGTCGTGACACCGGTATACTCTCCGGCGCTGGTGGCGTTCTTCGGCGGTTCACACTTCGGCGTCAGCATCGGCATCGGTGCGCCGGCAGTCGGCTGGGTGGCGCTCGGCTGGGGTGAGCCGCTGGTGCCGTGGTGGGGGCGCCCGGGCTTCATTGGCCACCCCTGCTGGGGCGGTTGGGGTGGACCGCGGGTCGTGAACAACGTGGTCATCAACAACAAGACGGTCGTGAATGTGACCAATATCAACACGTACCACAACGTAAGAGTGCGAAATGCCGTCATTGCGGCGCGCCAAGATCGGTTCGGGCGCGGCGGGCCCGATCACATACACGTCCGAGAGGTGGACGCGCGCCAACTCGAACCATTGCACGGCAGATTGCCCGTGCAGCCCGTGGCGGAAAGTCTGGCGCCGAGAGTGGGACACGCACGGCGGCCGACCGAGGCGACATCGAGACGGCCAGTTGTCGGTACACGGCTGCCGCACGACGCCGCTGCGTCGCTGCGGGCCGAGGGGCTCAATGTTCCGCAAAGCGCGGCGCCCGCGCCGCGTATTGTGTCCGGCCGGCCCGTTCCGCATTCGACCCTGGTCGCGCCGCGTCCACCGTTCGGGCAGCATGGTACAAGAGAGCGGCAGCGGCCTCCTCTTCCGCCGCGCTTCGGCGGATCGGGCCAACCCGAGCAGGCGCAGCCCAGGCCGCGCCGCGCGCCGGCTCGGCCTTCCCACGAGCCCAGGCAGGTGCAACCGGCGCCAGAAACAAATGCGCCTTCAGGGCAGATGTCGGCTCCGCGCATCCGCGAGCCGCGCCGGCCCGAGGCGCGCGAGCCCGCGCCACGAGCACCCGTGCCCGAGCAGCGACAACCGGCGCCACCGCCCCCCGAACGGCGCGCGCCGGCCGCTCAGCCTGCGCCGCCTCCACGTAACCTGCCGGGCGAGCCTGCCAATCGACTGTACCGCGGCGCGCCGGCGATGGGGGGACCCCACCCAAACGCCGCGGCCGGTCCACAGGGTAATCCTCAGCCCGGGCACGAATCCGGCCGGCAGGGTCGGGGCGAGTCCACCCGGTAAGCGCAGGAGTGGAACGAGGGCGCCGTGAACGGCTAGCTAGGCGCGCAGGCGGTCAAGGACCGCGAGCAGACGGTCGATGTCGTCGTCGTTGATGTAGAAGTGCGGCGCGACACGGATGCCACCGCCGCGCACGCGCACGACGAATCCCTGACGATTCAGCTCGGCGCTCAGCCGCTGCGGATCTTCGCCCAAGCGGAATACCACGATACCCGAGCGCTCGCCCGCTTCCCACGGGCTGACGATCTCGGCCCCCCGCACGCGCAGACCGGCGGCCAGCCGATCGGTGAGCTCGAACAGCCGCTGCTCGATGTGCTCCGGACCGATCTCGAGCAGCAGATCGATCGCCGCGCCCAACGCCTGCGTGCTCAGCTGCGATGGGCTGCCCGGCTCGAACTTCGCCGCATCCGGGCGCGGGGTGAAGTGGTAGGGCAGGTAGGTGTCGGCGTCGGTCACGCTCTTCCAACCGTGCAGCACCGACTGGAGGCGATCGACGACGCGGCGCGAAACAAACAGACAGCCGCAGCCCTCGGGAGCCAGCAGCCACTTGTGGCCGCCGACGGCGAGGCAATCGATCAGCGCGCGCTCGACGTCGAGTCGGATCGCGCCGACGCCTTGAATCCCGTCGACGCAGAAGAGCATGCCGCGCTCGCGGCACAGCGCACCGATCGGCTGCAAGTCCGTGCGCGCCCCGCTGCTCCAGTCGACGAAGCTGACGGAAACGAGACGCGTGCGCGTATCGACGAGCCGCCTGACGTCGTCGACGAGCACGCGGCCGCGCACCGCTTGCACCAGCCGCGTCTCCACCCCCCAACGGCGCAACCCGAACCAGGGGTACACGTTCGACGGATACTCACCGTCGACGGCGATGACGTTGTCGCCGTCGCGCCAGTCCAATCCCGCGGCGATCAGCGACACGCCTTCCGAGGTGTTCTTGACGAAGGCGATCTCATCGGCGTGCGCCCCGACCAAGCGTGCGAATGCGGCGCGAGCCGCCTCCGCACGCGCCTCCCAACGCCGCTGCGTCGGCGCGTCGACGACGAGGGCCTCGTTGATGAAGCCGGTCACCGCCGCCACCACGCGCTGGGATACCGGCGACACGCCGGCGTGGTTGAGGTGTGTGACGTGCTCGGTGATGGGAAACTCGCGGCGCCAGTGGTTCCAGTCCATGGTGTGCTTCTCTAGCCAGTTGACAGTCGTCAGTCGACAGTCAATCGTCGAGCGGGCCACGATCCATGCGTTCGCTAACCGTCCCACCCGGCAGTCCGCCGGTGCGCCTCGATCTCTTCCTGACGCGCCACATCCTCGGCTGCTCACGACGCAGCGTGCAGCGCGCCATCGCGAACGGAGACGTTCGCGTCAACCGCCACCGGGCGCGCAAAGGGCACTCCGTCGGCGATGGCGACGTGGTGGCCGTTCCCGACGAGCTCTGTGAGCCCGCAGCGCTGCAGCCCAATCCGGCGCTGACTATTCCAGTGCTGTACGAGAGCCCGACGCTCATCGCGGTCGACAAGCCCGCGGGTATGCCCTCGCATGCCTTGCGCGCCGGCGAGATGGGAACGGCGGCGAACTTCCTGCTCGCCCGTCACCCGGAGCTCGCCGCCGTCGGCAAGCGCGGCGAAGCAGGAGTGGTTCATCGGCTCGACACCGAGACCTCGGGTGTCCTGCTGGCGGCGCGCACGGAAGGTGCGTATCGCCTCCTGCGCGAACAGTTTTCGAGCCGTACGGTGATCAAGGAGTACGTTGCGCTGGTGGACGGCGCGGTGGCGGCGCCCGGGGTGATCCGTACCTGGATTGCGCACGATCCCCGCAACCGCCGCCGGATGCACGTGGTCGCGGACTCGGCCCGCGTCGCGCCCGCGCGCGAAGCCGTGACGCACTATCTCCCGGTCGAGTCGCTGCGCGGCGCCACGTTGCTGCGCGTGCGCATCGCGACCGGTGTGATGCACCAGATCCGCGTCCACCTGGCCTCCATCGGACACCCGGTGCTGGGCGACCGTCTGTATGGCAGGGGCGCGGCGACGTCGCCGCCGCGCCAACTCCTGCACGCCTGCCGCCTCGTCGTCGCGGATCCCTCGAGCGGTGCCCCAGTTGAGGTCAACAGTCCGATCCCTACTGACTTCGCGGCATATGTCGAAGCGCTCCGCCAAAAGCGACGGGCCTCCACGGGTTCAACCCGGGAGGCCCGTCGACGGTCGGAATAGGTGCAATCGGCTCAGGCGGCGGCTTGCTTGCCCCTGGGTTTTGTCTTGCCGCAGGCGGCGCACATGTTGCGGACGTTGTCGGGATCTTCCACCAGTCCCTCGTCCATGTTGTGGCAGACCTTCTTGCATTCGACGCAAATGAAATAGACGCCTTCGATGGTCTTGTTGATGCGCTCACGGTTGAGGATGCGGCCCTTGAGCTTCTCAACGCGGATGCCAAGCAGATCTTCGTACTGGCGCTTGATCTTGCGGCGACCGGCTTCGTCCTTGGGAAGGTCGCCGTCTTCGTCACCCTCGGAGTTGAGGTCGTCTTCAAAAATCCGACCGCTTTTCTTCGACTTGTACTTGCGGGGTGTGCGGCCCATGGAGCCCTCCTGATGGGTTATCGGGTCCGTTCCATGTAGCCGCAGCTCTTTTCACACACCCAGAAGAATCCTTTGCGTCCGAACCCGGTGAAATAGGTCACCCGGCTCTCGGTCCCGCAGCTCGGGCACTGGTGCTTGGCGTGCGCCAAACCAGACTTCTCCGCCGTCTTGGCCTTCTTATCAGCCATACCGCCTTCCTCCTTCGAATATTCGTAACCAGCGTGATCTCGCTATCTTAGCCTTTGCTGTCGCGGTCCATAAAAAAATCCGGCCGAGCCTCAAACCTGCTGACCGGATTCCATGAACACTGCGGCAGCAGCTATAGCGTGCGGCGACTTTGCTGTCAATGCGGGGGGGCGATCCGCGGGCGGGGTCGCCCCTTCCGATAGGAATCACGGTCGCCCCATGCTGGCGAGAGTTGGTCAGGGCACCAGCACGACTCACGATTCCTTCGGAAGCAGCACGCCCGGGTTCATGATGCCGTTCGGGTCGAGGGCGCGCTTGACGCTCCGCAGGATCGCCACGCCACTGCGGCCCAGCTCCTGTTCCATCCACGGGACCCGCAAGCGCCCGATGCCGTGGTGATGTGAGATCGTTCCGTTGCAGCGCAGCGTGGCTTCCATCGCCGCGCGCCAGCAAGCCAGGTAGGTCGCTTCCGCCTGCGCCGGATCGGCCGGGCGCGCCACGAAGGTGAAGTAGATGTTGGTCCCCTGGGCGTAGCTGTGCGAGCTGTGACCGGAAGCGGCGACGATGCCGTCCACTTGTTGTAAGGCGGCGACGACCTCGCGGTAGAGGTCATCGATGTGCGACCACGTGGTCGCCACTTCGATGGTGTCCAGCACGAAGCCGCGCTCGAGGAACGTCTTGAAACCCGGCACGTGATTGCGTTCTTCCATCCATCGGTGCACGGGCTCGGCGCCGACCGCTTCACCGCCGTTCGACAGGCAGATGGCGTTGCAAGCATCGCCCTCCGCGCTGGTCAACGCGGCCGGCCCTTCGGAGAGCAGCAGGAGCAGCGCGTTATCGTCCTTGCTGACGGCCGTGAACAGCCGGCCAGCCTCGGTGCCGTCATACAGGCGCACCACCGGCGGTCGCCACCCGGCGCGCACGATGTGGCGAATCGCTTCGAGGCCGGCGCGCATCGACACGAAGCGAAATGACTGCGCGACGCTGCCTTCGGGTCGCGGGAAGATGCGCAGGGTGAGCTCGGTCACCACACCCAAGGTGCCTTCGGAACCGAGAAACAGCTGGCGCAGGTCCGGGCCGGTCGCCGAGCGCGGCCCGACGTGCGTGCGCAGCACCTCGCCGCTCGGCAATACCGCCTCCAGTGCGAGCAGCATGTCCTCGATGCTGCCGTAGCGCGTCGAGTACTGCCCCGCGGCACGCGTCGCCACCCAGCCGCCGACTGTCGACAGGTCGATCGATTGCGGGAAGTGACCCATCGAGTACCCGGCGTCATTCAGCGCGGCTTCGAAGCTGTTACCCATCATCCCCGCCTGCACGCGCACCAGGAGATCCGTCTCATTCAGCTCGACGATCCGATTCATGCGGCGCAGGTCGACGACGATCGTGCCGTCGGCCGGCAGCACCGCGCCGCACACCCCCGACCCGGCACCGAAAGGGACCACGGGCAGGCGTTGCTCATTGGCGTACGCGAGGAGCGCGGCGATCTGCTCGATGCGGGTCGGGCTCACGACGCACAGGGGACGCGCGGTCAACGTTCCACGGAGCTCACGCAACACGGCGAGCGCCCACGAGTCGCGGCGGTGTTCGGCGAGGGTCTCGGCGTCCCAACGCACCGCATCGGGTCCGAGGCGCTGCGACAAGGCGTCGCAGTGCCGCGCCGCCGACTCAGGCATGCGCCACGCGGACCGGGGGCGCAGCCTCGGCGTTCGAGGAAAAGGATTTCACTTCGTGGACGTGCTGCTTGTAGCTCTCCAGCTCCGCTTGCAGGCGGCGATCGTCCCAGCCCAGGAGTCGGCCCATCAGCCGGGCCACCTCCGGCGCCGCGGTCAGCCCGTTGTTCGGGTCCCAGAGAAACAGCCGCGCGCGCCGTTCCAGGAAGTCGTGCAGGGTCAACGTCATCTCTTCGCGCACCGCGTGCGCCACTTCGCCGCGGGTCACCGCGACGTCCGGCGCGCACCGCTGCGCCAGCGTTGGGTCGCCGGCCATGGCTTCGACCATGCGTTCGCCGTTACTGCCGTAGAGCGTTACCAGACGGTCGACGATGTCGGCCGGCACTTGCGGCCACCGATTCTTCAATCGCGTGGCAAAGGCGATCACGTCGTCGCCGGTGTCGCCGCCGCTCAGCAGTTCCTGGTCGCTCTCGCCCCGCTTCTCCGGGAGCCGGACCCCCTGCGCGGTGAGCCGCTCGACCGCCAGATCGACGGCGCGTTCGGCCATCTTGCGGTACGTGGTGAGCTTGCCGCCGGCGATCGAGAGCAATCCGGTCGGTCCGACCATGATGTCGTCCTTGCGCGAGATCTCGGTCGGCTTCTTCCCGTCCTGGTGCAGCAAGGGGCGCAGCCCAGCGCACGCGCCTACGACGTCGTCGAGCCCGATGCGATCGACGGCGAAGGTCGCGTTCGCGGCGTCGAGCAAGTAGGTCGCGTCGTCGAGCGTGATCGACGGGTCGTCGTAGCCGCCGTCGTAGTCGGTGTCGGTCGTGCCGAGATAGACGACGGCGCCGCGCGGCACGACGAAGACGGCGCGGTGGTCGGGAGTGTTCATGACGACGATGTGCGACACCGGCAGCCGCTCGCACCGCAGCATCAGGTGGATCCCTTTCGTCAAGTGCAGCCGCGGGCGCTCGCCGTCGCCTTGGAGCACGCGGACGTTGTCCACCCACGGCCCCGCGGCGTTCACGATCACCGCGGCGCGCACCGGAAGCTCCCCGCCGGACACGCTGTCCTTCACCACCGCCCCTGTCAGACGCCCTGCCTCGTTCACCAAGCCGACCACCTCGGCGTAGTTCGCGACCACGGCGCCCAGCGTGGCGGCGGACTTGAGGTTGGCCATCACCAGGCGGGCGTCGTCGGTGAGGTACTCGTAGTACATGCCGGCGCCGTAGACGTGGTCGGGTCGCAGCAGCGGCTCTAGCCCCAGCGTCTCGTCGCGGCTGAGCATCTGGTTGCGCTCTTCCTTGAGGACGCGGGCCATGCGGTCGTAGGTCCACAGGCCGGCGCTGATCTTGGCGTAGCCGCCGCGGCTGTGGACCGGAAGGATCAGTTGGATCGGCCGCGCCAGGTGCGGCGCGATCCGCCGCAGCACGCGGCGTTCGTTCGCCGCCTCCATGACCAGACCGACGTCGCCCTGTTGCAGATAGCGGATGCCGCCGTGGATCAATTTCGACGATCGGCTGCTGGTGCCGGCCGCGAAGTCGCGCCGCTCCACCAGCGCGACGCGCAGGCCGCGCAACGCCGCATCGCGCGCGATGCCGGCCCCGGTGATGCCGCCGCCCACGATCAGCAGATCGAAGGGCGCGCGGGCCAGCGTCTCGAGGTTCTTGGCTCGGGTGCGAGCGGAAAACTCAGAATGGCGCGCCATGCAGGTCGAACACTGTCCTTTGCGTGTGAAGCTGACATTCCATGCCCCGACGCGGTTTGTCAAATGAGCCCTGGCGCGCGCGCCAGCGTGGCCTTGCCCGGCTCGGCGGGCTGTGTTCTCGGCTCGGTCTGGGCGCTCACTTGTCCAACCCCACCTTCTTCAGCAGCTCCACGAAGCGCGGATCAGAGCGAACGCTGTCTAACTGTGGCTCTACTTTGAGCGATGTCAGCCAACTCGAACGCTCCTCGTAAGCCCTTCCCAACCACTCGAATGCCCGGTCCTTGTCGCCAAGGCCCGTGTAGATCAACGCGATGCCGTACGGGTCTACATAGTGTCGCTTCGATAGATCATTCAAATCGTTCAGTGCCTTCTGCGCGTCGCTTGTCCGTCCCGATACCGCATAGGCGCATCCAAGCTGTGCTATCATCTGCTGGCTGTCCTCTAACTGTCGAGCCGCTTGCAACTCAGCGATCGCTTCTGCGTTCATCCCCTGTTGCAGATACACCCGACCGAGGGCCCAGTGCGCCCGGGCGAATTTTGGGTCCATTGCAAGCGTCCGGTGGGCTTGATCGACCGCCTGGTCGTATCGGCGCGCGTTGTACAGAGCCCATGCGAAGTCTGCGCTGATGGCGAGGGAGAGCGGATCAAGTTCCTGTGCTCGTTTGAGCTCTAGGATGGCCTCATCCGCGCGCCCCCGGTTGCTCAAGAACATGCCGTACCAGTGGTGGGCCGTGGCATAGTTTGGGTTGAGCTGCAGGGCTCGCTTCCATTCCCTTTCGGCAGCGAGCCAGTCCCAGTCTGTCCAAAGGATGACCCTGGCGAGCGAGTTATGCGCTTCGGCAAGGGTGTCATCAATCTCCAGAGCCCTGGTCACTGCGGCGCTCGCTTTGGGCATCGCTGTCGCTGGAGGAAGGCCGCCGTACCGGCTCGCCAGAAAATAGCTGTCTGCCAATCCGGTATACGCCGCAGCGTAGTTCGGGTCTTTTTCGATCGCCTGTTCGAACTGCTCGATGCCCTTCTGGAATCCTTCCTCAGTCCGCTTGTTCCAGTAGTAACGGCCCAACAGATACGAGTTATAGGCTTCGAGGTCCTCCGTCGCTTTGCGTTCGAGCCGTTGCCGCTCGCCTGCTAGCAGCGTGACTTTCAACGCGTCAGCGACTCGTTGGGCGACCTCGGTTTGGATGGCAAAGATGTCGGCCATCTCTCGGTCGTAGGTTTCCGACCAGAGATGATAGCCGTCGGCAATGTTGATCAGCTGCGTCGTGATGCGGAGTCGGTTCGCCGCCTTGCGTACGCTCCCCTCCAGCACGGTGTGCACGTGCAGTTGGTCGCCGATCTTTTCGATCTCCTCGTTCTTGCCCTTGAAGGCGAACGATGATGTGCGGGCAGCGACCCGCAAGCCGCTGAGCTTGGACAACGTCGTGATGATCTCTTCGGTCATGCCGTCGCTCAGATACTCGTCCGCGTCGTTGCCGCTCATGTTCACGAAGGGCAGCACCGCGATGGATTTTCGATCCTCGGCGTGGACGAGCGACGGCAGCGCGCCCGGAGCCGCGGTCTGATGGTGGCGCCACACGGCAACGCCGCCGGCAACGGCCACCACCACGAGCGCACCGGCTGCGATGGCCCGCCGCAGCGCGCGGCGGTGGATCGCGGGGCGCTGCGCCGCGTCCTTCGGCACGATCAAATATGCGTGCACCGGATCGGAAATGTTCTTGAGCTGCTGGCGGCCGAGATCGACGAATTGCTCGTCGAACTTGTTGCGCACCTGGCGGTAGACGCCCTCGGAGATGCAGGTCGTCCCCGGCCGCGCCAGTGCCTCCAGACGCGCGGCGATGTTGATCGCGTCGCCGAAGGCGCGGCCGTCGCGCAGCAGCACGTCGCCGAGGTGGACCCCGATGCGGATCTGCAGCCGCTGGCCCTCGAACGCTTCGTCGGCGAGGCGCCGCTGAATTGTGACCGCCGCCTGCACGGCAGCGACCACGCTGTCGAAGGTGGCGAACAGCGCGTCCCCCGCCACCGGCTCGGCGCGGCCATTGTTGTCGGTGACAATCCCCTGCGCGATCGACTGCAGATGATGAACCGCGTGCGCCGTGCGCTCGTCGTTCTCGCCCATCAGCTTGCTGAAGCCGGTCACATCGGCCAGCAGCACGGCGCAGACGCGGCGGGTGAAAGTGTTATCGGGCTCCATCCGGTCTCACCGTGGCGCAGTCTGGACGGTCACTTGTCCAACACCCTCTTCAGCGATTCCGCGAGGCGTGCATCGGCGGCGAACGTATCGCATACAGACCGCCGGAGATCATCCGCCGGATCACCGTGACGGAAGGGGCTCATGGTTGGCGCTCGCCCGCCACCTGTTGCAGCGTCAACGCGCGGTGGGGCACGTACGGCCGGATGAGGTCGAAGTCCTGCGTGTTGCTCGTAACGATGACGGCACCGATGCGCAGCGCGGTGCAGGCGATCAGGATGTCGTTCTGCAGGTTCTTCGTGCGCAAGGATGGGTGGGCGTCCCAGATGCGTCCTTGGGTGATTCCCGCTCGCGTCCAGTCGGAGTGGGTCGGGGCTATCACCCGTCCGACTCGTTCGAGCGGTGCGACGGCTTTCGCAACGCGGGCGCGAGCGATGTCCCCCTGGGCACCCTGTACCAGCTCGAGCCGCACCACACTGCTCAGAAAGGTTTGCGGAGTGACTCGCAGGAGCGCACTTCGGTAGCGTGCGAGATAGGCTGGGTCGTGGAGGGTATGAAAGTAGATGTTGGTGTCGAGCAGATACTTCACCGGTGCCGCCTGCGTTCACTCCGCATGCGCTTGAGAAACTCCGGCCGGAACTCGACCTGTCCGCTCACCGATTCGAGAGCCGCAACCAGCTCCTCGCCGACCAGCACCGCATGCAGCGCCTGGTGAATGGTGTCGGTTTCCGTCGCCGCGCCCAGCACGCGCTGCGCCCGCCGCAATAGGTGCGCGTCCAAGTTGTGGCTCTTGCGTTTGATGTGCATGACGGTATGCCTGTAACACCGGTTCATGCATACGGCAAGCGGCCGTGCCAAGGCGGCGGAGGGCGTCTGCGTTCACTTGTCCAACCCCACCTTCTTCAGCAGCTCGGTGAAGCGCGGATCGGCTCGCAGCGGATCCACCATCTGCTCGACCTTCAGCAACGCAATGAAAAAGCTGCGATCGTCATACGCCCTGTCGAGTAGCGTGAAGGCCTGGTCGGTCTCGCCCAAGGCTGCGTAGGTCAGCGCGAAAAAATACGGAGACACATAACTCGCTTGCGACTGCTGGCGCAATTCCTCGATCACTCGCTGCGCCGCGTCGCGGTCGCCCGCCACGGCATACGCGTAGCCCAGTGCGCTCGTCCCCTCCGGGTTGTGCAGATCGAGCTCCTTCGCCCGGCGTAGCTCGGCGATGCCGCGCTCCAGCTCTCCGTTCTGCACGTATGCTTTGCCCAGGAAGAGGTGAGCGAACAAATAGTTGGGCTCGATTTCAAGCGTCTCGCGCAACTGGGCGATCGCCTCGGCATAGCGGTGCGCATAAAAAAAGGCCGCGCCGAGGAAACTGTTGGCCTCCGGGGAGAGCGGATCGAGCTCGACCGCTCTCCTGATCTCGGCAATGCCTTCGGGCGCTAGTCGGATCGCAGTCAAATACAGACCGTAGAACTGGTGCGCAACGACGCTGTTCGCATCCAGCGCGAGCGCACGTTTGTACTCCTTCTCGGCAGCGGACCAGTTCCAGTCATACGACCAGGCGGCTCCGGCCAAGAAGGTATGGGGCTCGGACAGTGTGGGGTCGATCTGCAACGCCTTCTCCGCTGCCGCGCGCATCCTGGGCATCGCGTCCTTCGGCGCCGCAAACCAGTCATTCACGACGAAGTAGTATGAGGCCAGGCCCTGGTAGGCGAGCGCGTAGCCGGGGTCGAGCGCAATCGCCTGCTGCAAGTAGCCGAGTCCTTTCTTCAACCCGTCTTCGGTGTATCGATTCACGTAGTAGCGACCCTTCAAGTAGAGCTGATACGCTTCCAAGTTCTCCGTCGGCTTCTGCTCGAGCCTTTGGCGCTCGTCAGCCGCGAGAGTGACCTGCAGCGCCTTCGCAACCGTCTGGGCCACTTGGCTGCGGATGGCGAAGACGATACGCGCGGCGATGTTCACGCCGTCGCCGAACACGTCGCCGTCGCGTACCACCACATCCCCAAGGTGCAGGCCGATGCGCACCTGGATGCGGCGCTCGGCGGGCGCGGAGGCATTGTACTCGACCAGCGCCTTCTGCATGTCGATGGCGCAAGACACGGCCTGCAGCGCGCTGGCAAAGTCCACCAGGAAACCGTCGCCGGTGCCTTTGACTTCACGCCCGCTGTGCTGTGCAAAGATCGGCCGCAGCAACCGCTGCTGCTCGTGGAGCAGCGCCAGCGCCAACGTCTCGTTGCGTTGCGTCAGCGCGCTGTAGCCGACCATGTCGGTGAACATGATCGCAGCCAACTTGCGCTGCTCGGTGTCGTGGCTCGGCATCGGTCTCACCGCGGCGTGGTCTGGACGTTCACTTGTCCAGCCCCACCTTCTTCAGCAGCGCCGCGAACCGCGGATCAGAGCGAACGCTGTCCCACTGTGGCTCTACTTTGAGCGATGTCAGCCAACTCGAAGGCTCCTCGTACGCCCTTCCCAGCCACTCGAATGCCCGGTCCTTGTCGCCAAGGCCCACGTAGATCAACGCGATCCAGTACGGGTCTACATAGTGTCGCTTTGATAGTTCATTCAAATCATTCAGGGCCTTCTGCGCGTCGCTTGTTCTTCCCGATACCGCATAGGCGTATCCAAGCTGTGCTATCATCTGCTGGCTGTCCTCTAACTCTCGAGCCGCTTGAAACTCAGCGATCGCTTCTGCGTTCCTCCCCTGTTGCAGATACACCAAACCCTGGACCATGTGCGCGCGGGCGAATGTCGGGTCCATCGCAAGCGTCCTGTGCGCTTGGTCGACCGCTTGGTCGTATCGGCGCGCGTAGTACAGAACCCATGCGAGGTCTGCGCTGATCGGCAGGGAGAGCGGATCAAGTTCCTGTGCGCGTTTCACCTCTGCAATGGCCTCATCCGCGCGCCCCCGGTTGCTCAAGAAACTGCCGTACCAGTGGTGGGCCGTGGCATGGTTGGGGTTGAGCTGCAGGGCTCGCGTCCATTCCCTTTCGGCAGCGAGCCAGTCCCAGTCTCTTATGAAGACCATGGCGAGCGAGTTGTGCGCTTCGGCAAGGGTGTCATCAATCTCCAGAGCCCTGGTCACTGCGGCCCTGGCTTTGGGCATCGCTGTCGCTGGAGGAAGGCCGCCGAACCGGCTCAATAGCAAGTAGCAGTCTGCCAATCCGGTATACGCCGAAGCGTAGTTCGGGTCTTTTTCGATCGCCTGTTCGAACTGCTCGATGCCCTTCTGGAATCCTTCCTCAGTCCGCTTGTTCCAGTAGTAACGGCCCAACAGATACGAGTTATAAGCTTCGAGGTTCTCCGTCGCTTTGCGTTCGAGCCGTTGCCGCTCGCCCGCCAGCAGCGTGACCTTCAACGCGTCAGCGACTCGTTGGGCGACCTCACTCTGGATGGCGAAGATGTCGGCCATCTCCCGGTCATAGGTTTCTGACCAGAGATGATATCCGTCGGCAATGTTGATGAGCTGCGTCGTGATGCGGAGTCGGTTCGCCGCTTTGCGCACGCTCCCCTCCAGCACGGTGTGCACGTGCAGTTGGTCTCCGATCTTTTCGATCGCCTCGTTCTTGCCCTTGAAGGCGAACGATGAGGTGCGGGCCGCAACCCGCAACCCGCTGAGCTTGGACAACGCCGTGATGATCTCCTCGGTCATGCCGTCGCTCAGATATTCGTCAGCGGCATCGGCACTCATGTTGACGAACGGCAGCACGGCGACCGACTTTCGATCCTCGCCGTGGGTGAGAGGAGTCGGCACGGCGGCGTGTGGAGGTGCTGGCGCAGTGGTCGGCGCGGCACGCTGCTGATATCGCCACACGCTCACACCGCCGCCAACGAGAACGGTTACGAGCAGTGCCACCAGTCCGGCACGCCGGCCCATCCTCGGGCTCGCACTACGCCACCGCCGAGACGGCTTGGCGTGCTCCCACGGCAG
>CAZCGA010000019.1:49895-69050 GCA_964498075.1 uncultured Binatia bacterium (SeqCode) | reverse complement strand
CGCATCGCACCGCAATCGGTGCCGACGGTGCAGGTGCAATCCGGGCGGGGGTCGGGAGCAACAGGGCACTTGACGCATCCCGCCGTCTTGATGAAGGAGAAGAACCCTTGCTCGGCGATCCCCGTGCCGATCGTGCAGTCCGGTCCCATCGCCAGCTGACAGGTCGAACCGCTCGGGCAGTCAGTGTTCAGACTGCAGAGCTGCACGCAGGTGCCCGTGGGGAGGTCACACGTGGGGCGGTCACACGTCTCACCGCTCGGGCATTCGCTGGTCGAACTGCAGGACTGCGGGGTGGTCGTGCTGCAGGTGCCAGTCCCCGTCGCCCCGACCACGAGCGGCGTGTTCGTGGGGTCGAAGGTGATGTCGTTCAGCGTCCCCGCGACGTTGTTGTTGCCGTCGCTCAGGGTGACGGTAAACGTCACCTGCTGGCCGTCGCTTCCTGTCGGCGAGCTGACGGTGAGCGTAGCTCCCTGCGCCGTGGTGGTTGCGAAACACAGCGCAGCCGCGGTGATGAGCGAACCCGGTACCGCGATTCGTCCCGTCCTCTTACCCATGATCGTACCTCCCTCCAAGAGTTTACCGTTCAAAGTTACACTGTTTGGTGCCGCCCTGTGCCCGCACGGCACGCTCCCTTTACCCCAAACTCCCCATGCGTGTCCAGCCTGCGCCACTGATTTGTTTGCAAAATTCCTGCATCCTGAAAGCCCGGCGCTGACTGCCTATGGCGTGCATCCGGTCGCACCCTTCTTCACAGCCGTGACGATCTCGGTGATCGAGATCACGCCGTCGTTGTTGCTGTCGCCCGCCTGACATGTGGTCACCGCGTCAGTGCCCAGCGCGACGGTGACCATGTTGGCCAGGTCGACTGACGTCACACCGGCCGGCGAGTAGTTGCAGTTCCCTACACACCCACCCTGGATCTGCACGCTGCTCTGCGTGAACGCCATCTGGCTGGTCATTCCCGGATCGCTGCACGGCGGTGTTCCCGACACCGGGTTGCACGTTTGGTCCACCGCCTGCGGATCACCGACGGACGCTAGCGCCGTGAAGTGCTGACGCTGATTCGACCCAGTGCTCGCTTCATTAAACACACTCAAGGCTATCGCTCCGGCTGCCGTCGGCTCGATGTTCAGATCGATCGTCAGCAGCTGCTGCGGACCGGTGGGCAACGTCGGGATGTTGGTGACCGGCGGCACCACCGGGTTCGGCCCGTAGATGACGATATTGATGAAGCTGTCGAGCGTCTGGCCGGCGGCGGGGAAACACAGGCAATGCGTACGTGTGCTGGTGCAGTAGGCGTTCTCGACGACGACGTTGAAGTTGGAAATCGACGCAGCCGGCTTCACCGCCGCAGGAAGGTCGGGTGTGGTTTGCGCACAGTCTTTCAGCGTCAGCGGGGCGCCGCTCGTCGTCCCGGGCAGGCCGATGGTCAAGGCCAGCGCGGCGATTTCATCAATGCCCGTCCCCGATTGGTTGTCGTTTGGTCCCTGCTGGAAGGTCAGCCCCAATTGGAGGGTACCACCGGGCTGCCCGGTCGAACCGCTGAGGTTATCGAGGCTCACTTGGGCGCATTGGCTGGGATCCGGGCACGGCTGCACGACAGCCTGGACTGGAACAACCTGTGTCGGCGCGAGCAGCGTCACCAGCGCTCCTGCCCACACGAGACCCGTTCGTAGTTTCATTTTGCGGACCTCCTGTTGGCCCAGAATCCTGCGCGTTGGAAATGTCTTCGACTTCATGGCGTGCATCCAGTGGTTGCCTTCTTCACCGCAGTCACAAGCTCGGTGATTGAAATCTGTCCATCCATATTGGTGTCACCCGCTTGGCAGGCTCCCAACTCCGTCTGACCCGAGGCAACGTCCACTAGCGTCAACAGCTCGTCGTTGGTCACCGTACCCCGCCCGTTGCAATCGCCCGCACAGAAGCTGATGAGCGCTGACATCGTTCCACCTTCCATGTTGGCGGTGACGAGGTCGGGGTTGCCATCCTTGTTGAAGTCATCCGTCGCGATCCCAAACGGCCCGGCGCCCACATCAAAGGATTGAGCCAGCGTAAACGTGCCATCGCCAAGACCGACAAGTACGGGGACGTTATCCTTCAAATTGCCGGAAGTTGCAATATCCGGCACGTGGTCGCCGTTGAAGTCCCCCACAACCGCAGCCTCGGGGTTGTTATCCACCCCGATACTCACGTTCGCCGGCGTCTGAAAGGTCAGGTCGCCCACGCCCAGGAGGATCGTCAACGTCCCCTCGCCCGACACGGCGTCCCCGGTCTCATTCACCACGACGAGGTCCGGAATCGTGTCGTTGTTGAGCAGCGCGATCGTCACGCGCACCGGGAAGTTGAAGAGGTCGGACATGATATCCGGTTGCAGTTCGAAGAGGCCGGTACCTGTACCCTTAAGGACCGTGACCGAACCGTTCTCATCGATACCCCCGCCGCCGTTGGTCAACACGAGGTCGATCTTTTGGTCGTTGTTGAGATCCTCCGCTGCCAGCCCGAAGGGTTCTACTTCTATTCCGACGACGACTGTTTGCGCGATCGTGAAGCTCCCGTCGCCTACACCCTTGAATATGGTCACCGTGTCGTCCAAGTCGTCGGCGGTGGCCGCGTCGAGGAAATCATCGGCGTCGAACTTGCCGATCACCACCGACTCCGGGGAGAAACCGGTGTCGGTGGAAATCTTCTCACCAAACATCCGCTCTCCTTGGTTGAGCAGCACGCTCACCGTACTGCCAACCTCGTCGGCGGTGATGATGTCGAGCTTGCCATCGTGATTAATGTCGCCGATCGCGATCGCCACGGGCGCGATCCCTACCGAAAACGTGATACCCGTGTCAATGAAGGTGCCGTCTCCATTCCCCCACAGCACGGAGACATCGTCGTCGCCGGAGTTCGCGACGGCGGCATCGATGTTGCCGTCGCCATCGATGTCCGCAGTGGTCACCGCGGCGGGGAGCAATCCGGCGGGAACATCGGGGAGGAAGCGATGCAGCGCCACGGTGGATTGGGCGCGCGCCGCAGAAACGGTGCAGGCGAGCACTACCAGGCCCCTGACCAGCACACGACGGCAAGGCCTTCCGCTCCACTCGGCATGCTGCGGGTCATTCATGCAACCCGAGGGGCCGCGCGCTGCCCACTCTCGCGTCATCTCCAATCGCTTCACCGGCGGCCGCACTCGCTGTCCAAGATGCGGGAATATCGTCCACGGGTCACATTTGTCAAGACGATCGGGCGTTGTGACGGAATCCACGGATGAGGCGTCGATCAAGGGTGCGTATCGGCCGCTTGCCACACGGTGGGTTCGCCTTGTATGAGCGGAAGTCCCGATGGACGACGCCCCTAAGCCGAAGGCCAAGAAGGCCGCCGACATCCTCGCGCTGCACTGCTTGAATCCGCAATGCGGCGGATTGCTCGCGTACGAGGTCGACAGCAACAACGTGCTGTACGTCGATCTCGCGTGGACGGCGAAGACGGATGGCGGGACGCGGTACTTCCCCTGCCCGAAGTGCGGCGGCAAGAACATCGTCGAGGAGCTCCGCAACGAGAAGGGACAGCTCAAGCACAAGGTCAGCCGCTGGCAAGCGGCGTGAAGCGGAGAGCGTGACGTGGAAGAAGTGGAAGAAGGAGAAGCGCGGCGCCTCGATCTGATGCCGCATGAGGTGCGCGACAAGCTGGATCGCGCCGGCATCAAGCTGCACTTGAAGGAGTGGCAAGCCCTGAGCCTGCCGGAGCGCGAGCGCTTGCGGGATTTGCCATGCGACGGCGACGAGGTCATCCGGCGCTACGCCGCCGAAGTCGAGCAGCTCGTCGTCCGACTCACGGGAAAGCCGCCCGAGCGATTGAAGCGGCCGGCGTGACTCCGCTTCAGGTACTGAGCTGCAATGCTCACGAAGGCTGACGACTACCCGATCCATCAGACGCCCGAGCCTGTCGCCCACGTCGGGACGAGCGACCGGAACTTCTACGATCGCTACTTCTTCAACGGCTATGCCCGCGACGGCTCCACCTACTTCGCCGTGGCCTTCGGGTGCTATCCGAATCGTCAGGTCATGGATGCCGCCTGCAGCATCGTCCACGGCGGCCGGCAATACGTGCTCCGCGCTTCGCGTCTCGCCGGCCCGGAACGCATGGAGACGCGCGTCGGGCCGATCAGCATCGAGGTGGTCGAGCCGCTGCAACGCTTGCGCGTGCGGATCGAGCCGAACCAATGGGGGATCTCCGGCGATCTGCTGTTCACGGGTCGCGCCCCCGTCATCGAGGAGCCGCGTTTTCTGCGCCGCATCGGCGCGCGCATCTTCATGGACTACACCCGTCTGACCCAGCACGGCGAGTGGAGCGGGACGCTGCACGTCGACGGGCTTCGGCTCGACGTCGGCGCCCGGCGCTTCTGGGGGACGCGCGACCGTTCGTGGGGTATTCGCCCGGTCGGCGAGCGCGAAGCCGGCGCACCGTCCTTTCCGCTGCAGTTCTTCTGGCTCTGGGCGCCGTTGAACTTCGATGACCTGTGCACGCACTTCGACGTCAACGAGGACGGCGACGGCGAGCCGTGGCACAGCGCCGGGATGGTGATCCCGCGCGGGGGCGAGGTGCAGGCCATGCGATCGGTGCGCCACCACCTGACGATGCAAACCGGCACGCGCCACGCCCGCGCCGCCGAGGTCCGGCTACAGCCGCACGTCGGCGACGAGATGGTGATCTCACTGCGGCCGCTCTACAACTTCTATATGATCGGACTCGGCTACGGGCATCCGCAGTGGGGCCACGGGATGTTCGTCGGCGAGAACGAGGTCGGCGGCGAGTCGTGGGCGTTGTCGGAGATCGACCCCGGCATTCCATTGCACCTGCACATTCAGGCCGTCTGTGAAGCCACCTGCGGCGCGCGCCGCGGCATCGGCGTGCTTGAGCAGCTGATCCTCGGCCCCCACCGGCCGACGGGCTTCAAGGAGCTGTTCGATTTGGCCCCGTAGCCAGCATGCGCGGCAGCGCCTCCAAAATGCCCACGAGCAACGCGACGCTGACGACCAGGTCGGCAAGACTGACCAGCGCTCGATCGCCCGGCAGCAACACCAGCAACTCGTACAGGTCGTTCGCCGTCCGCAGCACGAGCAGCATGATTGCGCCGTAGACCACGCCGCGGTAGGCGGCCGGCGCGCGCGCGGCGTACCAAAACAGACACGCCAGCACCAGGTTGGCGATCCCGAGACCGTTTGCAAGAGCGCGGACAATGGGCGAGAGTTGCTCCGCGGCAATCAGGTGATCCTTCAAACCCAGGAGCGTTACGGCCCAGAGCAAGGAAACCCCCGCAGCGATGCGCAGCAGAACGCTCACCGCGGCGCCACCTGCGATCGTCGCGGTTGCACAGATCCTGGCTCACTTCGGCTGGCTGGCGGCATGCTGTCCCCCGACACGCTGCGCTTGGATAAATGAGCCCCGGCGAACTTGCAAGCGACCCGCGGTGCAGGCGTCGTCCCGCGAGCTCGGGGGTGTGGGCGGCAGACTGAATATTCCTGCGGCGCCGTCCGTCTTTCGCAACGGGGCCTGAGTTGCTAAGCTGCGCTCCAAGTTATCAGCCCGGATGGTTCCGAACGATGCGTGAGAGCCCGTGATGAGATCGTCCTTCGGCCTCAAGGTTGGCCTCGGAGTCGCCTGCGTCCTGGCGGTCATCGTCCTCCTGGTGCGCTCCGGAAAGCGTGGCGGAGAACCCCAGATCGGCAACGAGCCGGTGAAAACACGCGAGCTGAAGACCAGCGAACGCGTGCAGCAGCGCCTGCAGCAGCTGCGTGGCCCCGGGTCGATGCAGACGAAGGATGCCATGCGAGATCGAATCCAGGCACGTGGTTCCATGCCTGGCGCCTCGGGACAAACTGCACAGCGGGGCCGGCTGGGAGCCCCCAAAGTCGATGCCCGCGGGCAACTGCCCCCGAACATGGAACCGGGAGGTCCGGACGAGCCCCCGACATTGGACGAAGACCCGGATGACATCCCAACCCTGACGCACCTGGCCCTCCAGGACACCGATCCGGAGCGCCGTCTGGCGGCGGTCACGTTGCTGGGCTCCTCGGAGGATCCGGAAGTCATCCCGGTGCTCGCGCAGGCCCTTTCGGATGAAGATGAAGAGGTGCGGATGGCCGCACTGGAGTCGCTGTCCGACTTCACCGAGGAGCCGCCGGTGGAAGCGATCGAGAAGGCGGTCAGCGATCCGGCACCCGACATTCGCTTCGAGGCGCTGAGTGTCCTGGCAGACATCGGCGGTGAGCGGGCGCGCAGCGCGGTCGAGAAGGCCCTCAACGATCCCGACGAAGAGGTCCGCAACCTGGCCGAGGGAATCTTGGACCTCGAAGAGATTTACCAAGAGCCGGGCGCGCAAGACGATCTTGAAGACCAAACGCCGCAGGAGCAGCCGCAGCCGGGGCAGCCGCTGCCCATACAGCCGGCACAAAAGCCGGCGAAGTAGGGGCGAGGCATTTCCGGTCGTCTTTGCGCGGTCGTCAGCTCGTTGGGGCGACGTACCGTACCGACCGGTACGTCCGCACGGCAGGGGAAATGCCTCGCCCCTACGGCAGCGCCGCCGAGAGGATCCCGCTGGTCACGACGTTGCTTGGGCTGAGAACGGGAATCACGCCGATCAGTGCGCCTTTCTCTTCGACGATGATCTCGCCGATGGGCTCATGGCGGTTCAACGGCGCCGTCAGCATCGTCGGCAGCTGATAGCGAACCTGCAGATCTCGTTCTTCGTCGCGTCGGTGCAGCAGCGAGAACGTCTGGCCGGTGATCGGCGTCAGCTGCGACACGGACCCGTTCACTACCTGGATTGGGATGTTGATCGGCTCGCCTCGCTTGGCAATCTCCAGGCGCTCGTAGTGCTGGAAGCCCCACTCCAACCACTCCGCCGCCGTGCTGTACCGTGTGGCGCTGTCGGGAGCGTCGAGGACCGCCGCGATGAGACGCAGCGCGCCGCGTTGCGCCGTGGCAAGGACGCTGAAGCTTGCCACCGGCGTGCCCATGCCGCTGGCGCTCGCCTGCAGACCGTCCGCGCCGGGCACCGCATCGAGCAGCGAATTGGTGTTGCGCAGCAGCACCGCACCCTGATCGAACGGCAGCCCGCTCAGCGATGCCCACTGCAAGACCTGCGGGTAGCGTACCAACGCTTGCGCGAGACGGGCGAGGTCGCGCGCCGTCGTGGTGTCGGCGCTTGCCGCTCCGACGGTCCCGCCGATGGTTTCGTAGTGCGTTGCATCCATTCCGAGCCGTGCGGCGCGCGCATTCATCAACTCCAGACAGGTCGGCAGCGAGCCGCTGATGGCCTCCGCAGCGCCGACGGCCGCATCGCTCTTGGCGGCGATGAGCATGGCCTTCAGAAGATCGCCGAGCACATAGTGCCCGTCACGTCGCAGCGGGATGCGATCCGGGGGCACCGTGGCGGCGGCGTGGCGGCCGTCGTTCCGCGCCGCGGCCACACGCTGGATGGCGCCATCGCGCTGCGCGGTGCTCCCGGTGGCGGCGTCGCTCACCGTAACCGGCGCGTCCAGCGGCAGCGCCCCGAGGCTGGCCTCTTCCATCGCCAGCAGAAGCACCATCAAGTCGTTGAGCGCGGCGGCCGGTCGCGCCGTGTCGGCATACTGTTCGCGCAGTGACTCGCCGCTGAGGGCATCGAGGAGGATCGCCGCGGGCGCGCGTGGCGGCGCGGCGGCGGCCGGCCGCGCCGCCACGGCGAGCCCGATCCCGAGAACCATTCCCTGCCACCGCCGCCGCATCCGCTACTCCTCCAGGGTTCCCTTCGCTGCTCAGCTCCGCTGTGCTCTCAACCCTTGAGCCGA
The DNA here is from genome assembly GCA_964498075.1 of uncultured Binatia bacterium (SeqCode). Classification (GTDB taxonomy): domain Bacteria; phylum Desulfobacterota; class Binatia; order HRBIN30; family HRBIN30; genus CAZCGA01. Next base: position 61,230 of record CAZCGA010000019.1, on the reverse strand, counting down.
TGCAGGGGGCGCCGCGGGCGCGCCGCCACCGCCCGCAGGCGCCCGACCTGCTTCTCCAACAACTCGTCGGCACGGGCCAGCAGATCGTGATTGCTCGTATGCTTCTCGATCATGTAGCTGAGATCGCCAAGGTCATGGATCAGTAGCTTCATCGCCCGCTCGCGCTCCGCTTCGCCCTTCAACGTGTGCAACAGATCGAGCACGACATCTTCGATCTCCGAGCTTTCCACTTCGAGGGCGATCTCGAAGGCGCGTTCGGGGGTGACTCCCTGCTCCGCCTCGGCGTGCAGCCGCGCCAGCAACCGGCGCAGATGCTGCACCCGCGCCGGGGTCAGCGAGATGGACGCGTGCAGGCTGCGTTTCGAGGCGCTGTCCAACAACCCGGCCACCAACGCTAAGGCGCCGAAGTGCCGCGACTCGTGCTGCGCCATGTCGAACCAGAATCCGCGGAGGTCCTCACGGTCGCTGAACTGGCTCTCGAACTTGCAGTACAGGTGCATGGTCCGACGCTCCAGCTCCATCGCGGCGTCGATCAAGCGCCGTAGTGCTGCCGTGGAACGCTGCTGCATCGGGATGATCACAACTACGGGCCGGCAGACCCGCCGCGCACCGGTCGGAGACCGGTGCGAAGGCACACCGCCCTAACGATCGCGGCGACCGTACCCGCCGCGCCCGCCTGCGCCACCCCCCCCGGAACGTGGCGGTCGCGGTGCCTGCGGCCGCGCCTCGTTCACGATGATCTCGCGATTCTCCATGCTGTGGCCGTTGAACATCTCGATGGCCTTCTGCGCGTCCTCCGAGCTGGACATCTCGACGAAGCCGAACCCCCGCGACTGCCCGGAGATCTTATCGCGGATGATATTGACCGATTCGACCGTCCCAGCCTGCTGAAAGAGGGACTGCAATTCCTCTTCACGAGCCTTGAAGGGCAGGTTGCCTACGTACAACTTGGTCGCCATGCTTGGCCTCCTTCTCGTCGACCGTACGTCCCTCACGTGCCGTAAGGTTCTCGCATCTGTAGGCGCAACCCTCCGGGTGCTGGAAGTCTCGGGGACGACTTTACTGCCGGACCCGGCCGCGAGTCAATGGCATACCCCAGTCCTTGGACTACTCCAGTCCGCCCGCTAGAGCGCCCGGATCGGCAACACAATCGTCTGCAGCCCGGCGAACTGCAGACGCCGTTGCAAGGTGAACGCCGCCTGGTTGTGCAGCAGCCGGGTCAGGAACGTCTCCTCCGCAAAGATGAGCTTGCCACTGAAGAAGACGGCACGCGGGAACTCCTTGGACACCTGTTTACACTGCTCGACCAACAGATCGATGGTGTCTGTTCCCAGCGCATAGCGGTACTCGGCGCGCAGGCCCTGGGCGCTCACGAATGCGACATAGCGCTTGAGGAACTCTTCGGTGGACTGCCTCAGGTGCTCGACCTCGTCGATACCTTTGAACCGGCTCGAGTCGATGACGCCCACCGAGATAAAGACGAACTGCTTGAAGTGGTCGGCGAACAAGCGGGGAATCGACAAGAAGGAATGAAGGCCGAGGCCGTTGTAGCCGGTGACCAGCAGCACCGCGGTCGGCGCGTTGCGGTCGCAGACAGGCGTAAACTCCAACTCCGGCGGCGATGGAACCGCGGTCAGAATGGTATCCAGCCGCTGGAAGAACTGCGCCGCCCGGTCGTAGTGTCGCCGGATCCAGAGACAGGTGGCGATCAGCGCCGAGGTGATCACAGCCGTCACCCAACCCCCTTCCCGGAACTTGAGCGACAAGGTCACCACGAGGATCCCGCTCGTCAGCAGCAGACCGATGCCGTTGATCGCCAGGCGACGCCACCACTGGGCTTCCTCGCGCCGGACCTGCAGCCAATGAATGCACATTCCCAGCTGCGACAGCGAGAAGGTCAAGAACACGTTGATGCTGTACAGCACGACCAGTAACCGCACGTCGCCTTCCGTGTACAGCAGGATGGCCAGCGCCGCGGCACCCATCATGAGGGTGCCGTTCTTCGTCACCAGGCGATCGCTGAGTTGATAGAAACGATGCGGCACCCACGAATCCACCGCCATGCTGGCGAGCACCCGCGGGCCGTCCAGGAATCCCGTCTGTGCCGCCACAAACAGCAAGGCGCCGGCGGAGAGCAGCGAGAAGAAGAGAAACGCCCGCCCCACCGCGACGCCGCCGAAGTGCCAGCCGGAAGTTAGCTGCTCGATCAGCACCGCATTCAACGTCCGCCCTGGCTCGGCATGGACATCGACCAGAAGGTAACCGACGAGGATGCCCCCTGCCGTGAACGCCAACGACGAGGCCATCAACAGCATCGTCTTCTTGCCCGTCTGCGCTCGCGGCTCGCGCAGGATCGGCAGGCCGTTGCTGACCGCCTCGATGCCGGTGTACGTCCCCGCTCCCATGCTGTAAGCGTGCAGGAAGAACGCGAGCATGACCCAGAGGCCCTGCTCGCGCAGGCCGTTGAGCGTCTGCACGCCGGTGTTCGCCGCGATCGCAGGGATCGCGCCGACGTGCAACCACATGCCGTAGACGATGACGATCGCATGCGTCAGTAGGAAACTCAGGAAGACGGGCACTAGCAGCGTGACCGACTCCTTGACGCCACGCAGGTTGAGCAGGATCAGCGCACCGATCCCCAGCACCTCCGTCTCCAGCTTGACGTGTTGGAACTGCAGCGGCAGGAAGCTGAAGATCGAGTCGGCGCCGCTGGCGATCGAGATCGCAATCGTCAGCACGTAGTCGACGATCAGCGCGCAGCCCGAGACCAAGCCAGCTCGCGGCCCCAGCAGCTTGCTGGCCACGAGATACCCTCCGCCACCGGTCGGAAACAGCTCGATGATCTGCGAGTAGCTGGCCGAAATGACGAACACCGTGATCGCCGTCGCCAACACCAAGAACGGAGCGAGAAAGCGGTCGGGTCCGAGGGCAAGGAACGCCTCTTCCGGACCGTAACACGAGGAGCTCAATCCATCCGCACCGAGCCCCACCCAGGCCAAGAACGCCATGAGTGAGACTTGGTGGAAGACGTGCGGATCGAGTGGGTTCTTCGGCTGACCAATCAGCAGCCGGAATATCCGGCGAAATCGTTCCAGCATCTTGTCAGGGGGTGAACCCGGCCACGACGAGCCATCAAGGCTGGTCGGCTACCATAGAGCAGTTCGAATCACAACGGGGGCATCCGCCTCGCAAGAAGGATTGCAAACTTCCCAGTTCCGCGACGGGCCATCCAGCAAGTTGCACGACCGGCAACTCGTACCTACCGCACGGTTCCGTGGACTGAGCCTGGACCGGTTCTTGCCTCGCTGTGCCGGCAGGAGGGTCGCAATGCTCGATCTGATCTTCATCACATTGACGGTCGCCTTCTTCGCGGTCGCCTGGGGTTACGTCCGCGCCTGCGAGCGCGTGTAGGGAGAAGCCACATGGTTCTCGAATACGCAGTTGGCGCGATTCTCGCCGTCCTGCTGACGGCCTACCTGCTCTACGCGCTCATTCGTCCGGAGCGTTTCTAGCGAGGCCCCATGTCCGCAAACGGTTGGTTTCAAATCGGCGTCTACTGCTTGGTGATCCTAGCGATCACCAAGCAGCTGGGCATCTACATGTTCCGGGTGTTCGAGGGCAACGCGCAGCCGTTGCCTCGCGTGCTCGGCCCGATCGAGCGCTTCGCGTACCGTCTGTGTGGCATCGACCCACGGAAGGAACAGACCTGGCAAGCCTACACGCTGGCGCTGCTCCTCTTCAGCGCACTGGGCGTACTCGTCACCTACGCCATCGAGCGGCTACAGCACGTCCTGCCGCTGAATCCACAAGCGCTCGGTCCCGTCGCACCAGACTTGGCCTTCAACACCGCCGCCAGTTTCACGACGAATACGAACTGGCAGGCATACTCCGGTGAGTCGACCATGAGCTATCTCACGCAGATGGCGGGCCTGGCCTGGCACAACTTCGTGTCTGCCGGCGCCGGCATCGCGATCGCCATCGCCCTGGCACGTGGGATGACCCGCCACGGCAATCCGGAGGTACCGCAGACCATCGGAAACTTCTGGGTCGACCTGCTTCGATCCATCGTCTACGTGCTGCTCCCCATTTGCATCCCAATTGGCCTGCTCCTGGTGGCGTTCGGTGTGATTCAGAACTTCGCACCGTATGCGCAACTGACGACGCTCGAGGGCGCCAAGCAGATCATCGCCATGGGCCCGGTGGCGTCGCAGGAGGTCATCAAGGAGCTGGGGACCAACGGCGGCGGCTTCTTCAATGCCAACAGCGCCCACCCGTTCGAGAATCCGAGCCCGTTGACGAACTTCATCGAAATGATCCTCATCTTCGCCATCCCGGCGGCCCTGACCTACACGTTTGGGCGCATGGCGCGCGACCAGAAGCGAGGCTGGACGCTGTTCGCGGCCATGGCCGTGCTCTTCTTGGTCGGTGTGGGAACCATCTACCACTTCGAGGCGTCGGGAAACCCGGTCACCCACGGCCTGGCGGTCGAGCAGTACACCGAAGGCCGCGACCTCGGCTTCCTCGGCGAGCCACGCGTCAACGTGCTGCAGCTCAATCTGGCGCTCGACCGCCAGTTCGGGCATCCGGAGGCAGCGCTCCAACCCTGAAGCGAGATGAGCGTCGCACGCACGCGTCCCGAAGACTTCCTGGAGCTGGTTGAGCGCGCCAAGCGCGGGCGTCTCAAAATCTATATCGGCTTCGCCGCCGGCGTCGGAAAGACGTACCGCATGCTGGAGGAAGCGCACGCGCTCAAGAAGCGCGGCGTGGACGTCGTCCTCGGATTCATCGAGACCCACGGCCGCGCCGAGACGGCGGCCCTCATCGAGGGCCTCGAGTACGTGCCGCGGCGGAAGGTGGAGTACCGCAGCCTGGTCATCGAGGAGATGGACGTGGACGCGGTGATCGCGCGGCACCCGCAGGTCGCGCTCGTCGATGAGGTCGCCCACACCAACGTCCCGGGCTCGCGCAACAAGAAGCGATACCACGACGTGCTCGACATCCTCGAGGCCGGCATCAACGTCATTTGCGCCTTCAACGTGCAGCATCTGGAAAGCTTGAAGGACGTCGTGCAGCGCGCCACGCACGTTGTCATCCGCGAGACCGTCCCCGACAGCTTTCTCCGGCAGGCCGACCAGGTCGTCAACCTGGACTTGGCCGCCGAAGACCTGCTCGAGCGCCTGCGTGCCGGTAAGATCTACAACCACGAGAAGATCCAGTGGGCGCTGGCGCACTTCTTCAAAGAGGACAACCTGGCGGCACTGCGTGAGCTGGCGCTGCGCGAGGTCGCCGAAAGCCTCGACCGTTCGACCCCCGCTGATTCCACCACCGGCGGCGCGGCGCCGCGCCCCGCGACGGGCAACCGATTGATGGTGTGCATTTCATCCTTCTCGCCGCGGGCGGCCACGCTGCTGCGTCGCGGCTCGCGCATGGCCGGACGGTTGAATACCGACTGGTTCGTCGTCTACGTCGAGACCCCGGAGGAGGCACCCACTCGCATCGACGCCGAGGCGCAACGTCATTTGCTCGACAACATCGAAACGGCGCGCGACCTGGGTGCGCAAGTACGGCGCCTGCAAGGCACCGATCCCGTGGCCGCGCTGCTCACCTTCGCGCGCTCGCACGGCGTCGGCCACATCATGATCGGTCGCTCGCACCGCCCGTGGTGGCAACAGCTGCTCGGCCGCTCGTTCGTCGTGCGCATGGTGAATGCAGCGGCCGGCTTCGACTTGCACATCGTCGCCCTGGACGAGGAGGAGGAGCGCCCATGAGCTTGCGCGTCAAGTTGCTGCTCGCGCAGGCGCCGCTGGTCGTCGCCCTGGCACTCGTCGGCGTGCTTGCCACCGCCACCATCTCATCGCTCGGCAAGCACTCGCAAGGGATCCTCAAGGACAACTACCGCAGCGTGCTGGCGTCGCAGCGCATGAAGGAGTCCATCGAGCGCATGCAAGACGCGGCGGCGCTCGTCCTGGTGGACGACCGCGGACGCGACGCACTCGCGCATACCGCCTTGCATCGAAAGCGATTCGACGCGGAGCTGCGTGTCGAAGAGAACAACATCACCGAACCCGGAGAAGCGGAAGCGGCGCAGCACCTCCACGAGCTGTGGACCAGCTACCTGGATCGCTTCGATCGTCTGCCAACCAGCCCGCCGGAAGGCCGGCGCTCACTCTTCTTCGACGAGCTGGAGCCCAACTTCACGGCCGTGCGAGAGGCCGCCGACACCATCTTGGCGATGAACCAGGACGCGATGGTGCGCAAGAGCGAGCGCGCCCGGCAGGAAGCCGACCGCATGAATGCGGCGATGATCCTCGCCGCGATCGGCGCCGTGCTGATCGGCGCCCTGACCTCGACCATCCTGACGACACGCCTGATGCGGCCGTTGGGCTTACTCACCCGCACGGTCAATCGCATCGGTGAAGGTGACTTCGATGCCCGCGTCACGCTCGTCGGACGCGACGAGCTGGTGCAGCTGGCAGGGCATATCAACGCGATGGCCGCGCGGCTGAGCCAGTATCGCCGCAGCTCCCTCGGCGACCTGCTCCTCGCCCAGCAGGCGTCGCAGGCGGCGATCGACAGCATGCCGGACCCGGTCATGGTCTTCGACGTCCGCGGCGACGTGCTCAATGTGAATCGCGCCGCCGAGACGCTCCTCGGGCTGGCCCTCGGCCCGGCCGAGGCCGACACCTTGCACGCCGTGCCGCCGCCGGTCCGCGAGGTGATCGAACGCGTGCGTGGCCACGTGCTCGGCGGCAAGGGATCGTACGTCCCAAAGGGGTTCGAGGAGGCGATCTACATCTCGTCCCCCGACGGCGAGCGCTACGTTCTGCCGCGCGCGACGCCGGTGTCCTCCGACCAGGGCGGCATCGCCGGAGCGACGGTGGTGCTCCAGGACGTGACGCGACTGCGGCGCGTCGACGAGCTCCGCAATGACCTGGTCGCCACCGTCGCCCACGAGCTGCGCACTCCGCTTACGTCGTTGCGCATGGCGATCCACCTGTGCCTCGAGCAAACCCCGGGACCGCTGACGGAGAAGCAGGCCGACCTGCTGTACGCCTCCCGCGAGGACTGCGAGCGGTTGCAGGCCATGGTGGACGACCTCCTGGATCTTTCGCGCATCCAAGCCGGCAAGCTCGAGCTGCACGTGCAGTCGCTGGCGGCGGCGACCCTGATCAAGTGGGCGATCGAGACGCACCGCGCGGCTGCCGAGGAACGCGGGCTACAGCTCAGCGCGCGGCTGCCCATCGTCGAGGCGGAGGTCGGCGCCGACCCCGAACGCATCCGGCTGGTGTTCTCCAACCTGATGACCAACGCGCTTCGGCACACGTCGCGCGACGGCGCGATCGAGCTATCGGCAGCGCCGGCGAACGGCGGCGTACGCTTTGTCGTCCGCGATACGGGAGAAGGCATCGCTCCGGAGTATCAGAAACGCGTCTTCGACAAGTTCTTCCGCGGACCGGGGCCGCGCTCCGAAGGTGCCGGGCTCGGTCTGTCCATCGCCAAGGAGATCGTCACCGCGCACGGCGGTGAGATCGGGGTCGAAAGTCAGCCGGGGCGCGGCAGCACGTTCTGGTTCACGCTGCCGCTCGCGCCGGCCGATGCCGGCAAAGGAGTCACGTCATGAACCCGCAAAACAGCTCACGTCTTCGTCGTCGATGACGAGCGCAAGGTCATACCCCGTACTTCCTGCGCTTGCGCCAGAGCGTGGACGCATCGATGCCGAGAATCGCGGCAGCCTCTTCGAGGGTGCCGGTGCGGGCGACGACGCGCAGGATGTGCTCTCGCTCGATCGCCTCCAGGGTGGTGTCACCTCCCAGGACCGGCGCCATACTCGCCGCCGGCACGATGCGCTCAGGAAACGCCTGCGGCTCGATGACCTGCGCCGGCCAGAGGATCACGGCGCGCTCGATGGCGTTGCGCAGCTCGCGCAAGTTGCCCGGCCAGGGATAGGCCAACAAGGCGTGCTCGGCCGCCGCGGACAATACGGGCGTTGGGCGGCGAGCCGTCCGCGCGAAGAACCCCAAGAACTGGTGCGCCAGCCGCAGAATGTCTTCCGGGCGTTCGCGCAGCGACGGCAAGACGATCTCGATGACGTTGATGCGGTACAGAAGGTCTTCCCGGAACCGCCCCGTCCGCACGTCCGCCTCCAAATCACGGTTGGTCGCGGCGACCACCCGGACGTCGGCATGTCGCGTCTGGCTCTCGCCGATGCGCTCGAAGACCTTCTCTTGCAGGAAGCGCAACAGCTTGGCCTGGAGGCCGGGCGAGATCTCGCCGATCTCGTCGAGAAACAGCGTCCCGCCGTCGGCTGCCTCGACCCGTCCGGGCTGATCACGTACCGCGCCGGTGAATGCGCCCTCAACGTGGCCAAACAGCTCGCTGGTCAGCAGCTCCTCCGACAAGGTCGGACAGTTCACCACCACGAATGGGCCGGCGGCACGCGGGCTGCGAGCGTGCAGCGCCCGCGCCACCACGCTTTTGCCCGTGCCGTTCTCGCCACGCAGCAGCACGGCGACGTCCGCGGCGGCTGCGCGGGTCAGCAGGTCGAGAGCCGCGGCCATCTTCGGCGACGCGGTGTCCAGGTCCACTTCGGGGAGGGCGTCGTGCAGCTCCCGCTCGAGCGCGGTGACGCGGCGAGCCAACGCGCGTTGCGCGCTCACCTGCTCGACCACGTGCCGGATCTCCGCCGGCGTGAAGGGCTTGGGCAGATAGTCGCGCGCGCCGCACTTGATGGCCTCGACCGCCGTCTCGAACGTCGCGTAGGCAGTAATCACGACCACCGCCAGGTCCGGGTTCACCGCCAGCAGCTTGGGCAGCAACTGCAGGCCGCTCTCGTCTCCCAAGCGCAAGTCGAGAAAGGCGAGATCGAACACGCCGTGTGCGAGCGCCGTCAGCGCCGCGTCTGCCGAGCCCACCGCCTGGACCTCACACCCGATGTCCTCCAGACACATCGACAGGGTGACGCGGATGTTCTTCTCGTCGTCGATGACCAGAACTCGCAGCGCCATGCCCTGAGCCCTTAGCACCGTTCCCCGGCAGACGGGAACGCAACGGATGATGACCTACCCAAGCGGTGAGGAATTCGGTAAGCACTCACGTCCATGGGTGCGCTGGACCTGGAGCAAGTCTGTCAGTTTCAACGCCGGCTCATCCGCTGGTACGGTCGCCACGGCCGTGATCTGCCGTGGCGACGGACGCGCGATCCGTACCGCATCCTGGTGTCGGAGGTCATGCTGCAGCAGACGCAGGTGGAGCGCGTGCTCGACTATTACGAACCGTTCCTGCGGCGGTATCCGACCATCGAATCGCTGGCGCACTCGTCGGAGTTCGAGGTACGCGAGGCTTGGGAGGGCTTGGGCTACTACGCCCGGGCGCGCAACCTGCACCGCACGGCGCAGCAAGTCACCCGGGCGCACGGCGGCAAGCTGCCCGACGAGCCCGAGGCCATCCGGCGCCTGCCCGGCATCGGCCGCTACACCGCCGGTGCCGTGCTGAGCTTTGCATACGGCAAGGACGCGGCGATTCTGGACACCAATGCTGCCCGTGTCCTCAGCCGCGTCTTCGCCGTCCGCCGCCGCGGCTCGAAGAGCCGCCTGCACGACCGCTTGTGGCGCATTGCCGAAGCCGTCACGCCGGCCGGCAGGGCGGATCGCTTCAACCAAGCAATCATGGACCTCGGCGCGACGATCTGCCGACCGCGCCAGCCGCACTGCCCGCGCTGTCCGATCCGGGTCTGTTGCCGCAGCGCCGGGCGCTTCGCTCAGGCGAGCGGCGGCTGAAGGCGCTGCCACTCACGACGCAGGATGGAGTAGACGAAACGATCGACCGGACGCCCGTTCTCGATGCGGGCTCGCGGGATGAGGCGCTCGCGCACCATCCCGAGCTTCTCCATGGTGCGATACGAGCGCCGGTTGCTGGTGTCGCAGACCGCCTGAATGCGCCGCAGCCCGAGATCATTGAAGCCGTACTCCAGCAGCAACCGGCCGGCGTCGACATTGAAGCCCTGGCCCCAGTAGCCCCGCGCCAGCGTGTACCCGATCTCACCCAGCCCCCAAAGCCGGCTCAGGATGCGGATGTCCACGACGCCGATGACGCGGCTTTCCGACATGTGCTCGATGGCGAAGGTGATCGGGCCCCAGTCGTCCGCCAGGCAACGCCGGATGTAGGCCATGCTGTCGTACGGCGAGCGGTGCGGCTCCCATCCGGCATTGCGCGTCACGAGCGGGTCCGACGCGTAGGCGAAGACGTCGTCGATGTCCTCCGGCGTGAAGTTGCGCAACCGGATCCGTCCGTTGCGCAGCTCCGTGCTCGCCATCATCGGGCGGTTTCCCTCCTCGACCCGGAAAGCCCGAACCTAGAAATATCCGCTGGCGGCCAGATACTCCGCCGTCAGCACGGCCCCCTTGGCCGCACCCATCTTGGTATTGTGTGAGACCAGCACGTACTTGATGCCGTTGTCCAGCGCCGTGTCCTCGCGGATGCGGCCGACCGAGGTGGTCATCCCGCCGTCGGCATCGCGGTCCAGCCGCGGCTGCGGCCGGAACGGATCGTCGTGCACGGTGATCAGCCGCTGCGGCGCCGACGGCAGCGCCAGCCGCGCCAACTCAGCGCCGGCTTCACGGAACACAGCCGCAACGGCAGCCGGCGTGGCCGGCGTCTTGGTCGACACCGCCACAGCTTCGGTGTGCCCTTCGAGCACCGCGGCGCGCGTACAGGTCGCGCTGATCTTGAACTGCGCCGGAGCCAGACCACCCTCGCCGACGACGCCGAGAACCTTGACGGTCTCGCGCGCCACCTTTTCCTCTTCGCCCGGGATGTACGGAATGACGTTGTCGACGACGTCGAGCGCCACGACCCCCGGCGAGCGGCCGGCGCCGGAGATGCCCTGCATGGAGGTCATCAAGACCCGCTCGATGCCGAAGTGATCGAGCAACGGTTTCAGCGTGATCACCAATCCCATCGTCGTGCAGTTGGGCAGCGGCGCGATGAAGCCGCGCCAGTTGCGGCGCCGCCGTTGCACATCGATCTGCACGGCGTGCGACAGGTTCACGCCGGGGACCATGATCGGCACGTCTTCCTCGTAGCGGAATGCCGACGCGGTGCTCAGCACGGCGGTGGTCTTGGCGTACTGGGGCTCGAGCTCGCGCGCCGCGTCGGACTCGACGGCGCTGAACACGACGTCGATACCCGTCAGATTGAGCTCGGCGGCGTGCTCCACCGGCAGCTCCATCACCTTCGCCGGCGGCTCCTCGTTACACCACCAGCGGCGCGACCCGGTCTTCGGGTCACGGATGGCCGCCGCAAAGGATGCAGCCGTGGCGTTCGTCGAGAACCAACC
>CAZCGA010000019.1:45354-49885 GCA_964498075.1 uncultured Binatia bacterium (SeqCode) | reverse complement strand
GGATGGCCGCCGCAAACGGCCGGCCGGCCGAGCGCTCCGACGCCGCCAGCATCACCACCTCGAACCACGGATGTCGGTCGAGCGCCACCAGACATTGCTGCCCGGCAATGCCGGTCGCACCGACAACTGCAACACGCTTCTTCATGATTGAGTCGGACCTTTCACCTGCTGCTAGTAATCGGGAGCCGCGCCGGATTGTCAACCGCGATCACGACGCCATTCCACACCCGTCGCTTCGGCGCTTCGCCGTGTTCTCAGTTTATCCCGCTGCACCGGATTGACACGCGACCGCCAACAGTTCTAACAGAGCGTCTGCTCCCTCTGCGGGGGGACGTGCCACTTCATGGGGCTCCTGCGAAACAAAGTCGTCGTCGTAACCGGCGGCGCGTCCGGTATCGGGCGGGCCACCGCCCTGCGCTGTGCTGCCGAGGGCGCCCGGGTAGTGATTGCGGACATTCAAGACGGCGATCCCGTCGTCACGGCAGCGCGCACGGCGGGCCACGAGGTGCTCTTTCAGCGTACCGATGTCTCCGTGTCTACGGAGGTGGCCGCGCTGATGCAGAGGGCGGTTGCAGACGAAGGCCGGCTCGACGTGCTGATTGCCGCCGCCGGCATCGGCGGCGGCACGGCGGCAACCGCCGACTACACCGAGGCGGATTTCGATCACGTCATCGCCGTCAATCTCAAGGGCGTGTTCCTTTGTATGAAGCACGCCATCGCGGCGATGCTGCGCGGTGGCGGCGGAGCGATCGTGAGCATCGCCTCGGTGATGGGCCTGGTCGGCCTGCCGCAGACGCCGGCTTACTCGGCGGCGAAGGGCGGCGTCGTGCAGCTCACCAAGGTCGCGGCGCTCGAGTACGCGAGTCGGAACATTCGCGTCAACTGCATCTGCCCGGGAATGATCGACACCCCGATGGTGCAGCGCATACCGGCCCCCGGGCGCCAACTGTTTCTCGCGCGCCAACCGATCAGCCGGCTCGGCAGCGCCGAGGAGATCGCCGCGGCGGCGGTGTTCCTCGCCAGCGACGCATCGGCGTTCACCACGGGCGCGACGCTGGCGGTGGACGGTGGCTACACTGCCCAGTGAGATTCTCGGCGGTGATCGTGACAATCGCACCGATTTTCACTACGATGCCGCGCCGTGTCCGACCCGTACGCGGGGAATGACTCTGAGGAGCGGGCGCTATGGCAACGGCTCGGGAGGAAGAGATGGCGGATTTCACCGAGGTCTACGTCCGACGAGCTTTGGAACCGAGACTGCAAGGGCACGGCAAGATCGATGTCCGCAAATCCGGTCCCTTGGGATTCACCATCGTGCATCGCTACACCAGCGAGTGGAACGGGCGCGAGGTGGCGCTGCCGGTGGCGCAGTTGCGCGCCAAAGGACAGAAGCTGCAGCTCTACTGGAAGCGCGCCAACGGGCGTTGGGTGCCGTACGAAGGCGGCGAGGACCAGCCCTTCGTCGGCAGCCTCGAGGCGTGCTTGAAGGAAATCGACCACGACCGCTGGGGCTGCTTCTGGGGTTAAAGAGAGAAGAGGAGCGCACGTGAGCCGCATCAAGTTTGGACTGTTCGCGCCGCAGGTCGGCGTTCCGTTCTCGATGGTCAAAGACCGGGCTCAGCTGATCGACCGGCTCGGGTTCCATTCCATCTGGTTCGTCGATCACATGTGGAGCCGCGGCTTGCCGGATCTCGATCATCTCGAGGCGTGGACGCTCATGTCGGCGACCGCAGCGGTGACCGAGCGTTTGCGCATCGGCACGCTCGTGCTGTGCAACTCGTATCGCAACCCAGCGCTGCTAGCGAAGATGACCGCCAGTCTCGACAACGTCAGCAACGGGCGCTTGATCCTCGGCTTGGGCTCCGGCTGGATGGACGAGGAGTATCGCGCCTACGGCTACCCGTTCCCGTCGCCACGCGTGCGCATCGAGCAGCTCGAGGAAGCGCTGTCCATCATCAAACTGTTGCTCACGCAGCCGCGCGCCAGCTTTCAGGGCAAGTACTACGCCGTCGACGAAGCCGTGAACAATCCCAAGCCGATCCAGAAGCCGCATCCGCCCATCCTGATCGGCGGCGCCGGCGAGAAACGCTTGCTGCGGGTGGTGGCGGAGCACGCCGACATCTGGAACTGCCCCAACAACGTGGCGCACAAGCTGGAACACAAGCTGGACGTGCTCAAGCGTCACTGCGACGCGATCGGCCGCGATCCGGCGAGCATCGAGGTGTCGGAGCAGTCCGTCATGGTGCTCGGCCGCACCGAGGACGACCTGCGCAAGAAGGTGAAGTTCGCCAAGCAGGCGCTCGGCGCCGTGTTCGACATCGACAAGACGGCGTTACGTGGAACGCCGGACCAGCTCATCGAGGCGATTCGTGCGCGCAGCCGCCAAGGGGTGTCCTTTTTTACAGTGCTCTTCGGTGACTTGAACCAGCCCGAGACGCTCGAGCTGTTCGCCGAGAAGGTAGCCCCAGCATTCGCGTAGGAACCGCCGCCCGGCTCATCCGGGCGCACGGTTCAGGGTGAGGGGGGGGATCCGTCGTCTGGGCGTTTACGTCTAGCGAGGCAAGCTGGCGCGGCAGCTGCAGCGTCACGCCGCCCAGCGCCGCGGCATGCCGGGCTGCGGCTCCTTGAGCGTGCGGCGCCGGTGATGACCCTGGCGCTCGTGCGACCACTGCGGCCACTCCTGCGGGCCGTGCTTCTGGCCCTCCGGAATGTAACAGGACCCCGGAGTTCGCATCGAGTCGGGCAAGTAGAAGATGTAGCGACCGGTCGGCAGGCAAACGACGTGCAGCCACTCGGGCCGCGTCAGGCGCACGTGATAGTAGCGCGCGCAGCCCGGTCCATCGTACAAGGTGCTCGACGCGCGGGTGCTCCGCGGTCGGTGGAACGCGAGGCGGACGCCGTTCACACGGGGCCGGCGGCGTGGCGCCACCTCGATGTCCCAGCCGTGCGCGATGGCTTCGCGCAGAAACTGCGCCAACGCAGCCCCGGGGCGTGATTGTTTCTCCGCCCACTCGATACCCCGTTCGCGCTTCAGGTTGCTCCGCTCCACATGCGAGCGCACCTGGCAGCGCGCCTGTCGTTCCGCGGCAATCTCCGGGCACTTGCCAAGCTGCTGGTGGATGCGCTGCCGACTGACGCCCAACGCCGCGGCCATCTCGGACAGCGTCAGACCCGCCCGCGCCAGCTCTGCCAATGCCTGCAGCCGGTCGGGGTTCATGCCTGGCGGCCGGCCCCGCGGCTTGCTGCGTTCCAGCCCCCCCGCGGCCCCGCGTCGCGGTGGCACTGAGTGTACGAGAACCCTCTGTTTGGCTGCATGTGTTGTGGTCATGCTGCAGCAGGCAGCAACTTCAGCACCAGCCGTGCGGCGCCTTGGATGGCTGGAAATCGATCCGCTGGCGGACTAGAAGGTCGTGACGAGCGGACAATTCCGTGCTGGAAAGATGACGGTCCGCCCCCTGTGGCGGTGACGGTAGGAAGGGAACGGCAATGCGTGCACGTCGGTGTCGAAGGTCGGTGACGATGGTCGCATTCGTGGCAGCGCTGATCACTGCTACCATGGTGTGCGCCGCCTGCAAACATGGAGAGGAGAAGGCGGACGGCTCGGGGGAACCATCCTTCCGCCTCTCGCTGTCGAAGCGCGGCGCCGCACCAGTCGCGGATGATGCGCCCCCACCGTGAGCCGCCCTGCGCGTGAGTGTGATTGCAAGTCGGCCCCGCCGCACCTAAAAGGGAAGGACGATGGAGAGGTGCCCGAGTGGCCGAAGGGGCACGCCTGGAGAGCGTGTGTACCCACAAGGTACCGTGGGTTCGAATCCCACCCTCTCCGTTCTAGTCACGTGGAGGTCGGAGCGGAGGCGAGCAACGTTCCCGCACTAGACGTGCGCGTCGTGACGTGCGAACATCGGGGCGTCACGCAGCGGAATGGGTGGTGGTCAGTGGCGATAGCTAGGTCCCGCGCAAGAGGGCATCGCGAACCCCGTCAGGTCCGGAAGGAAGCAGCGGTACCGAACGCTTCTCTGTGCCGCGGGGAAACCTAGCTATCACTAGTGACCATCGCTCGCTGATGGATCCGTTATAGGCCGGAAGCGATCAGCCAGACGCCATGAGCTACCTCGTCCTCGCCCGCAAGTGGCGTCCGCAAAGCTTCGACGAGATCATCGGGCAGGAACACGTCAGCCGCACGCTGATGAACGCCATCCGCAGTGATCGGGTGGCCCATGCGTTCTTGTTGACCGGTGTCCGCGGCGTCGGCAAGACGACGGCCGCACGCGTCCTCGCCAAGGCGCTCAACTGCGTGAACGGACCGATCCCGACACCCTGCAACGCCTGCACAAACTGCCAGGAGATCACCGCCGGCAACGCCGTCGATGTTCTGGAGATCGACGGCGCCTCGAACACCGGCGTCGATGACGTCCGCGAGATCATCGAGAACGTGCGCTATCAGCCCGCCAAGAGCCGCTTCAAGATCTACATCATCGACGAAGTGCACATGCTCTCCACCAGCGCGTTCAACGCCTTGCTGAAGACGCTG
>CAZCGA010000019.1:44905-45344 GCA_964498075.1 uncultured Binatia bacterium (SeqCode) | reverse complement strand
CACGTGAAGTTCATCTTCGCGACCACCGATCCGCACAAGGTGCCGCACACCATCCACTCGCGCTGCCAGCGCTACGACTTCAAGCGCATCCCCTTCCGTTTGATCGCCGAACGGCTGGCACACATCGCACGCAGTGAAGGCATCGGCATCAGCGATCGCGCCCTGTTCCTGATCGCCCGCGAAGGCGAGGGCAGCATGCGCGACGCGCAGTCGCTGCTCGATCAGGTGATCGCTTTCGCCGGGAAAGAGGTGGGCGACGAAGACGTCACCAGCGCACTCGGCCTCGCCGATCGTAAGGTGCTTTACGCGGTGGCGGAGGCAATCGTCGATCGCGATCCGGCACGGGCGCTCGAGCTACTCAACGAGCTGCACCTCTACGGCTACGATCTGCGGCGTTTTGCGCGCGAGCTGCTGGAGCACTTCCGCAATCTGTCTGTCG
>CAZCGA010000019.1:0-44895 GCA_964498075.1 uncultured Binatia bacterium (SeqCode) | reverse complement strand
GCCTGCTGCCGGGAGCTGAGCTGCTGCCGGACCTTCCCGATGAAGAACGCGCCGAGGTCAGTCGCCAGGCGCAGAAGATGACCGGCGAGGATCTCGATCGTGCCTTCCAGGTGTTGCTCACGGCCGAAGCCGAGGTCGCGCGCGTTCCGTATCCGAAACTGATCCTGGAGATGGCGTTGATCAAGCTGGCCACGCTGACGCCGGTGGTCGCGGTGGGGGAGCTGCTGGATCGGATCGACGAGCTGGAGCGCCGCCTCGGTCCCACAGCGAGCACCGGAAGCGGCTCGACGCCGGCACCATCGACGGAGAAACCAGCTGCACCCGTGCGCCGTGAACCCGCGGCGCGGGCTCACAGCACGGCAGCAGAAGCGGCGGATGCCGTCGCCAACCCGCTGCCGCAGCCCGCCGGCGAGCAGAGCTGGGACGCGTTTGTGGCCTTCGTGGCAAAGGAGAAGGTGACCTTGCTGCCGTACCTTCGCAGCAGCCAGCCGTCGCAGCTGGATGGAGCCGTGCTGACGCTCCGTGTCCCGCGCGGCTACTACTACGATTACCTGGCACAGCGCGAGCACACGCAACTAGTCGAGGAGCTGGCGCAGCGCTTCTTCGGCCGCGCACTGCGCGTTGCAGTCGCCACCAACGAGGTTGCGGAGCCGGAGGCCGCGGCCTCAGCCGCCCTCGACAGCCCCGCCGCCCTGCATGCCGCCGCCTTAGGGAATCCCGTGGTGCGCGCCGCCGTAGAGATCTTCGGCGGTGAGGTACAGGAAGTGAAGCCGCGGGCCCGCCGCGAACCCGCCGCACGGAGCAGACAGACGCCATGAGCAAGTCTTTCGGCCCACTGGGCAATATCGTCAAACAGGCGCAGGAGCTTCAGGAGCGCCTCGGCCAGATTCAGGAGCAAGCGGCCGGACGCACGGTCGAAGCCACCGCCGGCGGCGGCATGGTGGCCGCGATCGTCAGCGGTCGCTTGGAGGTGGTGAAGCTGCGCATCGATCCGGAAGTGTTGAAGAGCGGCGATGTGGAGATGCTGCAGGACCTGATCATTGCCGCCGTCAATCAGGCCGTCCGCGCCGCCCAGGAAATGATGGCGGAGGAGATGAAGAAGGTCACCGGCGGCCTCAAGATCCCGGGGCTGACCTGATCACGCCCCATGTCCGCCCTACCGCCACCGCTGGCACGTTTGATCCAGTCGCTCACCAAGCTCCCGAGCGTCGGTGAGAAGACGGCCACCCGGCTCGCCTTCCATCTGTTGCGCACCGACCGGCGCGAGGTGGAGGAGCTCGCCGCGGCGCTGCTCAAGATGCGTGACGAGACGAAGCTCTGCTCGGTGTGTCTTGGCCTCACCGCCGGCGATCCGTGCGCCCTGTGCCAGGATCCGCAGCGCGATGCCAGCGCCATCTGCGTGGTGGAGAGACCGGCGGATCTGATCGCCTTGGAACGCTCTGGGCAATTCAAGGGTCGCTATCACGTTCTGCACGGCAGCTTGGCGCCGCTCGACGGTGTCGGCCCCGAAGAGCTCCGTATCGCCGAGCTGCTGCGCCGCCTGCAGGACGGGACCGTGCAGGAGGTGGTACTCGCGACCAATCCGACAGTCGAAGGTGAGGCGACGGCGCTCTACCTGTCGCGGCTCATCAAGCCACTCGGGATCCGCGTCACCCGTATCGCCCACGGACTGCCGATGGGTGCCGACGTCGAGTACGCCGACACCATGACGCTCGGCAAGGCACTCGAAGGCCGACGCGAGATGTAGCCGCGGCGCTTGGTTCGCCGCGCATCGATCAGCAATTGCTCGCGAAGAAGAGCTCTACTCGATCTCGTACGTCACCTGCAGGCTGGCGGAGACCGAGACCGTCCCGGGCTCGATCGGTGTCGGCGGGCGAGCCGCCGACGCCGCCATGCCCATCGCCTCGAAGTGGCGGGGTTGGATGATCGGGCCGGTCGAGGTGGTGGCGGAGAAGACGCCCTTCAGCTTTACCCCGAGCGCGGTGGCGACGCTTTCCGCCTCTGCCCGGGCTTCCGCCCCAGCCTTCTCCAAGGCCGCACGGAGCTGCTCATTGCGATTCGAGAGCGTGAACTGCAGGCCGCGGATCCGGTTGGCACCCGCCGCGTTGGCCGCGTCGATCAGCGCGCCCACGCCGTCCACCTTATGGGTCTCCACCTGCACTTCGTTGTGCGCCACGTAGCCGATGATGCGCGGCTCGGTCGGCTCGCCCGGTTTGCCCGGTTGGTAGCGCGGATCGAGGGCGTAGCGGGTGGTCGTCACCCTGTCGTCCTTGCCGATGAGCGCCTTGACCGCGTTCGCCACTTTGGTACTGCGGGTCGCATTCTCGTTCACCGCGTCGCTGGCTTTGGGCGCGGTGGTTTCGACCGCGAGGGCAAGGATGACGAGATCCGGCGCGGCGGTGACTTCTCCCTGTCCGGTGACCGAGATCGTACGACGCGCCTCCAGCGCTTTGTCGTCGGCTCGCCCGACGGCCGGGCGGACCAGCGCGGTGCAGAGGGTCACCGTGGCAAGCAGTGCTCGTGTGGCGCGTGGATGCATCGCAACCTCCTGTAATATCGGCCCGCTGCTTCTTCAGACGTGACGTGAGCCCGGGCCATTCATTGCCGCGTCCATGTTGAAGCCGAGCCGCGAATCTGCGATCTGGATCCGCAGTCTCAAGTCTCGCGCCGTGCATACTTCGACTCAGAGGTTTCCGCAATGTTTCTAAAGAAGGCACAGAGCGGATGCTTGGCAGCGCGTGGGATGTTGCTGTGGTTGATTGTCCTGGCCGCCTGCACGCCGTCAACTCACTCTCCGGACGGCGTGGCTCGCGCATTCGTCGATCGACTCTTCGTCGAGGCCGACCAACGCGCCGCGCTTCTGTTGACCGAAGGCCCGGCCCGCGCCAAGGTTGAAGCGGAGTTGCGTTTGCTCGGCGACCAGCCCGCCAGCGACGGTCACGAACGACCGCGGGTCTTCTACCGGCAGCTGGACCGGCAGGCGGCAGCCGACGCTGTGACGTTTTACTTCCGGCTGACGGTGGTGGTAGTCGATGATCAGCCGATTGAGCCAGAGGTTATTGTGCGCGTACGGCCGTCTGATAATGAATGGCGGGTGAGCAACTACGAGCTCTTGCCCGCCAAGTCGGGCACACCACCAGCGGCTTCGATGCTCGATGAACTCAAGCGACGGCACGATGCGTAGGCCGCGAGACAGGCGGACCGACCGGGTGGCCGGCGTTGTGTTGTGGCTCGTCTCGCTGGCCGCCGGACTGCATCCCGCGGTCGCGCTCCCCAACCTTGACGGCTGGTACGCGTCGCCCCCGTCCATGCAACCGGCCGGCATGGCCATCAGTACACGGCCAAGCCTCGAGAAGCGCATTCACCGCCTGATGACGCGTACCGAGCACTCAACGAGGCGTTTTGCCACCCTCTTGGGGAGTGTCGGCCTGCTGTGGCTGCGGACGACCCTGTCGGCCGCCGTGTTCCTCGGCGTGGCGGCGTTTTCATCGGTCGCCGACCTACGAATGCTCAGCCTGCGGCACGAGGGTCGCGGCGCGCTCTCGCGATACTTGGGCTACGGAATGCGAACCTTCTTCCGCCTCCTGCGTGATCGGCGCACGCCGTTTCTGGCGCGCTCGGTGCTGGCGATGGCGCTACTGTACTGGCTGGTGCCCTTCGATCTATTGCGCGACAACTCGCTGCTGCCGGGGTTCCTCGACGACATCGTCGTCGCCGTGTCGGCAGCCAAGGGATTCATGTACCTGTGCCCGGATGCGCTCGTCGATGCGCACGCCGCCGACATCGAGTCGCAGGCACACGCATCACTGACTTAGCTGAAGTTCTTGCTTTGCGGCGCGTAACCGGAACACTGCAACACCGGCAGGCGCGGATACTGCTCAAACACCGGGTCGGACTCGGCACGGCGGCACCGGAAGAACACCGAGCCGCGCGTACTGCGGAGCCGATGACAGTAGCGGCAGTCCGCACACAAGCCGACGGTCGGATCTGGGGTGCCGGGTGCACGGCCTTCGCCGGCGTTCATGCAACTAGACGAGCGGCGTTCGGGCGCACTTCGATCACCGTGATCTCGCGCGGAGTGCTCAGACGGATGCGCTGCCCGGTGACGCCGAGGCCGGAGTTCACGTAGAGATAGCTACCGTCGCGTTCGAACAAACCGCGGTCAAAGGCGGTGACGAACTCCGCCAGGTTGCGCACGCGGCCGTTGAACCACGGGACGCCGATCTGGCCGCCGTGCGTGTGTCCCGACAACGTCAGAGCCACACCGCCGGCCGCCGCCTGCGGGAAGATGTCCGGGCGATGACACAAGAGCAACACCGGCTCATCCGGCGGAATCGCCGCCAGCGCGGTGGCCAGATACGGAACCTGCGCCACACCGCGCGCCCAGTCGCGTCCGCGATCGTCCAGGCCGACGACATGCAACCGCTGCCCGTTCACCGTGATGACCGTCTGCTGGTCGCGCAAAATGGTGAACGGCGTCAGACTGCGCAGCGCCGCTTCCACCCGGTCCGCACCCGAGTAGTGATCGTGATTGCCGAGAATGGCGAACACACCGTGCGGCGCGCCCACTCGTGCCAGCACCGGCAGAAACCCCTCCAGGTCGGCCGACGGCGCATCGATGATGTCGCCCGTGATGCACACGAGATCGGGCGCGAGCGCATTGACGCGCGCGACGAAGCGCTCCAGCTGCTCCTTGTCGAGATTCTGCCCGATATGAATGTCGCTGATCTGCACGATGCGCAGGCCGTCCAGCGCGCTCGGACAGTGCCGCAACGGCAAGCTCAGCCGTCGGACACGCAGCCGCAGTTGCCCAAATGTGTACCCGTAGGCGAAGCCGGCACCGATGACCGCCATGCCCGCATTGGCAATCCACCGGAACACCTGGTCCACATCCGAATCGATGAGGAGCACGGTCTGCGCCGTACGTGCCTCGACGGTCAGCGCACCGAGGAACAGCTTCGCCGTCATCCAGAACGCCGCGGTGAGCAGCAGAAAGCTCGCACAGAACAGGCAGGTGAAGGCGAGTGAGTAGTACAGCCGCGGCAGGACACCCACGGGCGCACGCTCGCGGCGGCGCCGCTGCGTGCGCATCGCCAGCGAACGGTTGACGGTGTATATGAGTGCGGGCGCGGCGAGCTGCAACGCCAGCGGCAACGACTCGACCACCCCGGGCAGCAGCCACCACAGCACACACCACTGCGAGAAGCTGATGGCAATTACCAACAGCCGAAAGAAGTTCCCGAAGAACGCGCGAGCCAACCGGGCACGCAGGCGCCGAGGCGCGATGGCTGGGCGGGGCAGCGACGACACGCCGGCAGCGTAGTCAATTCATCAGCCTTGCGCCAGCTGGAATCTGGCGCCGGTGCCGACGGCAGCATGCTGGACGTGGCGCCGCCGTGTCCGCTAGACTCCGCGGCGTGAGTGCTTCACTGCGCCAGAGAGCGCTCGGGTTTTCGCTGCTGCTGACCTGCGCGCTCAGCGTCACTTGGTCACACACCGGAGGAACGGCTATGGCCTTCACGCTGTCGAGTCCGGCATTCAAGAGCGGTGCGGCGATTCCCAAGCCGCACACCTGTGAGGGAGCCGATCAGTCGCCGGCGCTCCTCTGGAGCGGCGCTCCCGCGGGGACGAAAGGCTTCGCGTTGATCGCTGATGATCCCGACGCGCCCGTCGGCACGTGGGTGCACTGGGTGCTGTACGACTTGCCGGCCGACATCACGGAGTTGCCGCAAGGCGTGCCGGCGCACGACACGCTCGCCGGCGGCGCCAAGCACGGCGCCAACGACTTCCGTAAAGTCGGCTACGGCGGTCCCTGCCCACCGCCCGGCAAGCCGCACCGCTACTTCTTCAAGCTGTACGCACTCGATGCGCCGACGAACTTGCCACCGCGCGCCACCAAGGCCGAGGTGCTGCGCGCCGTCGAAGGACACGTGCTCGGGCAAGCCGAGTTGATGGGAACGTACCGCAGATAGTCAGTCGGGTTCACGATTCACGACTTTCTTCCCGGCACGAAGTCGGGCATGTCGGTGCTGGGGTGCATCTTCCAGCTGGGCGCGCGCTTCTCCAGGAACGCCTTGATCCCTTCGCGGGCGTCGGGCTGTGTGCCGGTCCAACCGAACAAACGTCCCTCGATCTGCTCCGCGCGCTGCATGTCCGGCTCCGTCAGATGATGCCAGAGCAGTCGCTTGGTGATGGCGACGGACACGGGGGCGGCGTTGCGGGCGATGTCCTCTCCCAAGGCGCGCGCCGCCGGCAGCAGCTCGGCATCGGGAACGACCCGGCTCAAGACGCCAAGCTCGAGTGCTTCCCGCGCGCTCACGGTGCGCCCCGAGTACAACAGCTCCGCCGCCCGGCTTACGCCGATCAATCGCGGCAGTATCCAGGTGCTCAACGCCTCCGGGATCACCCCACGGCGCACAAAGGCGAAGGCGATTTTCGCGCTCTCGGCGGCGAGGCGAATGTCCCACTGCAAGGTCACCGTGATGCCCACCCCTACGGCGGCACCGTTGATCGCCGCAATGATCGGCTTCTTCATCTCCCACGGGCGGACCGCGGCGGCGCGTTCGGCGCGCACCTGTTCCTGGCGCTCGCTGCGACCCGCCGCCGCGAATGCTTCGCCCCCGGCGGACAGATCGGCGCCGGCGCAGAAGCCGCGGCCGGCGCCGGTCACGATGATGGCGCGGATCGCATCGTCGTCGTCGCACTGCTTGAACGCCGCCGCCAGCTCGTGCGCCATGACCGGGGTCCACGCGTTCAGCCGCTCGGGACGGTTCAACGTGATCGTTGCGACGCGGTTCGAAACATCGACGATAATCTGTTCGTAACCCATGCCGACCTCCGCTGCGGGCGCAGCTTACACAACCGCACCGCCAAGCGACAGGGATGCCGACGTTCGCGTAACAAGCGCCGGACAATATTGTCTCGTGACTCGCGGTAACCCGACGTCTTCTGCGACGAGCCACCGGTGCGCCGGCGGCATGGCGGTTGCTGTGTCAATCGCGCCCTGGCTCCAAGGACTGATATGGAACGGCAAGGACATCAGGCAGCCACCACAGCACTCTTGGAGATTGCGCGCGAGATCAGCAGCCAGCTGGATCTCACCCAGTGCCTCAACCGTATCTGCGAGATCACCGGAAAGGTTCTTCGCGCTGACCGCAGCTCCGTGATTCTCTGGAGTGCACGCAAGCGGGCCTTCATCGCCTCGGCGGATGTCGGCACACCGCCCGACTTGTTCGAGCGTTTCCGACGCGAGACCTTCTCGCTGCAAGGGTCTCCCCACATGTCGCAGCTCTTGGCCGGCGAGATGGCGGTAATGCACCGTGACGCCGACGATCCCATCGCCCTCAAGATGCTCGACGATCTGCGGCTGTCGATGCAAGTGATCGCCCCGCTCACTGGACCAAACGTGTTGGGGTCCTTGACGTTGGGGTACGAAGCCGCGGCGCAGCTAGGTCCCGACGATCTGCGCCTGCTCCGCGGCATTGCGCAGCAGGCCTCAGTGGCCATCAACACGGCGCGACTGTTCACCAACACGCAAAAGGCGGCGGCCTTCCGCACTCGTCTGAGCGAGCTCGCCGTCCAACTCAGTGGTGAGCGGGACCTCGACCGCGTCATCCAACAAGTCGCCGAGACGGCGCGCGACGCCTTCGGGCTCGATGGAGCCTTCCTGGCGCTCGCTGAGAACGGATCGTTGACGGTCCGTGCTGCGGCCGGGGGCTCGGTTGATGGATTGGTGGGACGCTCGGTGGCGAGTGATGCTGCATCGTCGTTCACCGCGCGCGCGTTCCGTGAGCACCGCGCGGTGTTCGTCAATCGCTATCAACGGTCACCCGAGGCCGGCGGGCCGATGCTCGCCGGGCTGCGCGTCGAGGCAGTCCTGGTCGCGCCGCTCATGGCCGATGAGCAACCCGTCGGCGTATTGGTCCTGCTAGACGGCAACGAGCCGTACCGCTTCGGCCAGGTACACGCAGAGGAAGCCACCATTCTCGCAGCCACGGCGGGGGCCTGGATCGCGAACAGTCGCCTGCTGTCGGCGCTGGGGCGGAAGTCGGAAGAGGTCCAGCGCGCCAACCGGGCGCTGGAGGACCTGATCTACGTGGCGTCGCACGACTTGCGTGGGCCGCTGATCAACCTCGAGGGCTTCGCCCACGAGCTGGCGGGCAACCTCGGTCGCGTGCGCGCCTTGCTGAACGGTCACGGCACCGACGTCTTGCGAGAGCTGGAAGACTCCGTCGGGTTCATCCGCGCGGCGACGGCGCGGATGGACGCGCTGGTGCAGGGCCTCCTCGACGTGTCGCGTTGCGGCATGCGCGAGCTGGTGCGCGAGACCGTGGACGTCAACGAGGTGGTCGCCGCCGTGTTGGAGGCGCAGCGCTGCGCGCTCTCCACAGCCGGAATCGAGGTGCGGTCGGCGCGGTTGCCGTCGGCGGTGGCGGATCCGATCGGGCTCACCCAGATCTTCGGCAACTTGATCGACAACGCCATCAAGTACATGGGCCGGGCGACGCGCCGCACCATCGAGATCGGATACGACGACGGCCCCACGCAGCGGTTCATGGTGCGTGACTCGGGCCCAGGGATCAGCACCCGCGATCAGAAGAAGATCTTCCGCCTCTTCCAGCGCGGCGCGCCGCGGGGCGTACCCGGTGAAGGCGTCGGTCTCACCGTAGTACGCAAGATCGTCGAGCGGCACGGTGGCACCGTCGGGGTGGAATCCCAACCGGGCCACGGCGCGACATTCTGGTTCACCCTGCCGATAAAAGCACTCGAAGACCGGACCGCCGGCGTCGTGTGGCACGCCGATCAGCAACCGAGTCACTGAGTCAGCTTCTCTTCTTCCGCCGCGCCGGCGGCGCCTGTGCGGCGCTCTCCGCCGCCGCTTTGAACTCCAGGACGGACTGCTTCAGGGCCTGTCGCTCCACGAGGGCGCGCACGGGGCCGGGCATCCAGAACCCCAAGGAAACGGCCTGCCGGCACGTCGCGCGCGTCAGTCTCGGCCCTAGCTTCTCGAACACATACACGCCCTCGATCGCGTCGACGTCGCCGTCAACCGACTTCCAGGTGAGCCGCGTCGGCTTGTCGTACTTGTATTCCAACACGTAACGGATGGTCCGCAGTTTCATGTCGATGTGGTACTCGACCCGCTTGCCGAGCCCGCCACGATCGCGCTCCAGCACCGTCGTCCCCTCGATCGACGAAAACCATTCCGGGTAGCTCTCGAAGTCCGTGATGGTCGCGAAGCACTGCTGCACCGACGCCGCGACCTCGGTGCTGAACTCCTGCTCGCCGCTGATCGCCATGTGGCGCGGATTATGTCGAACGCCCCCGGGGAAATCAAAAGCGTGCTTACCAGGCCTGGATGGCGCGCTCCCAGGGATCCAGCGGCTGGCTCGGTGTCTGGACACCCGGTGGCAGCGCCAGCGGTGCCGCTGGCACCGGGCTGCGCGTGCTGGTGTTGATCAGCAGCATGATCGTATGCGAGTCGTGATTGATGACCGCCAGATCGACGCGCTTGTCTTCATTGAAGTCGCCCGCCGCGACGGCGGTCGGGCGGCGGCCGACCGCAAAGCGAATTGGGTCGGCAAAGTTATTGTCGCCTTCTCCGGAAAGGATCGCGATGCGGTTGTCGCTCCCCTCTGCGGCCACCAGGTCGATCTGGCCGTCGAGATTGAAGTCGTCGGACACCAGCGGCCACACATTCGTGCCCAAGTTGTCCGTCATCGGATCGCCCAATCCGCCCGCCTGCCCCTTGAGAATCGACACCTTGTCGTCGTGCGCGTTGCCGGTGATCAGATCGACGCGGTGATCGACGTTCAGGTCGCCAGCGATCAAGAAGGTCGGGCGCGGCACGACTTCAAAATTGGCGACACGGGGGAAGCGCCCATGCCCGTCGCCGAAGAGCACCGAGACACTGTTGGACATCGTGTTCGCAGTGGCGAGATCCAAGTGCCCGTCGCGGTCGAAGTCGGCGGCCACGACGGCGCTCGGCCCCATCCCCACCGCCAGAAACAACGGCGAAGCAAAGTTGCCGGTGCCATCTCCTTGCAAGACGCCCACGTGCTCCGCTCCGAAGTCGGCGACCGCAAGGTCCGGATGCCCGTCGCCGTCGAAATCGGCGCTCACCACGGCGCGCGGCTGACGCGCCACGCGCAGCATAGCCCCTGGACGAAAGCCGGCGTGGCCGTCCCCTACCAGGAGCTGCAGACTGCCCGAGCTCTCGTTGACGACGGCGAGGTCGGGGTGACGATCACCGTTGAAGTCGGCAATCGCGACCGCGACCGGATCGGGACCGGCATCGAGCAGCGGCGGCCCACTCAAGTTGCCCCTCCCATCGCCTTTCAACAGCGTGACGGCATCCTCGGACCGTCCCACCGCCAAAAGATCCGCAAACCCGTCGCCGGTCAGATCGCCTGCCAGCAGATCACTCGGGCCGCCGCCGACACTCCGGGCGGCTCCCTCCTGAAACCGGCCCTTGCCTGTGCCGAGCCACAGCCGCGCGCTGCAGTGCAGCCCGTCCAGAACCGCCACGTCCATTTGTCCGTCGCCATTGAAGTCGGCCGCAGCCAGCGCGCTGAGCTTCAGGTTGCGCTCGATCAGCTCCGGCGCCAGGAAGCTGCCCTTGCCGTCGCCCGGCAGCAGCCACAGGCCGAGGTCGTCGACAATCGCCAGGTCGATGCGGCCGTCGCCGTTGAAGTCGCGCGCCAGCAGATGGCGTGGCCGGACGCCGGCGCGCGCCGTCTGCAACGGCACGAAGCCGCCGTTGCCGTCGCCGGCGAAGACGCCGACTTCTTCGCCGTCGGTGTCGAGCACCGCGATGTCGAGCCTGCCGTCGCCGTTGAAGTCGCCAGTGGCCACTGCCCGGGCTGGCAGACCGGTGTCGACTTTCCGTGACGGCGCAAACCCGCCGCGCCCGTCTCCGAGCAGCACCGAGATCCCCTCGCTGTGCCCGACCACGAGATCGGCGTGCCGATCGTTGTTCATATCTAACACCCAGACGAGGTAGGGATGCGGTCCGGTGCTGTAGTGTTGCGGCGCATCGAAGCCGCCGGTGCCATCGCCGCACTGCACGCGAACCATTGCATCCAGCGGGCTCACGTAGGCCACGTCGAGGCGGCCGTCACCGTTGAAATCCGCCGTGGCCAGCGCGCTGGGCGCCGATTGCGTGCGCAACGCCAACGGGGTGGAGAACATCCCGCGTCCGACCCCGAAGAGAATCGAAAGGCCGCGGCTGTCCGCCACGACGAGATCGAGGAGCCGATCGTCGTTGACATAGCCGGCTGAGGCCGCCGTCGGCGAAGGTCCGGTCGGGAAGTCGGCGCGCGTGATGAAGGAGACCTCCGCGCCGGCGCCGCGCGCCAACGTCGCGATCAGCGCCGCAATGGCCACGGCGCGGCACGAGAAGGAGATACTCATCGGGCGTGCTTGCTTAGCAGCAGCGTCGCGGGCTGTCTGCGGAATTGCGTCCTACGCCGCCAGGGCTCACGCCGGATCTGCCAGATCGGCGCGAAACTCCGGATGTGCCGCGAGCCAGGCGGCGGCACCACGGATCGACTCTTCATTCTTCTTGTTGATGAACCGGTAGATCGGAGCCTCGAAGTGACGCAGCACCGGCGTCGTCATATGGAACGACTCGCGAAAACGAATGCGCGTGCGGTTCGGCCCCAGCGGCTCCAGCGACATGGAACCGCTCAGTCCGGTGCGCAGCATCAGGTAGTCGTAACCGCACGCCGGCCTGACGTTGGTGACCAGCTCGAAGGACTCGCCGCGCCGGCCGAAGGGCAGCGGGTAGATTACCTTGCGCAACAACCCGTTGCCGTAAGCGTCGCCCGGATAGACGATCTCCACGTCAAGCACGGCCGGGGCGTACTCCTTCCACAAGTCGTAGCGTTGAAACAACGCCCAGAGGCGCGCCGCCGCGAACGGCATCTCCATTTCAAACTCGTGATGGCGCACCGCGCTGCATTCCCCTTCAAAGCTATGCCCTGTCTTCAGGGCTGCGTGCAAGTGCTCCAGCACCCTGCACACGTGCCTCGACATCGCGCGACCAGTCGGGCAAGTTTGGCGTCGTGCCGATGATGGCGCCTCCCAGCTGCACCGAACCCGACGCGCGAGGCGCCGAGCTTCGGGGACGGGCGGAACGCTCGGAGGTCCGGTCGGTGGATCGTCGCGTCGCTTACTTCGGCGGCATGCGGATGGCGCCGTCGAGGCGGATGGTCTCGCCGTTGAGGTAGGCGTTCTCGACGATGTGCACGGCGAGCGCCGCATACTCGGGCGGCCGACCCAAGCGCTGCGGAAACGGGATCTGCGCGCCCAGCGCTTGGCGCTGCGGCTCCGGCAGCATCGCGAGCATCGGTGTATCGAAGGTTCCCGGCGCTATGGTCAGGCAACGGATACCGTCGCGGGACAAGTCGCGGGCGATCGGCAGCGTCATGCCGACGACCCCCGCCTTCGACGCCGAGTAGGCTACCTGACCGATCTGGCCGTCGAAGGCGGCGACTGACGCAGTGTTGATGATCACGCCGCGCTCGCCGTCATCGTTGGGTGTGTTCTTCAACATCTCAGTGGCGGCGACACGGATCACGTTGAACGTCCCGATCAGGTTGATCTTGATGACCATCTCGAACATGTCGAGCGGCATCGGGCCTTGCTTGCCGGTAGTCTTCATCGCGGCGCCGACCCCGGCGCAGTTCACGACGACGTGGACCCCGCCGAAGGCAGCGACGGTCTGCTGCACCGCTTTGGTCACTTGATCTGAGCTGGTAACGTCGGCGGACACAAATATCGCCTTGCCGCCGAGCTCCTTGGCCACCTGCTCGCCGGCGGAGTTGGGCCGATCCAGGATCGCCGCGCGCGCGCCCCTCCCCACCAGGGCGCGCACGGTCGCCTCACCGAGCCCGGACGCACCGCCGGTCACCAAAGCGACTGCACCTTCGATCTTCATTTCGAAACCTCCTGTTCAGTCGTGAGTCGTGTTCGTGAATCGTGCTCGTAGCATCCTGCCACCGTTGAGCAAAGGTCCCCCCTTTCGAAGGTTTCTCAGCGCCGCCGGCGCTCACTTCCGTTGCCCGGCGGGCTTCCCTAGAATGCCCGCGTGGGACCTCGATCGCAGGGATTCTTGATCACTGTGGCCGCCCTGCTGCTCTTCGCGGCCGGCTGTGCCAGCGCACCATACACGCATCGCACACAATTCATCGTCGTGCCCGAGTCGGAGGAGCTGACGCTCGGGGCCGACTATCGGACCGACCCGAACCTCAAAGTCACCGCCTTGCCGTCGACCGCCGAGCTCGAAGCCGGCAGTGGTTCCCCCGACGCGGCCTTGAGGCGCTACGCGCGCTCGTTCAACGACAAGACGAGTGACCGCAGAAGCGCACAGATCATGATCGAGGCGATGTCGACCGTGTACGAAGTCTCGGCGGCAGAGCTGACGCGCCGGCTGAAGGGTCCCGACCTCAGCTTCGGCGAAGTCGCCGTCGCCAGCGCGTTGGCGAAGGCAGGCGCCGGATCGTTCGACCAGGTGGCCGCCGGGCACAAGGCAGCAGAGGTCTGGGCAACGCGCGACGCATCGGTCGCGAAGCAAGCGCTATCCCTGCTCCGAGAGGTGCAGATCGAGGCACGACGCCTGGCCGGCAAATACGGTGCGCACTGAGCACGCCGTCTCAAGCCGCGTGGTTGCGGAAGTGCACGTGGAACGACACCGCGAAGTAGTAGATCGGGAAGAACATCGACAGCCACGCCAGCTGGCGCGACGGCTCCGGGAACTGCACCAGCAAGGCGACGATGCAGGCCGCCCAAACGACCCCCAGGCCATGCGTGGTCCGCTGGGCCACCGGATTCCGACTGGGATAGAGGTAACGGATCGGCACGAACACCAGCACGGAGAAGGTAATCAGGATCGCGACGTTGAACCAGACCGGCGTCGTCAGCACGTAGAAGTAGAAGACCACAACGTTCCAGTACGACGGGAAGCCTTTGAAGAAGTGGTCCGCGGTCTTGGCGTCGGTTTGACAGAAACCGTACCCGCTCGCCAGCAACGGCGCCGAACCGATCACCAGCCCGGCGGTGCCGTGCGGGATCAAGGCGGCGTGATACGCGATGACGACCGGCACCACGACGTAGTTCAGGTAGTCGACGATGTCGTCGAGCTTGGAGCCGTCGAAGTGCGGCAGGACTTCCTTGACGCGCACCCGCCGCGCCAGCGTCCCGTCGGTGGCATCGATGAACGTGGCCAGCGCCATCCACGCGAAGGCAACACCGTAACGACCGTCCGCCGCGGCCTCCAACGCGAAGAAGCCGAGCGCCGCGCCGAGGGCGGTGTAGAAGTGCACGGACCACGCCGCTAGCACCCGGCCGCTCATCGCAGGTTCAGCGGGCTGATCGTGGGCTCGAACAGGATTTGGATGACCGTGCCGTCCGGATCGGCGCAGTAGAGCGAGCAACTCCCGTCGCGGTGTCGGCGCGGCTCTTTGAGGATGGGCACGGCACGGGCACGCAGCTGCTCGGCGGCCGCCCACACGGCCTCGGGCGAGGAAACGATGAAGCCGATGTGGTCGAGCACCTGCTCCCCCACCGCAGCCGGCGCGGCCGGCACCTGATGGAGCGCCAAGTTGTCACAGCCGCTCGATAGGTAGCAGTTCTCCGCATCCGGCTCCCAGACCGTTTCCATGCCGAAGACCTCGGCATAGAACGCCTTGGAGCGCGCCACGTCTCGCACCCGCAGGGCAACGTGTCGCAGTCCGCGCGTCGCGATGGGCAGGCTCATAGTGACAAGAACGTGCGCACCGTGCCTTCGATGGCCATGTCGCAATGTTGAAAAAAGAAAGCCTCGGCCCGGTGCGCGGGCCGAGGCTGTTGTCCCTCTGCCTCGGGTGGATCAGAGTTTCGAGACGTTCGCGGCCTGTAAGCCCTTCGGACCCTGCGTGATCTCGAACTCGACACGCTGGCCCTCCTCTAGCGAGCGGAAGCCCTGGCCGACAATGGCGGAGTAGTGCACAAAGACGTCCTGCCCATCGTCCTTGGTAATGAAGCCATAGCCCTTCTGTCCGTTGAACCACTTGACGGTGCCTTGAACCATACTGCCTGTACCCCCTTTCGCTGCGCTGTGTGTTTCAGGGAAAGCTGCTTCAAGCTGGAGCGCAGGTAACGCCTCCGGACGCCCGGTAACCTATAACCCCTCGGATCCTTTCGCCTCGAAACTTGGGCGCCCTCATAGCACGGGCGCGCGCGCCTGTGCAACAAAAATTAAGGGACACCAAGCGTCGGGGTCGGGGCGGCGGCGGGCGGCGTCCTGGTTTACCTTTACTCGCCGTTTTGCCGATGGTAAGGTTCGTCCCCGCGCGCCCATCGACGCGGCTCCTGCCTATGAGAAAACGCCTTCGTACTGCCGTCGCCGGGAGTGTGATCCTGTTGCTGCTGGCCATCGGGCTTCTCGTCGGGCGCAGCCTGTGGCAGCAGCGGCAGCAGGACTGGGTGCCGAACCAACTGGAGCTCATCCCCGGCGTATCGCAGCACATCCGGGACTTCCACCGCGTCAAGGTGCAGGAGGGACGGAAGGTGTGGGAGGTGTCGGCACAAGATGCCCAGTACGTCGATGAGGACAAGACCGTGGTCGTACGCGACGCGACGATGGAGCTCTTTCTCAAGGACGGACGGGTCGTGGGTCTCAGCGGCGAGGAGGGGCGCATCGTGCTCGACGGGCGCGAAGTCGCGCGCGTCGAGCTCAACGGCAATATCGAGGTGCGGCTGGCCGACTACACCGTGCGCACCGCCCGCGCGACCTACGACCAGCGCCGGCAGGTGATCTCCGCACCGGGGCGGGTGGAGATATCCGGGCATGACGTCCAACTGCAGGGCGATCGCATGGAGGTGCAGGTCGACACCCAGCGGGTGAATCTGCGCCAACATGTCACCATGCAGCTGCGGCCGGCCCCGGAAAAAAGAGGAGGCAGCAACGCACCGCTGTAACACATGGGCGGCTCTGCTGGTCGTGGCGTCGATCGGGCTGTCCACCGGTCGCAGCTGTGGTGAGGAAGCGCGGGCGGCAACCCGCGCCCCGCCAGCCGACAAACCCACCCCAGCCAGCCCCGCCGCGTTCCTGGACTCCCTCACCTTCACCTCGACGCGCGAGCCGATCTCGGTGACCGCCGACGGGTTGGAGTTCGATTACCGCTCGCGCGTGCTCACCTACAAGGGCACCGTGGTAGTGACGCAGGGAGAGATGAAGCTGGAGAGCGACACCCTCATCGTCTCGCTCGATGAACACGCCGAGAACCAGGTGAAGGAAGTGATTGCCCAGGGTCAGGTCCGGCTCTCGCAAGGTGGGCGCTGGGCAACCGGCGGGCGGGCGGTGTTCGATCAGGCACGCGGCACCGCGGTGTTGAGCGACAAGGCCGAGCTGCACGACGGTCCGAATCAAGTCAGCGGCGACCGCGTCGTTGTCTATCTGGATGAGCAGCGCAGCGTCGTCGAGGGCGGCAGCGGACGCGTCAAAGCCGTGCTGTTTCCCGGCAAAGGCGAGCCGACCCCGGCGGCAGGCGGAGGCGCACCGTGAGCCGCAACGGCAGTGACGGGCAGGGGATGCTGCGCGCCGAGAGCCTCTGCAAGCGCCTCGGGGGCCGTGAGATACTGCGCGACGTCTCGCTCGAGGTGCATGCCGGCGAAGTGGTCGGTCTGCTCGGGCCCAACGGCGCCGGCAAGACGACCACCTTCTACGCCATTGTCGGACTGATCCGCCCGGACCGCGGCTGCGTGCAGCTCAACGGCATGGACCTCACCGGCGACCCGATGTTCATGCGCGCCCGCAAGGGCATCAGCTACCTGCCTCAAGAGCCATCGGTGTTTCGCAAGCTGACCGTGGAGGAGAACATCCTTGCCATCCTCGAAACGTTGGACCTGACGCGCGACGAGCGCCGCGAGCGGCTGGCGCTGCTGCTCGAAGAGCTCAGTATCGCCCACCTGGCCAAGAGCAAAGCGTACTCGCTGTCCGGCGGCGAGCGCCGCCGCGTCGAGATCACCCGCGCCCTGGTGACCTCCCCGGCCTTCATGCTCCTCGACGAACCTTTTGCAGGAATCGATCCGCTTGCTATTCTGGATATCCAGAGCATCGTGGCACAGCTGAAGGAGCGAAGGATTGGGATACTCATTACGGACCACAATGTGCGCGAGACCTTGGGCATCTGCGACCGTGCTTACATCCTCAACGAGGGCGCAGTGCTTGAGGAGGGCACGCCGCAAGAAATCGCCGGCAGCCGTCGCGCCCGGGAACTCTATCTGGGGGAGCGCTTTACGCTGTAAGAGTCATGGCACTCGAAACTAGACTCTACCAGAGACTCTCTCAGCAGCTGGTGATGACGCCCCAGCTGCGGCAGGCGATCAAGATCCTCCAAGTGTCGCGTATGGAGCTCGAGACGCTCATCGACGAGGAGCTGGCCCAGAATCCCACCCTCGAAGAAGGCGTCGACCAGCAGGAGGAGGAAGAGCGTCCGCGCACCGAAGAGCCCCTGGAGTCCAGCGGCAACGGCGCCGAGGAGTGGCCGGAAGCACCGCTCGAGCAACGGGAAACCACCACCGAGGTCGAGCCCAGCGAACGCATGGGGGAGATCGACTGGAAGGAGTACCTCGACAACTATCGCAACGACTGGCACGGCTCCTCGGCGACCTCGGCGGACTACGATGAGGACAAGCGGTCCGCCCTGGAGAACACCTTGGTGCGCGCTCAGTCGCTGCCCGAGAACCTCATCTGGCAGCTGCGCATGACCGACATCGGTCCGGTGGAGGAGTCGGTCGCCGCGTTGATCATCGGCAACATGGACAAGGAGGGATACCTGCAGTTGCCGATCGAGGACATCGCCTTCCAGAGCGGGCAGGACTTCGACATCGTGGAGCGCGCCTTGAAACGCATCCAGGGGTTGGACCCGCCCGGCGTGGGGGCGCGCGACTTGCGCGAGTGTCTGCTGCTGCAGCTGCGCAACGATGGCAAGGAGGACTCCGTTGCCGCGGCGATCGTGCGTGACCACCTCGGCCTGCTGGAGAGCAAACGCTACGATAGGATCGTCCGTGAGCTGGGAGCGCCGATGGAAGAGGTGGTCGCCGCCGCCCATTATATCGCCAAGCTCGAGCCGAAGCCGGGCCGCAACTTCGGTGAAGGTGACATCCGCTACATCACCCCGGACGTGTTCGTGCAGAAGATCGGAGAAGACTTGGTCGTCACCCTCAATGACGACGGCTTGCCGCGCTTGCGCGTCAGCAACTTCTATCGCCAGGTGCTCTCCGATTCCGGCACGGGCGAGGCGAAGCGCTACGTCCAGGAGAAGATGCGGGCCGCCGCCTGGCTGATCAAGAGCATCCAGCAACGGCAGCGCACCCTGTACCTGGTGACGCAAAGCATCGTCCGCTTTCAGTGCGAGTTCTTCGACAAGGGCGTCGCCGCCCTGAAGCCGCTGGTGCTCAAAGACGTCGCCATGGACATCGGCATGCACGAGTCGACGGTCAGCCGCGCAACCGCCAACAAGTACGTGCATACCCCGCAGGGCACCTACGAGTTGAAATATTTCTTCACCTCCAGCCTGCAAGGCACCGACGGCGAGGAAGTCTCGGCGGAGAGCGTCAAGGACCGCATCCGCGAGATCATCGCCGCGGAGGATCCGCGACGCCCGTACAGCGACCAGCACATAGCCAAGATGTTGTCGACCGAGCACGTGGGCATCGCCCGGCGGACGGTAGCCAAGTACCGCGGGATCATGAACGTCCTCCCGTCGTCGAAGCGGCGCCAAGGCTTCTAACGAGGAGACAGCGATGCAAGTCATGGTCACCTTCCGGCACGTCGAGCCGACCGAAGGCCTCCGCAAGCACGCCGAAGACAAGGTGCAACGCATCCACAAGTTCCTGCGCCGCCCGATCGAGGCGCACGTCACCCTCTCGGTGGTGAAGCATCGCCACATTGCCGAAGTGCAGCTGCGCGCCAATCACCTCGACGTCACCGCCACTGAGGAGACCGGGGATCTTTACTCGGCGATCGATGTCGCCATGAGCAAGATCGAGCGCCAGGTGAAGAAGCACGTCGCCAAAGTCAAAGATCACAAGGGCGGGAACAGCGCCGCCGAGAAGACTGCCCCCGTCGTGGAACGCCGGCGCACCGGCGGCATCATCCGCACGCAGCGCGTGCTCGTGAAGCCGATGTCCGTAGGCGAGGCGGTGATGCAGCTCAAGCTGCTCAAGAACGACTTCCTCCTCTTCAAGAACGCCGCCAACGAAAGCCTCAACGTGCTCTACCGGCGCAAGGATGGGAACTACGGCTTGATCGAGCCGGAGCCCTCGTGAGTCGAAACACGGCTCGCACACAGTTCGTTTCTGCGACCGCGGGCACCGCCCCATGAAGATCCTCGACATCCTCCCCGAAGCCCTGGTGATCCCTGCCCTCACGGGCCGCACCAAGGACGCGGTGCTGCGGGAGTTGGCCGAGCACATGGCCGCCGAGCACTCCGAGATCGACGCGCAGCGTCTGAGCGACGTGCTGTGGGAACGCGAACGACTCGGGAGCACTGCGATCGGCGACGGCATCGCCATCCCACACGGCAAGCTGCCCGGCCTGAAGGCCGTGCTCGGCGCCTTCGGCCGCCATCCCCAAGGGGTGGATTTCCAGTCGCTCGACGGCAACCCAACCAAACTGTTCTTCCTCCTGGTCGCACCGGAAGACTCGGTCGGCCAACATCTCAAAGCCCTGGCGCGGGTCTCCCGGCTCTTGAAGGACTCGTCGTTTCGCAAGCAATTGATCGACGCCGCCGACCGCAGCGAGCTGTATCGGAGCATCCGTGAAGAAGATGAGAAGTACTGAGACACCCCATGACGCCACCCGATCTGCCCACGAGCCCGCCGGAGTTGTCGAAGCAGCTGGAGATCAAGAACCGGCTCGGCTTGCATGCGCGCGCCGCCGCCCAGCTGGTGCAGGTCGCGTCGCAGTTCGACGCCGACATCACCATCACCAAGGACGGGCAGACGGTGAACGGCAAGAGCATCATCGGCCTGATGATGCTGGCCGCCGCCCAGGGGTCCTACATTGAAGTGGCCGTCGCGGGGCCTCAGGCCGGACCGGCCCTGGAAGCTATCGAGCGCCTCGTTGACGAGAAGTTCAATGAGGAATAACGTCCTTGACCGTGATACGATCCCTGTAATATGTGTCTTGAACCGGGTCGCTGACCGGCTAGGGGCAGCAATCCAGCGATACGCGCGAAGGAGAAAATATGGCTCTGCAAGATTTCCTGTTCACCTCGGAATCGGTGTCCGAGGGACACCCGGACAAGATGTGCGATCAGATTTCCGACGGCATCCTGGATGCGCTTCTGGAGCAAGACCCCGATAGCCGGGTGGCCTGCGAAAGCCTCTGCAAGACCGGCATGGTCGTCGTCGCCGGCGAGATCACCACGAAAGCCCAGATCAACTACACCGAGGTCGTCCGCCGCACCGTGCGCGACATCGGGTACACGTCTTCGGAGGTCGGCTTCGACGCCGATACCTGCGCGGTCATGATCGCCATCGAGCGCCAGTCGCCGGACATCTCCCAGGGGGTCACCGAGGGCGAAGGCCTGCACAAGGAGCAGGGGGCCGGGGACCAGGGCCTAATGTTCGGCTTCGCCTGTGACGAGACGCCGGAGCTGATGCCGCTGCCCATCGTGGTGGCGCACGACCTGTGCCGGCAACTCTCCAAGATCCGTAAGAGCGGCGCGTACCCGTTCCTGCGTCCCGACGCGAAGTCGCAAGTCACCGTCGAGTACAGCGACGGTCGGCCGCGTCGCGTCGACACCGTCGTCGTCTCCTCCCAGCACAGCCCCGACGTGAAATACGAGACCCTGCGCGAGGTGATCGTCGAAGAGGTGATCAAGAAGGTGGTACCGCAGGAGTACTTCGATCCGCGCATGAAGATTCACGTCAATCCGACCGGCCGTTTCGTCGTCGGTGGTCCGGTTGGCGACTGCGGCTTGACCGGCCGCAAGATCATCGTCGACACCTACGGCGGCTACGGCCGTCACGGCGGCGGCGCCTTCTCGGGCAAGGACCCGAGCAAGGTGGACCGCAGCGCCGCCTACATGGCGCGCTATATCGCCAAGAATATTGTCGCCGCCGGTTTGGCCACGAAGTGTGAAGTGCAGCTCTCCTACGCCATCGGCGTGGCCGAGCCCACCTCCGTGTTGGTCGACACCTTCGATACCGGTGTGGTGCCGAACGACCGGCTGGCAGCACTGGTGCGCGAGCACTTCGAGCTGAAGCCGGCGGGCATCATCCGCTGCCTCGATCTGAAGCGGCCGATCTACCAGCGCACCGCCGCCTACGGCCATTTCGGCCGAGCGCCCGAAGGCCCCTTCTTCACGTGGGAGCGTTCCGACCGCGCCGAGGCGTTGAAGCGCGCCATCGAAACCGCCTCACGCCCGCAGCGTCGCGTAGCGGTTGCGCAAGCCGCAGTGTGACGGCTCGGGGCTGACTATTTCCTGATCACCAGACCGGGTCGCCCTCGTGACGCACGAGGGCGTGGAAAGCCTCGGTCAACTGTCGCGTGACTGGGCCGGGCTCCCCGTTGGCGATCGGTCGCCCGTCGACCGCGGCCACCGGCATCACCTCGGCGCCGGTGCCGGTGAGGAAGCACTCGTCCGCGGTGTAGACGTCGAAGCGCGTCAGCCGCGACTCTCGACCCTCGATTCCAGCTTCAGCCGCCAGCTCGAGGATGGCCCCGCGCGTGATGCCTTCCAGCGCGCCGTCTTGCGGTGACGGCGTCAGCAGCCGGCGGTGGTGCACGACGAAGAGGTTGTCGCCGGCGCATTCGGCGATGAACCCGGCGCTGTTCAGCAGGATAGCCTCGTGCGCGCCGGCGCGTTGTGCATCGATCTTGGCGAGCACGTTCTTCAGGTAGTTGAGCGACTTGACACGCGGGTCGAAGGCCTCGTGCGACACCTGCCGGGTGGCGGAGGTGATCACCTTGATGCCGCTGGCGTACAGCTCGCGTGAGTAGAGGCGGACGTCGCCGACGATGATGATGACGCACGGGCGCGGGCAGCTGACTGGATCGATGCCCAGCTCGCCGGCGCCGCGGCTGACGACCAGGCGGATGTAGCCGTCGTCGCGCTGATTGCGCCGGACGGTGTCGCGCACCGCCGCCGCCATCTCGCCGCGCTCGAGTGGGATGGTCAGCGCAATGGCTTGCGCCGAGGCGTAGAGCCGGTCGAGATGCGCCTCGAGCCGGAAGATGCGCCGGCTGTACACCCGGATGCCTTCGAACACCCCGTCGCCATAGAGCAGTCCGTGATCAAACACGGACACCTTCGCCGTCTCACGCGAGTGCCACTCGCCGTCGATGTAGATCTCCATAGGTCATCCGCCCTCTCTGACTACGCATGCCTCTTCGCCAGCGTGGTCGTCAAGCGACTCCGTGCCTGTCGTTTCCCCACTCGTGTAGGTGCCGCAGCGTTGGTTTTGGCGGGTGCGCTCAGCCGGCGTGGCCGTCATAGAAGGCG
Source organism: uncultured Binatia bacterium (SeqCode) (assembly GCA_964498075.1). GTDB lineage: Bacteria > Desulfobacterota > Binatia > HRBIN30 > HRBIN30 > CAZCGA01. The sequence continues at coordinate 22,399 of CAZCGA010000019.1, read as the reverse complement.
ACTCTCGCGTTCCACGCTCCGATAGAATGGCGTCCGGTACTCTCGGTTGAGATCGTAATCGGCGGTGGTGAGGATGGTTGGGGCGAGAGTAGTTCCATAGGCCAAGTCGACGTCGAGCGCCTCCTCGACGATGCGCCGGCAGAGGGCAGGGTCTTTCTCCCGCACCAACACGAGGACGTCCAAGTCGGATTCTTCGGTGCCTTCCAAGCGCGCCCGCGAGCCGAACAGGCGCAGTGAGAGCAGGTTGTCTCCCAAGCGTGACTGCAGCGCCGTCTTGAAGCGATGGAGGGCGGCACCTTCCATAGCATTCAAGCTGCGTGGCGGGGGCACTGAGCCTCCGGCCCCTCGTCGCGATGCTGGTCTCATCAGAACCCTCTCGGCCTGCGCCACCCCGCCGCAGGGTCGCGCCATGTCCTGGCTCCCCCCATATCACGAATGGTCTGAGGACGCAGAATCGCGCGGAGAGAAGGCCCCAGCTGTCGGTTGTCATCGTCAGCTCCTGGAAGCGCCTGCTGTTCCGGTGCGGTCAACGGCCGGCCTTCTCCCATTGCTCTCTCCGCCATCGCTGCATTTCACGACCAAGCGTGCTCGTTCCTTTTGGGCAGCCTCGACGACACGCATAGCACGATGGGCGCTCTGCGTAGCGTTTGAGCCTGGTGGCATCAGGGCGGCTGTTCATCCGACACCTGCGTAGCAGCGCGACTCGCCCAACCAGGCGGCGTCCCCCGGCCTTCAGCAGCTCCATCAGATCCTGCGAGTCGCAGCCAAATGGTCCGTGGTTACCCTCAATCTGTCCCTGCGGCTGGACCGCCCCGCGAGTCGCCTCGAAGGTCACAGTAGGGAGGAACAAGTAGTTTCGGAAATTCGTTGACGAGGGCGGGATCTCCGAGGTCAACCCAGATCCAATCCAAGGCGACCGGGGGAGGCCACTGCTGAGGGTTTGCCTTGTGATGCCGCTCGTAAGCCTCCCGCCGCTTCGTCAACCAGAAGCGGTTCGGTCTCTCGACGGTCGTTTCAGGTACGAGATTCTCCAGCTTCTTGAGGGCCGCACCGAGGCCACCAGGATTCGCATCGTCTGCCGTTGTTCTTCGGTGCCCAGCTTCGCGAGACTCAATCGCCTTGACGAGTCCTGCCCAAACGCGACTCGCCGTTCGGCTGGCGTACGGACAGCAGGGGTCAATCTTCTTTCTGCCGCGTGGTCTCATTCTCTTCCATGATTCGAGGATCGGAAGGTAGGCGACAAGCTGAAGCGCCGGTGGCAGCGCCTGGGGTCTTGGGCTACCCGCCAGCGCATTGCGTGGATCCACGTCTGCTATCACGAGGGCCTGTTCGCCCTTCTCCAGCCAACCTCTTGGATTGGAGTGCTGCCGAAAGATTCCTGGAGCGACGCCATGATATGGATCCAAAGTTGGTATGCCGCGCTCACCACCGTCTCGATTCTCTGGAAGGTCCCATGAGTCGTAGCCGATGAAGCAGCTCCTACCCACACCGTACTTTCCGTGAACGGCGTTGCAGAAGACGGTGGTGATGCCGGCGGCGAAGAAACTCGCCTGCCCAAGCACAGCAAAATCCTGCGCGCGACTGGTCATTGAGGGCACAAGAAGTATCGTTGCCGGCATCCTTTGCTTGTTCAGCAGCGATGCCTCGAAGGCAAACGCTACCATATCCATCTTGACTTGCTCCTCAGCCCATTCCCGAAGACGGCCGACAGCGATTCCTGGGAACCGGGCACAGAGCTCAACGAGAGACTGTGCCAGCCCCGGAAGGTTCGCAGGACTGGCGGCGAGGAAGATCTCCGAACATATCAAAGCAATGATGTGTGCCTCGGGCTCTCTCGGAAACGGATAGTCGCCCAGTCGGAGGACAAAGGATTGTGCGGGACGGAAGATCTCGCGATCCGCCATCGCTGGGTATCTCTTGAACCGCTCTATTCGTGTTGGCCGTTTCACCCTGCTCCCTGCGAGGCGCCTCGGCGCCGCAACGAAATTGAGTACTGCGTCCCAGTCTTGCACGTTGGATTCTGGAAGACGGGTAGCCCCTGGGGCGTGCCTGTACGTTCCAGCCCAGACGGACAAGTTCGGCGCCAAGCTTGGCAGCTGTTGCTCCAGCCACAGGACGGTTTCGGCCCGCATCGTGTACTCGGGGACGACCAAGACCTCGACGGCGAATTGGTCGCATGCTTCCAGCACGCGATGAAGTATGAGTCGGCGACGGTGCTCGGTAGCACTTGGAAATTCTTCAGAGGTCTTCCAGTTGTATGGGTTGCGGTGCAGTTGCTCTGTACGCGGAGCAGCGTTGGGGTTCTTCGCCTCATTGGGGAAACAACATTCAAATAACGGATGCCGGTACGACTCCCCTGCGTCCCACTGGAGGAGAGCGATCCGCACGTGCGCCGGACTCTTCAGCGTACCGCGCTGTCGCCAGCTTGCCTCCTTGTAATCGCTGAGACGCTTTTCTTCAGGTCCTTCTGCCGATGGCTTCGGACGCTCTCGCTGTGGAAGGGGCGCACGGGGGGCTTCGGAAACGGCGGCTTCTGCAGGTTCGTTTGGCGGCGCGACATATTGATCGCTCGGCCCCGGGCGTGGAGCCCCGCCCGGCGGCAGCGGCAGTTCGGGTCCTGCCTCTCGTACGGGGACCGATTGTAGTCCGGCAAGGCTACTCAGCCCGACGTGGACAAGTCCGACGCCAACGAGCCGACCTTCACACCACGACTCGGACCATCGGTACCACACCTTGTCTCCTTGCCGTCGACTCTCATACTCCTTCTTGTCGACGGCGAGCGCGCTGTGGAAGACCTGCGTGGTCCGCAGTCGACGGCCTCCACGTTCCGCGGTGCGAAACTCCAACTCCTCAGCTTCCGGGTCTGTGCGCAAGACGAAGTCGTCGCTCTCACAATCCTCCACACGGATGCCAGCAGCTTCGTCGATTTGGCGAAGTGTTTGAAAGGAGTCCTCGAGTTTTTCCTCGTCGGACCAATCGGCGAGGACAGCGGAGAGATCGTCGAAGGGCCCCTCGCGTTCACCCTCGTCCATCCGGTCGGCTGTCTGACTGAGCCGTTCAGCAAGTCGCTTCAGTCGGTTGGCGAGATCGCGCGCTGCGGGCGCACTCAGGATCTCAGGGAGCCCGCGGCGCGGCAGCCCTTCTGATTTGAGCAACCCGGTTACAACGCCCATAGTGACCGCCCAGCCCAGTGGCGTCACGTGCGACAGCGCCGAAACTTGTCCGCTCGTTCCGCTGGCATCGATCAAGCGTTCGACGAGCGCACGCACCGATCCGGACGGTCGCGCATCGGTTGCAGGGTGATCTTCCTGCTCGTCAACGAGACAGCAACCGCTGTCGACACTCCAGTCGGCGAGGTCAATGGCGTTATCAGCAACCGCATCGAGCAGTGATCGATCGAGAGGCGGAAGCAAACTGAGCTGCTCGACCACACAGGCCCGAACTTCGATCTCGAACGCGAGCATGAAGCATCCCGCCATCAAAGCCCGCATCGATGGGTCAAGAGATGCGTCGTCGTACGCGGAGAGCCTCGCCAGGCGCTGCCCCACAAGGTACCACGCGCGGGCCGGTCGCCGCCTGGGAGCCCAAGCCGGCGGTTCCTCGGCCGCAGGAAGCTCTGGGGCGAGTGCTTCGTCGATGCGGAAATGTGCCGCAGCGACTCGGGCCAACAACGCGGTCGCGGCGCCGGGCACGGACGGGTCTATACCCACCGAATGTCGCACGCCTTGCGCTCTTGGCCACGCGATACAAGCCAGAAGGTGCGTCAAGCGTCGATAGCGATCCTCCGGCAGAGCGCCAGTTGAGGGGAACGCCTCTAGTCGCCTGAGGAGTTGATCGATCGAGCGGGGCAACTCCATCTCGGATGGGTCAGGACGAGGGCCGCCAAACCATCCCGCGCCTCGGAGGCGAGCAGCACCAAGCCGAAGCATGTCCTTGTTCATCCATTCCGGATCGCCGTAGACTCTCAGCGCGGGTCCACTAAATCTCGCGTGCTCCGAGTCATGAGTTGGAGCTGGTACGCCGAGCAAATCCGCAAGTGCGATTCCAACCCGCCACAAGTCGGCCCTGTCCTCGGGAACCGCAACTGGCAAGAAGCCCTGTTCTGCAAGACGCCGGAAACCTTGGTTGCCAAGATTCCTCCGGTCGACCAGGAAACCGACGACGCACCAATCGTTCGAATCCGAGATGCCGGGCGGTGATTTCCCCAACAGGTTGAGCGCCGTCGGAACGCAGCAGTAGCTCCCTTCGCTTCCGGGCGCCTGATGCTTCCGATTGATTTCGCGCACTGCTTGAGCCAGCCCACGGAAAGCCCAGCCGAGCCACCGCACCGGTGTCGGGGTTTCGATATCTAGCGCCGACCGAGGTCGCTCGAGACCGGCCGGGATGGGTGCCGATTGCGCGTTTGCGGCGGAGATGGTCGGCAGCGGCTGCCATTGCAGCTCTCCAGGCTCGAACAATTCCTGGCTCGAACGGGCCCCGGGGATCTTGAAGGAGATACGTACTACGGATCCAGCCCCGTCGAAGCCAACCAGCCCGCTCGCTTCAATCCCGGGTGGCACGGGAACAAGCGCCAGCTGCTTGGGCGGTGAACCGTCGAATAGGGAGACGACGAGATGACGCCGCCGAGGCAGCAGACGCGCGGCGCTACGCGGGGCCACGTTAAGTAGTGCCGTCAACGCGTCGCGGCTCAGTTTCTCCAAGTCGCCTTCTGGTGTCCCCCCAATCGTCGGGTCACCAGGAAGCCAGAGTTGGAGAATCGTGTCCCCGACGTCTGCTTGCATCGGAGGGGTGCGCTGCGCGACCTCGTCCAGAGGATCTTGCAGGGTCTCTTGATGAGACTGCTCTCCTTCGCCGAGGCTCAGGCGGGCAACCGCTTCGTGTAACCTGACGAAGCTGCGGATTTCAGGTGCCTGAAGCCGCGCCCTCCCAAACAGCGCTTTGTTGCGCAACCCCACTGCCAGGCTGATCCAGGAGCGACGGAGTGCGTCGAAGTTGCTGGCCCACTGGTCGTCCTCGGATTCCCCGGAGACCATCTCTTGCTTCACTTGGCTTGCGGCCCACCGTACGCTCCCGACTCGCAGCTCGACCATGTGCTTCAGTCGAAGTTCCCCGCCGCACTTCTGCCGCACGTGATAGTCGACGAGTTCGCGTGCGAGACCGGCGTTGACCAGTCGTGCCGCAGCTATTCGCCACCGCTCGAAATCCAGCTGCTCTGATGCCGGTAGCGCCGGGCTTCGGTCGGCGCGACGACCGAGCAGGCGTTCCAGCCCCTCCAATGCAATCACGAGGGGCAGCGACTGATGCAAGTCCTTCTGCTCGGTGGCCGCATCGCTCGGCGGGACCTTCAGAATGCCCAGCGCCGGAACTTTGTCCCACTCGCGGAAAAACTCAGTCGAGGCTCTCCTCACGGTCTCTGGGTCAATTGGGTCTGGATCTCCGACCGCAGGAGTGTGGTTATCCACGACGCAGGTCCACAGGCCACGTGCGGCGGCTACGTACTCCCCGTACCGAAGCTCGTCGGCCTTGAGGGCGCTCTGAATTCGTTGCCGGATGTCCTTGCGCGGGACGACAACACGGTCCACCTCGGAACTGTGTAGGATCGACAACGCGTCCGCCCGGTCCACATCTCCCGCATCAGCGAGGAAGTCGAGACGAGGTAGGCCCAGCATCGGCGGTGCTTCACCGAATAGACCTGAGGCGCCAAAGCCCGCTCCGCGGTGGCTCGTGAGCCAACGGCGGAACTGCGTCGGCGTCTTGGGGGCTTCCGGTTCCGCCTTGCCGTTGAGTTCCAACCCCAACTTGGCAAGCTCCGTCTCGATGATCACACGAAGCCTTGCGAGGTCGGCCGCCGTGGTCGTGACCACAACGATGTCGTCAACGTAGCGAGCGTAGATCCCGCTGACGACCCAGGACACGCCAGCCGAGATGCGCGCCTCCTCGTCAAGACGCGCGATCTCCTCAGTGAGACGCCGGTCGAAGCCAAACAGGGCGATGTTCGCGAGGTATGCAGACAGATCCGGCCCTTGCGGAACACCTCGATCGGCTCGTGGCGGGTGCGCCTCCTTCGCGTCAGCTGGGTCGAGGTACTTGTAGTTGAAACTCTGGTCTGCCAACCAATCGACGATTCTTCCCGCACGCTTGGCGGCGCTGTCGGTTTGAAGTTCCCTCGGGAGGAGCAGCCGGGCGGCGTCCCCGTACTCCAAGGCTTTCGCGAGCCCCGGTGTAAGCGCATTCACTACGGTGTCCCGGGAAAGGTTGTCGTAGAAGCCCCGAATATCGAGCCGTGCCACGTAGAGCGCCGTTGCGCGGAACCGACGCGATCGTCGCTGGACGTAGTCGATAAAACCCGTCCAGCAGTCGTAGTACCTCCGAAACATTCCCTCGCGACCCGGCGGCTGGAGTCCGTTCAAGACATCCATGCGAACCTGGTATGCGAAGCTGACGACTTCGTCTCGGACTGGACGCATATCGTCGGGACCAGTGACGGTGATCCTTCCTCCGCCATCCGATCCAGGCCAGAAGCGAATTGCGGGAACGAATTCGGCAAAGCTCTTCGACTCGGGATGCTCGCGAAGGATTTCGCTCAACACATACTGTTGCAGTGCTAGGTCTTCAGGGCAGGGAATAGCCTTGAGACGTTGGCGGCCGTCAGCCTTCGGCACGTACACGGCAAGCATCCGCTCGGACGGCTTCGTGTCTCTCTCGAGGCGCTGCTTTAGTGGGTGGTAAAACGCATCTGCCGCAAGCCTCAGTCGATCCCAGCTGCCATGATCGATCGGGAACTCTCGCCGTTGCGTGCTCGCCTGCGCCACTCCGATTGCCCGCAGTAGCTTATGCTTCTCGCTCACCTCATCAGCCAGTGGTAAGCGCGTGACCGGCCTTAACGTGTCGTCCCGCGGGCCCGCTTCCAGGAACCGTCGCAGTGAAACTACCCAGTTTTCGTCTGCAGCCTCTTCGCCGACCCATCGGGAGAACGGCGACGTGCGGGCCAAGATGTCCGCCCACGACTTCTGAGGAACGGACTTCTCGACTAGTCGGAGCGCGCGACTGCGCGTCCCCGGTGACGCACGCTCCCAACATTGTTCAAGCTCGCCGACAGAACACTCCAGTCGATCTGCCAACAGTGTCGACATTGGGGAGCGGGACCAGCTCTTCAGAATCGCCAAGGCCTCGTCACGGTCGCGGCCATCTCGCAAGAGCGTGTCTGGGTCGGTCCCCTTCCCCCAAGACGAACGTGGCGGCTGAATCACATCGACGTTGAAGCCCGGTCGCTGCGTCGCTGCTTGCAGGAGATTCGGTAGCAATCGGACTGCTGCCCGCCGCCCGGGGTCGTCGGTATCCAGGAAGACGTGGACGAGTAAGGCCGCATCGTTCTGATCCAGTCGATCTGCGATGCGAGAAAGGACTTCGATTTGGCCGGCTGCGAGACTAGAGCCAAGTATCGCTGCAGCGGGGATGCCCAGAGATTCAAGCCGCAGCGCGTCGACAAGCCCCTCGACTAGGAATAGATGCAATTGGCCATCTTCGATTGACGCTTCCTTCGCCTTCTCGAAGACGCGGTCGGCACGATAGAGCAACTGACTCTTCCGAAGGCCGACTGTGTAAAGGTACTTGGGCTCGTCGTGCTGTCGAACCGCTCGACCTGCGAAGCCCACCAGTGTTCCTCGGAGATCGCGGAGGCTGAAGACGACGCGGTCAGTACGGAAGAGGTCCTGCCGAGGAAGCTCAATGTCGAGCTTGGTCTGGGCATCGGGCTCGACACGTTGGCGCCGAGTCAGTAGGCCAGCCTCACCAAGCGCTTCAAGGGCCTCACGGTCATCTCGTGCAACGGTGCGGCTGAGGCTGTTGCCCGCCACGCCGTACACTTCTGCGTCCCTCAGGAACGGCAGATCGAGATGCCGCTCTCGCGCCCAAGCATCCAATCTTGTCGGTTCGTCTGAGTCCTGCTGTCGAAACACCTTCAGCGCAAGGTTCAACCCCGATGTTTCGTCAACGACAGCTGCGCCTCTCTTCTGGCCCCGAGCGGGAAGGCGCACGCCTGCGTGGTCTGCCAGCCAAACGAGGGCGTCACGGAAGGATGCGAAACCCTTGACCTTACGCACCAGGTCAAATGCATCGCCGTGCGCGCTACACGCGAAGCAGTGGAAGTGAGCACGGGAGCCCGCTTGTGCGGGGAAGAAGTTCAGCGACGGCCGATGATCTGAGTGATATGGACACAGCGCAACTGGTACTCGTCGGCCGGAAGCTTGAATCTGCAGCCCCAAGCTTTGCGCAAGGGACACCAGGTCGGTGCGCTCCAGAATATCGGAGATGACCTTCCGAGAAGTCGTATTGCCAGCCACCCAACTACATCCCCTCGTTTCGGACTAGCAGAAGCTCTTCGAAGAGAAAAGTCAGTGTGGTCCAAGCAATGAGGGCACGACCTCACTACACTGCGCCGCGCCGCTAACGAGGCACCCGAGCCTCACCGTCAGCGCTCACTACTGCTCCCGGAAATGGCCAGACCGTCGTCGCTAAAGGCCAGGGGGGAGGTCAGGGGCTCAGCAACGCTTCGAGCGGGTGCGGCTGCTCGTATGGGCGGCGGGCGATGTCTGCCACGGCGGCGCCGACGTCCAGGCGCGGCACGGACTGCGGCTCGCGGCAGTAAACGTAGGCCGTGGCGCAGTAGTCGTCGATACGCTCGGCGATGCCGTGGGCGAGTACGCCGGGACGCGGGTTGCGCCCCCAGCCGCGGCCGGCCACTGGGTTCGTCCGCTGGTAGCGTTCGAACGCCTCTTCCTGACCGGCCACGAACATCGCGAAGCCGATCTGCTGGATGGTGACCCGCAGCGCGCGCTCAAACATGATCGGATCGAGCAGATGCCAGCGGTAGAACCCCACAAAGTCCGGGTTCGGCCCACCCACCGGCGCACGCACATCGAGCGGCGCGCCGGCATACGGCGCCGCGTGCGCACCGAGCCCCCACGCACTGCCAACGTAGTCCTCCAACCCCGTGCCGCAGATCGTCGGGTACGCGTCATCGCCGTCACGGTAGATCTTCACCTCGCCCTCGCCGTACCAGAACCCCGGGTCGATCACGCGCACGCCGACGTTGCAGCCGAGGAATCGACCCGGACCGCGCCACCCGTCTGCGATCACGAAGTCACGCCGCTGCACGGTGGGATTCTCCCGCCGGAAGCTGACGTGGAGATAGCCGGCCTGCTCGCCGATCGACCGCTCCAGCGTGTAGTCGATCTGGTAGTAGAGGTCCACGGGCCGCGACGCCGCGTTCGTCAGCTCGACGCGCACGGCGTCGCGGAACGGTATCGGCAGGTAGGCGTTGAAGCCGCGCCCCTCGTGCGCCGCCGTCAGCGCCGACGCGTAGGCCACCGGCCGCCCGTGCGGCAGGCCGAAGAAATCGAGGCACGGCACCGACGCGCTGGGCTCGCGGGCGCCGTCATAGAATACCTCCAACCACACACCCCGCATCCCCTCCGGCGGTGCCGGCGGGAACGTCATCCAGATGTGCCGCAGCGTTCCGGGGCCACGCAGGTCGGCGAGCACCACCGTTTCACCGGGGGCGATACGCCGTGATGGCGCGCCCTTGCGGCCGCCGAAGCTCTTGCCGCCGGCACCTCGCTCACCCGTCGGGTTCTCGAACGTCACCGCCCGCGAGTCGAGCGTCGGGTCAACGAACGAAGGGTCGAGCATCCGCCACACGGCCGCGACTGTAGCCGCCTTCGGCGCGCGCCGTCAAACCTGTTCGGTGCTCCGCTCGTGGAAACCTTTGGCCCGCGGTCCGCGTGCGTGGGGTCGCGGCTTCCGATAGCATCGCTCCGCATGCAGCCCCCCGCCCCCCCCGCCTACAACGACGAGTACGGCAAGGTGACCAGTCTGTACTATGACGGCACCTACGCACCGTTGCGCAACCCGTCGGGAGACGTCGAGTTCTACCGCTCGCTGGCTCGCGACTGCGGCGCGCCTGTGCTGGAGCTGGGCTGCGGAACCGGACGGGTGTTGCTCCCCATCGCACAAGACGGCGGCGCCTGCACCGGGCTGGACGCGTCGCCGGGTATGCTCGAAGCCCTGCGCCAGAAGACGCTGCCCTCCAACCTGCGCCTCGTGCAGGCCGCGATGCAGCGTTTCGATCTGTCACCGGATCGCTTCCGACTGATCTACTCGGCCTTCCGGGTCTTCCAACATCTGTACACCGTCGAGGATCAGCTCGCCTGCCTCGCCTGCGTCCGGCGCCACCTGGCTCCGGGCGGTTGCTTCGCGTTCGACGTCTTCAACCCGCGTCTGGAACGCCTGATGTTGGCGGAGGAGCCCGAAGCGGAGGATGCGCGCTTCGAACAAGACGGCGTGGATGTCATTCGCTATGCGACCGTCCGCCGCGACCAGCTGCGCCAGCTGATCCATGTCTTCTTTCGTTACGAGCGCCGGCGGGCCGACAAGCTCTTGGGCAGCGAGACGGTCGACATTCGCATGCGCTATTACTTCCGCTACGAGCTCGAGCATCTGCTGGCGCGCGCCGGCTTTGGTGAGATCAGGATCTTCGGCGACTTCGACCGGCGCCCCTATGAGTCCGCATCGAACGAGATGGTCGTCATCGCCCGCTGAGCGCGCTGTCCGCAGCGCGCCCGCCCCTCCTCCGCACTGACCCGTCTCACTGAAACCGCCGACGCTCGGGGCGCACCGCTTCTTGGCCCTGAGGCGAACAGGGTGAGTAGAACGTTGGATTTCTCGCCCGAAATCCGGCGTAATAGCGGCGAGGCCATGACGACACCGAGCCGTTTCTCCGCGATGAGCGCTGTCCAGCGGGCCGAGTCGTTGCTCGACCCGGGGACCTTCGTACCGCTTGCCGACGTCAGCGACGCGCCGTTTGTCGTCGGCTCCGGCTTGCTGGCGGATGCTCCCGTGCTGGTCGCGCTGACCGACGGCCACGTGCGCGGCGGCACCATCGGGATGCGCGAAGCCGGCATTCTGGCGGGCGTCGCGGAGAGCGCCGTGAGCGGGACCGTGCGGAGCCGACGGCCGGTCGCACTCATCCTCGGATTCGATACCGGCGGCGTGCGCGTCGAGGAAGGGCCGATTGCACTGGCCGCAGCCTCTGCGGTGGGCGTCGCGCTGGCTCGGCTGACGCTGACCGGTGTCCACCTCGCCGCGGTGATCAGCGGACCGCGCGGCTGCTTCGGCGCGCCGGCCGTAATGGCAGCGTTGCCGGAGCGCATCATCATGACCGCCGACGCGCATTGGGGCCTCACTGGGCCAAAACTCTTGGGCGACGTGCTCAATGGGACGACACCGGAACGCGAGGCACTCGAGGCGACCGCGGCGGGAAACCGCGTCGCCAACGGCGATGCCCACGTGGTCGTACCGGACGAGGCCGACGCGGTGCGCTGGCAGTTGCGCGCCTTTGTCAGAGACGTCATTGCCGAGGCGCGGCGTGCTCCGCTGGTCGCACCGCTGCAGGACCGCATCGCGGCCAGCGCGGCGGTGACCGCGGCTCTGCAGAGTCGTCTCCGGGACAACGCCGTCACCCTGCGACACGCCACACCACCAGCGCGTCGGCGGCGCGACCTCCTGCGTTACTCCTTTCGCGGCCAGTGGAAGCCGACCGCGCCGATCCAGCACCGCGGCCTCGTCGACGCAGCCCTGGGCACACTCGGCGAGCGGCCGGCGCTCGGGTTCATCGTCGGCCCGGAGCAGGCGCGTAGCAGCGGCGTCGGCATCGAGGAAGCGGCCGTCGTCACCGAGATGCTCCGCGCCGCCACGCAACCGGCAGGAGCCGAGCGCGCCGCGATCCTGACCTTCCTGTTCTGCCAAGGGCACGCGGTGGATTTCGCGCAGGAGCGTTTCGGCTTACACCGCGCCCTGGCCGAATGTCTGCGCGCCATGGTGGCGGCGCGGCTGCTCGGGCACCCAATCGTCAGCATCCTCGGCGGCGGCACCTACGGCGCCGCCTACCTGGCGCTCGCCGCACCCAGCCATCGCATCCTGGCGATGCGCGGGACGTCGGTCGCGCCGATGGCGCCGCAGGTGATGCAGGCGTTCCAAGCGTTGCGCGGCCACAAGGCCGGCGAGGAGCCGCAAGCCCAGCTCGCCGAGCTGATCCCCGACATTCGCATGGTCGACAGCGTCATCCGCCTCCCGCGCGTGCTGCGGGAAGAGCTCACCACGCTGCTCGAGACGGTGCGGCCGGAAGTGGACGCCGCCTAGAGGGCCTGCGGCCGGCGTCATTTCTATGGCCCGCCGAAAGGCTGCTAGAGCCGACTAACGCCGCCGCGCCGCCGCTCGCTTGCGCGCGGGTTCCGCGTGCCGGGCTTTCGACGCGCCGCGCTTCACGATCTTCGCGCGCGTTGCTCGCCGGCGGGTTGCGACCTCCGGCCCGAGCTTCACCGTCCCGGCGCGCCCGACGTCGTAGCCGCCGAGCCGCGTGACACCGTCGCGGAAATCGTCGGACCGCATCGCCGCGAGCAACGCCTGCCCAGCGGCGCTGAGATAGAAGTCGCGGCGGAAGACGAGATCGTACTCTTCCTTCTCGATCGGAATGAAGTCCAGGCCGAGCGCGTTGGCGGCAGACCGCACCCCCAGGCCGCAGTCGGCGAGACCGCTCGCGACGGCGACCGCAACCGCCATGTGAGTGAACTCCTCGCGCTGGTAGCCGTGAATGCGCTCCGGGCGCACCCGCAGCTTGGCGAGCTTGTAGTCGAGCAGCACCCGTGTGCCGGCGCCCGGCTGCCGGTTGACGAAGCGCACGTCCGCCCGGGTCAGGTCCTGCAGCCGGCGGATTTTCTTCGGGTTGCCCTTCTGCACGATCAGTCCTTGCTCGCGCACCACGAGATTCACCACCACGACATCGTCCAGCTTGAGGTGACGGCGGATGTCGGGAAGGTTGTAGACGCCGGTGCGCGGATCGAGGAGGTGCGTCCCGACCAGGTGCGCCTCGCCGCGCCGCAGCGCCAGCAGCCCCCCCAAGCTCCCGACGTTGGTCGCCGAGATCTTCAGGTGCGGGGCGCGGCGCTTCAGCGCGTCCTCCAGCAAGCCGATCGACAGGTCGTGGCTGCCACTACAGACGATCGTGTTGGCAATCTCCGAACGCGGCCGCAGCAGCTCGACGCTCACTTCTTCGCCGGCGTTGATGCCTTCTGAGAGCTGCGGGATGCGCAGGAACCCGTCCGCCTTGACCATCGTGCTGATCACGCCGGCGCCGCGGCCGAGCGGGTTGACGACGATCCGCTCGGCCACCTGGCCGAGCGTCACGCGCACGAACTCTTCGAGCCCGAGCTTCGACGGGATCTTGCGCGGCACCAGCGCGCGCACGGTTTCCGGCGACTCCGCCGGATGGCCAAGGAACTTCGCGATGAGCGGGCGCAGCACTTGCTGGCACACGACGATCGTCGACACCGGGTAACCCGGCAACCCAAGCACCGGTGTCCCGTCCACCACACAACAGATCGCCGGCTTGCCCGGCATGATGTCGATGCCGTGCACCAGAATCTCACCGAGGTTGCCGAGCGCGGTGACGGTGAAGTCGTGCTCCCCGGCCGACGATCCGGCGATGATCGTGACGATGTCATGCTGCTTCGCCGCCGTCCCGACCGCGGCCTGGATCTGCGCCAACTCGTCACGTACGCGCGGTAGCCGATGCGGATGCCCGCCCCACTCGGTGACGAACGCGGCGACGACGCGGGAGCTGAACTCGATGATCGCACCCGGCGCCGCCGCTTCGCCCGGCTCGATCAGCTCGCTGCCGGTCGGAATGATGGCGACGCTCGGCCGCGGCTTGACCGGTATGCTCAGATGCCCCGCGGCGAGCAACGCACCGATGTCGAAGGGACGAATGCGATGCCCGCGCGGCAGCAACGGCTCGGTAGCCACGATGTCCTCACCCACCAATCGCACGTGCTGCCACGGTGCCGCCGCGGCGCGGATGGCCACCGTGTCTTCGGCGCCCGGGTAGACGTTCTCGATCATGATCACCGCATTCGCCCAAGCCGGCAGCGGCTGCCCAGTATCCACATAGGAAAACGTCCGCGTGCGGCCGCGCGGCTCCGGCGCCAGCTCTAGCTCGACCGGCTGCGCCTCACTCGCACCGAACGTATCCTCGGCGCGCACCGCGATACCGTCCATTGCAGCACCGTGGTAATGCGGCGCCGACAGGCGCGCCGAGATGGGCTCGGCCGTGACGCGCTGCAGGCTGTCTTCCACGGGCACCAGCTCGGCTGCACGGTTGCGGATCGACAGCCCGTCGACGAACAGCGCCAGCGTTTCAGGCAGCGACTTCTTGTTCAGGTAGCGCGTCCGCGGCATGGCGATCGTCTTCCACTTCGGGAGCTATCACGGGAAACGCCAAGCGTGTCAACGCCGGCGCGTGAACCATTCGCCCAAGGCGGTGGCTGCGGCGCGCTCGTCGCGTGCCCTTCCCTGCTCCCTCACTGCGGCGGGAACCCATCTGGAAAACGGCTTCACGACGACCTTGTGCTTGCCTGAAGGCGTGTGGATCTCGGAGATCGCCGCGATCCGCTCCGCCGGGAGGCTCTTGGCCACACGAACCAGCGCCGGCCAGAGACGCCGATGGACGAAGGTGATCTTGCCGTCGACGAGCCGGCACACCAAGACGTCCTCCGAGTCGCGCACGGCGCCAAGCAGTCGGTGGATCTGATGCGCCTTCGGGTGCCCCCACCAGCTGCCGCGCAGCGCTTCACCGGCGATCGCTTCCGCCAGGCTGGGCACCGGACCGCGTGCTGCCTCCAGCACGACGCCGTGCCGCTTCACGAAAGCGATCGCCTGTCGCGCCGTCATGACGAGCGCGGCTTGGTGGCGGCGAAGCGCAGGCGCACGTAGTCCGCCGTCCAGTTCCCGTCCGCGTCAGAGAGGTCGGGGCGCAGTCGCTCCCGAACTTCGTCGATGAACGTGGCGCGCTCGGCGGCCGGCAACGCCGCGGTAAAGCTCTCGGCGAAGGTCTCGAGCCAGCCGGAGATGTCGCCCGGCAGCGGCGTCGGGCGCGGGATGAGCGCGATGAAGCTCACCATGAATCCGCGAGCCTGCAACCGAGCACCGTAGTCCTCGCTGGTCGGGAAGTACCAGGGATTGACGGCGGCGCCGTCGATGCCGCGCCGGTTGACTGCTGCGACCAGCGCGGTCTCGATCTTCGCGACGCAACCGTAGCCACCGCACTCGCCGACGAATCGGCCGCCGGGCTTGAGCGCTTGCCAGACACCGGCGATCACGTCGTCGGCGCGCTTCATCCAGTGGAGCGCCGCGTTGCTGAACACGGCATCGAACTCGTTTTCAAAGGTCAGGCGCTGCCCGTCCATTACATGCGCGTCGAGACCGAGGCGTCGTGCGCCCGCGACCTGCTCGGCGCTGCCGTCGACACCCACGACGTGACAGCCCATCTCCACGAGCTTGGCGCTCAGCGCGCCATCGCCGCATCCCAGATCGAGAATGCGTTCCCCGGGCGTAGGCGCGAGCAGCTCGACCACCGGCATGCCGAGGTCGCTGACGAAGCGCGCGTTGCGCGCGTAGCGCTCCGGGTCCCACGTCTGCCGGTTCGTCATGGCACCGCCAGACGCTAGCGGGAGGCGTCGGCTTTCGCCAGCAGGTCGCGCGGCGATATCGGCAGCGTGAAGGCAAACGTACTGCCGCGCCCGGGTTCGCTTTCGACCCAGATGCGCCCGCCGTGTCGCTCCACGATCTGCTTGCAGATCGGCAGGCCCAGGCCGGTCCCCTTCGGCTTGCCCGTCAGCGGATCGCCGAGCTGGACGAAGTGCTCGAACACCTTGCCGTGATCCGCGGGCGCGATGCCGATGCCCGTGTCGACGACGCTGACGGCGATCTCCTCACCGGCGCGAGCGGCGCGGCAGGTCACGGTCCCGTGGTCGGTAAACTTCACAGCGTTCGAAAGCAGGTTGAGGACGACCTGGACGAGGTGGTCTTCGTCGCCGACGGCCGCGGGCAGGTCCGGGTCGATCTCCGTGTGCAGTTGCAGCCCCTTCTGGTCCGCCGAGCCCCTACTAGTGGCCACGGCGCGTTCGACGAGCTGCGCCAGCGCGACCGGCTGCATGTTCCATTCAACCCGTCCCGACTCGATCGTGGCGAGGTCGAGCACGTCGTTGATCAGCTTCGTCAGGCGCAGGCTTTCGTCGACGACGATCCCGAGGTTTTGCTCGACCTGCCGAACGGCCCGCTCGGTCTTTGGATCGCGCACATCGACGTGCGGGATGACCTGCTCGGTCAGCCGTTTCTGAATGACCTTGGCGAACCCGAGCACGGAGGTCAGCGGCGTGCGCATCTCGTGGCTGACGTTGGTGAGGAACGTACTCTTGGCGCGGCTCGCTTCCTCGGCAGCTTCCTTGGCCTTCTGCAAGGCCTCCTCGGCGCGCTTGCGTTGGGTGACGTCGCGCACGAGTCCCCGCGCTCCCACCGGTTGTCCGTCCTTCACCTGCACGAGGGAAATCGTCACCTCGCCGACCCCGAGGCTGCCGTCGTGGCGGCGGAATCGGTACTCGTGCGGCTGCTGTGAAAGGTTGCCTTGGTAGGCGGAACGAAAATACTGCGCCAGCGCCTCGGCCGACTCCGGCGCAATGAACTTCGCGAAGTGCGCGCCGACGACTTCCGCCTTGGGATATCCGATCGCGTCGCAGAAGGCGCGGTTCGCGTAGGTGATGATGCCGGCGCGATTCGATTCGAAGTACGCGTCGGCGCGCATGCTCTCGACGATGGCGTAGAAGCTCTCTTCGGTTTCGTGCAGGGCTGCTTCGGTCTGCTTGTGCTTCGCGATGTCCTGCAGGTGCAGGAGGCGGCCGCTGGGGTGGCCGCCACGGTCCAGCAGCGTCGAGAGCCGCAGTGTGTACGGGCGCGATGAGCCATCGGAGGACAGGTTCACCTCGGTTTCCCCATCGTTCGCACCGGTGAGTTGGGCGACGACGTCCGGCCACGGGGAGAGGGCGGTCTTGCCAACCTCGCCAACGACTTCGTCCACGGTGCGCCCGAGCAAACGCGCCGCCGATGGGTTGATATCGGCGACGTGCTGGCGTGCGTCGAGGACGATCACCGGATCGCGCAGGCTGCGAACCACCGCGTCGTGTGCCAGCGGCACGATGTTCAACAGGCGGTAGCGAAAGATGCTCCAGGCCATGGCTGCCCCGGTGATCGTGAAGGCGAAGGGTGTCGGGTCTATGTTTCTGGTGGAGATGAGGCCCGTCTGGAAGACCATGTTCACCGCCCAGGGGGCCACTGCCGCCACGATCAAACCAGCCGCCTGCCCACGGTAGCGCTCGGGCGAGCGTACCAGCGCCGACAGGATCAGAACGGTGCCGGCGAGCATCAAGAGATAGGAATACGCCAGGTGGTAGACGTACCACGGGCCGTGCAGCGCGCTGAGCCTTAGCACGGAGCTCCCGCCGCCTGCTGACTCCAGGCTACGCCATACCAGGTGGTGCCAGTCGTTCGTCAGCCCCAGCACCGTCGAGATCGCCGGGACCACACACAGGAGCGCGATGGTGCGCCGATCCAGTCGGCGACGGCGCGTGTAGTCCACCGCGAACGTCAGCCACACGACCGGCACGGCGGGAATTGCGAGCCACGAGCACCGGAGCCACAGGTACTGCGCCGCCAGGTTCGCGCTCGCCCACTGCAAGGTACTGCAGATGGTCCACCACGTCGTGGCGAACATCAGCAACGCGAAGGGCACGACCCCGCCGTGGCCACGACGATGTCGCCAGGCATAGACCCCGAGCGTACCGGTAAAGGCAGCGGCAACCAGCAGTGGAAGGATCAAGGGGGTGTACTGGAACACCATAGGATCTAGCCTCGCTCGCGGCGTACCGGCGGTGCGATCGGGCTGCGGTTGTCGGCTGCCGGGCGCTCGATCGGCAAGGTGAACGCGAAGGTGCTGCCCATACCCACGGCGCTCTCCACCCAGATGCGGCCGCCGTGGTGCTCGCAGATCGGCAGCCCCAGCCCGGTGCCCGTCGGCTTGCCGGTCAGCGTGTCGCCCACCTGCACGAACTGCTCGAACACCTTGCCCTGGTCCTCCGGGGCAAGGCCTGTTCCTGTGTCGGTGACCCTCACCTCGATCGCACCGTCGACCCGGTGCGCCCCACAGGTGATGGCGCCCTGGTCGGTAAACTTGATGGCGTTCGACAGCAGGTTGATCACCACCTGGATCAGCCGGTCCGGGTCGCCGACGACGGTGGACAGGGAGCTGTCGATCTCCGTGTGCACCACCAGTCCTTTCGCGCCGCTCAGCGCATTGGTTGCCGCGATGGCGCGTTGAACGATCTCGCCCACCGCCACCGGCTGCATGTGCCACTCGACCTTCCCCGACTCGATCTTCGCCAGATCGAGCACGTCGTTGATCAGCGCCGTCAGCCGCTCGCCCTCGGCGACGATGATGCCCGCGTTCTCGTTCACCTGCTGCAGGGCGCGCTGCGCTTTGCGGTCGTCCGGCGCCACCGCTGGGCCGACAGCGTCCCCCAGGCGTTTCTTGATGAGTTTGGCAAAGCCCAGCACCGAGGTCAGTGGTGTACGCAGCTCGTGGCTGACGGTGCTCAGAAACGCGCCTTTGACCCGACTCGCCTCGTCGGCAACTTCCTTGGCCTCTTGCAGATCCAGGTTGGCCTGCGCGAGCTCGGCGGTACGTTCTGCGACCTTACTCTCGAGCCCGCGGCTGAAGTCGTCGATCGTTTCGAACTGGTACCGCATCTGGCCATAGGTGAGAAGGGCGAAGGAGCAGAGCAGCGGGAGCGCCGAGAAAGCGTGGGTGGGCCAGCCCAAGACACCGGGGAAGATGAACCCGAGTGGCGCTGCCGCGATCAGTCCTCCCGCCAACGCCAGCAAGCAGCTCTGCCTAAACCTCCGCTCAATGGTGTCGCGCGCGGCCTTGACGCCCCGCCACAGCACGAAAAACAGTATGACGATGACGTAGGTAAGGGCGAGTAAGAAAACCGGAAACCCGGAGCCGTATCCGTGCTCCCAGCCCGTGACCGCATTGTGCACGGGAGGTGCGATGATCCAGTCGGTGGACAGCACCGCCACCCAGGATATTGCCAAGAGCGCGGCAGCCAGCCAGCGGTGAAACGACATCGACATCCCGAGAAGGCTCTCGCGCAATCTTTGGGATCTTCCGGAGCACTCGAAACCGTACTCGATGATTAGTTGTAGCCCCGGTAGGATAACTGCATACGGCCAGCGGTTCCGAAAGGTGGCCTGCTCTTCAGTCGTCGCAAGATGAAACATCGCGAGGGTGGCCCCCAATAGGGCGAACCACAGCGAGAGCATGCCCAATAGGCGGGTGGTTCGGTCCCTCGGATTGAGCAACAGGAGAGTAAGGCCGAAGATGGCAGACGGCACGATCGAAATGATCGCAGGGAGGGCGTAGGGATTCATTCGCGTCACCTTTGCTAGTGCATCACAATCCGGCGTTCACGCCGCAACGACGCTCAGGCGTCCACGGCGCCGCGAGCGGGGCTTTGTTTTGATGACGATGTCGACGTCCTGGTCGAGTGTAGTGAGGAAGCGAAGCAAGCGATCGGTGGAGAACTCACCGAGGCGGCCGCGGAGCAGCTTCGAGACCTTGGGTTGATCGATTCCGAGTACTGCGGCGGCCCTTGTTTGCGTAAATCGGCGTGTCTCGATGAGCACGGCGATCCTCTGGGCAAGGCGGGATTTGAGTAGCGCCTCCTCCGCATCGGGGAGATCCAGGTCAGCGAAGACGTTCCCGCTGCTTGGAGTGACACGAGTGTCATCGACCTTCTTTCCTAGGGCTTTCGCTTTCTCTGTACGGCGAGCCATTTGCGGTAATCCTCCTCAGCAAGCTTCAGTCGTCGTCGGACGAGGTCGATCTCCGGCTTGGGCGTTGAAATGCCGGTCTTCGACTTCTTCTGGAAGGCGTGGAGCTCATAGACGACGCTGGCAAAGCGCACGGTGTACACGCCTCGATATGCTTCTCCGTCGTAGTCATCGACGATTTCAAGCACCCCTGCCCCACCAAAGCCTCGGAGGGGTTTGGCGTCGGAGTGCTTGCCGCCACGTTGGGCAATGTCGAGCGCATGGCCCATGACCCGCTGGACTTCGTCCGGGAACTCTCGAAGATCATCAAGCGTGCGCGACGTTTCTATCATGCCAGTACAAGCATGAGCTCTGCAAGGGGATCAAAGCCCATCAGCGGTGCCCTTGATTTCTTGCATGTATTCTCGTCGGGTCTTCCTCTGCGCCTGCGCGTCGCTGCGGTGAACTTCCCTCACCTCATTGAGGCTCCCTCGTCGCCGTCCCGCGCCGCCGTGCTGTCGATGGGCAGGGTGAACGCGAAACTACTGCCCCGGCCTATTGCGCTCTCCACCCAGATGCGGCCGCCGTGGTGCTCGATGATCTGCTTGCAGATCGGCAAGCCCAGGCCGGTGCCCGTCGGCTTGCCGGTGAGCGTGTCGCCCACCTGCACGAACTGCTCGAAGATCTTCGGCTGATCTTCTAATGCGATCCCCGACCCGGTGTCGGTGAC
The DNA here is from genome assembly GCA_964498075.1 of uncultured Binatia bacterium (SeqCode). Taxonomy (GTDB): domain Bacteria; phylum Desulfobacterota; class Binatia; order HRBIN30; family HRBIN30; genus CAZCGA01. The sequence goes on along the minus strand of CAZCGA010000019.1, from coordinate 1,914 downwards.
GCTGACCTGGATGGCACCGTCGACCCGATGCGCTCGGCAGGTGATGGACCCGGTGGCCGTGAACTTGATCGCGTTCGACAGCAGGTTGATCACCACCTGGATCAGCCGATCCGGGTCGCCGACGACGGTCGGTAGCTCGTCGATCTCGGTGTGCACTCCCAACCCCTTTGCGCCGCTCAGCGAGGTCGTGGCGGCGATGGCTCGCGTGATGATCTCGCCCACGGCCACCGGCTGCATGTGCCACTCGACCTTGCCCGACTCGATCTTGGCCAGATCGAGCACGTCGTTGATCAGCGTCGTCAGGCGCTCGCCCTCGGCGACGATGATGTCGACGTTCTCGCTCACCTGCCGCGAGGCGCGCTCGACTTTGGCGTCGGCGCCAGCCAGCGCCGGCAGCATGACCTCGGTGAGCCGCTTCTTGATCAGCTTGGCGAACCCCACCACCGAGGTCAGCGGGGTACGCAGCTCGTGGCTCACGGTGTTCAGAAAGGCGCTCTTGGCGCGGTTCGCCTCCTCGGCGCTGCGCTTGGCCTCGTGCAGCTCCTGTTCCGCGCGCTTGCGCTCGGTGATGTCGTGCAGCAGCAGGACACGCCCGTTCACCGCACCGTCTCTGTTGCGCACCGGCGAGATACGCAACTCGTAGTCACGTCCGTCGAGGGCGACTTCCGCCTCGCGCAGCTCCGCACCCGCAATCGCGGCGCTCAACGAGCTGGCCGACTGGGGCAGCAGCTCGACGATGGGTTGCCCGATCGCGCTGGCTGCAGACTTCGTCAGCAAACGCCGCGCAGCGGGATTGAGATCGACGAGGCGGTGGCTCTGGTCGAGCACCAGCACCGCGTCGCTCATGTTCTCGATGACCGCGTGGCGCGCCGCCGGGATCACGTCGAGGAGACCGTGGCGGAAGATGGCCCACGCGAACGCGGCGGTGCTGATGCCCAGGGCCGGCCCCGTGAGGTCTAACGGCGACGTGCTCAGCATGTAGACAACACCCGTTACAAACGGCGCCGTGACCGCGATCAGCAGCGGGACCACCTGGTTGCGATACCGTTCCGGCGAGCGCACCACTGCCGCGACAATCAAGACCGCGCCGAGGAGCAATTGGGTCCACTGATACAAGAGCAGCGGCAGCCACAAAGGACCGCGCTGCACAGCGAGCGCTGCCGTCCCATGCCAATCCTCCGCGCTCACACCGGACCAGATCAGGTGATGGAACTGGTTCGTCCATGCCAGCTGACTCGCGGCGACTGGCGCCACACAGAGGAGAGTCAGTCTCCGACGACTCAGGGGCACTCCCGCGTAGTGGGCAGCGAACACCAGCCACAGGAGTGGAGTTGTTTCGACAAAGGGTCGGCCCAGCCGCAGCCACAAGTACTGCGAAGGGAGGTCGGCGCTTACCCATAAAAGGCCGTCTCGCAACGCATACAACGCACCGGCAAAGCCCAACAGCGCCAAGGCCACGACCACCGGCCGCCCGCGACGACGCGACCACGCATAGAGCGCGAGTGCGCCGGCGATGAAGGTGCTCAGAAGAAAGGGCACGATCAGCGGCGTGAACTGGAAGGTCATCGTCAATCAGCCTCGGGAGCTCTTCGTGGTGACGCTCTCCTCAACCGTTGGCGCCTTGGCGCGAGACCATCCGTTCTTCGCCTCCGCCGCACCGTTGATCGGCAAGGTGAACGCGAAGGTGCTACCGCGACCTACGGCGCTCTCCACCCAGATGCGGCCGCCGTGGTGCTCGATGATCTGCTTGCAGATCGGCAGGCCGAGCCCGGTGCCTGTCGGCTTGCCGGTCAGTGTGTCGCCGACTTGGACGAACTGCTCGAAGACCTTGCCTTGGTCCTCCGGCGCGATGCCCGTCCCCGTATCGGTGACGCTAACCTCGATGGCCCCATCCACTCGGCGGGTGCGGCAGGT
>CAZCGA010000018.1:59313-70679 GCA_964498075.1 uncultured Binatia bacterium (SeqCode) | reverse complement strand
CATCCCCGGCACCGCCTTGCACGAAGGCATCGCGTGGCGCTGGGAGTCGTTCCCCGAGTACATGGACGCTTTGGCGCACATGCCGCGCGTGCTCGACGTGGCGGCGCAGGTGCCGCACTGTGCGCTGCGCGCCTACGTGCTCGGCGACCGCGCGCACGCGCTCGAGCTGACCGACGACGAGGTCGCCGAGATGGCGCGCCTCACCCAGGAGGCGCTGCGCGCCGGCGCCGTCGGCTTCACCACCTCGCGCACCATTCTACACCGCTCGCGGCATGGGCTGGTGCCCGGGACACATTCGAAGCCTGAGGAGCTGCTCACCATCGGCGGCGCGCTTGGCGCGGCCGGCCACGGCGTATTCGAGATGGTATCGGATCTGCAAGGTCAGGAACCCGACCTGTCGTGGATGCGCGAGTTCTGCCGCACGACAGGCCGCGTGCTCACGTTTGCGCTGGCGCAGTCGCCGATCCAGCCGCACGCCTGGCGGGAGACCTTGGCGCGCATCGACGCGCTGGCCGCCGAGGGACTGCGGATCGTACCGCAGGTGCCGTGCCGGCCGACGGGCATGCTTTACGGGTTGCAGAGCTCGCTGCATCCCTTCATCACGCATCCAACGTATCGCGACGAGCTGGCGCAGCTGCCGCTTGCCGAGCGCGTCGCGTGCCTACGCAACCCAGACGTTCGCGCGCGCCTCCTCACCGAGGAACCCGCGACTGGCAACCCGATCGCGCGGGCGCTGATGAGCAACTGGAGCTACATCTTCCCGCTGGGTGATCCGCCGGACTACGAGCCGGCGCCGCAGACCAGTGTCGCCGCCACCGCCGCACGCGAGGGACGGCGGCCGCAGGAAGTGGTGTACGACTGGATGCTCGAACGCGACGGGCGCCAGCTGCTGTTCGCGCCGCTGGCCAACTACGTCGACGGCAACTTCGACGCGTTGCGCGAGATGATGCTGCATCCACGCACGGTGCTGGGCATCTGCGACGCCAGCATGCCGACCTTTCTGCTGACCCACTGGGTGCGCGACCGCCAGCGCGGTGAGCGCATCGGGCTCGAACAGGCGGTGCACTTGCAGACCGGCAAGACCGCCACGGTGTACGGCCTCCCTGACCGCGGCACCCTCGAGGTCGGCAAGAAGGCCGACGTCAACGTCGTCGACCTCGACGCCCTGCAGCTGCATGCACCGGAGATGGTCTTCGACCTCCCCGCCGGCGGCCGCCGTCTCGTGCAGGCGGCGAGCGGCCGACTGGAGCGCGATCCGTGGTTCTGCGAGGAGCAGCGCGTCGACGGCTACCGCGCCACGATTGTTTCGGGTGAGGTCACCTTCGAGCACGGCGAGCCCACCGGGGCGCGTCCGGGTCGCTTAGTACGCGGCCGACCAGAGGCGAAGTGTTGATCGCGATCCAGTTGCCGTACCGCACCCAGATGACCGTCGTCGTTCGGAAGGTGGGTACACTCCTGCCGGCCGCCGTCACCCCTCGGCGAGGCGCGCCACTGAAGAAGCCCTGAGCCTCCCGCGGTAGCATCTCCAGCCGCCTGCTTCTGCAGCAGTTGCCCAGACTCCGGGCAGCACTCTGTCTACACTCACTAGGAAAGGGCCGGCACGCCGCTGCGTTTTCACGCTGCCGGCAAGATCGTTTGTTGGCCAGCCATTTGCTCTCGGCTTCGCGACAATCCAACGGGAGCAATGGCTGACATGAAGAAGATCGAGGCAATCATCAAGCCATTCAAACTGGAAGAAGTGAAGGAGGCGCTGGCGCGCGCCGGGGTGGAGGGCCTCTCGGTCAGCGAGGCGCGGGGGTTCGGGCGGCAGAAGGGTCATACCGAGCTGTACCGCGGTGCCGAGTACATCGTGGACTTTCTCCCCAAGATGAAGCTCGAGATCGTCGTCGACGACAGCAAAGTTTCACAAGTCGTCGAGGCCATCGTCGGCGCGGCCCGCACCGGCCACATCGGGGACGGGAAGATCTTCGTGCTGCCGATCGAGGAGGCCGTACGCATTCGCACCGGCGAGCGCGGCCGCAACGCAATCTAGGACGACACCAGGACCAGAGGGAGGGAGAACCTTGCGCACACACACTGTCACACCACTTGTTCACCGCTGCCGGCACCGTGCCACCGGTCTGGCAGCACTGTCGTTGGCGTTGGCGCTCACAGTGCCGCTCCTTGGGGGCGTGCGGCGCGCGCATGCGGACGAAGCGCCGCAGCTCCCGCCCTATTTCTCGGGTGCCAACAGCGATCCGAACAAACCGACGTGGCCTGATCCAACCGGTGGGGCGTCCGGTGTGTGGATCACGCCCGCGGGAGATGGGAAGGGCGATACGCCGACGACGTTGACCATCCAAGACGTCTACGATCGAGTGGCGCACAACGCGTTCTCGATCAACTTTGTGTGGACACTGGTCACCGGCTTCCTGGTGATGTTCATGCAAGCTGGTTTCATGTTCGTCGAGACCGGATTGTGCCGCGCAAAGAATGCCTCGCACACCGCGGCCATGAATTTCATGATCTACCCGCTCGGCTGTCTGGCATTCTGGGCCTACGGCTTCGCCATCGGTTGGGGGAACTGGTTCAACGGCCCGGTGCCGCCGGGCTGGTACGCGTCGCTCGGGCCGGGCCTTTCGGTGTTGAACGGCGGCATCGGTCTTGGCGCCGCCGTTGATACGGCCGGCAACGCGACCGGTGCTTACACGTACGGGTTGCTCGGCACGAAGGGGTGGTTCCTCAGCAGCTCAGTCGGCGACACTGGAGTGTTGGCGCTGTTCTTCTTCATGATGGTGTTCATGGACACCACCGCAACGATTCCAACCGGTGCGATGGCCGAACGATGGGCCTGGAAAAATTTCTGCTTGTACGGTCTTTGGGTCGCCCTACCATACTGCCTGTACGCCAACTGGGTATGGGGTGGAGGATGGCTTGCACAGGGCGGCGTCAATTGGGGGCTCGGTCATGGTGCGGTCGACTTTGCCGGGTCGGGGGTGGTTCACGGCATGGGAGGAATCATTGGACTCGCTGGAGCGATGGTGATCGGTCCGCGCCTCGGCAAATACGTCAACGGCAAGCCGCAGGCGATTCCGGGCCACGACATGCCGATGGTGGTGCTCGGGACCTTCATCCTCGCGTTCGGTTGGTTCGGATTCAATCCCGGATCGACGTTGGCGGGTACTGACCTGCGCATCAGCTACGTGGTGGTGAACACCATGCTAGCCAGTATCACGGGGGCTCTCGGGGCGATGCTGACGCTTTGGGCCAAGGGGCTCAAGCCCGACACCTCGATGCTGTGCAATGGCATGCTGGCCGGCTTGGTGGCGATTACCGCACCGTGCGCGTTCGTCGACCCGTGGGGCGGAGCGATGATCGGTCTCATCGCAGGCACCTTGGTCGTCTTCTCCGTCTTCTTCTTTGAGAGGCATGGCGTCGATGACTGCGTCGGTGCGATCTCGGTGCACGGAGTCAACGGACTGTGGGGTGTTCTGTCTGTCGGCATCTTTGCAACCGGCCAGTACGGAGCGGGCTGGAACGGTGTGGTCCGCGACGAGATGGCAAAGATGTACGGCTCAGACGGCGTGCGCGGTCTGCTGTACGGCGACGCGTCGCAGCTGGTCATGCAGATGATTGACTGCGCAGTCCTTGCTGTCTTCGCCTTCGTCATGGCATTCGTGTGGTTCAAGATCAGCGATCTCATCACGCCGATCCGCGTGAGCGAAGAGACCGAGCTCGAAGGCCTCGACGGGCCCGAGATGGGCGTCCTGGGCTACCCCGACTTTGTGATCCATACCGCCAGGAAGATGGTTGAGTAGTCTCTTGCCAGCAGAGCAGGGGGACAGTCCCCTTAGGTAAACAGGGACTGTCCCCCTTTTGAAGCGATCCTTCTTAGCCCGATTTTCGACATAGAGCGCGGCATCGCCCAATGCCGCGAATTCCTGTCTTTGATTGTGATCCTCTCGCTGGCTCCCGCTCACCGGAGGGGCGTTTGCCATCAACCGCTTCGACCTCAGCCAGCACTCCGAGAGCGCCTACTCGGATGGTGGGGTGGCTCACAATTGCTCCGGCGGCGCCTCCCCTCTCCGTCGCGCAGTTGCTCCTCCAGTCCCTCCCTGTATAAGCAGCGGAGGAAATCTCACAGGAAGGAAGGCCGGGTATGCACGGACGGCGCGCGCGCCTCTTGGTTTTGATCGCACTGTTGACGGTGGCTGCGGGGTGCGACCGCATCGAGTCGCGCATTATCGAGCGCATGGCTGGGCGGGCCTTGACGGGAGACCGCGTCGATCTCCTGGACGACGGCAACCTGCACGTCGTCCTGTGCGGTACCGGCAGCCCCTTGGCGGATCCGGAACGGGCTGGACCGTGCACCGCTGTTCTCGCCGGCGGTCATTTCGTGTTGGTCGATGTAGGATCGGGTTCGTGGCGCCAGGTTGCGCTCGAGCGCCTGCCGCGCGCGCGGCTCGAAGCGGTACTGCTCACGCACTTCCACTCCGACCATATTGGAGAGCTGGGCGAGGTCACGATGCAGAGCTGGGTGGCGGGCCGTACCAAGCCGCTGGTCGTGTATGGTCCACCCGGCATCACGCAAGTCGTCGACGGCTTCCGTCAAGCTTACGCCTTCGACACACAGTACCGCATCGCGCACCACGGCACGGAGGCCATGCCGCCGGAGGCGGGTACCGCCGTGGCGCGGCCGGTGGATCTCCCCGCACCGGAGGCCGACGCGGTCGTGTTCGAGGCCGACGGCCTGCGGGTCACAGCCTTCGCCGCGGATCATGCGCCGGCGACGCCGGCCTACGGTTACCGGTTCGACTACCGCGGGCGCTCCGTGGTCATCAGCGGCGATACGAGAAAGAACCCCAACCTCATTCAGCACGCGCAGGGTGTGGACCTCCTCGTACACGAAGCGCTCGCCGCCCGGATGATCGCGCCGGTGACGCAGTACGCCCGCGAGCACGGGCTCACACGCTGGGCGAAGCTGACCAGCGACGTCGTAACCTATCACTCGACGCCGGTAGAAGCCGCAGAGGTCGCGAAGGCAGCGAACGCGCGCATGCTGGCGTTCACGCACGTCGTGCCGCCGCTCCCCAACTTCCTCGCGAGGCGCATGTTCCTGCGGGGCGTGTCGGATGCATGGGACGGTAAGGTCGAGCTCGGACACGACGGGATGCACTTCACGTTGTCGCCGGGCACGGCGTCAATTCGCGTCGACACGCTCGGTTGAGGAGGCGCCGCGTCGAATGCGGCGTGAGGGCACACCGGCTCCACGGTCCATATGGATGGAGACGGTGGCGGCCCTCAGCGTGGCTGCAGTGTCATGAGGGCGCCGTGACGCGGGCGCAGCGTCAAGATCGGGTACGGGTCCCACGAATGGCCCGGCACGTCGTGCAGCTGAAACTTCTGCGCGATCATCGCCAGCACGAGCTGCCCCTCCATCGTGGCGAACTGCCGGCCGACACAGCCGCGCGGGCCGCCGCCGAATGGAAAGTAGGCGTACTCCGGACGCTCGGTGCTGCGTTCCGGAGAGAAGCGCTCGGGGTCGAACCGTTCGGGCTCTTCCCAAAAGGCGGGATGCCGATGGGTGACGTATGGGCTTAGCGTGATCGACGCACCCGCGGGGACGCGCACGCCGCCCACCTCATCCTCGTTGTACGCCGCACGCGCCGTCCCCCACACCGGCGGGTAGAGTCGCATCGACTCTTCGAGCACCATGCGCGCGTACGGCAGGTTCGCCACGTCGCCGACCGTTGGCAGCCGTCCGCCCAACACGTCCCGCACCTCGTTTTGCAAGCGCTGCGCAGCCCACGGATGCAGCGACAGCAGGTGCCACGCCCAGGTCAGCGCCACCGCAGTAGTCTCGTGGCCGGCGATCAGGAACGTCACGACCTCATCGCGCAGCTGCTTGTCATCCATGGCTTCGTTGGTATCGGCATCGCGCGCGCTGATGAGCATACCCAAGAGATCTTTCCGCTCGCGCCCGTCACGCCTTCGCGCCTCGATCAGCTTCCACACGATGCGGTCGAGTGACCGGATGGCGCGCCGCCCGCGCACGTTGGCGCGCGTCGGGATCACCAGCGGCGGCGTTAGGAAGTGATTCACCAGGTGGTTGGCGTACGCCAGCCCGGCCGTCACCGTGGCGGTGAACTCGTTGCTGTCGTCGCCGAGGTCGGTGCTGAACAATGCTCTGGACACGATCTCCAGCGTCAGCGTCGACATCTCCGTCGCCACGTCCAGCGGGCGTTCGGTCGCCGCATGGGTCTGCCAACGATCGAGCATCGCGGTGGTGCTATCGACCATCATCTGCGCCATGCCGGCGATGCGTTCGCGGTGGAAGGCGGGCTGAATCAACTGGCGCTGGCGGCGCCACAGGTCGCCGTCGCTGAAGACGAGCCCTTCGCCGGCGATGCGTTTGAGCTTCTGGAAGACGACCCCCTTCCAATAGTTGCGGTGGTTCTCCTGCAGGATGTGCTTGATGTCGTTGGGGTGGGTGAAGAGGAACGTGCTCCACGGCGGGAAGCGGATCTCCGCGACGTCGCCGTACTGGCGCCAGCAGTCCATCAGGAACTTGAGCGGATCCGTTCGCATGACGGCGAGAAAGCCGAACGGGCTGCGAAAGCGCGGACCAAGCGGACGCTGACTGACGGGCGCGCCGTTGACCGACGAGCCGATGGAAGCTGCTTGTGCCATGACGACCCCCTGTCGGTCTGAATTGGTGACTTCAGCCATACCAGGTTGCAGCGCGAAAGCGAGTGGCAGGGTCCCGTCAAAGTCCGAGCACGGTGTTCCAGGACGCCGCCGGAGAATCGAATTCTCCGGCTACGGCGTACTAAAGTCGTCTGAAGACGACTCATTTCCGGGAAGCGCTACGCCCTGAGTCCTCTTTCAGAGGACTTCTTCACCCCGTAGCCGCGGAATTCCATTCCACGGCGCGCACAATGCGCAGACTTTGGCGCGACCCTGATGCGAGTGGGGGTGTTGACAGCGTCGAGCGGTAGAGCTGAGAATCGCGGCCCATGCCCGAGCGCATCGCGCTTCACGTCAACGGACAGCTCCAGGAAGTGCAGGTCGATCCCGACACGCCGTTGCTCTACGTCTTGCGCAACGACCTGGGGCTGACGGCCGCGAAGTTCGGCTGCGGGCTCGAGCAGTGCGGCGCCTGCACCGTGATCGTCGACGACGAAGCGGCGCTGTCGTGCCGGGCTACGGTCGAGTCGTTCATCGGAAAGCGGATCACCACCCTCGAAGGCCTCGGCTCATCCGCGAACCCGCATCCGCTGCAGCGCGCATTCATCCAGGAGCAAGCCGCCCAGTGCGGCTACTGCATTCCCGGCATCATCATGGCCGCGAAGGCGCTGCTGGATCGGAGCCCACATCCAACTGACGCGGACATCCGCCAAGCCCTGGCGGCCAATCTCTGCCGCTGCGGCGCGCATGCACGTATCATCAGGGCGGTGAGGCAGGCGACGACGGAGCTGGCGCGATGAGCGAGCTGCCGCCCAGCCTGCAGCGCCACCCGGATCTCGACGCGTGGATCCGCATCAATGCGGACGGCACCATCACGCTGTACACCGGTAAGGTCGAGCTCGGCCAGGGTCTGAGGACCGCGATCGCACGGATCGGCGCGGAAGAGCTCGACGTCGCCCTCGACCGTGTGCGCGTGCAGACCGCCGACACGGCCCACGGGCTGAACGAGCTGTTCACCGCGGGCAGCGGCTCCATGGAAGAGAGCGGCGCCGCTATGCGGGTGGTGGCGGCGGACGCGCGCCAGCACCTCCTGGAGCTCGCGGCGCAGCGGCTCGGGGTGCCGGCGGATCGGCTGCAAGTGGAGGACGGCACCGTAGGGGTCCCCGGAGCCGATCCGCACACCACCTACTGGGAGCTGCTCGGCGGAGGGAGGTTCGCGCGCCCCGTGACCGGCCACGCACAGCCGAAACGACCCGCGGAGTATCAGATCGTCGGTAAGCCGGGACCGCGCCGCGATCTCACCGCGTTGGTGACCGGCACCACGTGCTTCGTCCAAGACCTGACCCGCCCGGACATGCTGTACGCCCGCGTCGTACGCCCTCCGAGTCCAGGCGGTCGCCTCGAGTCGGTCGATGACGCCCGCGTGCGCCGCATGCCAGGCGTGGTGGCATTGGTGCGCGACGGGAGCTTCCTCGGTGTGGTCGCGGAACGCGAAGAGCAAGCCGTGAAAGCGATGGCGGCGCTGCGGGTGCACACCCGCTGGAGCGATCCGCCCACGCTACCTACAATGGATGAGCTGCACACGTGGCTGCTGGCGCAGCCGGCGCGCAGCTTTCGCGTCGTGGACGGCGTCCCGGTTGAGGGTCCGATCGATCCCATCGAGATGCCAGCGGGCGCCGTGCACACGTTGCAGGCGACGTACACGCGCCCCTACCACATGCACGCGTCCATCGGCCCGTCGGCCGCCCTGGCGCAGTGGGCCGATGGCGGGCTCACCGTCTGGACGCACAGCCAAGGCGTGTATCTGCTGCGTGGGGCGCTCGCGCAAGCGCTCGGCGTGCAGGACGACAACGTGCACGTCATTCACGTCGAAGGACCCGGCTGCTACGGCCACAACGGCGCCGACGATGCGGCGCTGGACGCCGCACTGTTGGCGCGCGCGGTGCCTGGACGACCCGTGCGGCTCCAATGGATGCGCGAGGACGAGCACGCGTGGGAACCCTACGGGCCCGCGATGGTCATGAAGATCCAGGCCAGCCTCGACGACCGTGGCCAGCTGCTCGACTGGAACCACGACGTGTGGAGCAACACGCACATGGCCCGCGCCCTTCCCTATGGTGACCGCTCTGCGCTGATCGCGGCGTGGCACCGCGCGTCACCCATGCCGCCGCCGCAGCCGTTCCCAATGCTCGCCTATCACGCCGGCATCCATCGCAACGCCGATCCGCTCTACGCCATCCCCCGGCGGCGCATCGTCAAGCACTTCGTCGAAGCCGCGCCCCTGCGTACGTCATCGACGCGCAGCCTGGGCGCGTACGCCAACGTGTTCGCGATCGAGTCGTTCATCGACGAGCTGGCGCACGCCGCGGGCGCCGATCCACTCGAGTTCCGGCTACGCCACCTCGCCGACGAGCGCGCCCGTGCGGTGCTCGGCGCGGCGGCGGAGTGCGCCGGCTGGACGCACCGGCGCAAGGAATTCGGCCGCGGCAGCGGCATCGGCTTCGCCCGCTACAAGAACCAGAAGTGCTACGCCGCGGTGGTCATCGAGCTGCGAGTCGATCTCGATACCGCCGAGATCCTGCTCGAGCGCGCCGTGATCGCCGCCGATGCCGGGCAGATCGTCGATCCGAGCGGACTGGCCAACCAGCTCGAAGGGGGCGTGATCCAGTCGGCGAGTTGGACCCTCAAGGAGCAGGTGGTGTTCGACCGGACGCGGATCACCAGCGTCGATTGGGAAAGCTACCCCATTCTGAAGTTCACCGAGGCGCCCGAAATCGAGACCGTCCTTCTCGATCGACCCGGCGAGCCGTCTCTCGGCAGTGGCGAGGCCACGCAGGGCCCGACGGCCGGCGCCATCGCCAACGCGGTGTTCGACGCGATCGGCGTTCGGCTCCGGCAGATTCCGTTCACCCCGGATCGCGTGCGCGCTGCCGTCGCGTAGAACCCTTCATCCAACGTTTCGAGTTTGCAGATACCGGCGCCACGGCGTCCAGTAGTACTTCTCCCAGCCTTCGTTCACGCCGTCGTAGTCGTGGTCAGCCACGTTGACGTGCACCAGGTCGATTCGGCCGTGTGCGCCGGTCGACGTGAACGTCAGGACCAAGGTCGAGTCAACGTCCGCCGGCTTCCATTGGGTCGAGCGCCACAGCTGCACGAGAAAGCGCTTCGGGGTGACGTGCAGCACCGTCCCCGACAGCGCATCGTTGAACGCCCGGAACGGGGATCCCGGCTCGCGCCCGATCGTCACCGGTGCCCCGGTGATGGCGGCGTGCTGCGCGGCGTCCAGGTACATGTCGAAGAGCTCGTCGGATGACGCAGGAAGCGTCACGCTCTGCTGAACCGTCTTGGGCATCGGGGCCTCCTTACCCGTCGTTGCGGCGCGAATCGTTCTACTGCACGCACCGCAAGCGCGCCACCTCGATCATTCACCCTTCTGCGAACCGCAACCCGTGTTCAAGACGCGCTCGTAATCTTCGCGCCTGTCGATATCGATCGCCGCCAACGGACAGGGAATCCGGACCACCACGTCCGCGTGGGCAGCCAGCAGGGCCCTTCCACCGCGGTCTCCCTCGAGTGCGCGGAGCGCATCGAAGTGCTGCTGCGCGAAGAGCGCCGGCGCACCTACCGTGCCCGCGTACTCACAGCCGACGAGACCTGCCGGTGCCGCTACGCCTGCAGCGACGAGTTGATCGAGGAGCTTGGTTGCCACGGCGGGTTGATCCGCGAGCGTGATGAGCACGGCGTCGAAGTGCGGTTCAGCGGCGACGACGGCTTCGACGCCCGCGCGGATGGAGCTGCCGATACCATCCTGCCAGTGGGGGTTCCGCACCAGGGTTACCGCGAGCCCATCCAGCTCTTGCGTGACCGCCTTGGCGTGCGCCCCGACAACGACGAACACCGCGGCGCAGCGCGAGGCCAGCGCCGTCTGCGCCGCGCGTCGGACGAGGCTCTCACCCGCGATGCGAAGCAGCTGCTTCGGTGACCCCATGCGGCTCGATCCCCCGGCAGCCAGCACGACGGCGGCAACGCGGTGCAGTGGTGGTTCAGAACGCGAAACCTCCATCGGCGGTCCCCCGACGCTAGCGCCGGTTGCTCGCGACGGCAACCAGCGCGAACCGCGCCAGCCCTTCGAAGCCGTTTGCCTTCTCACCTCCGGCGCATAAGAATGCGGGCTCTTGATGGAGGTGAACCTCGCCGGACAGCTGGCCGTCGTTACGGGCGCGAGCAAAGGGATCGGGCGCGCCATCGCGCTGCAGCTTGCGGACGCGGGTGCGGATCTCGTCATCTGCGCGCGTGGCAGCGAGGCTCTGGCGGCAGCAGCGCAAGACGTCGCATCGCGCCACCGCCAGGTCGAAGCGGTCGTCGCCGACGTTTCCACCGTCGAGGGCGCGCAGCGCGTCATCGAGCGTGCTCAGGCGCGCTTCGGCCGCATCGACGTGCTGGTGAACAACGCCGGGAGGGGCTCGCCGAAGCGCATGCTCGATCTCACCGAGGATGACTGGCGCGCCAGTTGGGAGTTGAACTTCATGAGCGCGGTGCGGCTGAGTCTCGGCGCCGTGCCGCTGATGCGTGCACGCGGCGGCGGCCGCATCATCAACATCGCCTCGCGCGTCGGCCGCCAGCCCGACCCGTACTTCGCGCCGTATGCGGCCGCCAAAGCGGCACTCATCAACTTCACCAAGAACCTCGCGAACGCCTTC
>CAZCGA010000018.1:0-59303 GCA_964498075.1 uncultured Binatia bacterium (SeqCode) | reverse complement strand
TCGAAGCACGGTATCCTGTGCAACTGCATCGTGCCCGGCCTCATCCGTACCGAAGCGGTTGAAGAGGCGGCGCGTCAGAGCGCGCACGCCACCGGCAAGACCGTCGACGAGGTGTTCGCCGCCACCTTGCGCGCGCGTCCCATTCCGATTGGGCGTCTGGGCGAGCCGGACGACGTCGCCGGTCTGGTGGTGTTTCTGGCATCACCGCACGCCGGTTGGATCACCGGCAGCACCTTCACCGTGGATGGCGGCATCGTCCCGACCGCACCGTAAGGATTGACTCGTGTCCGCAATGGATCAATCTGGCCGCGCGCCGATGAGTCGTTGAGTTCGATGGACTTCGCCTTCACACCCGAGGAGGAGCGCTTTCGCGCTGAGCTGCGTGCGTTCCTCGATGCGGAGCTGCCGGCGTGGTGGCGCGGCATGTTCGTGGACGACGAGCGCGTGTTCCCGGAAACGCGGCGCATCTGCCGGCTGCTGGCTGAACGCGGCTGGCTCACCATGGCATGGCCGCGCGAGCACGGCGGGCAAGACGCCGGCGTGTGGCAGCAGACGATCGTGCGCGAGGAGATGTGGGCGCACGACGAGCCGCGCGGCCCGCAGTACATGAACCTCAACTACATCGGCCCCTGCATCATGCGGTTTGGAAGCGACGAGCAGAAGCGGCGCTTCCTTCCGCCGATGGCAGCGGGCCGCGTGATCTGGACGCAAGGCTTCTCCGAACCCGGCGCGGGGTCTGACCTCGCTGCAGCCACGACGCGCGCCACCGACCATGGATCGCATTTCGTGCTCAACGGGCAGAAGATCTGGAATAGCTACGCCGACGCCCCCGCCGACTGGTGCTTTCTGCTCGCACGCACCGATCCGGCTGCCCCGAAGCACCACGGGCTGGCGGTCTTCCTCGTCGACATGCGCACTCCCGGCATCAGCGTGCGGCCGATCGGCAGCATGGCGGGCCCGCATGAGCTGAATGAGATCTTCTTCGACAACGTCCGCGTGCCGGCCGATTGCCTGCTCGGAGGCAAGACGCAGGGGTGGGAGATCGTCACCGCCGGGCTCACCTTCGAACGCGTCGGCGTCGCGCGCTATGCGCGCGCCGGTCGCATCATCGAGGCGCTGGTCGACTACGTGAAGCAGGCGCGTCTCGCCGACGACCCGGACGTGCGCCACAAGCTCGCCGATCTGCGCGTGCGCTGTGAGGCGGCGAAGCTGCTGAGCTACCGCGTGATCTCCATGCAGGCACACGGGCAGGTGCCGAGCGTCGAAGCCTCGATCGCGCGGCTGCACAACACCCAGATCGAGCAGCTTGTGGGCCACGTCGGACTGGAGATCCTCGGGCTTGGCGGCCAGCTCACGCACGATGCGGAGCAGGCGCCCCTGAAAGGCCTGCTCCACCGGCAGTGGACGCGCAACATTCCGACGACCATCGCGGCCGGCACGCTGGAGATCCAGAAGAACATCATCGCGCGACGCGGCCTCGGGCTGCCGCGTGATCACGGGCCATGGATCTGACGCTCACTCCCGAGCAGCGCTTGCTGCAGGAGTCTGCCCGCGCCTTTCTCGCCAAGTCCTGCCCGCTCACACACGTTCGCGCCATGGAGCGCGACGCGCGCGGGTTCGACCGCGATCTGTGGCGGCGCATGGCCGCGCTCGGCTGGACCGGCATGGCGTTGCCCGAGCCCCTCGGCGGCAGTGGCCGCTCGTTCCTCGACGTTGCTCTCTTGCTGGAAGAAATGGGGCGCGCGCTGCTGCCGTCACCGTTTCAGCCCACGTGCGTCGTGGCTGCACCATTGCTGCTGGCGCTCGCTGACGAAGACCAGCAGCGGCGCTGGTTGCCGCGCATCGTCTCGGGCGAGCTGATCGCCACACTCGCGCTCGTCGAGCCCGCCTGGCGCGACGAGTGGGGCGAGGTTGCGATGACGGCGGAGGCCGACCGCGATGCCTTCTCGCTCTCGGGGACGAAGCGGTTCGTCCCCTTCGCGCCGGACGCGGAGTTGATGCTCGTGGTGGTGCGCTCGGCGGACGGAACCAGGGGCGACAGCGACGCCACGATGCTGCTTGCGGTCGAACCAGCGGAGTGCAACGTCGCCTGCGCGCGACTGGAGACCTTCGGCGGCGAGCCGCTGTACGACGTCGACTTCAGCGGCACGCGCGCGCCGCGTGCGGCGCGGCTCGGTGCACCCGCAGCGGTTCGGCCCGTACTGGATCGCGCGCGGCAACACGCCGCGGTGGCGGCACTGAGTTACATGGTCGGAGCTGCAGAGCGCGCGTTGGAGCTCACCGTGGACTACGCCAAGACCCGCGCGCAGTTCGGTCGCCCGATCGGCAGCTTTCAGGCCGTCGCGCATCGCTGCGTCGACATGCGCAGCGACGTCGACGCGCTGCGCTATCTCGTCTATCAAGCCGCGTGGACGTTGGCGGAGCAGCGCCCTGCCGATCTCGCCGTCAGCGCGGCGAAGGCGTATGGCAACGACGCCTTGCGGCGCGTGTTCATGCACGCCCATCAGGTCCACGGTGCGATCGGCTTCTCGACGGAGTACGACCTGCAGCTGTTCACCCGCCGGGCCAAGGCGGCCGAGCTGCAATGGGGCTCAGCGAGCGCGCACCGCGAACGCGTCGCGAAGGCGATGGGCCTCTGAGGTACGATGAGCCACACGCCATCCGCCATCGGTCAATCGCCACCGGCCCTGTGGGCGTCGTACTGGCCGAACCGCACCTTCTCCGCCGTGTTGGCGGAACGAGCCGGCGCACAGCCCACGAAGACGGCGGTGGTCGATGCGCGCACGCGCCTGACCTACGCCGAGCTGGATCGACTCGTCACGCAGGTCGCGACCGGCTTGCAGATGCAGGGCGTCGGCGGCGGCGAGGTCGTGTCGTGCATTCTTCCCAACCGCGCCGAAGCGGTCGTCCTCTTCTATGCCGTCAACCGGCTCGGCGCCGTGCTCAACCCGATCGTACCGATTTACGGTGCGCGCGAGGTCCGCTTCATTCTGCGCCAGGCCGCGACGGTGGCCGTGGTCGTGCCAGACTTGTTTCGCGGGATCGACTTCCCGGCATTGATCGAGCGCGTTCGCCCCGACGTCCCCGCGCTGCGTTCGATCATCGTCGCGCGGCAGCTCTCCGATCTGCCGATGGCCGACGCCGCAGCGCCGGCACGCGCAGCCGCGCCTGTCGATCCAAACGCCGTCAGCCTGATTCTGTATACCTCCGGAACCACTGCCGATCCGAAAGGCGTCCTCCACACCAACAACACGCTGCTGTGCGAGTGTCTCAACACGGCGCGCTACCACCGACTCGGTTCCGATGAGATCTTCGTCATGCCGTCACCGGTGGGCCACATCTCGGGCTTGCTGTACGGGATCATGCTGCCCGTGGTCATCGGCGGCACGAGCGTGCTGATGGAGGTCTGGGATCCGGAGCACTTCCTGGCGTTGGTGGAGCGCGAGCGCGGCACCTACTCCGCCGGCGCAACGCCATTCTTGCAAGGGGTGACCGACTGCACGCACCTCGATCGCTATGACATCGGCTCGCTGCGGGTGTTCCCCTGCGGAGGCGCTGATGTCCCGCCCGAGCTCATCCGCCGGGCCATGCAGCGGTTGGGCGTGCGCTCGGGGCGTGGGTATGGATCGACCGAGTTTCCGAGCATCACCAGCTCGGCTGGGCCGGACGTTCCCGAAGGAAAACGCGCCGCGACCGATGGCGCGCCGATCGCGCCCAACGAGATCGAACTACGCGACAGCGACGGACGCGCCGTAGACGTCGGCGTCGAGGGCGAGATCTGGGGACGCGGTCCGGAGCTGTGCGTGGGTTACAAAGATCCGCGCCTCGATGCCGAGGCGTTCGACGCGCGCGGCTTCTTTCGCATCGGCGATCTCGGCGTGCTCGATGCCGACGGCTATCTCACCATCACCGGCCGGGTGAAGGACATCATCGTGCGCGGCGGTGAGAAGTTCAGCGCTAAGGAGATCGAGGACTTGCTGTTCGAGCACCCGAAGGTACGCGCGGTCGCCATCGTCCCGATGCCGGATGCGAGACTGGGTGAGCGCGCTTGTGCGTTCGTCGTTCCGCAAAGTGCCGCCGAGGTCCCAAGCCTCGCGGAGCTGGTGGAGTTTCTCGACGCGCGGGAGATCTCGCGGCGCAAGCTCCCGGAGCGTCTCGAGATCGTCGACGAGCTGCCGGCCACAGCCAGCGGCAAGGTGCAGAAGCACGTGCTCAAGGAACGCATCGCGCGGCGCCTCGAAGCCGAGCGGCTCCGCCGCGGTTCCTGACCTCAAGGCAGGGTTGCCCAACGGTTGAAAGCGAGTCGGGTCTTCGCGTATGAACACAAGCCGTGGCTAGGCAAGGCGCACGGCTGAAGATGCGCGCGACGCGTCGACCGGTCCGGCTGCAACGCGGGCGGCGGCGTGCGGTGCGCGTCCGCCGACGCTCCACCGATCCGGTGACCGCGGAAATCATCCGCGGTGCGATGGAGACCATCGCCTATGAAATGGCCACGCACGTGAGCCTGACGGCGACGACGCCGATCTTGAATCAGTCGAACGAGCGCAACGCCACCATCCTCGACGCGTCCGGGTGTCTCGCCGCGCTCAGCGTCGGCATTCCGCAGTTCATGCTCAGCTCGACCCTGCCGGTCCGCTTCGCGCTCGAGTTCTTCGGCCGCGACGGCCTCTACGACGGAGACGTGCTGGTCGCCAACGACCCGTACCACGGCGGCGGCCATCTCCCTGACTACAACGTCTTCGCACCGGTCTTTCACGACGGCGGGCTGGTGCTCATCGCATCGATCCAGTGCCACCACGCCGATACCGGTGGCGGCATGCCCGGCGGCTACAACGCCGATGCGCGGGACATCTGGGCAGAGGGCGTCCGCTTCCCGGCGGTGAAGCTCTTCGAGCGCGGCACCGAACGCAAGGACGTCACCTATCTCATGAAGGTGAACAACCGCACCCAGACGTTTCTGGGCGACTTGCGCGCGCAGGTGGGCGCGGCGCAGCTCGGCGTGCGGCGTCTCAAGCAAGTGCTGGGGCGCTACGGGACGGCTGCCGTTCGGGATGCCGTGCAGTACATGATCGACCTGGCGGCGCGGCGCTTTCGTGAAGAGGTGGCGCGCTGGCGCGACGGTGTGTACGTGTCAGACGTCTACGTCGACCACGACCCACAGGGCAACCCGGACATCCACTTGCACACCACCGTCACCATACGGGGCGATCGGCTGACCGTCGACTTCACGGGCTCGGATGCACGCCCGGAGATTCAGGCGTACTCGTCGTTCGGCAACACGCGCGGCTACGTCGTTGCGCAGTTGGCGTCGATGATGGATCCCTGCATTCCAAAGAACGAGGGCTTCTTTCGCAGCATCGAGCTGATCGTGCCCGAAGGCTGTTGTCTCAACCCACCGCCCGGGCGCTCCGTGGCCGCGGGCACACATCATCCGGGCGCCGAAGTGGGTGAGGCGATCGCCAAGGCGCTCGAGCCCGTGATTCCCGAGCGCTGCTGCCCGCAGGTGTACAAGATCGGTATGCCGACGGTCATCTTCGGCACCGACCCGCGCACCGGGCGGCTCTTCATCGACAACTCGGCCGATACTATCGCGGCGCACTGCAACGCCGTGGCCGGGCAGGACGGCTGGGGCTCGATGAACGCGAGCTTTGGAAATCTCATCCGCGCCACGGGGGAGATCAACGAGAGCATCTTTCCGCAACGCCAGCTGGCGCGCGACTACGAGACCGACAGCGGCGGGCCGGGCAAGTGGCGCGGCGGGCTGGGCACGTTCTACCGCAAGCAGTTGCTGGCGTCTGCCACCGTGTACACCTACGTCGTCGGGCGCAAGTACCCGATGCCCGGCATCGCGGGCGGCAAACCCGGAGCGCCGAACCGCCTCGTGCTGAAGGTCGGCGGCCACCAAGAGGAGGCCGGCGAGACCGCCCGCATGGTGCTGCACGAGGCGGGCGAAATGATCGAGTACCACTACGGCGGCGGCGGTGGCTGGGGTGATCCGCTTGAACGCGACCCCGGGATGGTCTTGGACGATGTCCTCGACGAGTACGTCTCCGCCCGCAGCGCACGCGACGACTACGGGGTCGTGCTCACCGGCTCGCTGGAGGCGCTGGATCTCCAAGTGGACCAGCGCGCCACCGCGTCACTGCGCGCCCACATGCGAGCGCACCGCGGCCCCGCCCAGGCGACGCCGAGGCGTGCTTGATGCAGCCTCACGTTCGCATCCTCGCCACCCGGGCGACGGCGATGCGGTAGAACTCATACCCCCGCATGGCCGCCCCGCTGCCGCCGAGATAGCGCGCGCGATACTCCGCAGCGCCGAGGTCTTCGACCCGCGTCAGGCCGCGCTCCGCGAGGTAACGCGGTACGTCGCCCGGGTCGAGCCCGAACGTCCACGGCTCTCCGGAGCGCTGGACCGTGCGCAGAATCTTGACGGCACCCGCAAACGACGTGGGGTCCGCCAGTACCCGTCGATGGATGTAGGTGAAGACCACCCAGCTCCCTTCTGCGTTGCGGCCGAACCATCGCATCACCGCGTCGACCGCGGCCTCCGAGAGGTAGTTCGTCACTCCCTCCCAGATAAAAAACGTGCGACGCGTCGGATCGTACCCGGCACTCGCCATGGTCTCCTCAAGCTGCCCCCGCGTGAAGTCGATGGCGACGAACCGCACGTGCTCCGGGAGCGATGGCAGCACTGCCTGCAGCGCTCTGCGTTTTTGCGCCAGGGTGTCCGGATGGTCGACCTCGAACACGCAAACGCGTTCGATGCCGGCAATGCGGTAGGCGCGACAATCGAACCCCGCTCCCAGGATGACGATCTGCTCCACACCCTCGGCCGCGCGCAACACGTCGTCGATGAAGCGCGTCCGAGTGACAGCGGATGACCGCGCGCCGGGCCATTGCCGATCGATGACCCATGGAACGAGGCGGTCGAACACTGGCAGGCGGGACAGTTGGACCACGCTGCGCAAGCGGCGGTCGAGAAAGAGCTCGGCGAACCGGTCGTCGAAGAGCCGCGCCGCCGGCGCGCGCGCCGACTCGAGCGCACGGAAGAGCGCCATGAACTGCGCCGTTCGGCTGGCTTCACCCGTCCGCATGATCGAGCTCCGGTCGACCCTCCACTACCATCGGAATCGTCACTCTGATAGACGCCATCGCGAGGTCATGATCCGCTCGCTCGACCACGTCAGGGTTGACTGAAGTTCTCGTCGGACAAAGTCAGACGTGTTTTGATTGCTCGACCGTACGCAACGGTGTTACATGCCGACGGTGTTGCGGATGCTACGCAGAGTGATTCTGATCTCCCTGGCGGCGATCGCGCTTGTGGCAGCCGTGTTCGTAGGCCGCATTGTCTGGATCGGTGGTGTGTTCCGCACCATCACGCCGCACTTCGCCGGACGCTGCCACCTGGTCGAGGGGCCGGTCGGCCCGGAGGATCTCACAATCCATCCAAGAACCGGCGTGGCCTACATCTCGGCGTGCGACCGGCGGGCCGTGTCGAGCGGACGGCCGGTGCCCGGCGCCATCTTCGCCTACGACCTCAACGCCGCCGACGCCCGGCCGATCAATCTCACTCCCAACGCGGACATTACCTTCCAACCCCACGGACTGAGTCTTTGGACCGGCACTGACGGTCGTGAGGTCCTCTACGTCATCAACCATCCTCCCCCGAGCACTGGAAAGCCGCCGCACACCGTGGAGGTCTTCGACCTCACGGACGGGACCCTCGTGCACCGCGCGTCGGTGACCGATCCGTTGCTGGTGATGCCGAACGATCTGGTCGCCGTCGGCTACGATCGCTTCTATCTCACCAACACGCACCACCATCCGCCGGGCCGCATGCAGACGCTGGAGACGTTCCTGCAGGTTCCAGGCGCGCAAGTCGTGCTGTTCGCCGACGGCAAGTTCCGCCCGGCGATCGACGGCTTGGTCCTTCCGAACGGCATCAACGCCAGCGCCGACGGCCGAACGATCTACGTCGCGACGACGACGCCGCGGAGCGTGCTCGTCTACGACCGCAACCCCAGCACCGATGCGTTGACGCGCCGCGACGCGATCTTCGTCGGCAGCGGCGCCGACAACATCGAGGTCGACGCCGACGGCGGCCTGTGGATCGGGGCGCATCCGAAGCTGCTGTTGCTCAACTCGGTGCGCGACGATCCGTCGGTGTTGGCGCCGTCGCAGGTCTTGCACGTGTCACGCGACGGCGGTAGCGGCTATCGGGTCGACGAGGTGTACCTGAACGCGGGCGAGCAGATCAGCGCCGCCAGCGTCGCCGCGGTGCGCGGCCGGCGCCTGCTGATCGGCCAGATCTTCGGCAACGGCATCCTCGACTGCGAGATGGAGCAGGCAACTCCATCTGACTGAGCGCGACGCTCAGACCGGGGCGTCGCCGCAGATGGTGGCGCGCTGCATGCGGCGGTGCGCCCGCAGGTTGTCGGCGACGACGCGGTGCTGTGTGCAGCGGTTGTCCCACATGGCGATGGAGCTCGGGCGCCAGCGAAAGCGGCAGGTGAACTCCGGGGAGCCGACGTGCTCGAAGAGGAAGTGCAGCAACGCGTCGCCCTCTTTGCGTCGCATGCCCTCGATGCGTTTGGTGAACGTCGCATTCACGAAGATGCTCTTGCGGCCGGTCACCGGATGCGTGCGGATCACCGGGTGAACGGCGGTCTGATCCTTGGCGAGCGCGCGCTTCTGCTCCTCGGTGGCGACGGCGAGAAAGGCGCCACCGTCGTGCTTGGCGCGCAGCTCGCCGAGCAACCGCTGCAT
Source organism: uncultured Binatia bacterium (SeqCode) (assembly GCA_964498075.1). Classification (GTDB taxonomy): domain Bacteria; phylum Desulfobacterota; class Binatia; order HRBIN30; family HRBIN30; genus CAZCGA01. The sequence continues at coordinate 50,537 of CAZCGA010000018.1, read as the reverse complement.
GGCTCCCGACAGCGCGTCGTACGCCGCGTACATACTCGACCACATCGTGTCGCCGCCGGCGTCGGGGACGACGACGGCACGCAGCACGGAGCCCATCGGCGGTTGGCGTTCGAAGGTGACGTCGCTGTGCCAGTAGTCGGCCACGTACGGCACGTGCTCGTTGCTTTCGAGGACCACGATCTCCGGGTGCCCTTGATCCTTCAATGACGGTAGCACGGGGTGGACGTGCAGCTCGCCGAAGTACCGCGCAAAGTCTTTGTGCTGTTGCGCGCTGATGTCCTGGTCGCGAAAGAAGAGGACCTGATGCTGCATCCAGGCATCGTGGATCTCTCGCATGGTGCCATCGTCCAACGGCCGCGCGAGATCGGCTCCCGCGACTTCGGCACGGAGGGCGGCGGCGATGGGTTCGACGCGAATGTGCTGGTAGGTCATGGAACGTCCTTTCGATCGGTCGTCGCAACCCCTACCAGCGCACGACGGCAAGCGAAAGAGCCCCGGGGTAGCCGCCACGGCGGCAACCCCGGCTATGATGCGGAACGCCTTCGGCGTACGGAATACACCATCACACCTCCATGTACCCGCCGCCGACGGAGACGCACTCGCCGCCGACGCGGACGCCGGTGATCGCGTCAGGCGTTCCGTCAATCTCGATGTGCAGGTAGCTCGGGCGGCCCATCTCCACACCCTGCAGGCTCAGCATTCGGGCGGGCTGCCCCGGAAGCACCACGCCGTAGCGCACGAGGTAGCAGCCCAGCGGACCGCTGGCAGAGCCGGTAGCCGGATCTTCGACCACACCAGCCTCCGGCGCAAACATCCGACAGCGCGCGGCGACGCGCGGATCGCCGGTCCGCGTCGTGAAGCAGAACACCCCGTACGTGCCGGCGAGCTCCGCCACATTCTCGCAGCGCTCAGGTCGCAACCGCGCACGGGCGAGCGCGTCGAGGTCGCGCAACGGAACGAACAAGAACGGTGCGCCCGTGGATATCACCTCGGCCGGCAGATTGGCGTCAACCTCGCCGGTAGCGAGGCCCAGCATCGCCGCGGCGCCGGCGCGATCCGTCAGGCGCGGCCCCCGGGTAGGCAGCGGCTGCGCCATCCGCCAGATGCTGGCGCCCTCCGGCGTCGCGGCGCGCTCGACAGCGATGGGACCGACCCCTTCGAGGAAGGTGACCCGCGGCCCGTCATCGAGCACCCAGGCGGTGCCCACGGTCGGATGGCCGGCCATCGGCATCTCCAACCACGGCGTGAAGATGCGCACCTGGTAGTCGCAGTCGGCCCGCGGGCTCGGCAAGACGAACGTGGTCTCGGACAAGTTCAGCTCGTGCGCGATGCGTTGCATGTCGGCCGGATCGATCCCCGCCGCATCGGGGAACACTGCAAGTGGGTTGCCGCCAAAACGGTGCGCCGTGAAGACGTCGACCAGCCGGTACTCGTGTCGGGCCATGGGCGCGATATTTCACGTACGGCTCGCGGGCGCTAGCCGCAGTGGCCGATCGTAGAAAAATCGTTCTTCATCGCTTCCGGAGGAAAACCGCCCCAAACGTATAGGGCGCCTTCGGCACGCGGGGATGGACGAGCCACGACGTGCCATCGTCGGAGAATTCGCGGTTGCCCATCATCTCGAAGCCGCCGGTGGACAGGAAGGTGCGCGTGACGTCCTCTGGCGTCGTGATCTGATTCTGCGCTCGCGTGTCGGGGCCGAAGCCAACAACGTACGGCGCGGGGTTCCGGTAGTCGAAAGTCACGGAGAGGACACCGCCCGGCCGCAGACAGCGCGCGATTTCTCGGAGCGCGGCGTCCTTGGTCGGCAGATCGAGATGCTCAAAGACGCAAATGGAGTACGCGTGATCGAAGTACGCGTCGGGGAGATCCAGCGCGCCCATGTTCATGGCGTAGGAGTGCAGGCGCCAACCCATCGCCTGCGCGATACGGTTGCCGTTGGCCACCAACGCTTCGTTGAGGTCGACGGAGTGCACCTCGCAACCCAGCGAGGCGAGGTAACACGTGAACAGCGACGACGTCCCGCCCGCATCCAGGAGGCGCATCCCAGGAGTCAGCGCCGGGCCGTGCACGAGGACCCATGCGATCTCCCAATACAAGTACCAGGGAATGCGGTCGTCATCGGCGGCGTCTGGCAGCGGCTCATAGGTCGGACCGCGGTTGGCCAATCCGACGGCACGCGGCGCTTGACATCCAAACAAGCGCTGCATGGATCGCTTCAGCGTACTCCATGCCGACCCCTCGTCGCGTTCCAACGTGCCGTGCCACGAGGTCATCGACAGGTTGCGCCCGTAGAGCTCGTGAATGAGACGGTTGATCCCCTCGACGATAGGCCGAGCCTCTCGGGTGAAAAGATCGGCGCGATTCATGGTCTTGTTGATGGGATGGGTCATCGTAGGTACGTTCTGGCTCCGACTATCTTCCCGTGCTGAGCTGCTCGACGGGACTGCCGACACAACCGCCTACCAGCTCTCATCGACTTGGAGCGCCAGCAACATGCAGTAGTCCCTGATGATGTTCGGATTCAATTGCTCGCGCTTCAACCCGGCGTACTTTCCATCTTCGTGATCCAGCTTGGAGAATGGTTCACGCGTGAGCCAGCAGTGGATGTGGTACGCGCTGTCGACGGCGTCGGTGCTGGTGCTGTCTTTGTCCAGCTGGTCGGTCAGGACGAAATCGTCGACGAGGTGGTTGACCGCGATCTCACCCGCATACATCAATACCACCCCCTTGAACCAATGCGGCCACGGCTCGCCGCCGTCGCGGAACTCGTGTTCCAGAAGATAGCTGGAGATCTCCATTGCCTTGATACAGACCTGCCGCACCAGCCTTCCGGGGCCGCAGATCGTCGATCCGATGTTGTGCGTTCCTCGGTGCTGCAGGCCGAGACGCGCGGCGACGGCTTTGAGGCGTGCGCGTACGGCATCGGTGTGGACGTAGCGGCCGATGCCGCACGTGAAGACTTCGGGGTAGAAGTGATTCCAGGCCGGGGTCAAGAAGGTGTCGCAGTCGGATCGAAGCACGTGGTCGTACCTCTCCAAGAAGGCACCTTCCCAGCCGGCGAGGCAGGCAATTGAATTGATGTAGTGATAGCCTGTGAACACACCGGCGTCGCTGATGCGCCGATACTCGACCTTGACGCAATCGCTTGGGACCCAACGCAGCGCGTCGGGCGGTCCGAAGACGACGAGGTCCGTATCCACGGCCGCGATATGCTTCAACGAGTGGTAGAGAATCTTGAACTCTTGAACGAGCGTGGGCTTGTTCTCCAGGAAAACGACGACCGCGCGCCTGGCACTCCTGTGATGGAGCGGGGACGGCGGCGGGTCCGGCACTCCGGCAGCGGCGGGCTTGTTGATCCCAAGCCGCACTCGCGCCCGCGCGACGATGTCACGGTAGGGCCGGCGTCGCAGCCCCCACAGCACCAGCACGCAGCAGCACACAAGCGCGGTCGCAGACGACGCGAGGGCAACCTTCGCGGTGAATTCTACTCTCGCGGTGCCGAGAACCGCGGACAGCAGCAACGCGCCCCAAACCATGTAGGTGCCGAGCAACCCAAGCCAGAAGACCGTGTTGACTCCGCGAGCGGGCAACCGCAACTCGCCCCAGACGGCACCCAGAGCCACCAGGAGCACGCCGCCGATCAGCGCCGCGAGCGGTGCGAGAAGTCCCGGCCACGGGCTGACGAACGCCAGCGCGACGACTCCATGGAGCAGGCCGAGCACGGACAGCAGGACGCCATGCCAGAGCAGCCGCCGCTTCAGGTCGGGGAGGTGCAGCACGCCTCAGACCGCTACCACGATTGGAACTGGCGATAAAACGACTCGGTCCGGCCGTTCAGGTGCGCGGTGCGGAACGCTGCGCCGCCCGGTACGCATCGAGCACGGACCACAGCGCGACCACCAGGAACGGCAGCGAAGCCAGCAGCACCCTTCGCAGTCCCGCAGCCGGATCGTCGAGATCGACGTCGACGTCGAGCGGATTGAATGGACCGAACGCGGTCACGGCACCGGCGACAACGAACAGCAACCCCTTCAATCGCTCGCGGTTGTATAGTTGGCCCAAGCCTGGAAACACACCCGAGAGAACGGCGGCGACGATGGGGCTGCGTCGCGTGGTCGACGGACCGGTTCGATCAGGGCTTTGCATGCGGAGTTCCTGCGACGAGGTACGCGGCCACAATAGGCTTGTGAGGGAACCAGGTAAACCGGTTGCCCCTGCCCGGTCTCTAGGGCCTGCGGCCGGCGTCATTTCTATGGCCCGCTCCCCGTTGGGTCGCTTCGGGCTGCCAAGTCCGACAGGCTGCGTTCACGGCTGCGTTTGCTTTTCCTCCAGCGCCGCCCAACGCGCGTAGAGACCATCGACGTGTTCTTGGGCTTCCCGCAGTGTCTCGTAGCGTTGCTGCAGCACCACAGCGTTCGCGGCAACGGACGGATCGTGGGCGGCCGCGTGACAGGCTGCGAGATCCTGCTCGGCGGCCAGAATCATCGTCTCCATCTGCTCCCCGACAGAAGTGGGGTCAGGTCCTGAAAGTAGTAAGGATGGCTTGGATGCCCTTGCCACCCGCCGGCCCGCTTCTCTCATCTTCTCGGCCCGCCGGCTCCGCTCACTCACCCCGACCGCCCTGATCGCAAACACCCGGCCGATATCGCGCTGGCTCTTCTCGCTCAACTCCCACGCCAGCCAGATCGCCACGACTCGGCCGACGCTTCGTTCTCAGGGGCCCGGCGGGATCAGGCGTGCGTTGATCTCTCCCACGAGTTGTTCACCCAGGAGTTGTAGTTCTTGTGGATGACCTTCGTGCCATCGGCCCGCTGCGCGTAGGCCATGTGCATACCGAGACTGACAGAGGCGGCAGGGGAAGTATCAACGCGCGCCGAACATCGAGTGCTGACATTGTCGGCTCCCTTTCGGCGTGCATTTCACTGCAGCTCAAAGTTCCAGCAGCGATCGCAGCCTGCCGCGAGCCTGGTCCAGCAAGGGGATCGACAACCGGCCTAGCCGGCGCCGGATACTGGTGACGTGGATGGTCGCAAGCTTGTGCAACCTGAGGACCGAAGTCACCTTCAGCCCAGTCTGCCCGTGCTCCTCGAGTTGCGGATCGAGGACCACATCGGTTTGGAGGACTGTGGGTGGAATGACCGACGAGATGTAGGCGACGAGGATCTCGTTGGTCGACGCGATCTGTGGTGTCAGCAGCAGAACCGGGCGCAGCTTCATGCCCGGGGCGTCGCCGAAAGGGAACGCTGCCAGATGGATCTCACCCGGCTGCATCCTCCGGTTCCCCGTCGTTGACCGTGTAGATGTCCTCGCGGACATCGCCGAGCTCGGCCGCCCACTGTCGCGCAACGCCGCGCTCCCACGCTTCGCCGGCTTCGTCTTCCTCGGGGACAAGGATGATGACCCGTACCCGCCCCGGCCGCAGATCCGGCGGCACGGCTCCATGCAAACGGTGCTGGCTATCGATCTCCGCGGTTACTTCGAGGGCCTTCATAACTCGACCTCTGGCAGCTTCACTGAGATTCTTACGGTGACCTTAGCACGCGATCTCTGGAAAAGCTTCCCGCGCCGGCGGAGCTGGCGGACCTGCGCCAGCCCGCTCACGCGCGCACCGCAGAATAGATGCGCTCGAGCGCCGCGTCCCAATCGTCCTGTGGATCGACCAGCAGCAGTCTGGTCCGCAAACTCGTGATAGACGCAAACGTCTTCGCCCTGGCTGGTGAGCCAACTCGCCAGCTGCGCAGCTGTCGTCGACTTTCCCGCCCCGATTATGCCCTCGATCAGGATCAAACGGCCTGCCGCCATACCGCGCCTGCAGCCGTATTCCGAAGTCACGGACGCGATGGGGTCCGCGACCGCCCAAGAATTCCAACGGTCGGGTAGGACGATGGCGCGGACCGAGCTTCGAATGATGCCGACGTTTCCATTGCCCTCTCCGCCGCGCGTTCACGGCTGCGTTTGCTTCTCATCCAGCGCCGCCCAACGTGCGTAGAGACCATCGACGTGTTCTTGGGCTTCCCGCAGTGCCTCGTAGCGTTGCTGCAGCACCACAGCGTTCGCGGCAACGGACGGATCGTGGGCGGCCGCGTGACAGGCTGCGAGATCCTGCTCGGCGGCCAGAATCATCGTCTCCATCTGCTCCCACTCGCGTCGTTCAGTGTATGAAAGTCGCCTGATACCGCTCTGCGCTCGCTTGGTCTGCCCACCCGCAGCAGTGAGTGCCTTCTCTGCCCCCGGCGCCTGCGCACGCTGCGCGTCCTCCCATTGCTGGTAGTCGGCGAAGACTTCCGCTCCGCCGCTGCCGTCGAGTGCCAACACGACGGTGGAGACGCGGTCGAACAGGAAGCGGTCGTGGGTCACCAAGACGACGGCGCCGGGGAACTCGAGCAGGCTCTCTTCGAGGACCTCCAGCGTCGGGATGTCGAGGTCGTTCGTCGGCTCGTCGAGGATGAGCACGTCCGCCGGCCGCAGCATGAGCTGGGCAATCGCCACGCGGGCGCGCTCGCCGCCGGACAGCCGGGCCACCGGCATGTCGAGCTGCTCGGCCGGGAACAAAAACCGCTTTGCCCAGGTGGCCACGTGCAGCAGCCGGTCACAATACACGACCTGATCGCCATCCGGCGCCAGCGCACGCCGCAGCGTGAGGGTGACGTCGATCTGCTCGCGCTGCTGATCCAGGTACACCATGCGCAGCCCGTCGGCGCGCGCGACGGTGCCGCTATCGACGGCGACGTCACCCGCCAAGATCCGCAGGAGCGTCGTCTTGCCGCTGCCGTTGGGGCCGAGGATGCCCAGACGCATGCCGGGCGACAGCGTCAGACTGAGCCCCTCGATGAGCGGCCGCGTGTCGAAACGCTTGGCGATCTGCTCAGCAACCAGCAGGCGCTTGGTGCGGCGGTCGGAGGCATTGAACTCGATGCGCACCGTTCGTGTAGCCGTCCGCCTGGTGACCGTCGCCAGCTCATCCTGCAACTGCGCCGCGCCTTGTATCCGCGCCCCCGACTTCCGCGTGCGCGCCTTCGGGCCGTGTTGCAACCACTCGACTTCGCGCCGCACCCGGTTCGCCAGGGTCTCTTGATACTTCTCCTGCCCCCGCAGCGCCTCGTCCTTCTTCTCCAGGAAGGCGCTGTAGTTGCCGCGCGTATCCAGGACACCCGTCGCATAGCAGCGGTTCAGCTCGATGATCCGGTTGGCGACGTTCTCGAGGAAGTACCGATCGTGGCTGACGACCAGGAACGCCAGGGCTTCCGAGCGCAACAGCTTCTCCAGCCACAAGATGCCCTCGACGTCGAGGTGATTGGTCGGCTCGTCCATCAACAGCAGGTCGGGAGCGCGCACCAGAGCGCAGGCGATCGCCAAGCGCTTCGCCCAGCCGCCCGAGAGCGTCGCCACCGGCGGCTGCGCGTCCGCAAAGCCGACCTTGGCGAGCGTGACGTTCACCCGCGTGTGCCGTTCGCCCGCATCGAGCAGGTCTTCGCCGAGCGCGGCGGTCAGGATGTCGTCGATGCGCTGATCAGGTGAGAAGCTCGGGTCCTGCGGCACGTGGCCGAGTCGCAGCAGCCGGCGCACCGATCGCGTCCCGCTGTCGGGCGTCTCGATGCCGGCGAGAATTCTCAGCAGCGTCGACTTGCCGCTGCCGTTCGGGCCGACCAGACCGACACGGTCACCCTCGAACAGCCCGAAGGAGAGCTGTTCGAACAGCGGCGCCGCACCGTAGGCCTTGCTGATGGCTTGGCAACTGAGCAGCAGTGACATGCGGCACGGAACCAGGACGACACCTGGGGGTACCTTGCGCGATGCGGTCCTACACCAGCAGCCGCTCCAAGGTCTTACCGTACTCGCGGGTATCCTCCGCCATGATGTGCACGCGATGGATGTCCGCACCCGCCTCGGCCTCGGCGGCGATACGGTCGCGACAGGCTTCGACGTCGCCGACCGTCCCCAAGCGCTCGCGCATGGCGCGCGGCACGGCAGCGGCCGCCGCCGCCGATCCCTGTTTCCAAGCGTCTTTCACGGCCGCCACCTCAGCAGTAAAACCGAAGCGCTCCAGCTGCCGCGCGTAGTAGACCCCCATGCGTCCGATGTAAAAGGCCGAGGTACCGGCCTGCGCCATCTCGGCCCGGGCCCGCGCCTCACCGGTGGCGACGGTCACACCACCCGGTGCGTGCACCTCGAACGCACTCGGATCACGGCCGGTAGCCGCAATGCGCGCGCGCATCGCGGCGATCTCGCCTGCCAACCTATCGATGGGAATCATGACCGGTAGCCAGCCATCCCCGTGCGAGGCCGTCAGCGCCAGCGCCTTCGGGTTCAACGTCGCCAGATGGACCGGAATGTGCGGCCGCACCGGGGCGAAGCGCAGCGTGAAGCCGCGCTCGAGCTTGAATAGCTTGCCATCGTAGCGCAACGGCTCGTGACGGATGAGCGTGCTGAAGATCTCGATCGTCTCCTTCAGCCGCGTCAGTGACGGCTCGAATCGTACGCCGTGGAAGTGTTCGATCACCTGCGCACCGCTGGTGCCGAAGCCCGCCACCATGCGCCCGCCCGACAGCTCGTCGAGGGTCGCGAAGTGCTGCGCCAGCGCCGCCGGGGTGCGCGAGTAGACGTTGACGATCCCGGTGCCCAGGCGGATCCGCTGCGTGCGCTCCGCCAGCTGCGTCAGCAGGGTGAAGCAGTCACGTCCCCACGCCTCCGGGACCCATGCGGAATCGACACCGGCGTGGTCGGCGATCGTCACGCGTTCGAGGATCCGTGCCCGATCGAATCCCCCCTGCCAGTCCACCGAAATCGCCAGCTTGTGCGCCATTACATCCTCCCGTGTTCCTTCTCTCTCGCCGAGACGGTACGCAGATGCAAGCCGGCGCCGGCGCTTGCCGCGGCGCCGTGGCCACCGCTAAGATGAGCGCCCAAATGAGCGATCAATCCCGGCTGACCACGGCGCTGATGCTCTCCGTACTGCTGCACGCGCTGCTGCTCACCCTGATACCGCTGGCCCGCCGGGCACGCATCGAGATCCCCCAGCCGGCGCTGGTCGACGTCGACCTCGTTCCCCCGTTGCCGAAGGTAGCCCCGCAACCCGCGCCGCCGGCGGCTGCACCCGCGGCTCCCGCCATCCCTGTGCCCAAGCAGCAGATCGTCAGCATGCCCGACGAAGGCGAGGAGAAGGCTCCGGAGAACCCACGGCTCCTGAGCGACCGTGACAACATTGTCAAGGAGGAGATGATCCACCGCGACGAGCCAGCGGCCGGCAGTCCGGAAGCGAAGCAGAAGCCACCACCGCAAGCTGCCGAGGCGAAGGCCGAGCGCCAACCTCCACCGCCCAAGGCCCCGGCGGAGCGCCCACCCAAGCCGCAACCGGCCGCGCTGCCGAAGCTCGACCAACTGCTGCCCCCCACCGACGAGCTGGTCCGCGAAGGGCTGGTGCAGCCGCAAGCACCGGCGCAAGGCGCGGCACCCGCCCCGGCTCCGGAACAACAGGCGTCGATCGAGCGCAAGGACTTACTGCGTCACGGCGACCCGTGGCGCAACGGATCGCTGCGCGGCGGGTCGTTGGACTTCTTACCAGCGGTCCGCGAAGGCGACGTCACGTTGCTGAACACCAAAGCCGAGCAGTTCGCGCCGTTCGTACGCCGCGTCGCCATGCGGGTGTTCGAGAACTTCATCATCTCTCTGCGCCGCACCGTCTACAGCTCGCTGCAGGGAGCGGTGCAGGAGTCCGTGATCATCGAGGCGGTGATGGACAAGCGCGGCAACCTGCTCAACATCACCACGAAGGACCGCTCCGTCAGCATCGCGCTGGCAACCGACCACAACTTGGAGGCCGCCTGCCGGCAGGGATTCTTCGACCGCAATCCGCCGCCCGGCGCCGAATCCAACGACGGGAACATTCACTTCCTGTTCGAAGCGCAAGTGGCCGTGGGCATCGATCCTGGCGGCCGCAGGCCGGTCGGCGGAGCCCTTCTGGGCGCGGGTCTGCTGTAAGCGGTTCCCTCTCTCAGCGCGGGTTGGCGCCCGCAACCCAATGGCGAGCAGCAAATCCGTTCGCCCCGAGTAGGAGCCCTCTTTTGGCTCCGTATCGAGGGGTGCGCGGCAGCACCGACCACGTCCCTCGATACGCGCCAGAAGAAGGCGCTACTCGGGACGAACGGGTGCTGGGTGAATTCACCCACTGACGCCTGCCGTTCGCTTTCTTCCTTGATTGAGATAACGTCCCGTCCGTGAACACCCGCAACGCGCTCTGGCTTCTCGGTGGATGGCTGTTACTGATGCCACCTCATCGACCCGACCTCCCCTATCCGGACAGCAACGCACCTGTCGCGCAATGGATTCGATTGAAAGCATTCGATACCGCGAGAGAGTGCGAGGCCGAACGGCAGCGAGACTTGCACGATGCGCGTAAGAAGCACACCAAGGCACAAACCGATGCGGCGTTGGATGTGGCTGAAGGTGAGGAGATATGCGTTCCCGCTGAGCACATCTATCCGCCCGCACAACCAGCGTCTACGCCTGCCTCCGCTGATTGACGCCACGGCATCGGTTCTGGCACCATCACGCGTGAGGTTGGCGCCAATGACGTATGGCACTGAGCTTTCGATCGCCGCCGGCACGCGCGTCGCCGCCCCCTTGCAAGCCCGCGTTGGCATTTGAGCCACACGCACAGACTCGCCCTGTGATGACAACGCTCGTTGCTGTGAAGACGCCAGGGGCAATAGTGGTTGCGACGGACAGCAGGGTGACCACAGACGGCACTAGCATCACGGATGACGCAACGAAGTGCTTTCGTCTCGGTCGATGTTGCGTCGGAGTCGTGGGCTTGGGCGAATTGGCGCTTACGATTCTGCGTGAAGCGCAATTGGACGATAGCGGTCCGTTCGCGAACATCGACGATGCAACTCGCTATCTTTCTACTCTATGCAGAGCGCGGTGGCGGGATTTCTTTGACGATATTCCTCGCGAGCAATGGTCCGCTGTGACCATCACCTTCGTCCTGGCTGGATACGGGAAAGATGGCGACCCGGCAGTTTACGCCCTGCCTAGTGAGCGTGCCTTTGTGCCGTTCCTCTCGCCTAGACCGTACGCCGTCGTAGGAGTGTCGTGGTACGCCGCTTATCTCCTCCACCGGTACTATCACCCAGAGATGAGTCCTTCAGAGGTAGAGGAATTGGTCGAATACGCGATAGCGGAAACGGCACTGGAAGATCCAAGGGTTGGTGCGCCCGCACAATTGGTCAAGGTTACTCCCGACGGCCAATTTGTTGAACTGCCGCGATCGGACCTCCAGCGCATTCACGAAAAGAACGCGATGCGCGATGCGCAAATTCGTCAACTGTTTTCTCCTAGCGTAGCTTCCCGCCCCGAATCACCCGCAAGGTAAACGGACGCCGACCCGGCAGTAATCCAGTATCTGGGTCACGCAATGGCGGCAATGACTCGGCACTGCTTCTCAAAGGGCAATACGTTCATGGGCCTCTCCCGTTTGCCCACGGACGTGCTACGCTTGGAATTGTCAGCGACCAAACGTGATGCAAATCGCGTGGGGTTGTGGCTCCGCCCGAAAGGCGCCAACCTCAGGGCGGGGCTCTGTCTGCCTTCCAACAGCGCCGCATGAAGAGACGCAAGGCGGCGGCCCAACGCAAAGAGGATTCGATCCGAATCCGTGTCACGGCCGAACAGAAGCAAAAGCTGATTGATCGAGCGCACCGCGACGGCTTGGAAGTATCGGCGTGGTTGCGTTCGCTTGGAATGCGCGAAGCGACCCAAGCGTAGGGTGCTTATTCGGGGAAGGGAACGTTAGGTAAGATCAATCGTCGGCAACAGATCAGACAATGCATGGGCCGCCTCCCTGAGTTTACCGACATCGGCGATGAATTGCGCCTTGATTGGCTGTAGGTCTGCCTCAACCAATACGTCCTCAGGAAATGTGCGCTGAAAGCGGCGCGCATTAGGATCATCGGTTTGGTGGGCTGCCACCTGCTCTTCCCAAAAATGGATTAATTCTGGCCAACTGGTGTCCTTCAACTGCTGCCAACACCGAAACACGTCACCGAACGCGGACGCAACTCGGGATTGGTGGTAGGTCAGTTCCCCTGGAGTTGTAATCACATATCGCGGTCGTTGCGCAGCTCGCGCAATCTCCTGTCGCATCTCATCCGCGACGCGAGGGCGCTCGCACTGAATTATGCTGTGCCGCAGAAGATGCCAGCCGAATTCCGCAATGGTGATAAACCCATACGCCAAGACTGCTGAGGCCCCGATCACCGCAACGTCGTTCAGCGTTACGCTGCCAGTTAGCGCGATGTTGAACATGCGCGTCAAGATTCCCACACCAACACTAACGGTGAATTTTTTGAGGTTTCGAAGCTCGGTATCGGCATATGCGAGCCGAAATATAGACCGTCGTTCCATGGCGCCAACCTCTGGCGGCCATGGTGCCACCGTCCTCTCGTACAGGTCAACGACGGCACCTCAGTCGGCCTCGGCTAACTCCGCCAGGTGCATCAACATCGGCACCATGGCGTTCTTGGCGTAGTCGAACACGTCGGAACATTCCGCTTCATCCAGGAACCTGCCGGCGTGCATCAACTCGTTGCGCTCGAAATCCTTCAGCCGATCTAACCGACCCCTCATGCGCTTCTTGGCTTTCCCTGTTGCGCTAAGCGCCCGCGTCAGCGTGGACCAGTTGCGGCTTTCTTCGTCGGGAATCGTGCCACCTAGTCGGCGGATTAGCTCAACCAGCACCGTTTCGGCAGCGCGCAAAACGTGGAAGGCCACGGCAGTCCATCGGCCAAATGCAAGACAACGCCCTGCTTCCTGAAAATCAAGTAGTGCATCGTGAGGCATCGCCTTCGCGGCCGTCTCTGGCAACAGGCGCTCCGCGTTGGCCAAGAGAATGGCCGTATCGTATCCGAGCCGCTGCGGAACGTAGTACACCGGAGCCTGGCGCAACTCGGATTCAAACAGATCCCTGAGTCGCCGGAGCTTTGTCACTAAAGCGTGGCGAGTCAGGTCATCCATCTCGCCGGTCAATTTTCCGTTTTCGCTGAGCTGCGCAATTGCTTGGGCAACCTCTAGGCGGCAGTCGCGTGAATAGGGCAACGGCGCAAAGCTCTCCTCGATGTGCCGCAGCGCGTTTGCCACATGCGCGAAAAGAACCCGCAACGCCGGAGTGTGTGCGCCACGGTTGATGCGCGTTCCTAAGCGGCCGAGGAAATCTCCCAGTTCATACAGCGCATAGGCGTTGACCTGGTTCATTCGCTCCTCCCACCTGGGCGATATGGGATAACCAGTTATCAGCCTTCGCCATACGATGTCATCCGTTCCAAGCTCATCGCCCGGAAGGTCCACGGCTTCAAACTCAAATTCACCCAACCGCAGGGAAGCCAAACCAGTACCGACGAACGGATGGTATCGCTTTGGAAATGTTTGCGTGCTGCGAGGATTCTGAACATTAGTACCTCAGGACTGCCCCCGCGGCGTCCACCGCAGCACGGGGCGGCGGGCCGCGCGCGCCTCGTCGAGACGGCCGACGGGCGTATGTGTCGGCGCGTTGCGCACGACGTCGGGCGTCTCACGCGCTTCGCGAGCGATCTCGATCATCGCGTCAATGAACTGATCGAGCGTCTCCTTGCTCTCTGTCTCCGTCGGCTCGATCATGATCGCGCCGCTCACCACCAACGGGAAGTAGATCGTCGGCGCGTAGAAGCCGTAGTCGAGCAGCCGCTTGGCGATGTCGAGCGTCTTCACGCCGGTGGCTTCGAACCCCTTGTCGCTGAAGACGCACTCGTGCATGCAGACCCCCGGATAGGCGAGTTGATAGGTGTCCTCCAAGCGCCGGCGAATATAGTTGGCGCTGAGCACGGCCATGCGGGTCGCCTCGGTGAGACCGTCGGCGCCCATGGCGAGGATGTAGGCGTACGCCCGGAGCAGCATGCCGAAGTTGCCGGAGAACGAACGCACGCGGCCGATCGACTGCGGAAACTCCTCGCTCCAGCGCAGCTGCTCGCCGTCGCGCACCAGGCGCGGCGTCGGCAAGTACGGCACAAGTACCTCGCGGACGCCGACGGGACCCGCACCCGGGCCGCCGCCGCCGTGCGGCGTCGAGAAGGTCTTGTGCAGGTTGAACTGCAATACATCGGCGCCCATGTGCGCGGGCTTGGCGACGCCCATGAGCGCGTTGAGGTTAGCGCCGTCCAGGTATACCAGGGCGCCGCGCGCGTGCACTGCTTCCGCCACCTGCGCGATCTCGCGTTCGAACAAGCCGAGCGTGTTCGGGTTGGTGATCATCAGCGCGGCCACGTCATCGTCCATCGCCCGTCGCACCGCCGCCGCCTCGATCAAGCCGACGCGATTGCCTTCGACTTGCACCGTGCCGTAGCCGCACAGCGCGGCGCTCGCCGGGTTCGTACCGTGCGCGCTCGCGGGGATGAGTACCTTGCTGCGCGCCCGTCCGCGGTCGACGTGATAGGCGCGGATCATCTTCATCCCGGTCAGCTCGCCTTGCGCGCCGGCAGCCGGCTGCAAGCTGATCGCGTCCATCCCGCTGATGTCCGCCAGCATGCGCTCCAGTTCCCAGATCAGCTGCAACGCTCCTTGCGCGGTGTCGTCGGGCACCAGCGGATGCAGCGCCGCGAAGCCGAGCAGCCGTGCAACGGCTTCATTGGCCACCGGGTTGTACTTCATCGTGCACGAGCCCAGCGGATAAAAGGTCGTGGCGGTACCCAGATTCCACTGCGACAAGCGGATGAAGTGGCGCAGCACCTCGGGCTCGCTGACTTCCGGAAAGCCGTCGATGGGTGCCCGCAACAGCTCAGCGGGTAGGAACGCGGTCGGGTCCTCGCTGCCGCCCGGGAGCGCGAAGCCGCGCCGTCCCGGCCGGCTGCGCTCGAAGATCAGCGGCTCGTCGAGGAGGAGGCCGGCCTGCTTCTGCGTGCCGCGTGCCATGTCAGCTCAGCGCCACCGCGAGTTGCTCGAGAGCCGCGGCATCGTGCATTTCAGTCACGCAGAGGAGCAGCGCGTCCGAGAGCTCCGGGTACCAACGTCGCAGCGCGACGCCGGCGAGCACGCCGCGCGCGCGCGCCGCTTGCCAGGCCGCATCGGCGTTGCGGCCGTGGACGACGAACTCATTGAAGAACGGCGCATCGAACTGCAGACGCCATTTGCCGGCGGCGGTGAGCCGCGACGCCGCGCGATGCGCGCCTGCGGTGTTAGCAACCGCCAGCTCACGCAAGCCTGCCTTGCCGAGCGTCGACAGGTGCACCGTGAGCGCCAGGGCCATCAGGCCGTGATTCGTGCAGATGTTCGACGTCGCTTTCTCGCGGCGGATGTGTTGCTCGCGGGTCGCCAGCGTGAGGACGTAGCCGCGCCGGCCCGCACCGTCGACGGTTTCGCCCACCAGCCGTCCGGGCATCGTGCGCACGTCCTGGGTCCGCGTGGAGAACAGGCCGACGCCCGGACCACCGTAGGACACCGGATGCCCAGGCTCTGCCCCTCGGCGACGGCGATGTCCGCCCCGTACGCGCCGGGCGGCTTGAGCAGACCGAGCGCCACCGGTTCCGTGGTCGCGGTGACCAGCAAGCTGCCGTGCGTGTGCGCCAGCGCGCCGACGCGGTCGAGGTCTTCGATCACTCCGAAGAAGTTGGGATAGCCGACGACCACCGCGGCCGTCTGATCACTGACGTTGCCCACCAGCCACTCGATGTCGGTGCGCCCGTCGCTGCCGAACGGCGCCTCGACCAACTCCACGTTGCCGGCACCCGCAGTGTAGGCCCGCACAACCTCGCGGTACTGCGGGTGCAGGGCGCGCGACAGGATGATGCGCGGCCGCGACGCCCCGATGCGCAGCGCCATCAGCACGGCCTCCGCGGTGGCCGACGCGCCGTCGTACATGCTGGCGTTGGCGACCTCCATCCCGAGCAGCATCGACACCAGCGATTGAAACTCGAAGATCGCCTGCAAGGTCCCCTGGCTCACCTCCGGCTGGTACGGCGTGTAGGCGGAATAGAACTCGGCCCGTTGCAGCACCTGGTCGACCACGGCGGGCACAAAGTGCGGGTACGCGCCGGCGCCGAGAAAGCAGAGATGCTGGACCGCGGAGTTCCGCACCGCCAACTCCTCGAGTCGCCCGCGGACCTCTGGCTCGGAGCGCCCTGGATCGAGGTTCAGTGTCGCGCGCGCCCGCAGGTCTTCCGGAACCTCCGCGAACAGATCGGCGACTGCCGTGACGCCGACCACGTCCAGCATCGCCCGAATGTCCTCCGCAGTATGGGGCAGAAAGCGCACGGAGTGAGTGTGCCTGAAAAATCAGAAGAGGAAAGCGGCCGGCTCTGGCGTTTCAGCACCCTGTCTTGGCTGAAAGCTGACCGCTGATCGCTGAAGGCTATTCCTTCTCTTCCGCGACGTACTGCTCGTACTCCGCGGCGGTCATCAGGTCTTGCAGCTCGTCCGGGTCGTTCATCTCGATCTTGATCATCCACCCGTCCCCATACGGGTCTTCGTTCACCATCTCGGGATTCTCGGGCAGGTCGTCGTTCACCTCCAGGACCTTGCCGCTCACCGGCGCGTAGATGTCCGAGACCGCCTTGACCGACTCGACGACGCCGAATGCGTCTTCCTTGCTGACCTTGTCGTTGATGGCGGGCATTTCCACGAAGACGATGTCGCCCAGCTGATCTTGCGCGTAGTCCGTGATACCGACGGTGGCGACGCTACCTTCGACCAAGACCCACTCGTGCTCCTTCGAATATTTCAAGTCTTCGGGGAATTCCATGACGCCTCCTTACGTCTGCCGCTTGTAGAAGGGCAGCGGAACAACTTCGGCCGCGACGACGCGGCCGCGAATGTCGATTCCCAGTCGAGTGCCGACCGCCTTCCAAGTGCTCGCCACATAGCCTAGTCCAATCGCCTTGCCAAGCGTCGGCGACCTGGTTCCGCTGGTGATCGCGCCGACCATTTTGCCGTCGTGTACGATGGCGTATCCTTGGCGCGCGATGCCCGGTTCGCTCAACACCACCCCGACCAGGCGGCGGGTGATTCCGGCGTCGCGCTGCCGCAGCAGGGCGTCGCAACCGATGAAGTGCGGCTTGTTGAAACGCACGACCCAGCCGAGGCCGGCTTCGAGTGGGGTCGTCTCTTCAGTGAGCTCATGGCCATACAATGGCAGCGCGCGCTCTAGTCGCAGGGTGTCGCGCGCGCCGAGCCCTGCGGGGGCGATGCCGAACGGCGCGCCGGCAGCGAGCAACCCGTCCCACAGGCGGATCGCATCATCCGGACCGCAGTAGATCTCCCACCCGTCTTCGCCGGTGTAACCAGTGTGCGCAACCAGCGCCGCACGCCCGGCCACCGTCCCCTCGCGAAATGCAAACGGCGGGATGTCTGCGAGCGGCAGCGCCGTCACCGGCGTGAGGATCTCGGTCGCGCGCGGTCCCTGGAGCGCCAGCTGCGCGAAGTCGGCGCTGCGATTCACGACGTCCGCCGCGCCGCGGTGCTCGACGATCCAGGCGAGGTCCTTGTCGGCGTTTGCGGCGTTGACGCAGAGCAGGACGCGCTCGCTGGAGATCCGATGGACCATGATGTCGTCCACCACACCGCCGCTCGGCAGGCACAGCAGCGAGTACTGCGCCTGACCATCGTGCAGGCGGGTCACGTCGTTCACCGTCAGCTCCTGGGCAGCGGCGAGGGCGTGCGGGCCGCGCAGCTCGATCTCACCCATGTGACTGACGTCGAAGAGTCCGGCGCGCTGGCGCACGGCGCGATGCTCTTCGATGATGCCGCGGTATTGCACCGGCATCTCCCAGCCGCCAAAGTCCACGAAGCGCGCGCCCAAGGCTTGGTGCGCCGCATAGAGCGGTGTGCGTTTCATAGATCGTGAAGCGTGAAGCGTGAAGCGTGAAGGGCGAAGATCATGCTCGACGAGATACGCTTCACGAGGTGCGCTTCACGCTCTGCTGGCGTGCCGCGGTCAGCGTGTTCTGCATCAGCATGGCGACGGTCATCGGCCCGACGCCGCCGGGCACCGGCGTGATGAACCCGGCGCGCTCGCATGCGCCGGCAAACTCGACATCGCCCACCAGGCGCCCGTCGGCGACCCGGTTGATGCCGACGTCGATCACCACGCTGCCGGGGCGGATCCAGGCCCCGCGGATCATCTCGGCCCGGCCGATCGCGGCGACGAGCACGTCGGCGCGGCCGATCTCGCCGGCCAGATCACGGGTGCGGGAATGGCAGATGGTGAGCGTCGCGTGCCGTTCGAGCAGCATGAACGCCACCGGCTTACCGACCAGGTTGCTGCGGCCCGCGACCACGGCTCGCGCGCCTTTCAGCTCAATGCCGGTGCTGTCGATGAGGTGCATGATGCCGAGCGGCGTGCACGGACGCAGCCCGTCGCGGCCTTGCACGAGGCGGGCTTGGCTGATCGGGTGCAGGCCGTCGACGTCCTTCGCCGGATCGACGGCATCGATGATCGCATCGGCATCGATGTACGCCGGCAGCGGCAGCTGGACGAGAATGCCGTGCACGTCGCGGCGCTCATTCAGCGACTGCACCAGCTCGAGCAGCTCCGCCTGCGTCGTCGCCGCCGGCAGCTCGCACGGGACCGAGTTGATGCCGACCTCGGCGCACGCCTTGCGCTTGCTGCGCACGTAGCTGGCGGACGCGGCGTTGTCGCCGACGAGAACGGTGGCCAGTCCGGGAGCGACACCGAGCTCGCGCTGGAACGCTGCCACCGCGTCCTTCGCGCCGGCACGCAGACGGCTCGCGGCCGCCTTGCCGTCGATGAGCTGCCCCATGGAGCGGCCATACTCAATGCCGTCCGCGATGTAAACACCGGTCCCGAAGGCCGGTTCGTGTGCTACAGTGCACGACCATGGCAGACAGCGCAGGGCTCGGCGAACAGCTCGCGCAGCGTGTAGCGCAAGTGGACGCGACGGTGGCGTATAGCGTCGTTCCGCTCGACGGGGGCGAAGCGATCCGCGTGCACGGCGACATGCCGTTGCCGACGGCGAGCGCGTACAAGACGTACTTGCTGGCCGCACTGTATGCGGCGGACGCCGCCGGGCGGCTGTCGCTCGATCAGCCCGTGGAGTGCACCGCGGACGACCACACCCGCGGCAGCGGCGTCTTGAAGCTGCTGGCGCCCGGGCTGCGGCCGACGCTGCGCGACCTGGCGCGTCTGATGATCGTGGTGAGCGACAACGTCGCCACCAACCTGGTGACCCGCGCCCTCGGCGGGCCACAGGCCGCGAATGCCGCCGCGCACGCCCTCCCCGTGCGCTTGGAACACACGCACATCGGCGGCTACATCAGCTTCGAGAGCGTCGACCCGACCGGCAGGACGGTCTCCTCGACCGACGACTTCACCGCCCTGCTGGTGGCGATCTACCGCCAGCAGTGTACCGGCTCGCCGGCGCACGACGCAGAGATCTACTGGACGCTGCGCCGCCAGCAGCACCGCTCGATGATCCCGCGCTACTTGCCGTGCAGCGAGTACGCCGAGGAGTTCGGCGTCGAGGAGCACAACCGCTGCGGCACCAAGAGCGGCAGCATGCCGGGCGTGCGCGTCGACGTTGGAATCGTCGAGAGCCGCAAGCGCAGCTGGGCGATGGCGGTCCAAGTGAGCGGCGAGCCGGACTTCAACACCGGCGACAATCACCCGTTCAATCTGCTGATCGCCGACCTGTCGAAGCTCGTCTTCAAGGCCTGGGGACGGTAGCCCCGCCGGCGTCGTCTATCCGCGCCGCTTGCTACCGGACGCCTTCCCCTTCCCGGCTGGCGGCGTGGTTTCGAGCGCTCGTTTCACACTCGCGAGGTACTGGCGTGCCCCGTCATCCGCTTCGCGCTCGACGAACGACTTGATCAGCCCTTGGAGCAGACGCGGGATGGGCGTGTCGGGGGCGATCATCTGTCGCAGTGTGATGCGGGTGGCGTCGGGGCCGGCCGGATCGAAGCGGATGACACCGCTCACGTCGGTGTTGTCGTCCTTCGCCCCGGTGCCCTCGAAACGGATCTGGTCTTTGCCATTGCCCTCGTAGCGCGCCGTGTAGCGTACGATCATGCTCACCGGACCGGTCGACCGCTCTTCATACATGAACTGGTAGGTGTCTTTTGCGATGCACTCGCAGCTGTCGAGGCCTTGAATGCAGCGGGACGATCCAACCACGTCCCACAGGTACTGATACGCCTGCGCCAGCGGGACGTGTACCGTGACGGACCGTTCGACCTCGGTGGGAAACTTGGCCATCGCACCCCTCCCGCGCCGCGTTGTGATTGCGCCTGGGGACGGTACACAGAGTCGCACCGCGTCGTCAACAGGAGAACCGCCGGCCCGCCAGCCACGAGCACGGTCGCCTCGAAGCCTTGAACCCCGGAACCCTTCCGTTTAACGTGCCGCTCCGATGATCGTCGGCATTCCGAAGGAGATCAAAGCGGAAGAAAATCGCGTGGCGATCACGCCGGCGGGCGTCAGTGCCCTGGTCGCACACGGTCACCGCGTGTTGATCGAGCGCGACGCGGGCACCGGCAGTGGTCTCACCGATGCGCAGTATCGCGCCGCCGGCGCGCACGTCGTGCGGACCGCCCGTCAGGTGTGGCACGACGCCGAGATGATCTTGAAGGTCAAGGAGCCGGTGCCCGCCGAGTATCGCTACTTGCGCGAGGAGCTGATCGTCTTCACCTACCTCCACCTTGCGGCCGATGCGGCGTTGACCAAGAGCCTGCAGCGCAAGAAGGTGCGGGCGGTCGCTTACGAGACCATCCAGCTCGACGACGGCACGTTGCCGCTGTTGGCCCCGATGAGCGAGGTCGCGGGGCGTCTGTCGATCCAGGTGGGCTGCTGGTGTCTGCAGAAGCCGAACGGCGGCGCCGGCATCCTGCTCAGCGGCGCCTCCGGCGTGCGTCCCGCCAACGTCGTCATCCTGGGCGCCGGCATTGCCGGCTCGAACGCCTGCCAAATCGCCGCGGGTGTCGGCGCGCACGTCAGCATCATCGACCGCAATCCGGCCCGCCTGCGCTACATGCACGATATCCTCGGCGGCCACATCACCACCGTGATGTCGAACCTCGCCAACGTCGAGGAGGAGGTGGCGGGCGCGGATCTGGTCGTCGGATCCGTGCTGGTGGCCGGCGCCAAGACGCCGCATCTGGTGACGCGCAAGATGGTGCGCGCCATGAAGCCCGGCTCCGCCATCGTCGACATCTCGATCGATCAAGGCGGCTGCGTGGAAACCTCGCGCCCGACCACGCTCGACGATCCGATCTACGTCGTCGGCGGCGTGGTGCACTACTGCGTGACCAACATGCCGGCCATCGTGCCGCGCACGTCGACCTTCGCGCTCACCAACGCGACGCTGTCGTACGCGTTGGAGCTGGCAGAGAAGGGATTCCATCGCGCCGTGCGCGAGGACCTGCCGTTACAGCGCGGCGTCAACGTCCTCGACGGCCACGTCACGCACGCCGGCGTCGCCGCAGCGTTCGGGTTGACACACACACCGATCGAGGAACTGCTCTGACTCGAAGACGTGCTTCGAGAGCCTCAGCACGAGCGGTGTGGGAATCCATCTGATGGAGGACCATTCCGCTCGCCCTGAGGCTCTCGAAGGGTGCGCTCCGAGAACACCCGCGGACGCTCGCGGGAGACCACGCGCTCAGCGATTCTTCCTCCGGCGCGCCGTCCCCCGCTTGCTCGTGGTGCGCCGCACGGTGAGCACCGGACAGCCGGCGCCGCGGACGACTTTCTCGGCGACGCTGCCCATGAGCACGTGCGCCAGACCGGTGCGCCCGTGCGTCGCCATGATGACCATATCGGCGCGGCCGCTCTTGGCTGTATCGATGATCGTGTGCGCCGGCGCGCCGGTCTTGACCATCGTCCGGAACGGTTGGCGGGCCTTGCGCATCTCGGCTCCCAGACGTTCCAGCTGTTGGGCCGCCGCATGGCGCTGTTCATCGAGCAGCATCGCAACATTCGCGCTGGTGGCGTACATGTCGGTGGGCGTGGCGTAGTAGATGGGCTCGACCACGTAGAGGAGCAGCAGCTCGGCGTCGAACAGCTTGGCGAAATCGCGCGCGTAGGCGAGCGCATTGAGCGCGTCTGGCGAGAAATCCACCGGGACCAGGATTCGTTTGATCGCCATATCCGGCTCCTCCTCGGGTGCCGCGGCTGATATCATCCGGGGTCGCGGGGCGCAAGGTAGACAGGTATGCACATCGTCGCCGGAACGTTGACCGGGCTGTTCTCCTACGACGTCGGATACGAGATTGCGCTCGACGCGCTGGTACGGTCGTTGACGCCGCTCGGGGCCACGCTGCGCCGCACCGACGCGGGACCGGTCGGCATCCGCGGTGCAGGCCGTACCGTCGATCTCGAGTGTGGCAGCCGCCGGGTGCGGTTGATCGATCGTGAAGCCGACGCGTCGGTGGTGCTACGCGCCCATGACTTCGGCGCCCTGACGGTGATGCTGCGCCTGCCGCTGTCGGGTCCGCTGGAGGACCTCGGCCCGCTGACGGCCGCCTTG
The DNA here is from genome assembly GCA_964498075.1 of uncultured Binatia bacterium (SeqCode). Taxonomy (GTDB): domain Bacteria; phylum Desulfobacterota; class Binatia; order HRBIN30; family HRBIN30; genus CAZCGA01. The sequence goes on along the minus strand of CAZCGA010000018.1, from coordinate 28,035 downwards.
GTCCGCACCAAGACGATGGAGACCGCGGCGCTGGACATCGTGCGTCACCTCCTGCCGGCCGCCAGCGCCGCGATCAGCAAGGTCGGCTTCACCGACTTCGTGGAGGATTTCTACGTCATCCAGGTCGACCGGTTCGACGTGCCGGTGACGCCGGCGCAGCTGCGCGGGGAGTATCGCGCCCCCATCGCGTTGGCGCTGCGCTGCGAGAAGGAACGGCTCGCCGAGGGCGAAGCGGACGCCGTCTTCGAGACGGCGCTCTCCTACCACCCGCACGACCTGGTGGTGACCGACTGGAACGCGGCGTTTCTCTACGCCGCCGACTACCCCGCGCTGCTCGATGTGTTGGAGTTCCTCAACGTGCAGCTGGTGGAGCTGCGCTTCTTCGATCGGCGGCTGGACGCGCGGATGAGCGACTTATTTCAGGTGGTGTACAGCCGGCCGCGGCTGCGCACCCTCGTGGTCAACCCGTTCGGCAAGGCGCTCGAGGAGGTCTCGGAGCTCAAGGTAGAGACCACGCTGATCGCCGAGCGCGTCGCCAACGCGTTGAAGTTCATCGAAGACGTCTACCTAGCCAAAGTGTACACGGTGACCGCCGAGCGGCTGCACCTCGACGCCTGGCGCAGCAGCGTCGAGAGCAAGCTCAAAGTGGTGCACGAGATCTTCGATATCCTCAACCGGCGCGCCGCGACGTACCGCGCCGAGGCCTTGGAGATGACGATCATCCTCCTGATCGCGTTGGAAATCGTCCTGAGTTTTCTGCGCTAAGCCCTATTTGAGCGCCGGAGACGTGTAGGCAAACAGCAGGGCGCCCGCGGCCGCTACCACCAGCGCCATGCGGCGCAGCCACAGCCCCCTGCCCGTCAGCGCCATACTGACCACGACGCTGGACCAGATCCACACGGCGATGCCGAAGATGGTGACGACCAGGTACGTGAAGGGATCGAAGTTGAGAATGCCGATTATGTGATCGAGCAACGCCATCATCCTACCCCCTCCCGCCCCGGCAGGAAGCCAAGTCCGGCGTCCATCATCCGCAAGGCGGCTTGCAGATCAAGGCACTTTTCGCACCTCCTGACTTCTCGGGCATCCTGGAGTATGAGTGCGCACAAACTCGCGTGCGGAGGCTGCAGCTATGTTGAAGGTGCTCGACGGGGTCCGCCTGATCGAAGTGGCAGAATGGTTCTTCGTGCCCGGTGCCGGGACGGTGATTGCCGACTGGGGCGCCGAGGTCATCAAGATCGAGCATCCCACCCGCGGCGATCCGCTGCGCGGCCTGATCAGCTCCGGCATCATTCCCGGCGCCCACGGCCTCAACTTCTTCATCGAGAACGGCAGCCGCAACAAACGCAGCCTCGGGCTCGATCTCGGCACCGACCGCGGGCGCGAGGTGCTGTACACCCTGGTGGAGAAATCCGACGTCTTCCTGACCAGCTTCCTGCCCGCGGCTCGACGGCGCCTGAAGATCGACTACGACGACCTGAAGAAGATCAACCCGAAGATCATCTACGCCAAGGGGTCCGGCCAGGGCCCCAAGGGGCCGGAAGCCGAGCGCGGTGGATTCGATGCCGGCTCGTTCTGGTCGCGCGGCAGCGTCGCGCACATGTTGAGTGAGCCGGGCAAGGCGCCGATCATGCAACGCGCCGCCTTCGGCGATACCATCGGCGCCACGTTCATCGCCGGCGGGATCGCCGCTGCTCTCTACCATCGCGAGAAGACCGGTCAGGGGACGGTCATCGACGTCTCGCTGCTCGGGACGGCGGTGTGGCTGATGGCGCCGGACATCCTCGCCGCGTTGCTCCTCGGTCACGACCTGCCGCACAACGACCGCAGCCGCGCCCCCAACCCGATCATGAACAGCTATCTCTGCCAGGACGACAAGTGGCTGATGCTGATGATGCTCACGCCCGTACGACACTGGGAGGAGCTCTGCAAGGCCATCGAACGCGAGGATCTCTACACCGCGTATCCGCTGGTGAAGTGGATCGACGAGCCGGTCCGGTTCGAGCTGGTCAAGATCCTCGGCGAGCATTTCGCCACGCGCACGCGTGCCGCATGGATCGAGCGGCTGCTGCAGTTCGATACCATCCACGCGCCCGTGCAGACGCCGACGGAGATTCGCGACGATCCGCAAGTGATCGCCAACCGCTATCTCGTCGACTACGTGCACCCGACCCACGGACCGTTCAAGGTGGCGTCCAGCCCGATTCAGTTCAACGGTGAGCCCACCGACGTCCGCCGCATTGCCCCGGACGTCGGGCAAGACACCGAGGAGATCCTGCTGGAGTTCGGGTTCTCGTGGGACGACATTGGCGCGTTGAAATCCGCCAAGGTCATCCCGTAGCGGGCCGCGAGGGAAAGTCCCGCGCGGCGGTTCGAGAACCACCCCGACCTCCTAACCGGCGGCGCGATGCTTCAAGAGACGTCGCAGGATCTTGCCCGACGGGTTCTTCGGAATCTCGTCGATGAACTCGACGGCGCGGATGCGCTTGTAGCCGGCGACCTTGCCTTCCACGAAGCGCATCAGATCGGTCGCGGACACGGTCATGCCCTTCTTGACGACCACAAAGGCCTTGGGAATCTCGCCGGCCTCCTCGTCCGCTTGCGGGACCACGGCGCAGTCGGCGACCGCCGGGTGCTCGTGCAGCAAGGCCTCGAGCTCCGCAGGCGCTACGCCGAAGCCCTTGTACTTGATCATCTCCTTCTTGCGGTCGAGGATGTAGACGAAGCCGTCGCGGTCTTTACGGGCAATATCGCCGGTGAACAGCCAGCCGTCGCGCAGCGCGCGTGCCGTCTCCTCCGGCGCCTTCCAGTAGCCCTTCATGATCTGCGGGCCGCGGATCACCAGCTCCCCGATTTGCTCGGGTCCCAGCTCCTGCGTACCGGTTTCGATGTCAACGATCTTCTCCTCCTGGTCGGACACTGCGAGCCCGATCGACTCCAAACGGATCAGCTCCGGATTGTCGACCGGGCTGAGGTGCGTGAGCGGCGAGGCTTCGGTGAGACCGTAGCCCTGCAGCACGGTGACCCCGGTCAGCTCGCGCGCGCGCTTCCCGATCTCCGGTGGGAGCGGCGCGGCGCCCGACATGACGTAGCGCAGGCTGGAGAGGTCGTACTTCTTGATGTCGGCGAAGTTGGCGAAGGCCAGCAGCACCGGCGGCACCGCGTACATCAGGGTGACGCGATGGCGCTCGGTCAACGACAGCGCCGTCAGCAGGTCGAAGCGTTCCATGATCACCTGCGTGGCGCCGGCTGCCGCCGCCGCACCCATCAGCATGGTCCCGTAGATGTGATAGAAGGGCAGGAAGATCAGCAGCGTGTCGCGCTCGGTGATCCGCCCTGCGGAGGCGGACTGGATCGCGTTGGCAACGAGATTGGTGTGCGTCAGCATGACCCCCTTCGGCAGCCCGGTCGTTCCGCTGGAGTACGGCAGCGCGACCAGGTCTTCCGCCGGGTCGAGCGGCGGAGACTGTAGCTGCGCGCCGCTGGCGCCGCGCACCAGATCGTAGAAGCTCTCCGTCCGCGGCGGGCGCTCGTCGCCGATCACGATGACGTGCTTGACCGAGGGCACCTTGCCGCGGATCGCCTCGATGACCGCATACTTGTCCTGCTGCACGATGACGACGCGCGCTTCGCAGTTGCCGAGCTGGTACTCGGCCTCGGTTTCGAGGTACGACGGATTCAGCGGGGTCACCACCGCACCGACCTTGGAGACCGCCTCGAAGCTGATCAGGTACTCCGGGCGGTTCGTCATGAACAGCGCCACCCGGTCGCCTTTAGCGACGCGCAGCGCTTGCAGGCCGCGCGCCAGACTGTTGCTGAGCCCGTCCACCTCGCGGAATGTCAGCTGCTGCGGGTGGAAGACGGTGGCGACCTTGTCGGGGAACCGCTCGACGGTGTGTTGCAGCAAGCCGTGGTACGGAACGGCCGGATAGTCCAAGCGCGGACGAAAGAGCTCCCAGCGGAAATCCTCTCCCATGAATCGCCTCCTCGACCGTAGAGAATCGGTGCCGTGGAAATCTTTGTCAAGCGCAGCTATCGTCGCCGCGAGCGGGAAGGCACAAGTGGCCACGGAACGCGTCGATAGCCTCAACGAGTTCGCCAGGAACAAGCACCCCGGCCTGGTCGGAGTCGAAGTCCTGACCTGCGAGCCGGATCTCGTGACCGGCCGTCTCGCGGTCACTCAGTCGCTCGTCGCCGGGACCGGTTTTCTCTGGGCACCTGTGGTGATCACGCTGGCCGATTGGCTGTGCGCCTGCGGCATGGGGCCGAACCTGCCGGAAGGTGCGAGCTTCACGACCATTGAACTGAAGGTGAACTTCCTCGGGACGGTTCGCGAAGGCGGTGTCATCCGGGGTCGCGCCACTCCCGCGCATCGCGGGCGCACCACCCAGGTGTGGGACGTCGAGGTCACCGAGGAAGCCAGCGGCAAGGTCATCGCGCTCTTCCGCTGCACCCAGATGGTGCTGCTGCCGCGCCGCTGAGTCTTGTCTGGAGCTTCGGACTTGGGACACTAGGTGCGCGGCCGAAACTTCGGCAGGCTGAGCTCTTCGCTGACGTCTTCGAAGACCACCTCGACCGGCATGCCGATGCGGAGGTGGTCGTTGGCGCAGCCGACGACGTTGCTGACGATGAACGGCCCTTCGTCGAGATGGATGACGGCGACGTTGTACGGCGCGTGCTGTTGGAACACCGGCAGCGTCGGGCCGTGCACGATGGTGAACGTGTATAGCGTGCCGCGCCCGCTGGCGGACGCCCACTCGTACTCGAGATGGTGGCAGTGCGGACACATCGGGCGCGGGTGATGGCGGAACGTGCCGCACGCGCTGCAGCGCTGCAGCCGCAGCTCATGCCGCCGGCAGCCTTCCCAAAAGCCGGCGTTGTCGGCGTTGGATACGGGGACGGGGATCGCGTGGCGGTCGTCGTTCATCGTCGCAGGATGATCGCTCCGGTCGGGTCGGTATTCGAGCTGGTCACCAGCACCAGCTCGGCGCCGTCGACCTGACACGCCGACGTGCCGCGGATCTGGCGCACGCCTTCGAGGATGTGGTTGTAGCCGTGGATGAACGCCTCCGACAGGCTGCCGCCGTGTGTATTCACCGGCAGCGAGCCGTGCGGCCAAGCGACGTTGCCGGCAGCGACGAACGGCCCGCTCTCGCCGCGCTCGCAGAAGCCGTAGTCTTCGAGGCTCAACAGCACCGCCGGCGAGAAGTGGTCGTAGAACATCGCCGCGTCGATATCCTTGGGCGCAACGTCGGCCATCGCGTAGAGCTGCTGCGCCGCCGCGCGCCCGCCGGTGTCTTCATTGCGATGCTGAAAGTAGTCGGCGAGCTGGATGTGGATCGGCCCCTCGGCTTGCGCGCCGGCAAGGATGTATGCGGGGCGCTGCGGCGCATCGCGCGCCCGTTCGGCGGACGTGACCACGACTGCGCAGCCGCCGTCGGTCTCCAGGCAGCAGTCGAGCAGGCGCAACGGCTCGGCGATCCAGCGCGAGCGCTGGTGATCGGCGAGTGTGATCGGCGCGCGCATGACGGCGTTGGGGTTGCGCGCGGCGTGGGCGCGCTGGGCGACGGCGACGTGGCCGAAGTGTTCGGTGGTGGTGCCGTACTCGTGCATGTGGCGGCGGTAGATCAGCGCCATCTCCTGCGCCGGCGTCACCAGGCCGAAGGGGATGTGGTACTGGTAGAAGTCGGTGAGGTACTCGCCGGTCTTCTCCCACGGCCGTCCGCCGCCGAACTTCCCCGGGCCTGACACCGAGCGTTTGCCGCGGTTGCGGGCGCGGAAGCACACGACGTTGTTCGCCTGCCCGGTGGCCACCGCCATCGCCGCCAGCACGATGGTACCGCACACGGCGCCACCGCCAGAGGTGACGCCGGCGAAGAAGCGCAGGTGCGGGATGCCGAGGCTGTAGATGATTGCCAGCTCGGTGTTGGTTTCGACGTCGTAGCGCACGATCCCGTCGATGTCCTGCGGCGTGAGCCCGGCGTCGGTGATCGCCGCCAGGATCGCCTCGCAGGCGACCCGGTGCTCGGTCTTGTCGATCTGTTTACTGTACTCGGTCTGTCCGATGCCGATGATGGCGGCGCGGTCGCGGATGGTGGTCATGGGTGACACGTGCTGCGTCGCGCTAACAACGTGCGCCCGCGCTGTCAAGGCGGGGCCGCCGGGTCCCCTACGCCACTGCCGAGCGGCCCCTCACGTGTCGATGCCGAGTCACGGCATTCGGAACGCACAGCCGCACAGCACCGCCAACGTGCCCAGGAAGAAGCCATCGCCACTGGGTGCTAGCAAGCAAGATCGCGCAGCGCAGCACGCCGAGGAAGGAGCGTCGGTGCCGTACGCGTTTGACCAAGAAGCGCATTGTGATCTATGCAACGCTCCATGTGGCAGCGCGTCAGCCCCCGGGGGCTGGTGTGGGTTGGGGATTTCATTTGGGAGTCCAATAGTGCTTGGGCGGCATGAAGCACAGCTCCAAACGAACATGCATCAGGTACTTCACGCCCTGCTGAATTCCGCCAAGCTGTGGGCCCCCTCCGAGATCCTGACCAGGCCCAGCCCGGTACCGGCGGAGCCGGGTCTCTACGCGTGGTACTTTTGCGAGGTGCCACCTGGCGTTCCAACAGACGGATGCGTCATGCGCGAAGGCGCTACGCTTCTATACCTCGGTATCAGCAAGCAGAGTCTACGGACGAGACTCCGCTCTCATCTTCGCGGTAACGCATGCGGGTCAACCCTTCGGCTGTCGCTCGGCTGCCTCCTTGCCAACCACCTTGACCTCGAACTACGCCATGCAGGAAATGGCGATGACACGACCTTTGGACCGGGCGAAGCTGTCCTTTCGAAGTGGCTTTGCGAGCACGCGAGGATCACCTGGCGGCCCTCGCCGGAGCCGTGGAAGAACGAGAGTGACTTCATCGCGACGATGCCACTTCCGCTCAACCTCAAGCACAACCAGTGTCACCCATTCTTTCCCACACTTTCGAAGCTACGTGGCGAGGCAAAGAGGCGCGCGGCGAGCCTCGCGCCATGGTAGCCGCCGTACACGCGCATCAAGCGCGTCGAGCCGACCGGCATGAGCTTGGGTGCCATTCGCGAACCTTGATGGGCCGGCGGCTCACGCGGACGTCGGTTAGGCTCCCGCGCGCCGGTGTTGTAGAAGAGAGTATGGCCGAACAGGGAGGGCCGCCTCTGCCAGCCTTCATCGCGAGCGGTGACTTGCCTCCTGGACTTCACCCGGCAACGCTGCGCGACGTACTGGAGCGCTTCGGCAAAGGCACCCTGCAGCGGGCACTCATGGCCCAACGATTGGAGCGCGTCCACCGTATGGCGGGTACGACAGGCCACGTCTTGCGCTTCATCGTTTTCGGGTCGTTCGTTACAGTGAAGCCCGATCCGAACGATGTCGATATCTTCCTGCTCATGGACGACGGCTTTGATGCGGCACAGCTCCACGGCGGGACGCGTCTGCTGTTCGATCATGCGGCTGCGCAGGCGCATCTTGGCGCAAGCGTGTTTTGGCTGCGGCGGTTGGCCGCACTGGGTGGAGAGCAAGAGACCATCGAGCACTGGCAGACCCGGCGCGACGGCGGCCGCAGAGGCATCGTCGAGATCATCACGGAGGTATGAGGAGATTATGATCGCGAACGACAATGAGCTGAACGTAACCTTGGCGCGCATCGCACGCTTCCAGGAGCAGGTTGCGCAGTTGCGACGGGCAGAGAGCAGCCCGAGCAATTACCATGCAGCGGTATCAGGCTTCTTGGCGGAGATCGACCGCATGCAGCTGGAAGTGCGCGAGTACTTGAGCGTTCACCCTTCCGAGCTGGGCGTCAGTCCGAGTCACGAAAACGCCTAAGACGCTGGAGCGGACCGGCTTGACCTGGCCGATTCTCTAAATCGCGGTGAACTACGGCCTGAGTCAGCGCCGCCTATCAAGCGCCCTCCGGCTCGTTCAGGAGCATGAGGATGAAATCCGCGACGCGTGGAAAGCCCACTTCAGTCGTTGAGGTCACGAACGTCTCGAAGCATGGATTCTGGCTCTTGCTCGGCGAGCGTGAGCTGTTCCTGGCATTCGAGCACTTCCCATGGTTTCGAGACGTCTCGATCGGCCAGTTGTGCAACGTCGAGCTCCCGCATCCGCACCATCTGTATTGGCCTGATCTCGACGTGGACCTGGCAGTTGAGTCCATCAATCATCCGGAACGCTTTCCGCTGGTGAGCCGGGCACGGACTCCGCGCATGCAGCCGACGCGCAAGAGGCGTGCGCGCGGCTGATGCGCGCGCCGTTGGGCAGCCGCACGGAGAAGCTGTGGCCGGTAAAACGAAGGGCGCAGCAGAGAAGCCGAGCCCCCGCTGGCTCCAGGTGCTCGTCAACGAGAGGCTGAATCTCGCCGAGGCCAGTCTCAGGACTCCTGTGGGCGATCATGCACCAGCCTAGTACCCCGTTGTGCGAGGTGGCCAAGAATATCTGGATCGCGGAGCGGCCCCAGCGCTTCTACGGGCTCGAGGTGGGGACACGCATGACCGTGATTCGCCTCGCAGACGGGAGCCTCCTGCTGCACTCCCCGGTGTCGCTGGATCCCGCGCTGCGTCGACAGCTCGATGTGATCGGCCGCGTCCGCTTCACCGTGGCTCCCAATCGAGTCCATCACCTGCACGCTGGCGAGGTGGCCGCGGCGTATCCGGAGGCGCGGCTGTGGGTGGCGCCGGGACTCGAACGCAAGCGTCCCGACCTGGCGTTTGTCGGAGTGCTCGGCGACGAAGCGCCTCCAGAATGGAAGGGAGAGGTGGATCAGGTCTTCTTCCGCGGGCGCCCCTATGAGAACGAGGTCGTCTTCCTGCACCGCGCCAGCCGCACGCTCATCCTGTGCGATCTTGCCTTCAACTTCGGGCCGCGGGCGGCCACGCCCACTCGCCTGCTCATGCGACTGCTGCGGAGCTACGGCCGCTTCGGCCCCTCCAGACTCGATCCGTTGCTGATCCGCGATCGCCGGGCGGCGCGGCAGAGCTTGGAACGCATACTCGCCTGGGACTTCGACCGTGTCATCGTCGCCCACGGCGACGTGTTGGAGAGCGGAGGCCGCGACGCCCTGCGCCAGGGCTACTCGTGGCTGCTGGTTGCGTGACGGAAGAACGAAGGTCAGCCTCGACCGCCGATCCGCACGATGTTAGTTAGCCTTAATCGGACAAAAGAATCTCATCCACAGATGATACCGATGGCCGCAGATGCTTGTCGCACAAGGCAGTCCGGACTTCCCTTCGTCCATCAGACTGACCTGGGGAAACGTCACGAACCATGAGCTTACGGTATGGGCGGTGCGCGTCCAGTAATGGTCTCCACATCTGCGTACTCTGCGAAATCTGTGGATTTCTTTTGTCACATCAGGGTTAGCAGTGCTTGAAGTGACCTCGATGGCCTTGGTGGACCCGGAGACATTCGACGACGAAGACGTGGCGATGATCTACATCGCCGGTCGTCTGAATGAGGGTAAGCGGGTCGAGCAAGTCTTGTCGGACAACGCCATCGACTACGCCGTCGACATCGAACCGTTTCAGAGCCGCGTGCTCGGCATTCTGCCGGTAGAGTGCGAAGGCGTCGGGTTCTACGTCCTCTGTGCTCAGGCAGATTTCTGCCGTCGTGTTCTGCGCGCGGCGGGCTTGGTGCAAGGCCTGGTGGAGCTGGGAGGTTAGGATATGCCTGATGTGCAACTGAAACCCATGGAAACCGGCCCGGAGCCGGGCGGCGACTTCGACGCCGTGATCGTCGGCGCCGGGTTCGCCGGGCTGTGCATGCTCTACCGCCTGCGCGGGCGCGGGCTCTCGGCGCGGGTCTTCGAGGCGGGCAGTGGCGTCGGTGGCACGTGGTTCTGGAACCGCTACCCGGGCGCACGGTGTGACGTCGAGAGCATGGAGTACTCGTACCAGTTCTCCGAAGACCTCCAGCAGGAGTGGGAGTGGACCGAGCGCTACGCCTCGCAGCCAGAGATCCTGCGGTATCTCAACCACGTCGCCGACCGATTCGATCTCCGCCGTGACGTCCAGCTCGACACGCGCGTCACGTCCGCGGTCTTCGACGAGGCAGCGGACCTCTGGAGGATTCAGACCGGCGACGGCGGCCGCGTGTCGGCGAAGTTCTGCATCATGGCGACCGGCTGCCTGTCGTCGACCAATACGCCCGAATTCAAAGGGCGCGATTCCTTTGCCGGACTGATGTTGCACACCGGCCGCTGGCCGCACGAGCGTATCGATTTCGCCGGCAAGCGAGTTGCCGTCATCGGCACGGGCTCCTCCGGCATCCAGGTCATCCCGTTCATCGCCGAGGAGGCGGCACACCTCTTCGTGTTCCAGCGGACCCCAACCTATTCTGTGCCGGCGAGCAATCACCTGCTCGACCCCAGCGTGCAGCAACAGATCAAAGCCGACTACGCCGGCCTCCGGCAGAGGGGCGGCCAGATGCCGTTTGGTTTCGACACTCGATCCAACGAGAAGTCCGCGCTGGAGGCGACCGAGCAGGAGCGGTGGGCCGAGTACGAGGATCGGTGGGAAAAGGGGGGCCTCCCTTTTCTCGGCGCGTTCGCGGATATGATTTTCAGCAAGGAAGCCAACGACACCGCTGCGGAGTTCATCCGCGGGAAGATCCGCGAGATCGTGCGCGACCCGCGGGTCGCCGCGGCGCTGTCCCCGCGGCAAGTCGTCGGCTGCAAACGGCTGTGCAGCGACACCGGGTACTACGAGACGTTCAACCGACCAAACGTCACCCTCGTCGATGTCGGCAACTCGCCGATCGAGGAGGTGACCAAGGACGGCCTCAGGACGAAGGACGCAGAGTACGAGCTGGACTGCATCGTGTTCGCCACCGGATTCGACGCCATGACCGGGGCCCTCATGAATATCGATATCCACGGCAAGGCCGGCATCACGCTCGAGCGGAAGTGGGCCGAGGGCCCGCGCACCTACCTCGGTGTCGCCACCGCCGGCTTCCCGAACCTCTTCATCATTACGGGTCCCGGCAGCCCGTCTGTCCTGTCCAACATGGTTCCGTCCATCGAGCAGCACGTCAATTGGATCACCGCCTGCATCGGGTACATGCGCGCGCACGGCCTCGGCCGCATCGAGCCGACCGTCGAAGCGGAGGACGCGTGGGTGTCGCACGTCAACGAGGTGGCCGGTGCGACCCTCTATCCCTCGTGCAACTCGTGGTACCTCGGGGCGAACATCCCGGGCAAGCCGCGCGTCTTCATGCCGTACCTCGGCTTCCCCCCTTACGTCCAGAAATGCGACGAGGTCGCGGCGCAAGGCTACGAGGGGTTCGCGCTGACTCAGGGAAACGACGGCAGGCACGCCGAGCTAACAAGGCGTCGTTGAGCCTGACGGCGCTGCACGCCCGCAGCCTGAGCAAGCAGCTCGACGCTCCGGCGCTTCACTCTCCTCACCCTGCTTGCACCCCGATTGACAGGAACTTGGCGCGTCAATATTAGTGACTGACTGGTCAGTTTCGGAATGTCCGCGTCCGTCTCCCCGCTTCTCCTCGAGTCCCCGCGCCGTGGCCGCCCACCGATCGTGGGACTGCGGCAGAACATCTTGCGGGCCGCCGAGGCCATCTTCATGCGTCACGATTACCACGAAGTCCTTATGGACGACGTGGCGCAGAAGTGCGGTGTCGGCAAAGGCACTCTGTACCGCTACTTCCCGAGCAAGCGCGAGCTGTACCTCGCGGTGACGTTCGAGGGCATCGAGCAGCTGCGCCATGACTTGCAGGCCGCGGTCGATGCCCAGGCCACACCGGCACGCAAGATCGAATGCATGGTGCGGTGCATCCTGGCGCACTTCTGGGACCGCCGGTTCTTCTTCGCCCTGATCCATCGCGACGAGCACAAACCGGAAGATCCCGACGGACGCGAGTGGCGGCGACGGCGCGCCGACCTCGCACGCATCGTGCGCCGCACGCTGGAGGCGGCGATCGCCGCCGGTCACCTGCGCCAGCTCGATCCGCACATCGCCGCAGAGATGCTGCTCGGCATGCTGCGAGGCGTCAACCGCTACCGCACGCGGCACGATACCTTGGACGACCTCGTGGCAGCCGTGGTGAACGTGTTCCTCTGCGGCATGGCCACCACGGCGGGCCGGCGGTTCGCCGGCAACGGACGGAGAAGACCCTGCACATGACGTCGACGAATATCACCGCCGCGCTCCTGGTGAGCCTGCTGGTCTGCACCGCAGTCGCCGAAGAGGCGCCATCCTTGAAGACGCTGGCGGAGTGCATCGCCATCGCGCTGCAGCAGCACCCGAGCCTCAAGGCGGCCACCGCATCGGTGGAGGCCGGACACCAACGCGTCTGGCAGGCGGGGGCCAACTACCTGCCCCAGATCAACGCCTTCTACATGGCCAACCGCCGCCAGTCGAGCCCCGCGGTGCGCACCGGCTCGCAGACCACCGGCGTCGGCGCCAACGCGGTGACCTTCAACTTCTACAACACCGGCGTCAACTTCACCCAGCTGCTCTTCGACTTCGGACAGACGTTGAACTCGATCCGCGCCGCGCAGGCCAGCGAGCAGTCGCTCGAAGCCGACCGTTTCACACAACAGGACACGGTCGTGCTGAACGTCAAGCAGGCCTACTTCAACGTGCTGGCGACGCACCGCCTGCTGGCGGTGGCCGACGAGACCGTGCGCCAGAACCACAAGCATCTGGAGCAGGCCGAGGGACGCTACAAGGTCGGATTGGCCGCCAAGTTCGACGTCACCCAGGCGCAGGTGCAGCTGGCGTCGGCGGAGCTGAACCAGCTGACGGCGCGCAACAGCGTCGCCATCGCGCGCGAAATGCTGCGCAACGCGCTCGGTCTCACCGTCCCGCTCGACTTCGACATCGTCGACACCTTCGACGTGCACTCGGTGCAGATCACCGAGGACCAGGCGCTGGTGGCGGCCTACGACAAGCGCCCGGAGCTGCAGAGCATCCAGGCGCAAGAGTTCTCCACGACCGAGCAGATCAAGTCGCTGCAGAAGAGCTACTTGCCGAACATCACCAGCAGCGGGAACTATCAGTGGTCGGGCAGCGACTATCCGCTGCAGTCGAACTGGAACGTCGGCGCCGCCGTCAACATCTCGATCTTCAACGGCGGGCTGACGACGGCCCAGGTCGCGGAGCAGAAGGCCAATCTGTCGAATCTGAAGTTCAACGAGGAACTCCTCCGCCAGAGCATCGCACTGGAGGTCCGCCAAGCGACGTTGAACCTGCAGCAAGCCGCGGAGAGTATCCGCGTGGCGGAAAAGGGCCAGCAGCAGGCACGCGAGAACCTCGCCCTCGCCGAGGGTCGCTACAGCACCGGCGTCGGCAACATCATCGAGCTGACCGACGCGCAGGCCTCGCGCACCACGGCGGAGGCGAACTACGTGCAGGCACTCTACAGCTACAAGACGACGGTGGCGGCGCTCGAGAAGGCCACCGCAGGCCAGCTGACGTCGGAGTAGGAGCGCGCAGGGCAGCATGGCAACTCGGACGCGACGGACCGTCTATGTCCTCACCGCCCTCGCCGCGCTGGGCTTCGGCGCCCTGGTCTGGCACCGGCTGAGTCTGGTGCGCCAGACCAGCGAGCAAGCGCGCCCCCTCCCCTTGGTGCAGGTCACCACGCCGACGCTGGTCGACATGGAACGCAAGCTGCTGCTGACGGCGGACATCTTGCCGATTCAGCAAGCCGACCTGATGGCGAAGGTGGCCGGGTACCTCGACGCCATCTACGTCGACCGCGGCGACCGCGTCCGCGCCGGGCAGCTGCTCGCCGTCATCCGCCAGCCGGAGCTGGAGCATCAGCTGCAGCGCGCCCAAGCCAGCCACGACTTCGCCAAGCTGACGCACGAGCGGTTGCAGCAGCTGTTCGACCGGGAGCTCATCGCCAAGCAAGAGCTGGACGACGCACACACCAAGTACGAGGTGGCCAAGCGCGATCTCGAGCTGCAGCAAACCTACGTGCAGTACGCCAAGATCGTCGCGCCGTTCGACGGCTACGTCACCAAACGCCACGTCGACCCGGGCGCCTTGATCCCGCAGGCCACCGGCCTCGTCTCCGCGGTCAACACTATCGTCACGGTGATGGACCTCTCGCAGGTGAAGGTGCTGATCAACATCCCGGAACGCGACGTCACCAGCGTCCACCTCGGCGATCCGCTCTCGCTCACCGTCGACGCCTACCCGGACCAGAGCTTCCAGGGTCGCGTCAGCCGTTTCGCGCCGGCGCTGGATCCGGCGAGCCGCACGCTGCAGGTCGAGATCGATGTCCCGAACAGCGACCTGATCCTCAAGCCTGGAATGTTCGCGCGCGTCACTTTGGTGCTCGAGCGCCGGCCGCAAGCGCTGGTGGTGCCGGCCGAGGCGCTGCTGGTCAACGAGCTGGGCAGCTTTCTGTACGTCATCGCGGCGTCGCAGGATGGCGCACCGACAGTGCGCCGCGCCACCGTGCGCACCGGCATCGAAGACGCCGGGCAGGTCGAGATCCTGGTGGGCCTGGGCCCCCGCGACGAGATCGTCCGCGCCGGTAAGGAGCTGGTGCGCGACGGCAGCCGCGTACGCGTCGCCAGCGATGGCGCATCGCCCATGGCGGACGGCCAGGGTAAGGGCGTGAGATGATTTCGGACGCCGCCAACAAGAGCGTGGCGTGCGTGCAATCGCCGTCGCCGGGGAATAAATTCCCCGGCTCAGGTCAACAAAGTCGGCTGAAGCCGACTGCACACCCGCCATTTGAGTCCCCTTCAGGGGACTTCTCGGCGACTCAGCCGGGGAATTCTATTCCCCGGCGAGAGGCGGGCTCCGGCGCACCAACGGTGTTCGCGACACCCACTCTCCCCCAAGAGACCGTCGATCTTCTCGCCAGACGCCCCTCGATACGCCGCCAAAAGACGGCGGCTACTCGGGGTGAACGGATCCGATACTTGATCTTCAAGACTTTCCTCCGTTCGTCCCGAGTAGGCCGCGTCTCCTCAGCGGCCGTATCGAGGGACCGTTCGCGCGTTTATCGACTCTCTCCCAAGGAGAGGGAAAAGAGATAGAGCGCTAATCCATGTGGCTGACCCTCCTCGCCTTCCGCAACTCCATCGCCATCTTGATGCTGTCGCTGGCGATCACGGTGCTGGGCATCGTGTCGCTACAGCGCCTGCCCGTCGATCTGTTCCCGCACATCAATCTGCCGATCGTGCAGGTCGGCACGATCTACAAAGGCGCCGGCGTCAAGGACATCGAAAAGAGCATCACCTACCCGATCGAGAAGGCGGTCAGCTCGGTGAGCGACGTCGAGCACGTCGAGTCGCGCTCGAAGCAAGGCATCTCGGTGGTGCAGGTGTGGTTCAACTGGGGCGCCAACATCGACGCCGGCGAGGTCGAGGTCATCCAGAAGATCCAGGGCATCATGAGCGCGCTGCCCACCGGCGTGCAGCAGCCCTTCGTGGTGAAGTTCGACCTCTCCAACATCCCGGTGCTGCTGGTGACCCTGTCGGGCGAAGGCTACGACGAGAAGCAGCTCTACGACATTGCCTACAACACCGTCGAGCCGCAGCTCGAGCACCTGCCGCACGTTGCCTCCGCCAGCGTCGAGGGCGGCAAGATTCGCCAGATCACCATCGACCTCGATCGGGATCAGATCCAGGCGAAGGCGATCAGCATCCAGAACGTGGTCGACGCCGTCGCCGACGCCAACCTCATCCTCGCCTCCGGCAACTTGAAGACCGGGGCGCTCGACTACAACGTCTTCACCAACAACCAGTTCGACATCGTCAAGCCGATGGAGGACATCGTGGTGAAGACGGTCGGCAGCATCCCCATCCACCTCAAGGACATCGGCCGTCTCAGCGACTCCTACCAGACGCAGACGTCGGTGGTGCGCAAGAACGGCGAGAAGGCCGTCTACCTGCGGATCAACAAGCAGCCCGGTACCAACACGATCGAGGTGGTGGACGGGGTGAAGCAGGCGCTGCCCAACCTGCTCAACCTTCCGAAGGGCATCCTGATGGGCACGTTCTTCGATCAGTCCGTCTACATCCGCCAGTCGATCACGGCGCTGACCCACGAGGCGTTGCAAGGCTCGGTGCTCGCCTTCCTGGTGATCCTCATCTTCCTCCAGAGCTTCACCTCCACGTTCATCATCTCGCTCGCCATCCCGCTGTCGATCCTGATGACCTTCATCTTCATGTACTTCGGCGATCAGACGCTGAACGTGTTCACCCTGGGCGGCCTGGCGCTGGCCGTCGGCCGGCTGGTCGACGATTCCATCGTCGAGCTGGAGAACATCAACCGGCACCTCGCCATGGGCAAGACGCGCAAGCAGGCGGCGTTGGATGCGGCGCGCGAGGTGGCAATGCCGATCCTGGCGTCGACGGTGACCACGATCGTCGTGTTCTTTCCGGTGGTCTTTCTCGTCGGCGCAGCCAAGCTGCTGTTCGTACCGCTGACGCTGACGATCTCGCTGGCCTTGGCCGCGTCGTTCTGGGTGTCGCGGACCGTCACGCCGCTGCTCAGCGCCAAGTTGCTGCGCCCGCATCAGGAGCAGCGGCGCGGCCGCCTGGCCGCCATGGGCGCAACATTCTTCGATCACATCGACGATCTGTACCACAGCCTCCTCGGCTGGGCGCTGCGGCATCGGCGCACGGTCATCGTCGGGACGGTGGTGGTCTTCGCCGGCAGCCTGCTGCTGGTCCCGGTCATCGGCAGCGAGTTCTTCCCGGTGACGGATGAGAGCCAGTTCCGCATGGTGGTCAAGGCGCCTGTCGGCACGCGGGTTGAGGAGACCGACCGTTTGGTGGAACGCATAGAGGCCGCGGTGAAGGCGGCGGTGCCGCCCGGCTACCTCAAGGCGACGATTACCAGTACCGGCTTGCCGTCAACCACCAGCTCGATCTACAGCCCCAACACCGGACCGCATTCCGCCAATCTGCAAGTCGAGTTGAGCACGCCGGAAGAGCGCGACCAGAGTACCGAAGAGGTCGTCGCCGATCTGCGCGCCAAGATCCTGCCGCAGTTCCCGGGCGTCGCCATCTACTTCGATCCGGGTGGCATCGTCAAACGCATCCTCAACTTCGGATCGGCGGCGCCCGTCGACGTGGAGATGATGGGCTATGACCTGCGGGCGGCGCGCGACCTGACGCAACAGGTGCGCGGCGCGATGGGCAACATGCAGGGGATGGCGGACATCCAGGTCAGCCGCGAGGAAGACTACCCGGAGCTTGACGTCGTCGTGGACCGGGAGAAGGCGGCGCTGTTCGGCCTCTCGGAGCGCCAGATCGCCAACGCGGTGCTGTTCTCACTGTCGAGCAACGTGTCGAGCAACCCGTCGCTGTTCACCGATCCGATCAGCGGCAACGAGTACAACATCGTGGCGCAGCTGGCGGAGCCCTTCCGCAACGACCCCACCGACCTCGAAAACCTGTTCATCCGCAGCGATCACACCGCGCCGATCTTGCTCAAGAGCGTCGCCACGGTGCAGCGCGGCTCCGGTCCGGTCGAGTTGGACCGCAAGTATCAGCAGCGCATCGTCCACGTAACCGCCAACCCCGCGGGCCGCGACCTCGGCAGCATCTCGGAGGAGCTGGAGCACCACTTTGGAGAGTTGAAGGTGCCGCCCGGCTTCGAGCTGCGACTCGGCGGCCAGACCAAGCAGCAGCGCGAGGCGTTCCAGAGCCTGCGCTTCAGCATGGCGGTGGCGCTGATGCTCGTCTACATGGTGCTGGCGTCGCAGTTCCGTTCGCTGCTCGATCCGCTGATCATCATGTTCTCCGTACCGCTGGGGCTCACCGGCGTGCTGTGGGCCTTGTTTCTGACGCGCACGACCTTGTCGACGACGTCGTTCATGGGCGTCATCATGATGGTGGGCATCGTGGTCAGCAACGGTGTGCTGCTCGTCGATTACACCAACGTGCTGCGCCGCGGCGGCATGGCGCTGCACGAGGCGGTGGTGACGGCGGGACGCACGCGCCTGCGGCCCATCTTGATGACCACGCTCACGACCATCTTCGGCTTGATGCCGATGGCGCTGGGCTGGGCGGTGGGTAGCGAGACCAACGCGCCGCTGGCGCGCGCGGTGCTCGGCGGCTTGAGCGTCTCGACGTTACTGACGTTGCTGTTCATCCCGACGCTGTACACGATCATCGAGGAGCGCTTCCATCGCGAGATGCGCCCCGAGGAGGAGTGACATGACACGACGGTATGGTGGCCGCGTAGTCGGTGCTCTGGTGAGCGTCTTGTGGGCGAGTGCGGCGGCGGCCGGCTCCGGAACACTGGTGCTCGCCGAAGAGGCGGCGGCCGCGGTGCGCGTCGTCGAGGTCGATAACCACGACGGCGCCGTGTCCGCCGTGCTCATCAACCAATCGAAGCGACGGGTGCGCGATGTCAAGCTGTTGGTACACCACACTTGGCTGTGGAGAGACGAGCGCCATCCGGGAGAGGACAGTCCTGGCCGCAGCGAGTACTACGTCGTGCAGGGTGACGTTCCCGCTGGCGGGAGACTGCCGTTCACGTATCAACCGTCCCCGCCGCTTCCGAACCGCTCCGACGGGCATTTCGAGACGTCGGTCGAAGTCGTTGGCCTGACCGAGGTGGGCGGGTAGCGAGCGGTGCACCCGCACGTGGATGCGCCGTCGCGCCCACTCGCGTATCCTCTGGTTCAGGTCAAGAAGCGGCCGTGAAGCGAGCGGCACGCGGCAGGTTCGCACTCAGGACACGCAGCGTCTCCGAACGTGGTGCACTCAGGAGATCCTCGAGCATGCCGGACTCTTCGATGCGGCCGTCATTGAGCACGACCACGGCAGTGCACAGCTTCGTGGCTTCGGCAGGATCGTGGGTGACGAGGAGGATAGTGAACTGGCGCGCCGCCGCCAGCGCCGAGATCTCGTCCAGGAGTGCGGCCTTGGTCAGCAGATCGAGGCCGGCGAACGGCTCGTCCAGAAACAAGAACGCGGGCTGCGGGGCAATCGCTCGCGCCAGCGCCACGCGTTGTTGCTGACCACCGGAGAGCGTACCCGGCAGTCGCGCGGCCAGCGCCGCAATACCGCAGAGACCCAGGGCGTCGTTGGCGCGGGCCCGGACCTCGCGCTTCGGCAAGCCGTTGCCCGACTGACCCAACTCGACATTCTCGATCACGGTCAAGTTCGGCCACAGTGCCAGGTCCTGAAACACCATGGTCACGCCGCGGCGATAGGGCGGCACCAGGATGCGCTCCGCCGTCGAGACGACCGCGCCGTCGAGTAGCACCTCACCGTCGGAGGGAGCATCGAGTCCGGCCAGCAACCGCAAGGCGGTTGACTTCCCACAACCCGATGGACCGAGGACGGCGGTGTGCTGGCCGGTCCCAATGGCAAGCGAGATATCGGAAAGCGCCGCGATGTCACCGTATCGCTTGGAAGCGTGGCGGAGCTCGAATCGATGACCGCTCATCGCTGCCACACTCTCACCAACACCCAGATCGCGCCAAGCAGCCCGCCGGCGCTCGCCACGTATATCAGGCAGAGCGCCGCGACGAGCGACTCCGGCGCGTTCGCCATCACCGTAAAGATCGCGAGGGGTAGCGACGCTTGCCCCGCTGGATGCAACAGGAGAACCGTGCCCACGTCTGCAGTCGCAAGCAGCGCCACCAGCAGCATCGCTACCCCGATCGCCGGCAAGAGCAGTGGAAGGAGGACGCGCCGCAGGTAGGTTGCCAGCGGTACACCGTGAACATCGGCAGCCAGTGCCCAAGACGGCGAGGTGGAACCCCACGCCTGCAACGCGATGACCGCAGCGACCGGCACGAAGCGCAGCCCGAGTCCGAGGCAGACGGTCACGTGGCTGCGGAGCACGGGATCAGCCCACGCCGGCGCGTTGGTCGCCAGCTGGACGATTCCCAACGCCCCGAATGCCGGCGGCAGACAGAAGACAGCCAGGCAGGCGCCGACGGCCACCGCTCGCAAGCGGGCGTCGCGGCCGACGCACAACGCGAGCAGCAACCCCATGGCCGCTGCAACTGTGCCCGCACCGACGGCGTAGATGACTGTGTTCGCCGCAGTGCGCGTCGCTGCCCCCGCCGCGGCAAGCAACACCAGCGGCATGTGCCCGTTCTGCGCAGCCTGCTGTACCACGCGCAACCCTCCCGGCGTCGAGCCGCCCGAACCTGCGATGAGCGGCCAGATCAATCCCAAGATGGGCACGAGGGTCCCACCCGCGGTGACCACGGCGAGCGCAGCCGTGACGACCACGCCAAGTTCTGGGTGCGCGCGCCGCATTGCCCGCCGCGATTGCTTCGCCAACAAGCCGCGCGCGAGTCGGGGGGCCGCACACCAAGCAAGCGGCACCGCGACCACCAGGACCACCAGCGCCAACACCAGGCACTGCCGCGCCGCCAGCGCGAAGTCGTATAGCGCGCCGAAGCTGGTGAGGATCTCTGCCGCCGCGGTGCGCACACCGAAGATCTGTCCGGGGCCGGGGTCCGTGAGCGTCAGGAGTCCTCCGAGTGTAGCTGCTAGCAGCGCTGCGGCGGCGCCGTGCCGGCAAGCGTGCAGAAGGAGCGTGCGCTCGCCGCCGGCGAGACGCGCCGCTGCCACCTGCGATTCCGACAACGCCACCGTCGACGCATACGCCGTAAGCAGCACCAGTGGAACGGTGGCCGCAATGCTGACCAGCAAGCAGCCGCTGACGCCGCTCAACACCTGCGTTGCGGTGGAGCCGAGGCGAGCCGCGATGGACGACCAGCCGATCGCCCAGAGAAACGACGGGATGAGCAGCGGCAACGTCACCAGCGCCAGCAGCAGCCGCCGGCCGCGAAACTCACAGAGCGCGCTCAGGACACCCAGCGGCAACCCCACACAGAACGCCACCACCATGGTCGCGCCGGCCAGCATCATGCTGGTTCCGAGCGCCACGCCGAAGCGGGCGCCGACGGAGTGGGCGGTGTGGCCCGAGACCACTTCCCACAGCAGCGGGGCGTCAGGCAGGAAAACGGCGCACAGCAGCACCACAAGTCCCACCGTGCGCCACGTCCCGGGTCGCTCCAGCGAGAGACAAGAGAGCGCCGGCGCGGTGCGATCAGTCAATGTACCTACCAAAGCAGGCGAGTCCTCCTTGTGAAACCACTCAGCTGTGCCGGTCGACCCAGTCCTTGAGGTAGCCCTTCGACAGGCTCTCCAGCGACGCGGCAAGAGCGGTGTAGTCGACGCGCATCGGTTTCAGGCTGCTGAGCGGCACGACGCCATCCGGCACCGGCACGCCCGGACGCAACGGCATTTGCGCCGCCGCGCTCTCGGCCAGCAGCCGCTCCGTCCGCGGCCGCAGCAGGTAGTCGATGAACCGCCGTCCCGTATCGGGGTGAGGCGCGCGCGCGATCAACACGGCGCAGTTCGGCACGATCAGCGTGCCCATGCCGGCGGCGTCCGGATAGACGACGGCGATCGGCTTGCCCTCGCGTTGCGCCACGCTGGCGTCGTCGGTGTCGGTGATGCCGATCACGAATTCCCCGTCAGCGACCCGACGTCGCACTTCACCGTTCGAGGAGAGGATCTTGCCGCCGTTCGCGGCGAACCGTTCGAAGAAGTCCTTAGCCTGCTCTTCACCCAAAGCCGCGAACAGCGCGGCCGCATGCATCGACGTCGTGCCGAAGAGCGGATTAGCGATACACGTCTTGCCCTTGAAGCGTGGCTCGATCAGATCCAAGACGGACTTCGGCTCCCGGCCCGGCGTCACCAGGTTGCGGTTGTAGATCAGCACCCGCGCGCGCGCCGAGAAGCCCGTCCAGAAGCCCTCCGGATCGGAGAACTGCGCGGGCAAACCCTGTGCTTGCGGCGAACGGTACGATTCTGAGACTCCGCGTGCCTTGAGAATCGCTGCGCGCACTGGATCGCCGCTCCAGAACACGTCGGCTTGCGGCCGCTCCTTCTCCGCCATCAGCCGATTGAGCAGGCCCGTGCTCTTCGTTTCCTCGGTGTCCGGCACCAGCCGCACCGTGATCCCTGTCTCCTTCTGGAAGCGATTCGCAACCGGTCGCGCAAATACATCGTCAACCGATGTGTACACCACGACCTCAGGAGCGGATCGCCACTCGCAAGCCCACGGCCCGGCGACCAGCGCCACCACGACAACGTAGAGAACTCGGTATCGCTCGCTCCAACCTGTGCGCATGTATGTCTGATTCAGGAGCGCCTGCTGACAACCTCACTGTCCCTTCAGAACGAGTCCCACGGCGCCGGCAGCGAGGATGACCAATGGCTCCGGCACGTTCTTGACATACGCTAGGACGGCCAGCGTGGCGAGCGCGATGGCGGTCGTCGGCAGGTCGATGATCGCGCGCTTGCCGAGAACGAATCCGGCGCCGGCGATCGCGCCGGTTGCCGCCGCAGTGACGCCATCAACGAACGCCTTCACGCGCCGGTTCTGCGCCGTGCGCCGGAAGTATTGGGCGGGGATGATCACGAACAGGTAGCAGGGCAGGAATACGCCGACGGCGGCTGCGGTCGCGCCGAGTGGGCCGGCGACGAGGTAGCCGATGAACGCCACCGTGATGACCACGGGCCCGGGAGTGATCATCGCCACCGCAACCGCATCGAGGAACTGGCGCTCCGTCAACCAGTGAAATTGGTCGACCACCCCGCCATACAGGAACGGAACGATCGCCAGGCCGCTGCCGAAGACGAACGCGCCGGCTTCGGCGAAGTACCAGGAGATCCTCCACAGCGTCGCCGTACCCGTCGGGCCATGCAGACCAGTTACCAGCCACGTTGACCACGGTATGGCCGCCAGTGCCGCGGTGGCGGGTGCGATCCGCGGCGGAGCCTTCAAGAGCAGCGCGACAACGCCGCAGACCACGAACAACCAGATGATCTCCGACTCCGTCCATGCCGTCACGACGGCGCTGATGCCGCAGAGCACCCATAGCACACGGTCTCGGGTGAGCGTCATGCGCACCAGCTTGTAGGCGCTGCGCGCGATGAGGGCGATCACCGCGGCACCGATGCCGTAGAAGACCCCTTGCATCCACGAGAGACCGCCGAAGCGCACGTACACCGCGGAGAGCGCCAGGACCATGACGAATGATGGCAGGATGAAGGCCCCGGCAACCAGCGTCGCACCGAGGTTTCCGGCGCGCACCCAACCCAGATAGATCGCCAGCTGGGCAGCCAGCGGCCCCGGAGCCAGCTGCGCCAGCGCCAGTCCCTCGACGTAGTCCTGCTTCGAGACCCAGCCCCGCCGCTCGACCAGATCGCGTTGCATGTACCCCGCGAGCGCAATCGGTCCGCCGAAGCCGAGTGTGCCGAGGCGGAGAAAATAGATGAGGAACTCGCTGAGAGTAGAAGCTTGTGTCGCCGTGTTCTTCTGGGTGTCGGTTTCCACCTTGCCTCTCTCTCTACCGCGCGTCGTAGCTCTCGATCTTCAGATCATCGAACTCGGTGACGCTGTCGGCTTTGGTCCACAGCGCGACCTTGCCTGCGTCCTTGAGCGTTTCGTCGTCGGCTTCGAACAGCCGCGTTCCGTCGAACCACACTTCAAAATGGCTGCCTTTCACCTTCAGCTTGAGCGTGTGCCACGTTCCGGACGCCACCTTCGCGTTCGTGCCCGCGAACTGCTTGCGACTGCCGTCCACGACCTTGTACAGCCGGACGTTGTCTTCGAGGGCGTTGGCGCGGACGACGTAGTAGTTGTTGGGATCTCTGAAGCGCGCGACGAGCCCACCCGCTTGGTCGACCTTGCCGGAGATCGCCTTGAACTGGACGGAGACCTCAACGTCCTTGGCGGTCAGCGCGTCGTAGACGCAGAGCGGAAAGCGATGGTCGGTCGTGTCGGCGCTGACCTGCGCCAACACCTTCGGACCACTGGGGGCCGTTGCGTCGTCACGGATGATCCACTCAACCGGGCCACCCCCGCCGGTCAGACCGGTGGAGAAGCCCGGCGGCGGCTTGTTGGTGGCCAACGCCTCGAAGTCCAGCATGGCCGCTGCCGCAAGCGCAGGACCTGCAAGCACCAGTGCAATGAGCATCGATGCGATCGTCCTCATGTGATCCCTCCCGCGTCTTAGTTGCCCTGTGTCAGGGCGACCTTGAGCCCCTTGGCGAGCTCGGCGGTCGAGCCGACACCCCAGTAGTGCAGGAACATCATGCGCGGCGACTCCATGGTCATGTGATTGTGGATCGCCACGACGTTGATGCCTGCGCCGCGCAGCGCCTTGAGCACGGGTTGCAGCTCGCCTTCGAGCATGACGAAGTCGCCGTCGACGACGGCCTTGTCATCGCTGCCGGCGAACGCCGCCCACGTGTTCACGCCCATGGTGTTGCCGACCTCGTGGCCGGCCATCTTCGTGGTGCGGCCGATGACCAGCTTGTACACCCCGTTGGCCAGCGCGCCTTTGGCACCGATGATGGCGTCGATCTTCTGCGGATCGAGTGACGTCTGCGCCGGGTCCAGCTCGGCGTGCGGCACCTCACCCTTGCCGCCGCTAGTCTCCTTGATCTTCGCGAAGACCTTGCCGACGGCAGCGGCGAGCTTCTCCGCGTCGCCCATCCCGCCGATGTGCATGAAGATCACCTTCGGCGTGTCCCAGAAGAAGTGGTTGTGCAGCGCAGTGACCTCCAGGCCGTTTTCCAGCGCCACGCTCATGACGGGATTGACTTGGTCCTCCAGCATCACCGTGTCGCCCATCACCATCGTGTGATCACCGGCCGGCGTGAACGCCGCCCACGAGGTCAGGCCCATCGGTGGCGTCATCTTCACGCCCGCCACGGTGATGTTGAGATCGCTTCGGGGCATGCTGACCTTGAACACGCCCTCCTTCTCGTCGAGCGTGCCCTTCGCGCCGGTGAGCTGCTCGATCTTCTCTGTGTCCAGCTTCACGGCTGCCCGGACGGCGGCAGCGCCGGCGATCAGCGTCAGTGTACCGACACCGAGAAGCGTACCGACGAGAGCCTTCGATGCATGCCTCATGCTTGGTCTCCTTTCAGTCTGATGCGAAACGTTGCCCCCATGCCTTCCTCGCTCTCCAACTCGATGCGACCGCCGTGTGCCTCTACTGCCCACCGCGCGCCGCCGCGCGCTGCTGCGCCGCGGCCGCCCCGATCAGGTGCTGCGCCGGCGGGCGGGCGATCTGCAAGTGGAGGTCGAGCACCACGAGGTCAAACGGTTGGGCGTTGGCGAGGAAGAAGCCGTCCTCACCGGTACGGGCGACCGCGACCTGATAGTGCTCGCCTTCGAGGCCCTCCTGCAGCGCGCGAGCGACTTTGGCTTCGTCTTCGACCACGAGGATACGCACGGGTGTCTCTAGCGCTCGTGCATACCACAAGAGCCGCCGGCCGGCGCGCCGGTTTCCTGAAACCTTTCTGAAGTTGCTGTAAGGGATCATGGGCTGTGAGTCACGGCACGATGAGTGTGAGCTTCCAGCCAAGGGCGTGTCCGGTGAGAGGCCGCTGTTCGCGGGTGACAAGCCTGCCTCTCGCCTGCTAGCGTGCGCCGCAGGTGGCTGTTCGCGCGCCGCCGCTGTGTCTGACGCCGTGAGCTCGCTGGTCGTTGCCATCGTCCTGCTCGTCATCCTCGCGTCGGCCCTCGCCCTCGCCGAGGCCTCCATCAGCCGCATAAGCCGCGTGAGGGCGATCGCGCTGCGCGAACGGGGCCACCGGAATGCCGCGCTGCTCGAGCAGATCGAGAGCGACCCAGCGCGCTACCTGAACGGCGTCTACTTCTCCGTGATGTTCGCCCAGAACGGGTCTGCCGTTCTGGTCGCCATCCTGGCCGAACATTACCTCGGGAACATCGGCATCACCCTGACCTCGGTGGGGTTCACACTGGCCTACTTCGTCGTCGTCGAGGCGATGTCGAAGACCTTCGCGATCCTGCACAGTGACCGCGTCGCGCTCTTCCTCGCCCCCTTTGTGTGGTTCCTGGGCCGTGCGCTTGCGATTCCAACCCGCGCGTTGATCGGCCTGGCAAACATCTTGTTGCCCGGGAAGGGTCTTCCTCAGGGACCGTTCGTGACCGAGCAGGAGATCCGTTCCCTGACCGATGTCGGGCACAAAGAAGGCGTCATCGAGACGCACGAAAAGGAGATGATCCACTCGGTCTTTGAGTTCGGCGATCGCACCGTGCGCCACGTCATGCGGCCGCGGCCGGACATCGTCGGCGTCGACCTCGACAGCCCGCTCGATGCGGCGGCGGCGCTCATCGTGCGGCACGGCTCTACGCGACTGCCCGCCTACCGCGGCGATCTCGATCACAGCGAAGGGATCGTGCACGCCAAGGACGTGCTGAACCTGCTGCACCAGGGCCGCCACGAGGCGCCATTGAGCGATCTCCTGCGGCCGTTGCGCTTCATCCCGGAATCCAAGCGACTCATCGATCTCTTGCACGAGATGCAGAAGGAGCGCTTTCATCTGGCCTTGGTGACGGACGAGTACGGTTTGGTGGTGGGCCTGGTCACGTTGGAGGACCTACTTGAAGAGCTCGTGGGCCAAATCACGGACGAGCACGACCGCGAAGCTCCAGATGTGGTGGCGCTGGGGAATGGACGCTACCGGGTCAACGCAGCGTTGCCAGTGGTGGAACTGAACGAGACACTCGTCGCCGACCTTCCACACGAGCGGTGGAACACGGTTGGCGGGATGATGTTCGGCATCGTCGGAGCCATCCCCGCCGAGGGGGCTGTCGTTGAGCTTGCCGGGTTCCGCTTCACCGCCGAGAAGATCAGCGGGCGACGAATCGTCACGGTACTCGTGGAACCGCAGGCGGCAGCCTCGTCAGAGCCGGTCGATTGACGATCAGTCTTCCGACTGCCACTATCCCGCGCGATGCCGCGCACTGTATCTCGCCGGGTGATCGGGTTGCGACCGTTCTTCACCGTGCTTCTCATCTCGGTATGGATCCCGCTCCAATGTCCGTGGTTGGGTGGGTTGGCGATGCTCGCGCACGAGGCGAACGAAACACATGAAGCCTCTCTTTCTTGGGCGCACGGTCATCTGCACGTCGTTCTTCACCATCCCCACGCCGACGCCCTACCAGAAGGTGTCGCCCAAGTCAGCGCCGATCAGCATGAGCACGGGGATCACGTGCTGCATCCCTTCACCTCAGATCAGTTTCTTCGCGCCAGCGCGAGCCGCCTTTCTCCGGGCGTTCCGCTCTGTTCTGCCTTTATGGGGTTGCTGTATCCCGCCCTTCCTCAACAGGACAGTGCCTCGTGGAGCGCAGCGGCTCTGCCGCGGTATAGCCCGACGCTCGACTCTCTTCGGACCGCTGTTCTCCTGGTCTGACGATCCCAGTCATACGGTGGGCGGGGTCTAGAGTAGTTCCCCGCCGCTCACTCGGAGCCGTCCTCCTTCTCGGACGAGCTGCGACCCTTTTGCCTGCAACCGTTTTGGGAACGAGAGAGTTGAGTTACGTCATGAGCCAAGTATTCCCCGCTACAAAACGCGCCGTGATGCTGCTGTTCGTCGCGACGATCTGCTGCGCGATCTTGCTTCGAAGCGCGATGGCTATAGCAGTCGAACCAGTGCCACCGCCGATAGCCGCGCCCGTCACCCTCGACGCGCTTGTTGCGGATGCCGTCGCGCGAAATCCCGAGCTGCGGTTCTACGAAGCTGAAATCGCTGCCGCTCGCGGCGGGCGCATGACCGCGGGCGCGTGGGCGAACCCGGAGTTGAGCAGCGAGCTCGGTCACAAACGCGTGCGCGATCTTGGAGGGAACAACATCGGTGACGGGCCGAGCTGGTCGGTGTCGCTGTCCCAGACGTTTGAATTTCCCGGCCGTCTCAGTCTCAGAAAGGCCATCGCGAACCGACAGATCGAACTGGCAGAGCTCGGCCTGGAGCAGTTTCGAGCCGCGCTCGCCATGCGGGCACGCGCGCTCGGGTATCGGTTGCTTGCGGCGCAGCAGCGCGCGGAAGCGGCGGACGAGGTGTCGAAGCGGTTTCAGGATTTGCTCGCCGTGCTGGTGCAGCGCGATGTCGCGGGCGTTGCCCCCATGCTGGAGACGCGCATCATCGAGGCCAGCGCCCTCACGCTGAACCGCCGCTCGAGCGAGGCCGCCATCGCGGCGCGCAACGCGCAGTTCGAGTTGAA
>CAZCGA010000017.1:0-72898 GCA_964498075.1 uncultured Binatia bacterium (SeqCode) | reverse complement strand
CTCGACGTGCGCGTCCGGCAGCCGGGTGTGAAACGGGGACGCCGGGATCTTGATGGCAAAGCCGATGAACAGCGCCAGCCAGAGCGCGATCTGGAAGTTGTGCGAGTACGGCAGGTGTGTCGCCATCAGCTTGGTCATGTCGAAGGTGTGCGGCGTCTGCGAGAAGTAGAGCGCCAGCAAAGCCAGCAGCATCAGCACGCTGCCGGCCAGCGTGTAGAGGAAGAACTTGATCGCGGCATACTCCCGCCGCGGCCCACCCCAGATGCCGATGAGGAAGTACATGGGCAGCAGCATCAGCTCCCAGAAGATGTAGAAGAGGAAGAAGTCGAGCGAGACGAACACACCCATCATTGCCGCGTCGAGCAACAGGAACAGCGCGAAGTAGCCTTTCACCGCTTTCTCGATGCCCCACGAGGCGAACATGCAGAGGAAGCTGAGCAACGCGGTGAGCAGCACCATGGTAATGCTGATTCCGTCGACGCCGACGAAGTACTCGATGTTGAAGCTCGGGATCCACTGGTAATGCTCGACGAACTGGAAGCCGGCTTGCGTGCGGTCGAAGTTGGCGAACAGCCAGATCGCCAGCAACAACGGCGGGACGGTGGCCGCGGCGGCGGTCCAGCGGATCAGGTTGTGCGCCGCGCTCGGCAGGCACAACACAATCACCATCCCGGCGATCGGGATGAAGGTCATGTACGTAAGAATGTGCTCCATCGTTTCAAGCTCCCAAGGGCAGACAACAGACGACAGACCGCTTCGCTGGCACACAACAGACTGCCGAAGTACCTTCATTGTCCGTAATCGGTCGTCTGCTGTCTGTTATCTGTCGTCTGTCGTCTGGGCGTCTGTTGTCTGTCATCTGTCTTCTCTCACATCAGCCGCGCCACCATCACCACCACCACGCCGACCACGATCACGTAGAGATACCCGTTGATGCTCCCGGTCTGCAGTTGGCGGAAACGGTTGCCGAGGCCCATCGTTGCATCGGCGAGGCGGTTCACAAGCCCGTCGATGACGTAGTTGTCGAACAGCCCGTTCACCCACGACACGAAGCGCGTCACCGATGCGGTGCCGTCGACGATGAAGTCGATCACGTAGCGGTCGAAACCGGCACACAGCCGCGTCAGCAGCAACGTGCCGTTGACGAAGACGGCGCCGTAGAACTCGTCGACGTAGTACTTGTTGTAGACCCAGCGGTACAGCTGGCCGTCGGCGATCTCCGAGAAGGTCTCCGGCTTCAGGCTCTTGGTGTAGTACATCGCGTACGCCACGGAGATGCCGGTGGCCGCCATGCCGATGGACAACAGCATGAAGAGCAGCTCGGTCCCGCTGGAGTGGGCGACGGCAGCCGCGGCGTGGTGCTCGCCGAACACCGGCACGAACCACTCCTCGATGCGGTTGGCGCCACCCAAAGCGTGCGGCACACCGACGACGCCGGCGACGAACGCCAACAGCGCCAGCACCGCGAGCACATAGGTCATCACCGGCGGCGATTCATGCAGATGCTCCCGGACGTGGTGATCCGCCCGGCTTTCGCCGTAGAAAGTCATGAAGACCAGCCGGAACATGTAGAAGGCCGACAAACCGGCCGCGACGAAACCGACCGCCCACAACACCGGGCTACCGTGCGGGCTGGAGTAGGCCTGCCACAGGATCTCGTCTTTTGAAAAGAAGCCCGACGTTGGCGGAATGCCCGCGATGGCGACGGTCGACACGAGGAAGGTCCAGAAGGTCAACGGCATTGCCTGCCGCAGGCCGCCCATCTTGCGCATGTCCTGCTCGCCGCCCATGGCGTGGATGACGCTTCCGGAGCCGAGGAACAGGCAGGCCTTGAAGAAGGCGTGCGTCATGAGATGGAAGATGCCGGCGGCGTAGGCACCCACACCCATCGCGATGAACATGTAGCCCAGCTGGCTGACGGTCGAGTACGCCAAGACGCGCTTGATGTCGTTCTGCGCCGTGCCGATCGTCGCTGCGAACAGCGCCGTCGCGGCACCGACCCCCGCCACGACGTGCAAGGTGAACGGCGCCATGCTGAAGAGGAAGTTCAGCCGGCCGATCATGTAGACACCGGCCGTCACCATGGTGGCGGCGTGGATGAGCGCACTGACCGGCGTCGGACCAGCCATGGCGTCCGGCAACCAGACGTACAGCGGGATCTGCGCCGATTTTCCCGTGGCGCCGACGAAGAAGAGCAGGGTGACGAGCGTGGCCACGCTCACGCCCCAGAACATCTTGCCGTCCAGCACGTGCGCGTGCTGCGCGATCTCGCGAAAGACGACGCTCGGATGGCCCGCGTCGGCCATCGTCCAGAACAGCAAGAACGCGCCGAGCGTGAACCCGAAGTCGCCGATGCGGTTGACGATGAACGCCTTGCTGCCGGCGCTGGCGTTGGACCACTCGGAGTACCAGAAGCCGATGAGCGCATAGGAGCACAGCCCGACGCCTTCCCAACCGACGAACATCAGTAGGATGTTGTCGCCCAACACCAGCGTCAGCATCGCGAAGGTGAAGAGATTGAGCCACGCGAAGAAGCGCCAGTACGACTTCTCGTCGTGCATGTAGCCGATCGAGTAGATGTGGATCAGCCCGCCGACGCCCGTGACCACCAGGATCATGATCGCCGACAACGGGTCCACCAGAAACGCGATGTCCGCCTGCAGGCCGCCGATGTCGATCCACGTCCAGAGCCGATCGAGCAGGAAGCGTTGCTCGGGCGCCAAGCTCAGCAGCTGGAAGAACGCTCGCACCGCCAAGCCGAACGACAGGACCACCGGCGTGCACGCGATGATCGAGATGGCGCGCTTCCCGAAGCTCTTCTGAATGAGCACGCCGGGAATGCCGTTGATGACCGCGCCGAGCAGCGGCAGCAACACTATCCAGCGCAGGTAATCGACCGTGATCGGATGCTCCATGTCGTGGTTTCCGGTTTCTAGTTTCCAGTTGGTCGTCTGTGGTTGCTGGCGGCAGGATTGATCTCACACCAGAAACCAGGAACCACAGACCACCGCACCAGAAACCAGAGCCCCTATCCGCGCAGCGTCTCCGTCGCCTCCACGTCGATGGTATGGAACGTCTGGTAGATACCCAACACGATCGCCAAGCCGATCGCGGCTTCCGCTGCTGCCAGGGCGATGACGAAGATGGCAAACACCTGGCCGTCGTAGGTGCCCGAGCTGTAGCGCGAGAACGCCAGGTAGTTGATGTTCGCCGAGTTCAACACCAGCTCCACACCCATCAGGATGCCGATGGCGTTGCGTCGCGTCAGCACGCAGTACAGCCCGAGCGCGAACAGGATCAGGCTGACGATCAGGTAGTGGTGCAGCCCGACGCTCATGATTCCTTCAGCTCCTTGCGGGAGAGGACGACAGCGCCAATCAATGCGGCCAGCAGCACCACGGACACGAGCTCGAAGGGCAGCAGGTACTCGCCGAGGAAGCCGTTGCCGATGGCGTAGGTCGTTGGCAACGGCGTGCCGGGTGCAACGCTCTTCCAGTTGGCGGCCAACACCGCCTTGCCCATCACCCCGCCCACCAGCGCGATGACGAGCAGCGACGGCAGGACGCCGACGGAGCGGTTCGAGACGCGGACGTCGGCGATGCGATGCGTCAGCATCACCGCGAAAAGCAGCAGCACCAGAATACCGCCGACGTAGACAAGCACCTGCACCACCGCGACGAAATCGGCAGCCAGGAACACGTACAGCGCCGCCACGCCCATGAACGTCCCCATCAAGGAGAACGCCGAGTAAACAATGTTCGGAGAAAAAGCAACGCCGCCCGCGGAGATCACGGTGACGCCGGCGACGACGTAGAACAGCAGATCACCGAGCGTGATCGCACTCATGCCGCTTCTTCCTCGGCCCCAGGCTTCTTGGCGTCCGGCGTCGCGAACTCCTCGACGTAGCGCATGCCGCGGTCCAACAGCGGCAGGATCTCCGGATCGTCCTCGCCGCTCTTCTTCGGCTTGTAGGTGACCACCGGCTCCTTCACGAAGCGGCGTATCAGGCTCTCCAGCGAGTAGTCCGATCCTTCGAACTCCGGCGTATGATGGATGGAGCCCGTCGGACACGGCTCGCTGCACAACCCGCAGTACATGCACTTCGCCATGTCGATGTCGAAGCGCGTCATCACCATCTCGCGTGTCTGCTTGTCCTTCACGACGTCGATGACGATGCAATCGATCGGGCAGGCACGCTCGCACGCCAGACAGCCGGTGCAGATCTCGAGGTCGACTTCCAGCATCCCGCGATAGCGGAACGGCAAGGTGTCCTGCACGCGGATGTCGATCCGATCGGGGTACTGCACCGTGAACGGCTGGCGTACGAAGTGCGAGAAGGTCACCGCCATGCCCTCGAACGTGGTGGTGATTGTGTCGATGATGTTGCCCAGGTAGCCGCGCTGCTTCATTCGACCCTCCGTCAGGACAGCGGGCTCAGCCGCAGCTCCCCGTGCGCGCGGACGCCTGCGCGCCGCAGGTGAAACGCGACGCGGCGGAAGAAGTAGACGACGATCCCCATGCTGAGCGCGAACGTCAGGACGGCGACGATCGGCGTGCCTTGCGGCCAGATCAGCATCCACGCGGCGGTGCCCAGGACGTTCACGAACGAGATCGGGACGAGATACTTCCAGCACACGGTCATCAACTGATCCACCCGCACCCGCGGCAAGGTGGCGCGTACCCACATCGCCACGATCACCCAGAAGTACGACTTCACGAAGAAGGTCAGGAACTCCAGCACGGTGCTGAGGGCGACGCTGTCGGTGACGTGCGGAATCTGCCAGCCGCCGAGAAACAAAGTGGTGATGACGGCGCCGATGACGTACAGGTTGCCCCACTCCGCCATGAAGAAGATGAGATAGCGGACCCCGGAGTACTCCGTGACGAACCCTGCGACCAGCTCGGATTCGGCTTCGGGAAGGTCAAACGGGGTGCGATTGCCTTCGGCGAGCGCTGAGATGAAGAAGATGAAGAACGCCACGAACGTGAACGGGTTGGCGAACACGAACCACTCCCACGGCGCCCACCCTTGGGCCTTGATGATGCCCTGCATGCTCAGTGTGCCGGAGAGCAGAACGATCGGGAAGATCGACAGCCCAGCGGGGATCTCGTAGCTGACGATCTGCGCCGTCGAGCGGATCCCGCCGATCAGCGACCACTTGTTGTTCGACGCCCAGCCCGCCATCAGAATGCCGACGACGACCAGCGCGGTCACCGCCGTGATGTACAGGATGCCGACGTTCATGTCGGCGATCACCAGCCGGCTGCCGAACGGCAAGACCACGAAGGTCGCGACGAACCCCATCATGACGACGTAGGGCGCCGCCATGAACAATACGCGGTCGGCCGCTGTCGGGACGATATCTTCTTTCATGACCAGTTTGATGCCGTCCACCAGCCACTGCAGAATCCCCTGCGGCCCGACTCGATTCGGCCCGACGCGCGACTGGATCCGTGCCCAGACGCGTCGCTCGACGAACGTACTGCCACCCGCCACGTTCAGGATGAAGACCAGCAACACGATGGCCCCGGCGATCACCATCCCCAACGCGTAGACGGCATCGCGCGGGACGCCGACGAAGTACCCTTGGGTGATCAGACTATCCAGGAACTCTTGCATCGAGTGCTCTACCGGTCGACCTCGGGCGCCACGATGTCGAGGCTGGCAATCACCGCCACCAAGTCCGCGATCATCAGCCCCGGGCTCACCTTGTCGATGATGCTCATGGCGGAGAAGGAGCCGGTGCGGATCTTACAACGATACGGGAACTCGCTGCCGTCGCTGACGAGGTACCAGCCCATGTCGCCGCGGGCGCTCTCGACTCGAATGTAGGCGTCGCCGGCCGGCGGCTTGAACTTGCGCGGCACCTTGGCGATCACCGGACCGTCCGGGATCTGCTCGAAGCATTGCCGGAGGATCTTGCAACTTTCCTTGATCTCCCGCATGCGGACGATGTAGCGGTCGAAGCAGTCGCCGACCGTGCCCTCTTCGCCGGTGCCGATCGGCACCTCGAAGTCGAGCTCGGGATAGACGGAGTACGGCGCGTCGCGCCGGACGTCGTACTTCACGCCGGACGCCCGCAGGTTCGGACCGACGAGGTTGTAGTTGATCGCATCTTCCCGCGAGATCGCCGCGACGTCGGCAACGCGTCCGAGATAGATCTTGTTGTATGAGATCAGGTCGTTGTACTCGTCGATCAGTGGCTCATAGGCATCGAGAAACGCCAGGCACTTTTCGGCGTACTCCGGCGGTAGATCCCAGGCGACGCCGCCGATGCGCATGTAGTTGTACGTCAGCCGCGCGCCGCACAGCTCTTCCAGCAAGTCGTTGATCTTCTCGCGCTCGCGGAAGGCGTGGAAGAACGGCGTCGTGGCGCCGATGTCCAGGACCATGGTGCCGACGGACAGCAGGTGGCTGCCGATGCGGTTGAACTCCGCCGCGATCACACGGCAGTACTCGCCGCGCTTCGGCACCTCGATGCCGGCGAGCTTCTCGCAGACCATTCCCCAACCCTGGTTGCAGAACATGGCCGCGACGTAATCGACGCGGTCGGTGTATGGCATGAAGCCGTGGTAGCCGACCTTCTCGGAGATCTTCTCGATGGAGCGGTGCAGGTAGCCGACGTCCGGGATGGCTTCGCGCATCACCTCGCCGTCCGCTTTCACCACGAAGCGCAGCACCCCGTGCGTGCTGGGATGCTGCGGCCCCATGTTCAGGGTCATTTCTTCGGTTTCCAGCCCGGGGTTGCCGATCTGTTGCACTTCGACTTCGAAGCCAGCCAGGCTCATGATGCTCCCCGATCTTTTCCCTCTCCCCGCAGAGACAGTCGGTCTCCGTGGAAACAGGGTTGCAACGTTGGAGCTGTACCGCCGCCGGGGAATGAATTCCCCGGCTGAGTCTTTGAGAAGTCCCCTGAAGGGGACTCCAACCCCTGCGTTTGAGTCGGCTTCAGCCGACTTTGCTCGACTGAGCCGGGGAATTCTATTCCCCGGCGGTGCGGTCTTCGACGCGCCATCAGCGCAACAGGCTTTCCCGGCGGGTGCTGATCCCGTGATACTCCTCCGGCTCGACGAAATCCTTGCGCAGCGGATAGCCGATCCAGTCTTCGGGCATGAGCAGCCGGCGCAGATCGCAATGCCCCGCGAAGGTCACGCCGAGCAGGTCGTAGATCTCGCGCTCGTGCCAGTTGGCGGCCTTCCAGACGCCTTCGACGGTCGGGATCACCGGGTTGTCGCGCGGCGCGTCGACCTTGAGCACGATCCAGTGCCGATGCTCGTAGGAGAACAAATGATAGACGACCTCGATGACGTTCTTGGCCTTGTAGTCGACGCCGGATTGGTTGGAGAGCGCATCGAAGCGGAGATCGGGCTCGTCGTGCAGGAACCGGCACACCTCGACGATTGCGGACGGTTCAATGAAGATGCTCGGGTCCTTGGCCTGCAGGTTGCAGTCACCGACACCGGCCTCGAAGCGCGCTTTGAGGCGCTGATGAATCGCTGCTGCGTCCATGTCGAGTCGCAGTTAGGCAGCGGCGGGCTCGCCCGCGGGTTCTTTGCGGACCAGCCACTTCTCGTGCATCATCTTTTCTTGCAGCTTGAGGATGCCTTCGGTCAGCGCCTCCGGTCGCGGCGGACACCCTGGAATGTAGACGTCCACCGGAATCACCTTGTCGACGCCGTCGCACACCGAGTAGGCCAGCTGGAACAGTCCCCCGCAGTTGGCGCAGCTGCCCATGGAGATGACGTAGCGCGGCTCCGGCATCTGCTCGTACAGCAGCTTGGTGCGCAACGCCATCTTGAGCGTCAGCGTGCCGGCGACGATCATCAGGTCCGACTGCCGCGGCGCCGCGCGCGGGGCGGTCCCGAAGCGGTCGACGTCGGCTCGCGGGCCTTGGGTCTGCATCATTTCAATCGCGCAGCACGCCAATCCGAATAGCATCCACCACACCGAGGACTTGCGGGTCCAGTTGAGGAACTGGTCGGCCTTGGTGGTGAGCACCATCTCCGGCATCGTGTTGATGAGCGACATGGATCCTCTCTTTCTGCCGCACCCGTCACGCCGCCTGGCGCATGCGCTCTTCGCTGCGCTGCGCCGATGGCACCCGCTTGAGCCACTCGAGGTCGCCCTTGACCCAGACGTACACCAGCCCGACGAACAGGATGCCGAGGAAGACGAGGATCTCCGCGAAGGCAAACAAGCCTTGCCCGCGCAGCACCCAGTCGCGGAAGACGGCGGTGACCGGATAGATGAAGGCGATCTCCACGTCGAAGATCACGAAAATCAGTGCCACCGTATAGAAGCGGATGTTGAAGTTCACCCAGGCGTTGCCGGTCGGCGGCTCGCCACACTCGTACGTGGAAAGCTTCAACGGTTCCGGGTTGTTCGGACGCAAGAGGCGCCCGAGGGCCAGCATGCCGCCGACGAAGAGCACGGCGAGAACAAAAAACACGAGAACGTTCGCGAAGTGAAAATACATGGTGATGGATTCGGCGTTCCTGAGTTGCCAGCTAACACAGCCCCCCCGGAGAGTCAATTGACGGTCCGGCGCCGGATGCAGCCGCGGAATCGCTGGATTTTACTCGGCAAAAGCCGAGGTTTTTGCGCGGATGAACCGCCCGCTCGGGTTGGAGGCGACAGCGCGCCTCGCCCCCCGAACAATGACGCAAGGTGCCGCCGTCTGCATCACGGGTGGCTTATCCAGCTGTCTGAGAGAGCATTGACACGGTTGCATAAACAATAGTACATCAATGGTGACTATTATAGATGCATCAAGGATGAGGTAAAATGATGGCAGACGACAAGATCAAGCTCGGAGTGCTGTGGAAGAACGTGAGCCGGGAAGGCAACAAGCCGTACCTGTCGGGCCGGGTGCAGCCGGAGAACCTGGATGCCGCCGTCCAGCTGCTCCGCGACGGCGGCCGCTTCCTGGTTCTCAGCAACAAGAAGCGCCCCGACAAGCAGGATCCCGACTGCGAGCTCTTCGTCGTGCCCGAGCCGGAACGGCGCGAGGAGCGCCGCAGTGCAGCGCCGGCCACCCCGCCCCCGGCAACCCCGGCGGCGGAACAGAATAGGCAGCGGGCCAACACGGGAGCACGGACCCGGCGTTGAGGCACCGCGGCCGCGCTGCCACCTTGGAACAGAACCCGTCCGGGATGTACGTCCCGAGATCTCGCTAGACGCGGTGCAGCAGGCTCAGCGGGTCGTGGAAAGCGTGTCGTCCATGCGGAGAGACGCCCCCGCGAGCGTGGCGCCGCTTGCCGTCGCTTCCTTCCGCGCAATGAGGCATGCTTAGAGCTGCGGAGAGATGGCAAAAGGAAGGACATCGGGCATTCCGAAGCATTTCCGCACGGCAGAAGCTGCCGGCAAATTCTGGGACACGCACGATCTCTCCGACTTCTGGAATCAGACGCAGCCGGCGTCCGTCTCGTTCCACTTGCAACGGCGGTCGCACCTCTTCGCAGTCGAGCCCCGGCTGGCGCGCGAGTTACACGCGATCGCGGCGGCTCGCGGCGTGAGCCCCGAGACCATCACCAATCTATGGCTGCGCGAACGGCTGGCGAAGGAAGCTGGCCCGCGCCGCCGCCGCACCAAGTCGCGCGCCGCGGCATGAAGCCCACGGCTTGGCCGGCGTGGCGAGCGAAGGCCGGCATCACCATTCGCCCGGATGCGGTGGGTGCTACGCCAACCCGATTGAAGCTGCACACTCCGAATACTGTTTCGCGCCCTCCGCTGACGGACGCCTACCCAACCATCTGAACGCACCGACCGCACGCGTCCGCTCGCAGCCGGCCACCGGCCCAGCAGCGCAGATGCACCGGCAGTTTCGGAAGCCGGTCCCAGTACGACACAAGGGGATCGACGCTGCGCGACAGCACCTCCGCTTCCGTGAGCAACTCGCCGGTGCCCGGCCAGATGGCCAACCAGATCATGCGCCGGTACCGCCGCACACGCGCGCGCGGCGGCTCTGAGCGCTCTACCTCGTTCAGCTTCTTGCTGGCGTAGCGCGAGCGACTCGACCGCGGCACGTACTGCACCGGGAACATTGCGAGAGTCATTGGCTCACGAAACCCGCGCTGCGCGATGGCGTGGCCACGAGGCGGCCGTCGAGCCGCGCGTAGAGGTCCGCGAGCGTCAGGTTCGGGCACGCGCCGGCGTTGGCGCCGTGCGCCGCGAGCCAGCGTCGCGCCTCATCGGGCGCGAAGCGCGCGAACTCGACCGTGGCGACGCTGCGGCCCGGCCGGGTGACGGCCGGGTGCACACGTCCGAGGTCTTCGTTCGTGGTGATCAGGACGAGCACCTTCAGGGCCTGGCCGAGCAGGCCGTCGCAGAGGTTGAGGAGTCGGGACAGTCCCTGGCCGGAGCGTTCCCTCGCATCGGCGGTGACCAGCTCGCCCGTGTCTTCCAAGACCAGCAGGCGCCAAGCCGTCGCGCGTTCTTCCTCGGATGTCGCTGCGGGAACGTCAGCGTCGCGCAGGAGCACCTGGAGCATGTAATCCGCGCCACCGACGAAGAACCGCTCCGGATCGAGGATGACGTCGAACGCGCACCATTGCTTCCACGCGCGCATGAGGGCGCGGGCCGCGTAGGTCTTCCCGGTGCCCGGCTCCCCGTGCCAGAGGAGCAGCCGCCCACCGTCGGGGCGCCAGGAATCGGCGAGTAGCGGCCGCAGCGCGCCCGCTGTCGGCGCGGGGTAGTTGCCTTCGATGTCCGACCACGACGGCGCATCGAGGTCGCGCACGACTTCGACCGATACACCTCGTTTGAGTGCCCAGAACGTCGCGCGCACCGCGGCTGAAGCGACGGCACCCTCCGGGATGGCGGCGCGAATCTGGACGACGATGCCCGCCGCCTCTCCGTCGGTGCGTGCAGCGACGCGCACGCGCACTTGCTCATCGCCGCGGAGAACGAGGGCGAGGCCGGCGGGCGAAAAATCGAGCAGCCACTCGTCGGCTCCGTGGGCGTGGT
Organism: uncultured Binatia bacterium (SeqCode); assembly: GCA_964498075.1. GTDB lineage: Bacteria > Desulfobacterota > Binatia > HRBIN30 > HRBIN30 > CAZCGA01. The sequence goes on along the minus strand of CAZCGA010000017.1, from coordinate 61,932 downwards.
GTTGGTGGAGCAGCAACGACCCTGGAAGGTTCCGCACCGGCTCCGGGCCGACGCACCAGCGTGCACTCTTGAGTGCGCGCGCCGCGGAAGCGAGCACGAGATCGACGAAGATCGACTCCGCGGCGTCATGCCACGATGGGCTGACTGTGAAGCGTTTACTGTTGCGCCAATTCAAATGTGCGTGCTGCGCGATTGCACTGACGGGTTGCATCTGTCGCCTCCTGTGCGTCTGTTCGAATGCATAGTAGGCGACCGGCACTGACAGCCGTTGACACCGGGGCGCCGAGCTCATCTTCAATGAGATTCCTGGCGAAGCCCACCGTTCGTGCTGAGCCTGTCGAAGCACCTGCCGCGGGCACGGCCAAGACGTTCGGGACACGCTGGTGCCGTCCATGTTGGGCGCGGGTACGCCCTTCGAGTGGGCTCAGGGCGAACGGTGGCGCTAAGGCGCCGTCATCTGAAATCGGACCACCTCTTGAGGGCAATGCGCGGACGATGGTATGTCGGCGGTGAGACCGTTTGGACCAGAAGGACGCTTCGTATGCCAAATGCTTTTGTGGTCAGGACATCGAACCGCGAAGTCCCCGGTTTCGTAATTCCTGGAGTATTCAAGTCTCTTCGGGCTGGCCGCGCAAGAATAGGGTGGTCCTACCGGGACGATCTTGATCTTCGGCAAATTACGGAACGGGCGAGGCGCGGTGAATGGAACGCTCTCACGAAGGAACTGCAAGATGCATGGTACTGTCACGGCTTCCTCGACCGAGTCGGTCTGAACGACTACCTGCTCTACCCACACCAGGACAAGTACGGAAAGTTCTGCATCGTTCAGGTGACCGGAGCCTATGAGTATTCCCCGGAAAGCGAATCGGTCGATGGGGACTTCAGGTCCTTCCGCACCTGCCGGATGCTGACTGACGAGGCGATCGACTGGTACGACGAAATCGTGCCTCCAACCATTCGGGCAAGACTAGGATTGCCCAGACGGTTCTATCAAATCACGGACCACCCTCTATTCGAGCGGCTCTTGGATGTGCTGCCGCAGGCGGGCAAGATCGAGTCCGGCCCCGATATAGCCTATCGAAGAATTCAAACCGTTCTGGGCGAGATGCGAGATGCGGTAGCTGAGCAAGTTCAGAGGGCGTTTCCCAGGCACGATCTCAGCCGGCTGTTCTGCGAAGAATTGTTTACGAGGATGGGTTACCAGTGCGAGGTTCTCGAAGGCGCGGGGGACAGAGGATCAGATCTCGTTGTGACAATTTCCGATGAGCTGCTTCCGCGCGAATTTGTAGTAGGCGTGCAGGTCGCATCGTACAGCGGAGAAGTTTCAGTGGACGAACTTAGGAAGAAGGTCGAGCAACTAGAGAATGGTTGGGATGTGAACCATCTCAATTTTGGTGTCATACTTACGACGGGCATTTGCGGGGAAGCAGGGTTCCGGTTCATCCAGGAACACAATGCGGCGAACCCCAACCGCCTTCTTCGACTCATTGATGCCAGGGTTTTGGGAGCCCTGGTTCTAAGGGTGTTTGATTCTGGCGACTGCGAATAGCTGCTCATCCAACAGCGGATGCGTCTGAAAATGGGATACCGACCAGCCGCGTGTGCCCCCCTCCCGGCGCTTGCTTCTCCCCGCTCAGTGCCACCGCAACGCGCGCCCCCGCGGATCGCCGCAATCGTAGTGCAGCTCGAAGGGCGGGCCGCTGACGTATGGCAGGCCCCGCCGGGCCTTGGCTAGCTCCGAGGCATCGGCGGGCCCGCCGTCGGCCCACCTCGTTACGTCACCGGCCGCAAACGGTTGCCGGCAGAATGGACACGGCCGGCCGATTTGCGGGTCGCCCAACTGCAGCGGGGCGTTCGGGACCGGGGCGATTTCGGCGCCGCTCGTTGTGCCCTCGCGATGGATTTCATCGTCGCCTGTCATAGTCCGACCTCCGGGCGGCACGTGTAGCAGACTTGCAGTGTCAGCGGTTGACACAGATTCGTCGAGGCACGTCAGTAAGCTGGAGGTAGGGAGGCATTCCCCTCCTTTCCAAGGAGGGGTAAGGGGAGGTTGATGACGCTTCACTACAATCAGACGGGCCAACGAGAGAAGCGACGGACGTTGCGCAACAACGCTACGGATGCGGAACGCATACTCTGGTCGCGCTTGCGAGGAAAACAGCTCGGCGTAAAGTTCCGCCGCCAATACGGCGTGGACGCGTTCGTGGTTGATTTCTACTCGCCTAGCTGCAAGCTGGCAATCGAAGTCGATGGTGGCTCCCACCTCATCAGTGACGGCGTGGCGTACGACAGTGAGCGCACAAGCTCCCTTGCGAAGTTTGGCATCGCTGTGATTCGGTTTACGAACGCGGAGATCTTCGAGAACATCGAGGGGGTGCTCGAGAGGATCGAAGCCGTCGTGCGGCAGCGAAGATAACCTCCCCTGGCCCCTCCTTGGAAAGGAGGGGAACCTGACCAACGCTCAACCAGCCGGAATTCTCAACGGTACAGCCGCGCCGCCTCCGCATGGAGCTGCGCCACCTCCTCCCGCAGACCCTTCGGCTTCAGCACCTTCACCCACGGGCCAAGACCGAGGATCCAGTTGCACAGCTCCTCGGTGCCGCGCACGGTCATCGACAGTACGGACGTTCCGTCACGGCGATCCGCGAATCGCTGCGTGCGGTGCAGACGGCGCGCCTTGAGATAGGTCACGGTTTCGGGGTTCAAGATGTGCAACTCAACGTCGGTCGCCGGGCCGTCCATGATGCCGAACGTGCCGTCGGTGTACTTCTCCGGTGAATAGCTGTCCGGGTACGCGAACTTCTCGCCGAGCTTGTCCGCCGAGCGGATGCGCTCCACCGCGAGCGTGAGGATCTTGCGGGACGACTGGCTGCGGCCGATGAGATAGAGCCCGCCGCGGAACATCGCCAGCGTGTACGGCTCGAACTCGTGGACCTTGCTCCTTCCGGACACGCCGCCGTAGTCGATGCGTATCCGATCTTGGTACACGAGACACGTGACGATCGTGTCGAGCACGTCGTCGAGGGCGCCGTACTCCTTGACCGCGTATGGGATCGAGTAGAACTTCCGCGCAAAGTCGGCGAGCCAGGCGCGCTGCGCGGCGGGGACCGCCTTGCGGAACCGCTCCCACACATCCTCGATGCCCTCCTTGATCACCGAGCCTTCGAGGAACTGGAACACCGTGAGGGCGAAATACAGGAACAGCACCTGGAACACCGTCGACTCCGGCGCCTCCGCAAAGCTGGCGCGACGCAGCACTGCGCGCTCGCCGTAGCGCGTCACTTCGAGCAGCGGCCGGCCGGAGCTGTCGACGAGATGGCGCTTGCATGCGGCGACGTAGCGCAGCAGCGTGCGTTGCGAGATCCCCAGCTCGTCCTGGAGACCCGTGAAGCTGCGTCCCGTGGGTTGCGTGAGGACGCTATGGACGATCCGCGCCAGCCGTGTCGCCGCCCCGTACGTCGGCCGGCGTCGCTCCGTCGCAGAAGACTTACGACCGCGGCGCATGGGCCTTCCGGGCGCTCATGATCAGCCAGATGCGCTTGGCGTGGTGGCACTGCACCGTTTCGAAACCTGCGTCGACGAGGCGAGACTCCAACTCGGCGGGAGAAAAGGAGTCGAGGCCGATGACCCGCCGACGCAATGCGGACGCCACCTCGGCAACTCGTCCGCTGCGGTGGCGCGACGCGGCCACGGTGAAACACCCGCCGGGCTTCAACACACGCTCGATCTCACGCAAGACGCGCGGCACGTCGGGGAACAGGTGCAGCGCGCCGCAGCAGTTCACCAGATCGAAGCGGTCCGCCGGGAACGGCAGCTCCAGCGCCGTGCCGTGAATGAGCAGCAGGTTGCTCAGGCCTTCCTCGCGCGCCCGCCGCGTGGCGTAGCGGAGCATCGGAAGAGAGATGTCCAATCCGACCACGGTGCCAGCCGGAACCTGGCGTGCGAAGGGCCGGGCATAGATTCCCGGGCCACAGGCCAGGTCGAGCACAGTATCAGTCTTCTGAAGGTTGGCAGTGCGCAAGATGAGCTCCTGTTCCTGCTCGAAGGAGATGCCGAGCAACAGCGTCACAAGTGCGCTGCGCCGCCACCAGCGGCTCTCGTAGATCCGGACGATCGCCTCCGACTCCATGGTGCGCTGCGCCGGGCTCGGCTTCATCGAGACACCCGGCAACAGATCGATCACGCCTTCCATCAGCGGATACGACGCGGAGCAGTGTGGACACTCTACACGATCGTTCGCCGATGCAAGGGCGAGCGAGCCCCGCTCACAGCGCGGGCAGCGCAGCAGATCGGTTGGCCATCCGGTCATTGCGCCGTTCTCTGCGGTCGCTGGCGACCCAAGCGCTCACGATAGAGGCTGAGCGGCAGGACGTTCACCGCCCCGGTCGCGCCGCTGACGACGACGTAGATTGTGGACGCATCGCCCCCAGGGTATCCTTGCCCACGTGACGCGTTCCCGCCGACTCCGACTAAGATCGCCAGACGCCAGGCCCGAAGCTGAAGCGGTGGACCGCTCCCTGATCCGCTGGATGCTGAGCCTGAAGCCACCGGAGCGGCTCCAGGTCCTGCAGGACTATGTCGAGCTAGTTTCGAAACTGCGCCGTGGCCGCGCCGCGCACTGACTTCGCCCGCATTCTCGAAATCCTGCGCCGCCACCGCGTGCGCTTTATCCTCGTCGGCGGCGTAGCTGCCGTCATCGAGGGAGTGCCGGTCTCGACGTTCGACCTGGACATCGTGCACGACCGCGCCAGCGACAACCTGACGCGTCTCCTCGGCGCGCTGAAGGAACTCCAAGCCTGCTACCGGTCCCGACGGGACGTGAAATTGACTCCGACGGCCGAGGCGCTCGCCGGCGAAGGGCATCACCTGCTCATGACGCGATTCGGGCCGCTCGATGTTCTCGGCATGATCGGTAAGCACCGAGACTTCGCGGCCCTCGTGCGACATGCCAGGCGGCGGAAGTTGCATGAGATCTATATCACCCTGCTGGATCTGGAGACGCAAATCCTCGTGAAGGAAGAATTGGGGCATGAAAAGGACAAGCGCACGCTGCCGCTCTTGCGTGAGGCGATCGAGATGCGCGATGCGCGCCCGTCGCCTCAGTCGCGCCCGGGCTCGCGCCGCAGACGCTCGCGATAGACGCGGCTGAGCGGCAGGACGTTCACCGCGCCGGTGACGTCGTTGAGGTCGACGTAGACCTCGGTCTCGTACACCTCAGTCAGTGTCGCGTAGGTGATCACCTCGGACGGCGGTCCGAGGCGCACCAGCCGCCCGGCCTTCAGCAGCGCCACGCGATCGCAGTAGAGCGCCGCCAGGTTGAGGTCGTGGAGCACGGTGAGGATGCTGCGCCCCTCGTGCCGCAGGTCGTCGAGGAGATCGTAGATCTCGACCTCGTGCCGGATGTCGAGGAAGGCCCCGGGCTCGTCGAGCAGCATGATCGGCGCCTCCTGCGCCAGGGCGCGCGCCAGGATGACGCGCTGGCGCTCACCGCCGCTCAGCTCGTGAATGGAACGCTGCGCCAGATGGAGCACACCCGTGCGCTGCATGGCGGCACGCGCCACCGCGAGGTCACGATCGCCTTCGAACGCAAAGCCGCCGAGGTGCGGCGAACGGCCCATCAGCACCACCTCGGTGACCGAGAACGGAAACTCGATCACGGTGTCTTGCGGCACGACTGCGATCGCCTGACCCAGCTCGCGGCGCGAGAACGTCGACAACGCACGGCCCTGCAAGCGCACCTTACCGCCCGCGGGCTGCAGGACGCCGCTCAGCAAACGCAGCAGCGTTGACTTCCCCGACCCGTTCGGCCCGATGACCCCGAGCATCTCGCCGGGCGCGAGGGTCAGCGAGACGTCATCGATGACCAGTTCCCGGCCGTAGCTGAACTGCAAGCCCTGCGCGTCGATCGCCGCTCTCTTGAGTTCCCCCTCCTCACCAAGGAGGGGGTCAGGGGGCAGTTTCATCCGAACACCTTCCTCCCTTCGCGCCTCAAGAGATAGACGAAGAACGGGCCGCCACACAGCGCCGTCACCACGCCGACGGGGATCTCCACGATACCGAGCGCCGTGCGGGCAATCGTGTCGGCCCAGATCAAGAACGTCGCGCCGGCGAGCAACGACGCCGGCAGGAGCAGACGATGATCGGCACCGAGGATCAAGCGCATCACGTGCGGCACGATCAGGCCGACGAAGCCGATCATGCCGCTCACCGAGACCACCGCACCCACGAGGAACGAGGCGCCCAAGAACGCGGCACGGCGGACCCGATGGACGTCGACGCCGAGCTGCATTGCCCCTTCCTCACCGAGGCTGAGCACGTTGAGCTGACGCGTCTGCAACAGGAGCCAGACGGTGCCGATGGCCGTGTACAGACCGATCGTCGCCACCAACCGGTAGCTCTGCGTCGCCAGGTTGCCCATCAGCCAAAACAGGATGCCCTGCGCCTGGTAGAAATCGGCGACGGCATTCACGCACAGGATCAATGCACCGGCGAACGCGTTGTACACCACGCCCGCCAGCAGCAACACATACGGTTGCAAACGGCCATGCACCAGCGCCAGCCGATAGATGATCCCCATCGATACCAACGCCCCGACCGCCGCGGCGAGCGGCAGCACCGACGCTTCCGTAAAGGTGCTGCGGCCGCCGATGATGACGGCGATCACGGCACCCAACGCCGCGCCCCCCGAGACGCCGATGAGGTGCGGCTCCGCCAACGGATTGCGCAGCAGCCCCTGTAATGTGACCCCCGCGGTCGCCAAGGCCCCGCCGACGATCGCCGCCAACAGGACGCGCGGCAAGCGCGTCTCGAACAGAATGATCCGATCGCTGTTGTTCGGTACGTCCGTGCGTAACGCGCGCGCCAGGTCGACGTGCACACTGCCGACGAGCGCGGCGCCGGTGATGCTGCAGAGCAATAGGCCAGCAAGGACCAGGTTGACCGTCACAAAGCGCCGGAAGGTCAGATGGGATTGAGTCATGTGCGCTCTTTGAATCTCAGTGAGCCAGCGACCCCATGGCTTCAAGTGCTTCCGGATGAATACAGCGCGCAATCGTCTGCAAGGCTTCCACGACGCGCGGCCCGGGGCGCAAGAGCTCAATTTGGCGGTATCCGCACACCCGACCGGTGCGCACGGCCGGAATGGTCGGGAAGTCTTGCCAAAACGCCTGCGCCGCCGCCGCGCCACTCACGTCCTCGTTGCCCATCGTCGTATCAATGATGACGTCCGGCGCCGCCGCAAGTGCGAACTCGATGCTCAGATGCGGCCACAGGCTGCCCGCAGCCGCCGCGATGTTGGTGCCGTGCGCCAAACGGATCAGCTCGTCCTGAAGGGTTCGACCGCCGGCGGCGATCAACGGTGTGTGCCCGACGACCATCAGCACCGTGCGCGGCGGGACCTCGTCAAGACGCGCACGGATGGCGGCGATGCCTTGCTCGATGCGCGTCACCAGCGCGCGCGCCTCCGCATCGTGCCCGACCGCGCGCCCGATGGTGACCGTCGACTCTTCGATCTCGGCGACGGAGTTGGGATCGACGATCAACACCTGCAGACCGAGTCGCCGCAAGGTCTCCACGGGGTTCTGATTGCCCGGGCTCGGCACCGCTATGACGAGGTCGGGATGCTTGGCGACAATCGCCTCCACATTGGGAGTGAGGAACGTTCCAACCCGATCGATCTTCCGCGCCTCCGGTGGATAGTCGCAGTAGGTGGAGACGCCCACCAGCTTGGCTCCCAGCCCGAGCGCGAAGAGGGTCTCGGTCACCGACGGCGTCAGTGAGATGATGCGCTGAACATCGGCTCGCGCCATCGCCGCTGCCGCACAGAGCAGGAGCAGCAGGACCCCGCGCCTCATGGGCGACGTGCGCGCGTCGTGCATCCGAGCCGTCCTCATTCGAGGAACACGATGTCAAACGGCGGCAGACCGACGTCCAGCGGAAGGCTCGTCAGCTCGACGCCGTCGCTGGCGCGGAACACACGCACGCCCGGGCGGGTGATGGCGCGGTCGGCGACGAACAGCCGCCCGGCAGCGTCGAGCTCAATGTCCGAAAGATTGCCGCCCGTGATCAGCCGCCGGACGATCGTGCGCGTCGTCGGATCGAAGCCGACGAGGTCGCTCGTGAAGTCGGCCTTCGAGACGATCGCGTAGCCGAGTTGGTCATTCACCAGCGCGAAGTCGGTCACGTCGCCACCGAGGTCGCTCTCCGTGATGAAGAACCCCTCGGCACGGTTGCTCTCCAAGTTGATGCGCTCCAGTCCTCCATCATTCACGCCAAACAGCCCGACCTCGGCGACGACAAGGCTGCCGTTGTCTAGCACCAGCCCCTTGCTCTCACCAAACGGATTCTCGCCCGTAAGTGTGATCGAGTCGACCAACGTGTCGCTGGTGGCGTCGATCACTGCGATGGCGCCGGGTCCGGCGGGTTGGAAGTTCTGCAGACGCCCGAGCGCCACGAACAAGCGATCACCGACCAGGCGGAGCTGGCCCATGTCGGGAATACCGTCGGCGTCCGCCAGCGATGACAAGTCGATCGTGCCGCGCATGAAGTCGCTGCAGTCCGGCCGCGCCGACGGGTTGACGATGAGCAGCTCGCGTGCGGCGAGCCGGGTGACGTAGGCCTTCGTCGGACTCACGATCGTGATGTCGTTCGGATTCGACCCATTGCCGGTGGAGCACTGCAAGACCGTCGCGAAGGCGCGCGCGGGATCCAAGATCTGAATGTTGTCGGCGCCGAACCGATTGAGCACGTACACCAGCCCGCCGAAGGTGCGCGCCACGGCGTCGCTGTTGAGCAGCCGTGCCGGGCCAGCCCTCTGTGCCACTACCAGATCGTCGAGGCCGATGGTGCCGAACGAACCGGTCTGGAAATCGGTGGCGACGATGAATGCCACGCGCGGCGGCACGGCGAGCGCCGCACCGACCGCTCGGAGAAGCTCATCGATCGACACGCCGCCGTCAAGATTGACGTCGAGCTCGGGGCAGGCCGTCCGCGGCAAGCTGCCGAGCGCAACCGCCACACCGGTGATCAGGTCGCTGGTCTCGACCTTGCCGTCGTCATCGCAGTCGCCGACGCCTCCCGGCGCCACCGCTGTCGCAGGCGCTGCGACGGCGAGCATCGCCACCACTCCGACCACTGGACCCCAAAGCTTGTGCACATGCGAGCTCATGACAGACCCTCCCTTTCTTCTCAGAACTTGATGCTCACGCTGCCGAAGAAGGCGCGGCCCGGCAGCGGGAAACCGGCGACGTCGCTGATCTGATTGTCGGTGACGTTGCGCGCCTCGAAGCTCACGGTAACCGGCGGACGCGGATGCACCGCCCAGCCCAGCGTGTGCGTGTCGCGACTCGGCACTCTGCGGAAGTTTGCTTGGTCGAGAAAATTGCCGCTGACGAGGTTGAACTCGTAGTACACCTTGCCGAGCGAATCGAAGAGATCGAGGCGCACGTACGCCTCGTCCGCCGGCCGCCCCGGAAGCTGATTGCCGCGCCGGCTGGGGATCTGGCTGCGGTCTTCGGCATCTTGATGGGTGTAGTTGGCGTCCACACCAACGTGGCTGCGGAGCGTCGTCCGGACGCTGACCTCATGGCCACGGATCCGCGCCGCGCTGATGTTGATCGGCTTGGAGACGAGCTGCGAGTTCTGCACGAGGACAATCAGATCATCGATGTCATTGTTGAAGTACGCGTACTCGGCGTGCACCGTGTCGATCCAAGCGACCGGGCCGAACGTCGCGACCAGGCCGATGTCGCGGTTGATGGCCGTCTCCGGCCGCAAGCTGCTGTTGCCGAGCAGACCGCCGCGGTTGCCGAACAGCTCGGAGAAGTTCGGCGCGCGCTCGTACCGGCCAATGTTGCCTTTGAGGGACACGGCCGGCGTGATGCTCAGCTGCGCCCCGAGCGACGGGTTCCAAAGATCGCGTCCCTGGGTGACGCGCGGGCCCGTCGGTTGACCCGATAAGCCGACCGTGGCGCTGGTCTCGTCTTCCAGGTGCTCGTAGCGCGCCGTCGGGACGAGTAGGAATCGGTCGCCGAAAAAGCCCGCCTGATGCTGCAGCGCGAGCGGCAGGTGCAGGCGCGTCTGATCCGGCTGGTCGGCCGGATGCGCCAGTGCGTCGAACGGCGCGAAGCGCTCCTGGGACAGCTCGGCGAACCAGCCGAGCGCCTGACTCGGGAATGGAAAGTATGTGCCGGCCAGATTGCCGCCGATCAGCGTCGTCTCGTCACGCCGATCCTGCGTGCCGGTTCCGAGCTCGCCTCGGAGATCGTGGAACGCCAGCCGTTCAAAGGTGCCGAAAAGCGTACCCGACAGGTCTACCGAGCTCGGCATCAAACCCGACGGCGTCAGGCGCAGATAGTTGAGCGCACGCAGCTCGCTCAGCGAGGTGTCGAGCGCCTGGTGGCTGCCGATTCCCGGCACGCCCTGATCTTTGAAGAAGGTCTCGCTGGTCAGCTCGGCGCGCACCCCCGCCAGCGTCGTCCCGGCCTCCAGCAACGCTTCGACGGAATTGAAGGCGTTGTTGCGCCGCGTCGTGGTCCGGTCGTCGGCTGGATTGAGGGGCGTGCCGTTGTCGTTGAGAAAGGTGAAGTTGCCGGCGCTCCCGAGGTAGGTGACGTACCCGAGCACATCGACGCCATGTGTCTGTTGGCTGTGCGCTGCGACGACTTGGCGCGTGTTGAAGGAGCCGTACGACGCCGTCAGCTCCGTCTGCGGTGTCGGCGACGGCGGCTTGGTGACCAGGTTCACGACGCCGCCGATGCCGGCCGCGCCGAAGCCGATCGGCGCGCTACCGCGATACACTTCGATGCGCTCCAGGCTGTCGAGCGGCAGGTCGCCGAGATCGACCGTCTCGTTGCGGGCGCGCGACAACGGGATGCCGTCGAGATACAGCTGCACCTGGTTCGCCGACGAGCCGCGGATCGAGATCGTGCTGAATGCGCCCAGACCGCCGAAGCGGCGCACGCTGACGCCGACGCTTTCCGCCAACGCGTCCGCCGCCGTCTCCACCTCCTCGGTGTGCTCGGCGGTATCGATCACCGTGGCGAAGCTGGTTGGCGCGCGCGCCTGGGTCTCCGAGATCGGCGCCGCAGTCACCGTCACCGTCGTTACCGGCTCGTCCGCAAGCGTCGCGCTCGACATGAGTACCAACAACACGGCAGCGCCCCACTGTCCTGGTCGCACGCCGTCCTCACCTCGGGGACCGCTGCCTTGTCGCCACAGCGGAGATCGCACTCCGAGACGGCGCGAGGAGTCGCATGTTACGATACCCCCGTGTCAGCGCTCCACGTGGAGCGCAGGTCATCGCCGGGCCGATGAGTGACGGCGGGAGGAACCTGGCGCAGAAAAAAACCCGGCGACGCATACGCGCCCCGGGTATGAGTTCGGAGACCAGCTTCGCTGCTCGCCCTCACACCCCGGAGGACTGCCTCTCCGCTGCCGAGCCAGGTCTCCTGACTTTCGGCGACCTACTAGCGGCGCCTTCCCATCTCAACGGACAGTGGCAAGCGTGCCGCGTTCGTTCCGATTACAGTGGCGGGGGCCGTGCCGGTTTTGCACCGGCTTCCCTCAACCCTGCAGCGTTGGCGCGTGTATGGTCCGATTCTACGGAGGAGTCAAGTGGGGCGCCGGCACGAGAAGCGACCACGGCGTGAAGCGCGACCCTCACGGTGCGGGCAGCAGCTCGAAGCGGTACTCGATGCGGCCATAGAGCGGCGCGGCAGGTGCGTGCGCGGGGAAGTGGAAGCGGCTACGGCGCGCCACGTCAACGGCCTCACGATCCAGCACCTCGTGCCCCGAAGATCGCCGCAGCGTCGCGGTATCGACACGCCCGTCGGCGAGCAGCACCAGACCGACGTCCACCGTTCCCTTCCAACCACGCCGCCGCGCGATCAGCGGGTAGATGGGCTCGGGGCAGTACTGGCAATAGGCGCGTGTGTCGTCGCCGTCGCCACGCCCGTCGCCAACGCCTCGGCCCGTGCCGCTGCCCGCGCCGTCGCCATTCTCGGCCACGGCCGCACCACCGCCACCCGAACTGCCTCCGATTCCCTGCGGCGCATCGGTGTGCAGCGCGGCGCGGCTCGCGCTGGCCATCTCGAGCGGCGCGCGCTCTAGCGGCGCGTAGTGCCGGCGCACCGAAGCAATCTTCCGCGACGCGTGTGCCGGCTGCGGCGGCGTGACCAGCTCCGCCGCCGCAGCCGGAGCGGCGGCACCTGCCTGCGCGCCCGCTTGTCTGCCGGGCACGTCACCATGGCCGCCGCCCGCGCGCAGCGACACGCGGATGATCTCAGTGGGCTGCAAGTGCGGCAGCTGCAGATTTGCCGACGCCAGCAGCAGACCCGCGTGCAGCGCCAGTGAGATGCCCGCGCAGAGCAGCGCCCGTTGGCTGAAAAGCCTGGGCGCCTGTGTGTACGAATGTCCGTCCCGTCGCCGCATACACCGATCAGGCAGGTCTCCTTGATGATCGGTGCTTGGCGTCTACTGCGCGCTCTCGGTCAAGTCAAGGTTTGGGGACTTCAGAGCGCCGCTGCCGGTTGATCGAACGGGCACGCCTGCTGCATAGACCGCCAGCATTTTTGCCGCTATTCTGCTGGCCATGTATGCTCGGGAGTTCGCCCTTCCGGACCGCTCCTTCTTCCTCTTCGGGCCACGCGGGACCGGCAAGACGACCTGGCTGCGCACCGTTCTGCCGCGCGCCCACTGGGTGAACCTGCTCGTCGATCGTGAGCTGGTGCGACTCATGCGTGACCCGCAGCGCTTCGCACAGGAGGTGGAAGCGCTGGCCGCACGGAGCTGGGTAGTGGTCGATGAGGTGCAGAAGCTCCCGGCCCTGCTCAACGACGTGCAAGACTTGCTCGTCAAGCACGGGCGGCGGTACCGCTTCGCGTTGACCGGCTCGAGCACGCGCAAGCTCAAGCGGGGCGACGTCAACCTCCTGGCGGGCCGCGTCATCAACCGCAGGTTCTTGCCGCTCACCGCTGCAGAGATGGGCGACGACTTCAGCGTCGATGATGTCCTCAGGTTCGGCAGTCTCCCCGCCGTGGTCTCGGAGCGCGGCGGTGCTGCGGCCCGCATCGACCTCCTCGAAGCCTACGCGGAGAACTACCTCACGCAGGAGATCCGGCACGAAGCGCTGGTCAAGCGTCTCGAGTCGTTCACCCGGTTTCTGGAAGTCGCAGCGCTGATGAACGCGCAGGTCACCAACGTGGCCGGCATCGCCCGCGACGCCGCCGTCGCACGTCCTACGGTGCAAGGCTACTTCGAGATTCTCGTCGATACGCTCGTCGGCACATGGCTTCCTGCCTGGCGCCCGCGCGCCAAAGTGAAGGAGGTCGGTCATCCCAAGTTCTACTTCTTCGACACCGGGGCCGTACGTGCCCTGGGCGGGCGCCTGCGCGAGCCGCCGGGCGATCCGGAGCGGGGGCACTTGCTCGAGACCTACGTCCTGCATGAGCTGCGGGCGTGGATGAACCGTTCGGGGTGCGGCGGACAGCTGGTCTACTGGCGGACGCCGTCGGGGTCCGAGGTCGACTTCATCTGGACGCGTGCCGGCACGGCTGTCGGCATCGAGGTCAAGGCGGCGAGCCGCTGGCGTCGCGGCGACGGCGCCGCGCTCAAGCAGCTGCGCGAGGAGCAACACGTGCGCCGATCGTTCGGCGTCTACCTTGGACGTGAGACGCTGCGCGACGGGCCGATCGACGTCGTGCCGCTGCGGCAGTTCCTCCGCCGCCTCACGGCCGGAGGCGTCCTGCGGCGGTGAGGCAGCTGCGGATTGCGTCGCTGTCGCGGCTCGGTCACAATGCGCCACTCGCATGAACCGGCGCGTGGTCATCAATGTCGTGCTCAGCCTCGTCGTTGCCGGGCTATTCCTCTACTTGGCCTTCCGCAACGTGCCGTTGGCGGATCTCGGTGCGGCGCTCGCGCGCTTCGATCTGCGGTGGCTGGTCCCCGCCTTCGCCATCAGCCTCGCCTTGCAGGTCTTCCGCGCTTGGCGCTGGCAGCTCGAGGTCCGACCGCTCGAGCGGATTGGTCTCGGGCGGCTGTGGGTGGTCACCAGCGTCGCCTACATGGCGATCAATCTGCTGCCGGCGCGGTTGGGAGAGTTCGTGCGACCGTGGCTATTGTCGCGGCGGTCGGGTGTGACCTTCTCGAACGTCGTCGGCAACCTGGTGATCGAGAAGACGATGGACTCGATCGTCATCGTCTTCTACATCCTCGTGGGCCTGTTGACGACTGCCAACCTGCCGCCGTGGGTGCGCCGCGGCGCGATGTTCCCGGCGGTCGGCGCCGCGCTGCTGGCCGCGCTGGTCGGCATGCTGTGGTGGAAGGGGGAGCCGTTCGTCGATCGGTGGGTCGTGCGCTTCTTGCCCGAGCGTTTCGGCGCCGGCCTCAAGCGAGTGCTGCGCGCGTTGCTCGATGGCATGCGTATCCTGCCCGATGGCCGGCTGCTTGCCTCCGTGTTTGTCGTCTCGCTGACGCTGTGGTTCCTGCCGATCTTGTCGAGCTACGTGATCATCCGTGCCTTCGACTTCCACGTCCCGTTCAGCGCCGCGCTCATCGTCTTCATCTTCATCGGTTTCGGAACGGCGCTGCCCAACGCGCCGGGTATGGTCGGCACCTTCCAGTACGCCTGCCAGCTGGCGCTCGGGCTCTTCGGCGTCGATGCGACCGCGGCGCTGGCCTACGGTCTGGTGCTCAACGCGATTCAGCTGGTGTCGTTGGTTGCCCAGGGCCTGGTGGCGTTGCCACTGGCCGGCGTTGGCATCCGCGACCTGCGCCGCGCCGGGCGTGAGGTCACGGTCGGTGCTTGACTCATTTTGCAGACGCACTAAAAGCGGGGACGCTCAACCCGGGAGAAGACGCATGCGCAAACAGTCGAGGGTGATCGCGCTGGTGATCGTGGCGTGCTTGGTATCGGCAGCCCATGCGGAGCTGTCCGCCGACATCAAGAACGCGCTCAGCTCCAGCAAGTACGTGTACATCTCTTCTACACGGAAGGACGGCAAGCTCGGCAAGCCCGCCGAGATCTGGTTCATGTACCACAACGGCGCCGTTTACGTGGGCACTCTGCCGATATCGTGGCGGGCGCGGCGCATCAAGGCAGGCCGCACGCAGGCGAAGATCGCTGTCGGCAAAGGCGACGGACCGTCGTTCATGGCCACCGGGGCCATCGTGAATGAGCCGGACGCGCAGACAAAGATGTTGGAGGCCTACGCCCAGAAGTATCCAGACGGCTGGAAGCAGTTCGAGGAAAAGTTCCGCAACGGCTTCAAAGACGGCAGTCGCGTCCTGATCAAGTACACTCCGAAGGACTGACCGCGTCAGGAAAGGAGCTGCCGTGACCGATCCCGCAACCATCAACGCGCTCAAACGTCGCGCGACGGCGCTGCGCCGGCACATTCTGGTGCCGGCGTCGACGTACTACGCCCATCTCGGCGGCGCCATGTCGTGCGCCGACATCATGGCGGCGCTCTTCTTCCATTTTCTCCGCCTTGAAGACGTTGACCGCAGTTCCAAACGGGACCGCTTTCTCATGAGCAAAGGTCACGCGGTCACCGCGCTGCATGCCTGCATGGTCGAGCTGGGCAAGATCGACGCGTCGGAGCTGCCGACGTCGGGGCAATCGGGCAGCCGCCTCGCCGGCCATCCGACGAAGAAGGCGCCGGGTGTGGAGTTCGGTACCGGCTCGCTCGGCCACGCGCTCTCCGTCGGCGTCGGCATCGCCATCGCCGAGCAGCTCGACAAGTCGGGCTCGCGCACCGTCGTCTTGCTCGGTGACGGCGAGCTGCAGGAAGGCACGGTGTGGGAAGCGGCGTTGTCGGCGCCGCGCTTCGGCCTGGAGAACCTCGTCGCCATCGTCGATTACAACCGCGGCCAGGCGGGCGGCAGCGTCGATGCGATCATGCCGCTGGAGCCGCTCGCCGACAAGTGGCGCGCCTTCCGCTGGAACGTCACCGAGATCGACGGGCACGACATGGCGGCCGTCGTCGCGGCGCTCGATGCCGTGCCGGCCAAGCGCGGCCCGACGGCAATCGTGGCGCACACCGTGAAGGGCAAGGGCGTTCCGGGCATCGAAGGCACCAGCCGGGCGCACTACACGATGCTCAGCGACGACGAAGTGCAACGCACCCTCGCAGCGCTGGAAGCGGTGTAGACGCCGCGCGCCTGGCTCCCGGCCAACAATTCAGAACCAGGCGTAGGGGAACGCGTCGAAGCGGCCGCTCAGGAAGACGAGCGAGCCGAGGAGCGCGACGCTCAGGGAGAGGAGGAGTTGCCAGAAGAGCACCCGCATGCCCGCGCGGATGGGCTCCTCATTCAGCAGGCTGAGCGAGCTTGTAGATCTTCGTTCGCTCTCCACGATACACCTCCGGAAGCGGATTCGGGGGCGGCGATTGCGCCGGCAACGCAATGTACACCGGCCGTCGCGACCTGAGACTGAAGTCGGCGATGGCGCTCAAGTCGCGCAACAGCACCCGCCGCTTGTACTGCACCGGCTCCGAGTTCCGTGCCTCTGACGCAGGAAGCGCCGTGTACGCCGCCTCCCGCCCGGTGAAATAGGGCGCCCACGCAGATGCCGACACGACGAAGGCGTTCGGCTCCGCGTGGGTCGCGATCCAGGTGAAGGCCGCAGTGTCCGCCGCGATCTCCGACTCTCCGCACTGCGCCCGAATCGGGAAGTACGACCAGACCAGCGACGCGACGAGGAACCCAGTCGCCGCGACGGGCCAGCGGCGATTCTGCACGAGCTTGGCCATCAGGTATCCTGCCGCGATGGAAAGCGGATAGGCGAGGTTGGTGAGAAAGCGGCTCGGCGTAAGTGCGGTGTAGAATTGCCCGTCGAGCAGATAGACGCCGAAGCGGTAGACGTACTCGAAGAAGGCGAACACGCCGAAGAGCAGCGCGATCCAGAAGGTGAGGAACAGAATCGCCTCCCGCTTCGGCGCGCGAAACAGGCCAACCGTCCCGGCGATCCCCAGAATCGCCAGTGGAGCGCCGAGGTCCATGACGCCGGCCCAGAGCGGGATGAGCGGCTCGTAGAACCTCAGGACCGACGTCTGTCCGACCTCGCCGCCACCCCGCAGGTACGCGGCCAGCGGCACAACGGACAAGAGCGTGGCACAGACCAGCCCGAAGACGATCGTCCGCGACGCGCCGGCGAGCCGTCTGACGAGCACGCAAGTGAACGCGACGTAGCCCGCAAAGAGGACGACCGCACACAGCGCGCTGTGATGATGGCTGATGATCAGCGCGGCGAGGATGACGCCGAAGACCAGGGCCGTGAACCGCTCTCGCGGTGCCCAAGCGACTTGAATGAGGCCGAGGAGCAGCAGCATCCCGAGAAGGTTGGGAAGGCCGCCCCAGCGGTAGTAGTCGAGGCTTCCCCACACGGCCAGGAAGGAGTAGGCAACGGCCGAGCACCAGGCTGCACGCCGGTTTTCCAAGAGGCGGAGCGCGACGCAGTAAATCGAGAGGGTTGTCAGGCAGGCGAGAATCGGGAAGAGACTCTTGAAGACTATGTGCACCGGAACGCCGGTCTGCCGCGCCGTCTCGGCGATGAGAATGTGCGACCCGACCGGGTAGTTGAGCTGCACCGTCTCAAAGGGCATCCAGTCGGTGGGGACGGTGCTCGTCTGCAGGATCTTCTGGGCGATCAGCGTGTGAAAGCAGGGATCCAGCCCCTGCGGAACCTCGCTGAAGAACAGCGGGATGGACCGCGTGATGAAGACGAGTAAGAGGAGAGGCAGCAAGAGAGTGGCATGTCCGTCTGCCTTCACGGGGTGCGACGGTGGAGTCGCGGCCCGTCGCCGAAGAACGAGCACACATCCCAGCGCGAGATACTCGAGGACGATGAAGGCAGCAAACGGCATCCCGGCGAGGAAGAGGTAATAGCCGCAAAGAATCGCGGCGGCGAGGCTGGCGGCGTTGCCGACGCCGAGCGCGCCGAACCATCTGGATTGTCGATCGCTGAGCGCCACGAACCCCACACCCGGCAGGGCGATGAGGGCGTAGAATCCGGTGCAAAGCAGCAGCTGCGAAAGCACGATATCCGCCAGGTCTTGCGCGTCGGGTCATATAGCACGTACACAAGCCGCCGGAGGAGGCATCATATGAGCGGTTACTTCACGGCAATGTCGTCCGCGGAGGTGTTGGCGGAGCTGGCGGAGGCCAACCCGAACGTCGTCCTCGTCTCGCAAGACTTCGGGCCGATCGGTTCCTTTACCGCACGGTTTCCCGAGCGCCACTTCGACGTGGGCATCAGCGAACAGAACTTGATCGGCGTCGCGGCGGGGCTGGCACACGCCGGCAAGCTGCCGTTCGTGCTCGGCATGGCGCCGTTCATCAGCATGCGCGGCTTCGAGCAGATCCGCAACGACTGCGCCTACAACCGCAACAACGTGAAGTTCATCGCGCCGTTCGCCGGGCTCGAAGCCGGGCCGTGGGGCGCTACGCACCATGCCATGGAGGACATCGCGCTGCTGCGTTCGATTCCGGGGATGACGGTGCTGTCACCGGCGGATCCGAACGAGAGCCTGCGCGCCGTGCGTGCCGCCGCCACGACCGAAGGTCCGGTCTACATCCGCCTGGGCTTTCTCACGGCCATCGACGGATACGACGCAGAGTTCCGCGTCGGCCAGGCGGTGCAGCTGCGCGACGGAACGGAGGTCACGCTCATCGCCACCGGCGGCTGCGTGAACGCCGCACTGGCGGCGCACGACACGCTCAAGGCCGCCGGGATCTCCGCGCGCGTGCTGAACATGCACACGCTCAAACCGCTGGATCGCGCCGCCGTCGAACGCGCCGCGCGCGAGACCGGCCGCATCGTTACGGTCGAAGAGCACTCGATCATCGGCGGCCTCGGCGGCGCCGTGGCCGAGGTCATCGCCGAGCTGGGCACCGGGCGTCTGGCGCGCGTCGGCGTCCGCGACGTGTTCTGCACCGAGGTGGAGCCATACCCGGAGCTGCTGCGCATTCACGGGATCGACGCCGCCGGGGTCGAAGCGGCGGCGCGTAAGCTCGTTGCCGGCTGAAGAGCGCAGACCGCGAATTGACCGCGAAGGCGCCAAGCACGACATGGATCGGACGCGCGCGCTGGCGGCGAGCCGTGATGAGGTGCGGCGGCTGGCCAGCCAACGGTTGAGCGAGGTGACGCCGAGCCGGCGCGACTTCGCGCAGTACGTCGCGACACAGAAGCAGGATCTCGCCGTCATCGCGTGCTTGTCCGCCGTTGCGCCGCCGCGAACCATGGCGGAGCTGATTGTGCACGCGCGTGCGTGTGACGATGCCGAGGTGGCGGCGCTGGTGGTGGCGGCCGGAGCGGGTGGGCTGTCGATGGACGACCTCGCGGCGATCGCCGCGGCGACGACCGCGCCCATCTGGCGCGATGCGCTGATCGTCGCTCCGAGTCAGCTCTACGATACCCGCCTGCACGGCGGCGATGCGGCGCTCTTCCCCGCGTCTGAGCTGGATGACGATACGCTCCAGGAGCTGGTCACCGTCGCCAGCTCCTTGCACATGGCCTCCGTCATCGAGGTGATGACGGCCGCCGACGTCGCCCGCGCCGTGCGCCTGCCGCACGTGATCCTGGGACTGCAGTGCATGCACGCCGGCGGTGCGCTGGACGTTGCGCGCACGCGACAACTGGCGCAGCAGGTGCCGCGGCAGTGGACCGTGATCGCCGTACCTGAGGTTCAATCGGCCGCGGAGTGCGCGGCGCTGCGCGGGCTGTGCGACAGCGTCGTCGTGGGCGCAGCGCTGGTCGGCGTCGACGACGTGCCCGCCGTGCTGCAGCAGCTCACCGCGGGCTGACGGCTTCGGTCCCACCGACGGTGATGCAGATGCTGCTCTCCCGCGTCCCCGTCACCGGCCAGGTGATCCGCCTGAACGGTGGACGGTACACGTAGCGAGGCAATGCCTCGGACAAGTCCCGTCACCCGTTCCCCACCCGGTCAGCCAGATCCTCGAGGAGATGCTCGACGCCGATGTGGGTGAACTGCTGGGCGGAGAACCAGCGCACGCCGCCCTTCCAGAACTGCCACCAGTTGAACAGGTTCGAAGACAGCGGGCGCTGCGTTTCGTCGAACGATCCTTTCCACAGGATCGTCCCGGACGATACCGAAACGAGCTGCAGCGAGAACGAGACCGAGGCCGGCTCGCGCACGCCCAGCTCGGTCCCTTCGCGTTCCCTGTAACGCGACACCGTGCCGCACAGCGCCGCGTCGGCGCTGACCGCTTTGCCCAGGGCGCGCGCCCGCGTGGCAAGGTCCCCCGGCGGGATCTGGCCGAGGGCTTGTGCCACGCTCAGATCGGGGACGAAGCGCCACTGCGACGAGCTCGACAATACACCGTAGATCTGGGCAGTGACCACCTGCTCGGCGTGCGGAGCCAGGCGTTCCCTCTCGCCCGCGAGCGGCGTTCCACTGGATTCCGCCCGTTCGATCGGCAGCACGACGATCAGGCCGACCGGCTCCTCCAAGGGCGGATGACGCTGCAGCAGGCTGCAGCCGGTGAGCAGGACGCCGCCGAGCAGGGCGTACGACAGATACCCCGCAGCGCGTCGCCCGATAGAGAATCGGCTGGCGCCAGGCGCCAGCAGCGGTCCGCGACGGCTACACATCAAGCTTCAGTCCAAGCTCGCGCAGCTGACGCGCGTCGACCGGGCTCGGGGCGTCGGTCATCAAACACACCGCCCGCTGCGTTTTCGGGAAGGCGATGACGTCGCGGATCGAGCTGCTCCCACACAACAACATCGCGATGCGATCGAGGCCGAAGGCGATCCCACCGTGGGGTGGCGCGCCGAACGCCAGGGCGTCGAGCAAGAATCCGAACTTCGAGCGCGCTTCGGTTTCGCTGATGCCGAGCAGCGCAAACACGCGCGACTGGATGTCGGGACGATGAATCCGGACACTGCCGCCGCCGAGCTCCGTGCCGTTGAGCACGACGTCGTACGCCAGCGCCCGCACCGCCAGCGGCTCCGATTCGAGGCGCTCGAGATCCGCCTCGTGCGGCGACGTGAACGGGTGATGCACCGCGACGTGGCGCTTGTCCTCGACGGAGTACTCGACCAGGGGAAAATCCGTGACCCAGACGAACGCCCACCGGTTGCCGGGAATCATCCCGAGCTGGTCTGCCAGCTTCAGCCGCAGGTTGGCGAGCGCATCATTGACGACTTTCGGCATGTCCGCCAGAAACATCAGCAGGTCGCCGGTGCGCGCCCCGCACGCCTGCTCGATGGCGCTGCGCTCCGCCGGCGTGATGAACTTGGCGATCGGCGACTGCCATCCCGCCTCCGTCAGACGTACCCAGGCGACGCCGCGGGCGCCGTACGGTGCGACGATGTCGGGCAAACCGTCGAGGTCCTTGCGCGACAGGCGGTCGCCGTCGGGCAGGCACAGCAGCTTCACCATCCCGCCGCGGTCGAGGGCGCCGCGAAAGACTTTGAACTCGGTGTGGCGCAGCGCGTCCGACACGTCGGTCAGCTCGAGGCCGAAGCGCATGTCGGGACGGTCGATGCCGAAGCGTCGCATCGCCTCGTCGTACGTGAGCCGCGGAATCGGCCGCGGCACCTCGATGCCGCGCAGCGCGCAGGCGGCCGACAGCATGCCTTCGGTGATTGCGATGACGTCGTCGGGTTGGACGAACGACATCTCCAGGTCGATCTGCGTGAACTCCGGCTGGCGGTCGGCGCGCAAGTCTTCATCGCGGAAGCAGCGGACGATCTGGAAGTAGCGGTCGAAGCCCGACACCATGAACAGCTGCTTGAACAGCTGCGGCGACTGCGGCAGCGCGTAAAAGTTCCCCGGGTTGACGCGGCTCGGCACCAGATAATCGCGCGCCCCTTCGGGGGTGCTGCGCGTCAGCACCGGCGTCTCGATCTCGATGAACCCTTGGCTATCGAGGAAGTCGCGTACGGTCTTCGTCAGCCGGTGGCGGAAGATGAGCCGCTCCTGCATCTCGGGACGGCGTAGATCGAGATAGCGATACTTGAGGCGCGTGCTCTCGGCGACTGCCGTCGCGCCGTCGATCGGGAATGGGAGAGTGCGCGCCGGGCTGAGCAGCCTCGCCTCCGCGGCCATCACCTCGATCTCGCCGGTCGCCAGGTTGGGGTTCAGGGTCTCCGCGGGCCGGGGCTCGACGCGGCCGCGGACGGCGATGACGTACTCGCCGCGCAGGTCCTGCGCCAGCGCGAACGCTGGCTGGCTGCGCTCCGGGTTGAATACCACTTGCAAGAGGCCGGAGCGGTCGCGCAGATCGACGAAGATCAAGCCGCCATGGTCACGCCGGGTGTGCACCCAGCCCATGACCGTGACGGTCGTGCCGGCGTGCGCGGCGCGCAGATCGTTGCAGTAGCTGCTGCGCTTCCAGTCGCCGAGACCCTCGGGGCTCACGCGCGCCGCTCCACGGAGTGATCCGCCAGCTGCGCGAGTGTCGTGTGCAGCGCCGCAGCCGACGACGACAGCTCGATGGCGCGCGGGAAGTCACGCTTCGCGGCCATGTCGCGTACGGTGAGCGCCCGCGCCGCCAGCTCGTCTTCACCGAGAATGAGCACGTACGCGGCGCCCGACTTGTCGGCCAAGCGCATCTGACTCTTCAGGCTCTTGCCGCCGCTGGTCATCTCGACGCGGACACCTTCGCGGCGCCAGCGGTGTGCCAGATGCATGGCCTCGGCTTCCGCGGCGGCGCCGAGCGGTGCCAGGAACACCTCGGGCGGCAGCGGTCGGAGGGCGGCGTGATCGGCCATCGCCAGCACCAGCCGCTCGACACCCAGCGCGAAGCCGATGCCGGGCACGTCGGGACCGCCCAACTCCTTCACCAGACCGTCGTAGCGGCCGCCGCCGCCGACGGCGTTCTGTGCCCCGAGCCCTTCGGCGACCACCTCGAAAGCGGTGCGGCAGTAGTAGTCGAGGCCGCGCACCATGCGCGGATTCAGCCGCGCCTCGACCCCTTCACGCCCGAGCGCCGCACGCACGGCGTCGAAGTGAGCCCGGCACGGCGCGCACAGGAAATCCAGCATCACCGGGGCTGCGGCCGTGGCCGCATGACAATCCGGATCCTTGCAATCCAACAGTCGTAGCGGGTTGCGCGCCAGCCGCGCGCGGCAGTTGTCGCACAGCTCGGCGCGGTGCGCCTCGCCGAAGGCCTGCAGCGCAGCGCGATAGCCCGGCCGGCAGGCCGCACAGCCGAGCGAGTTCAGCTCGATCTGCGGGTTGCGGATCTCCAGCGCCACGAGCAGATCGTGCAGGAGGAGCAACACCTCGGCGTCGATCGCGGCGTCATCACGGCCGATCACCTCGACGCCGACTTGCGAGAACTGCCGCAGCCGTCCCTTCTGTGGCCGCTCGCGGCGGAACATCGGGCCGAGATAGAACAGCTTCGACACCGGCTCGCGCTGCTGCAGCGCGTGCTCGACGTAGGCGCGCACGATGGACGCCGTACCCTCGGGACGCAGCGTCAGTGACGAACCGTCGCGGTCCTCGAAGGTGTACATCTCCTTCTCGACGATGTCCGTGGTCTCGCCGATGGAGCGGGTGAACAGCTCGGTGCGCTCGACGATCGGGATGCGGATCTCGCTCAGCCCGTAGCGCGCGAACAGGGTGCGCGCCTGCTGTTCGATCCAGCTCCAGCGCAGACTCTCATCGGGCAGGACATCGTGGAATCCCTTCACTGAAGCGATTTTCATTAGTAGGAGCTTGCGCTGAAGGTGGCGAGTAGGTATCAGAGGGCCTGTTTCAAGTCAACGAAACGGTCCTCCACCCCAGGTCCACACACGTGGGACTTCACCGACAACGCGCTCGCCCGACTCGCTGTAGGACCGGTGCGAGCGTGGTGCGGCGGCTGCGGCGTCGAGTCGCTCGCAGGTCCGCGGTGGCGGCGGCTGCGGCGCTCTTGGTGGCGGTGCTCGCTGTGGCCGCCGCGGCGCAAGAGGACTGTTGCCAGTGCGGTGACCAACCCCCGGCGTGCGGCCCACCACCGATCCCGGGTGACTGCGGGGGTTGCACGCTCGTGTCGAGTGCAACCTGCGACACGCTGTCCGGGAACTGCGTGACGCTGACCCCGACGTTGACGAGTACTCCCACGCGCACGCCGACGCAGACGCCGACCGTCACCCCGACGCGCACGCCGACACAGACACCAACGCAAACGCCGGGTCCAAACGACTGCTGTCAGTGCGGACCGGTTTTTCTGTTCTGCCACGCACCGGTCAGCGGCTTCTGCAACCCGGGGTGCGGCGCGGTGTTCAACGCCGCATGTGAAGCAGCCACGGACTGCGTTACGTTCACTCCGACGCCAACAATTACACCGACGCCAACGCTCACGCCGACGCAGACGCCGACCCAGACGCCGACGCTGACGCAGACTCCCACCGCCACGCCGACGGAGACGCCGACGCCGACGCCGACGAACACGCCGACGACCACGCCGACGACCACACCGACGTTCACGCCTACGAACACGCCGACGTTGACGCCGACCTCGACCCCGACCTTGACTGCCACCCCGACGAACACGTCCACGAATACCCCGACGCTCACCCCGACGCCGACCCCGACGAGCACGCCGACAGCGACGCCGACCCTTACCCCGACCAACACGCCGACGAGCACCGTGACGTCGACGCCGACGTTGACGCCGACACCGACCCGCACGCCGACGCCGACGCAAACGCCGGGCCCGAACGACTGCTGTCAGTGCCCGCTGCCCGCGTGTGGTCCGCCGAACGGCGGCGTCTGCGGGCAGGGATGTGTGGCCGTATACAACGCCGCGTGCGTTCCCGGCCGCTGCGTCACCTTCACGCCGACCCCGACGGTGACGGCGACACCAACTTCCACACTCACACCGACGTCGACGCCGACTGCGACGGCCACCCAGACGCCAACCGCGACGGCGACGGTCACACCGTCGAGCACGCCGTCTCCGACCTCGTCACCCACGTTTACGCTCACCAAGACACCGACCTCGACGCCCACGCCATCCAATACGCCGACGGTCACCGCCACCGCCACCATGACGGATACGCCGCCTCCAACGCCGACCACACCGCCCAACTGCCTGCGCATTGCCCCGAGCGGACCGGGCGACTCGCAGCCGCAGAACCAGACCGCCGGGTGTCCGCAGGATCAGAATTGGCAATGCGCGCAGACGAACGATGGCGACGCGTCGTACGTCTTCAGCGGTGACACCACGACCGGCGCGCGCATCGACATCTACGCGCTCGAACAGGTGACGCCGCGCGCGGAGCCTATCGTGTCGGTCTCCGTGCACGCCGTGAGCCGGTCCAAGTTCGGAACCGCCGGCACGCTGATCCGCACGCAGATCAAGCCGGCACCGGGTTTGCCCACCTCCACCGGATCTGCGTCGCCGCTGACGACGACGTATACCGACTCCTTCACGTCGTATCCGATCAACCCGATTGGCGTCCCTTGGACCTGGGACCAGATCAACGTGTTGCAGGCTGGCGTGCGTCAGGAGGTGTCGGGTAACAACGAGGCACGGACCACGGCGGTCTTCATCGACGTGTGTTGGATGCTGCCGACCCCGACGCTCACGCCGACGCCGACGCTCACGCCGACGGCGACGCTCACCGCGACCCCTACGGCGACCGCAACCGCCACGCCGACGGCGACGGGAACGCCGACGTCTACGCCGAGCGCCAGCCCGACCGCGACGAGGACCGATACGCCGACGGTGACCCCGACGGCTACGGCGACGGCGTCTCCGACGCCGACGGTTACGCCGTCGCCCTCACCAACGCCGACGCGCACGCCCAGCCCAACGCCGACCGGGCTGCCGACGCCGACCGCGTCACCAACGCTGTTGGCCACGCTTACGCCGACGGCGACGCCGCTGCCGACGGCGAGCCGGACGTTCTCAGCGAGTTCTTCGCCGACTGCACCGGTGACTGTCACACCGTTGCCGACAGTACCCGGCGCGGCATCGCCGACTGCGACCGTCTCACCCACGCTCTCGCCGTCGCCGCTGGCCAGCGTGGCGCCGACCGCGTCGGAAACGATGACCCCGGCCGAGCCGATTCCCACGGCAACGGTGACCTCGAGTGCGTCCTCGACGCCCTCGGCAAGCGCCACGGCGTCTCCGACCATCACGGGGACGCGTCCCACGGCGACCGCGACGATTCCACCGCCCGGCATCGCATTCTTGTTCGCGCAGGGCGACAATCAGGTCGATTGTATCTTCGACCTGTCGGCCAATCTGCGCTTCTCGGCCGCCACCCGCTCGTTCCAAACGCTCACCACAGCGGATCCGCAGCAGCTGCGTCGCCAGTTCCAGGTCATCTACGTGGCCCCAGACATGGGCGTGGCTGACTATGGCTTGTTGCGACAGCTCGTCGCTCCGCAGGGTGCCATCGCACAGTTCGTCGCCCTTGGTGGTGTCGCCGTCATCAACCTGGCCGGTACGCAGGGGGATCAAACCGCGGTGGCTCCCGACGGCGTCGGCTTCAGCAACCAGACGCAGCACAACAGCGAGGACATCCTCGCGTCCAACCATCCGTACATCACCGGGTTGGGATTCGGTGGCGAAGCGCTCACTGCGGATGACTTCGCAGGCTGGCAGCCGACGGATTTCGGGACACTGGATAACCTGCCTCCTGCCCGCACGGTAGTACTGGACAATGGCGACGGCCCGAGTTGGGTGGAGTATCAGCACGGCGCCGGGCGAGTGATCGTCACGACCTTGACCTTCTGCTGGATCGGTAAGCCCCACTCCGACACCGCCGGGGCCCGCAATCTGTTGCGCTACAGCCGCTTCTATACGGGCAGCGCACTGACGCCAGGACCAACGGTCACCCAGACGTCGCCGCCGACCTTCACCCTGACGCGCACGCCGACGCGCACGCCGAGCCGGACCGCGACCCCGATCAACACGCGCACGCCGACGCCGTCACTCACACCGGTGCGCGCGGCCACGCCCTCGCCAACGCCCGAACCGTCACCCGGCGACGACCTCGCAGCGGTGATCGAGGCGATCTTCGGCGAACCGAGCCTGCCCGAGACCGACGTGAACAACGATGGGACGGTCACCGCGGCGGACCTGCCGGCCCTGCTGCCGCGATTGCACTGACGCCGGCCGCTGCGGCTCAGCGATGTTGGGCCGCCCCCGGCTGCTGTTGTGATGGACTGAGCGGCACGTGTTCCTTGGGCGGGCCGGCCTTCTCGACGTACTTGAGCATCTCGCGCTCCAAGACGCGCACCTGTTCCGTGATGCGCGTGCGCAACTCCTGCAGCTCCGGCTTGTCGTCGGCAAGCTGGTACGTCTTCGCGGCCAGGGTGTGGGACTTTCCCTGGCCCTCGTCTGCGACCTCCGTCGCTTCGAACGACATGACGGAATCGCCCGCGGCGGTGTTCTGCACGGTGATGACGGTGATCAGGCGCTTCCGTTGCGCTTCCTTCGGTGTTGGTGCCGGCGTCGGCTGCATCGGACCGAGGTCGAGGATCACCGGTGGTGGCCCCACCTTCGTGGCGGTGACGAGAACTATTCCTAGCGCGGGGCCTATCCAGCCTGTCCACTGCATCATGGATCTCCTCCGGCGGTATCGATGCGGCGCACCATAGCCGTCGGCCGGATGCAATGCAAAAAAGCGCCGCGCGTTACGGGACGCGCACGACGATGCTCGCGGGGTTACCTAGGTTGCTGCTGACGTCGCGCCAGCGCACCGTGAGCAGCGTGTCCCCTTTCGGGAACAGCAGCAACGTGCTGACGAACGTGGCGGTGCATGCCTGCTTGGTGGATTCACCCTTCTTCACGAAGTCCTCCACGTCCGTGTCGGGGTTCTTGGTACAGGGCGCGCTTGAGGTGTCAATGAAGCGGCAGCCAAGGTCGTTGAGCGCATCGGCGACGTGCTGCGAGGCGGGATCATAGCTCGGGGGATTGATGCCCGGCACGCCACCGCGCGCGGGTGTCGGTGTGCCCGGGCCCGGCGGCAGCCCACCCGAGTCGCAGACGCCGGCGCTGCCGTTTCCCAGGTTTCTTGTGGCCTCCATCTGCAGGTCAGGGCGCACCGAGGGATTGCCGGGATCGCTGTTGAAGAAGGTCGTACCGGGTTGGCCACCGGTGCCGCCCTTGGACTCGACTACGATGAAGAACCCCGCGCCGAAGGGACGGAGGAACACCGTGTGTCCCTGATCATCGGGCATGGGGTCTGGCGACACCAGGTGGTTGTCGGCCGTTGTCAGTCCAAAGAAGGTGATCTGCGGGCCCTTTGAGAGGGGTAGTGTCGGCGTCGGCGTGCGGGTCACCGTGGGCGTGCGGGTCAAGCTCGGCGTCAGCGTGATCGTCGGCGTCGACGACGCGGTGCGGGTCGAGGTCGGCGTGCGGGTGAGCGTCGGCGTGGGCGAAGGGGTCGGCGTCCTGGTGCTGGTGGGAGTGCGGGACGGTGTACGCGACGATGTTGGAGTTGGCGTCGGCGATTCGGTCGGCGTCCGGGTCGGGGTTGCAGTGTTCGACGGCGTGCGGGTCACGGTCGGGGTCGCCGTCACGGTGGGGGTGCGGCTTGAAGTCGGCGTGGGCCGCGGCGTGCCGGTGTTGGTCGGCGTACGCGTGGTGGTCGGCGTCTTCGTGTTGGTCGGTGTCCGGCTGGAGGTTGCGGTCGCCGTCTCGGTCGGCGTGCGGGTCGGTGTACCGGTGCGAGTGGACGTGCGGCTCGCAGTCGGCGTCTGCGTGTTGCTCGGCGTGCGCGTTGCAGTCGGCGTGCGTGTGACTGTCCCCGTCGGTGTCGCCGTGCCGGTGGGGAGCGGTGTGGGAGTCGTGGTCGCTGTCCGCGTCTGGCTGGGTGTTGGCGTCGCGGTTCCGGTGCGCGTCGCGGTGCCGGTGTTCGTCGGCGTTGGCGTGATGGACGGGGTGGGGGTGTCGCTCGGCGTGAGAGTGATCGAAGGAGTCAAGGTGATCGTCGGCGTCAGGGTAATCGTCGGGGTGAGTGTCACGGTTGGTGTCAACGACGGCGGCAAAGTCTCGGTCACCGTCGGGGTGATCGACGGTGTGTGGCTTGGCGGACTGGTGAGCGTCGGCGACGGAGTCCGCGTCGGTGACGGCGTCGGTGCCGTCGGCGTGCGCGTCCCGGTCCGCGTCGGGGTCGTCGAGGCAGACGTGTCTGGCGTCGGGGTCACCGATGGGGGCTCGCTTGCAGTCGGCGTCGGCGTGGCCCCGATCTCCAGCGCCGTAATGTCGGCGCTGCTCACGGTGCCGTCGCGGTTGACGTCGGCGGCCGGGCATTGGTTCGACTCGCCGAAGAGGACGGCGGTCACCGTCTCGATGTTGATGGGGTCGGCGGGCAGATCACAGCTGGTATCGCCCGGTGGCCCTTGCGCCAGGCTGGCTCCGCACGCGAAGCACAGGATGAGGGCAACCGCGAAGACGCATTTGAAATCTTGACCCCGCGGCATGGCTGCACCTCAGCGGCGAATGTCCTACACTGATTCGCGCCGGGGCGCTACCCTTCTACCGACGAACCGTCGGCGTGCGTGTCGGAGTCCGGGTACGCGTGGGCCGCGGCGTGGGCGCCGGATTCCCGTCGAAGGCGAAGGAGGTGATCACGTCGGAGCCGCTGTTCTGGTGCAACGCCGGGGCGCTCAGGACCACGCGCCCGGGACCCTTCTCGTTTGTCCAGTCCGCACACGAGAAGTTCTCGCCTTGCGAGTCGAGGCTCAGTGCCACCCCGGACATGTTACTGAAGTTCTCGATGGTGCAGCGTGAGCGGCCGCTGGTGAAAGCGAAGGTGATACGATCGCCGGGTCCCTCATTTCCACACGGGAAGGCACGCTCGACTGTCAGCTCCGCTGGGAAGCCCGCGAGCTCAGGGAATCGGGAGTCCGAGACGGGTGCGAAGATCAGCTCGCCCGGTCCCGTATCGCCGCCCAGTTGGTTGGCGGTAAGTGGACCGTTGCACACGCCCGGGTGCGGGTCGGTTTGGTTGCACACGCCGTCGGCGGCTTCCGGATCGGTGTCGCAGTCGGCGTCGGCCTGGCACGGTGCGTCCATTTTGCCCTCCGTGCACGTCGATGGGCCGAGTCCGCAGACGCCGTTGCCGGCTTTCGCCGGGCTGTCGCACTCCGCGTTG
Organism: uncultured Binatia bacterium (SeqCode); assembly: GCA_964498075.1. GTDB lineage: Bacteria > Desulfobacterota > Binatia > HRBIN30 > HRBIN30 > CAZCGA01. The sequence goes on along the minus strand of CAZCGA010000017.1, from coordinate 31,871 downwards.
GCGCGACACGGCTCTCCCGGGGTGCCCTCCTTGCAGGTCTGGTTCGGGCTCTCGATGCGCCCGCACCCCCCGACGTCGCTGCAGGTTGACTCGCACTGCTCGCCCGTCAAATCCTGACCGACGATGCCGATATTGTGGTTTTGCGTCAGGTTCGTGCTGAAGTCCGCGCCCCCCTTGCAGCCCAACACTCCGGCGGCGTGCACGGGCACCTCGGGTTTGATGCAGAGCACGATGTTGGCGACCCGGCTGGCGTCGAGGAAGATGTAATCGGAGGAGCCCACGAGATCGACCAATGCAAACCCGGCAACGTTCGGTTCACCCGCTTCCAAATCTAAGAACGCCTTCTCCTTCAGAGCGTTCGTTTGCCCCTGAAATCGCCCGAGTGACAGGAGGAACGGCTCTTCCCCGGGCGTCTCGGCGGGGGCGAGCACGACTTGGAACTGGCTCAAGCCGTTGATCGAGCTGTCCATGACGAAATGGCGCCGTCCGAGGCGTCCCAACGTCGGGGTCGGGGTCACCGTCGGGGTGTCGGTGACGGTGGCGGACGGCGTTGCGGTGTTGGTCAAAGTCGCGGTCGGCGACGGTGTCGTGGTGGCCGTAGGCGTTTGGGTCGGTGTCTGTGTCTGGGTCGCTGTCGAGGTCGACGTTGCAGTGGGTGTGGTCGTGGGTGTTGTGGTGGCGGTGGATGTCGCCGTGGCGGTGGGAACCGCTGCGCGAGTGCTATCACCTCCACACCCGTACAGCTCGAGACCGAGCACGATCGCTGTCGTTCCCACGCCGCGCCTGACACCCATTATGCTTGACCTCACCAGCTCGAGCTGCCGGGTGCTAGTACCGGAAAAAACCAGCGGCCACTGTAACCGGCCGGTCACCAGTGCATCCGCCCGCGGAGCTCCCGCGCCTGTGCCCGGCTCAACTCGACTTCCGATCCCTTCTGATCGCGCATGACCAACTTGAACCGGCCGCCGAACCACGGCACGATCGCCCGGACGTGCTTGAGGTTGACCAGGCGTGACTTGTGGGCGCGGAAGAACATCTCCGGATCCAGACGGTCCTCGAGCTCCTTGAGGGTGAAGTTGGTCATGTAGCGGTCGCCGTCGACGTGCGCGTAGACCAGGCGGTACTCCACTTCGAACCAGAGGATCTGGTCGCTGGGAAGCACGAGAATCTGGCGCCCGCGGTGTACCGGCACCTGGCCGAGGTAGCGGCGCTCGCGGGACTCCAGCATCTGCAGCAACTCGTGCAGCTGCGGTGACGGGACCTGACCGGCCAAGCGCAGGCGCACCCGTCGCACGGATTCTTCCAGCCGTGGACGCGAGATCGGCTTCAACAGGTAGTCGGCGGCGTGCACCTCGAACGCTTGGATTGCGTACTCATCGAAGGCGGTGGCGAAAACGATCTGCGGGGGTTTGCTCACCGCCTTGAGGACCCTGAAACCGTCCATACCGGGCATCTGGACGTCGAGGAACACCAAATCGGGAGAGACCTCGTCGATCAGGCGCACGGCGTCAACGCCGTTTTTCGCCTGCCCAACGACATCGACGTCACTGACGCCACGCAGGAACGACAGCAATCGTTCGCGCGCCAGCTTTTCATCATCGACAACAATCGTGCGGATCATGTGGCGCGTGCGGCTGCCGGCGCGAGCGCGACCGGAATGCGGAGGGTTACGGTCGTCCCTTCGCCGTCACCAGTCTGGATCGCCGGCGCATATTCCGGCCCATAGAGCTTCACGAGGCGGTCGCGGACGTTGCGGAGACCCACGCCGCGATCGAAGACCGAGCCGCGGCTGCGGATACCGACGCCAGTGTCGTGGACGGTCAACCGCAGCGTGTCCTCCTCGAGGGCAGCGCGAATCAGCACTGAGCCGCCACCGATCTTCTGCGAGATGCCGTGTTTCACCGCGTTCTCCACCAGCGGCTGCAGGATCAGGCCCGGCAAGAGCAGCGAACGCGCCTGCTCGTCGATCTCCTCCGTCACCACCAGGTCCTCGCCGAAGCGGGCGCGCTCGATGTCCAGATAGGCTTCGGCGAACTCGAGCTCCTCGGCCAAGGGGACGAACTCGGCCTGGGTGCGGGTGAGCATGTAGCGGAAAATGTCGGCCAGGCGCTCGACGCAGGCCTCTGCCTTGACCGGGTCCGTCGAGATGAGCTGCGCGATGGAGTTCAGGCTGTTGAAGAGGAAGTGCGGGTTCACCTGGGCACGCAACGCTGCCAGCTGTGCGGACACGGCTAGCTCGCGCAGCTCGCGCTCTCGCCCTTGCATGACGAAGATGCGCCACCAGTGCAGGTTGAAGCTGATGAGGCACAGCACCGTGGTCGGGATGATCGGAATCAATGAGTAGACCACCGGTGCGCGCCGCAACGTCGCCGCGGAAATCGTGAAGCTCACATCGGCACCGGTATACGGGTGGAAGAAGGAGTGCCCGCCGAACAGCAGGGCGTTGAGCTCGGTGACCAGGAACGACAGGGCAGAGAAGGTGACCAGCGACACGATGAGCTGCCAGGTCAAGCGTGCGAAATGACGCTGGCGGGAGAAGTGCGGCAGCACGAAGCGCCACAGCAGCAACGTGGCGGTCGAGAAGGCCAGGGTGGCCACCAGAAAGAAGAAGAACACGCCGATCGAGCGGAAGAGGTACAGGTGGATCAGGGCGAGGTGCAGCCCAATGGCCATCCCGGTCCCGTAGAGGAAGAGCACTTGCTGTCGCAGCGGACGGCGCTCGCCGCGGTCGACCTCTATCGCCCAATCGTTAGGCGCGGTCGTCGACCGGGCCGCCGGTGCCCCGCGTCCGTCCCGACTCCCTGCAGTGCGTTTCATCGCTTACGCCCTCGATGCGGCGTCAATTCGTTCCACCCTACGAGACCCCTCGCGGACCGTCGAGTGGGCGCGGCGGATCGGATGGGGCGGCAATCGTGCCGTTCAGGCGGAACATAAATTGACATAGGGTGACCGGGCGCATAGTACTGTCCCGATGTTCGTTTTGGAAGAGGAGAACAGCGGTGATACAGCGCGTTGCAGCGTCCCTACTCGTTCTGATGGTTTGGGGCTTCGCAGTCGGTGGGGGGGGAGCCGCGCTTGCACAGGAAGACGTGACCGTCCAGGGAGAGATCATCGACATGGCCTGCTACATGGCGAAGGGCAGCCGTGGTGCTGCGCACAAGGCCTGCGCCCAACTGTGCGCCAAGAAAGGTGTACCGATTGGTGTTTTGACGGACGCCGGCGAGGTGTACCTGTTGCTCGACGATCACAATAACTCAGACCCCTACGAAGCGACGAAGAAGCTGGCGGGTCAACGGGTTGAAGTGAGCGGTAAGAAATTCAACAAGCAGGGCGTTGCCAGCATTGTCGTCGGGGCGGTCAAGGGCCTCTGATAGTACGTGGCCCGGGCTCGCGACCGTGTGCCGCGGGCTCGTCGACCGCAAACGTTTCCATTGTGATCGTACCATCTTCAAGAACCGCGGCCATCGCGCTCGCGTTGGTCGGAATCGTCGCCTTGGCCGGCTGCGCGGGCGATGGTCCGCCGCCGCCCGAGAGTACCGCCAGCACCAGCCTGGACTCCATTCAGCGGAGCATCTTCAACGTGCACTGCCTCTCCGCGGGTTGTCACAACGCCACGGACCAGCAGGGCGGTCTCATTCTCGAGGCGGGACAATCACACGCCAGCTTGGTGGATGTGATCTCCGACAACCTGGCTGCAAAGATGGAAGGTCTGCGGCGTGTCGTTCCCGGCGATCCGGACCAGAGCTTTCTGGTCATCAAGCTGATACTACCCGGGACCAATCAATTCGGCGGGCCCATGCCGCTCGGGATGGGACAGCTGTCGTCCGCCGACATCGAACGCATCCGTGAATGGATCACTGCCGGAGCGCTCGACTCGAGCATCCCGACGGCAACCGCGTCCGCAACGCCCTCCGGCACCGATACGCCCACACCGACCGACACCCCTACGGCGACGCCGTCCCCCACTCACACCCTCACTCCAGCGCCGACGTCGTCGCCGACGGTGACGCCGACCGGCACGCGTCCGGCGACGCCCACGCCGACGGCGACGCCGACGTTGACGCAGACACCACCCTCGACGGCGACCCCGTCGCAGACCGCAACGTCCACGAGCGTGCCGACGCCGACGTTCAGCCTGGACTCGACGTTCCCGCAGATTCAGGCGACCATCTTCAACACCGGCTGCCTCGACCTCGGCTGTCACAACACGACGGACCGGGCAGGCCTGCAGGTGCTCGAGGCCGGCAGCGCCTACGCCGACCTCGTCGGCGTCACGCCGAGTTACCCGACGGAGGCCGCACAGAGTCTCCAGCGCGTCGATCCGGGAAATCCCGACAACAGCTTCCTGCTCATCAAACTGACGTTGCCCGGCGTGTTCGACGTCGACTTCGGGAGCCGGATGCCGCTCAGCCAACCACCGTTGAGCGCCGAGCAGATCGAACGGATCCGCGCCTGGATTCTGCGCGGTGCCCTTCCCGACGAGACCAATTGAGACTTCCGAAGTTGACGCGACGGCGGCAGACGTCTTAGAAACGCTACGATGAGCACGGAGACCCTGGAGCCCTTTCGTCACGAGCTGCGTGGCTGGCTGGCGCGCAACCTCCCCGGCGACTTGCGACCCGAGAATGCCGCTCGCCTTCCCGAAGCGGAGCGGGTGGCGCGCCTGCGTGCGTGGCAGGCGAAGTTGGCGGAAGCGCGCTGGGTGGGCATCACGTGGCCTGCGGAGTACGGAGGCCGTGGCGCCTCCATCCCGGAGCAGATCGCCTACACCGAAGAGATGGCGCGCGCCGACGCCCCGGAAGTCATCGGGAGCTTGGGTATTGGGATCGCCGCCCCGCCGCTCATTGCCTACGGGACGGAAGCCCAGAAGCGCCGCTTCGCTCGTCGGATACTGGCTGCCGAGGACCTCTGGTGCTTTGGTTTTTCCGAGCCGGGCGCTGGCTCGGACTTGGCGTCGCTGCGCACCAGAGCCGTTCTCGATGGCGATCACTTCGTCGTCACAGGACAAAAGGTCTGGACGACGCTGGCGCAACAGGCCAACTGGTGCATGCTGTTGTGCCGCACGGACCCGCAGTCGACGCGGCGCAACGGCATCTCGTGCTTGCTGGTCGACATGACGAGCCCGGGCATCAGCGTGCGTCCGTTGCGTCAGATCGGCGGACAGGCCGAGTTCAACGAGATGTTCTTCGAGAACGTGCGGGTGCCGCGCGAAAACCTGCTGGGCGAGTTGCACCACGGCTGGCAAATCGCCACCGCGGCCCTGCAGAACGAACGCGGGATTCTCTACGTCGTGGAGATGCAGATCCTACTCGCGAAGGCGCGCGATCAACTGCTGCGCTTGGCGCGTGAGCGTGGCGCGCACCGCGATCCGACAACCCGCCAGGCGTTGGCGGATGTGTACCTCGGGGTGGAAACCTTCCGCCATACCTGCCAGCGCACGCTCGGTAAGCTACTCCGCATGGGCATGCCGGGTCCGGAGGCGTCGATCATCAAACTGCACTGGACCGAGCTGACGCAAGCGATGCCGCGGCTCGGGATGTCGATGCTCGGTCCGCAGGGCCTCCTCTACAATACGCCGGACGGGACCGACCGCGGTGATCCGACCCAGTGGGTGCAGCGGGCCTTTCTGGCTGCCCCGGCCGCGAGTATCGCCTCGGGCACCTCGGAGATCATGCGCGGTATCATCGCGATGCAGGTGCTCGGCCTGCCGCGGGGGACGTAGGCCGCTGCGAGCGATAGTTCCGGCAACCCTCGCGAAGCAGTTACTGTGCGGAGCCCGATTCGCTACCGACCCTGCGCCGCCCCGCGGTTTGGAGACCCTCGTTGAGGAGGGCGATGATCGTGGCTGTCTTGGTGACACCCAACTTGCGGGCCAGCTGATGGACTCTCACCAGAATGTCCGCGGGCACCTTCAAGTTGACAAGTCGCCGCTCGGCCGGGTTCGGAGGCTCGCGGCACAAGTCTGACATTCGCAGTTGCGTCAACGGAACGTCCGGTGCCTTTCGCGCCCGTTTCATAGCTCACGCCCCCTTTTCTGGTTGCTGCTGACCCCGCCGCGCTCCGTTGGGGAACTGTCGTATCCGGCCCATACTCGGAACCTTTTGCTTTCGCAAGCGCGTCTCACTCCGGACGTTGCCAGGATCGATGGTGAAGATCCTGGACAAGATGCCCGGTGACGTCATAGTAGAAGGGACACGCGGCCTGTGACGAAGGGCCTGCGGCGCTTCTCACGTGTGGCAGACAAGGAGGAACGTGATGACTGAACGAGTTCGTGAAATCTTGAGTTGGTACGCCAGCGAGAACCCCGGCACGCGAGCGAATCTGGCGCGCGTGTTGAACCATGGCAAACTGAGCGGCACGGGGAAGCTGGTCATTCTGCCGGTGGACCAGGGATTCGAGCATGGCCCAGCACGGAGTTTCGCGCCGAACCCGCCGGGCTACGACCCGTGCTACCACTTCCAGCTGGCGATTGATGCCGGCTGCAATGCCTACGCTGCCCCTCTCGGCTTCATCGAAGCGGGTGCGGCCCAGTATGCCGGTGAGGTCCCATTGATCCTCAAGGTTAACAACCACGACGTTTTGCTCGACGAGGCCGATCCGATGCCGGCGTTGACGGCGGGAGTGAAGGACGCGCTGCGCTTGGGATGCGCTGCCGTGGGATTCACGATTTATCCGGGCTCCGCGGCGCGGCGCGAGATGTATGAACAACTGCGCGAGCTGACCTTGGAAGCCAAGGCCGCGGGTCTCGCCGTGGTGGTCTGGTCGTATCCGCGTGGCTCCGCCCTGAGCAAGGAAGGCGAGACGGCCGTCGACGTCGTGACCTATGCGGCGCAGATTGCGGCGCAGATGGGAGCCAACATCATCAAGGTGAAGCTGCCCACGGAGCACGTCGAACTGGCGGCGGCGCGGAAGGTGTACGAGCAGTACCGCATCCCGGTCGCGAGCCTCGCCGAACGTGTGCGCCACGTCGTCCAGAGTGCGTTTGACGGACGTCGTATCGTGATCTTCTCCGGCGGCGCGAAGGAGGATGACGCCACGTTCTTCGACCAAGTGCGCGCCATTCGGGAAGGCGGCGGCTTCGGGTCGATCGTCGGGCGCAATTCCTTCCAGCGGGCCAAACCTGATGCGTTGAAGTTCCTGCAGACCGTGATTCAGCTGTACGCCGGCGAATTGCGCTAGGGCGATCGCTCGCCCGTTGATCAACCGCAACGACGCGCTGGTCGATGCCGCTGCGACCCGCTTCACGGCCGCTAAAGTGTCGTAAATGCGCCAATTGCCGAATCTTCGTCGCTCATTCTTGAACGCCCGTTAGCGGCCCTCCGGGCGCGCCCACCCCGTAGGCCCGCGGCGCCGCCGGCGCGGCTCCGTTCAGCTGACAATCTCCGGCAAACGCCGAGTCTTTCCGCGTGCGTAGACGACCGCCTGGAAAGACCCGTGTGGCTTCGTGGGGCCGGTGCAAAGGGGTCTCCCTGAGTCTCCCTGGTACGTCTCTTGCGTTTGCCACACCACGTTGCATGGGAGTCGTTCCGACATTGAAGCCAGCCGCAAGGTTGGACGGCTCGTCCGGCATTCGGGATTGAACCGCTGATGCTATCCGATTCCTCCGCGCGCGGCCGCAGGGCTTCGGCCCATCAAGACAACGGTCCCGCCCGCTTGGCTGGGTTGGGCAACCGCTTTATCGAACTGCTCGGCCGCAAGCTGTCGCGGCGCGCTTTTGCCATCGAGCTTGCAACCCTGGTCGCCGAGGCGGCGCGCCTGAAGGCCGTGGCGGTGCTCGGCTATGAACGCCGCCGCGAGCAACTCGTGCTGCTGGCTGACCGGGGACTCCGCCACGAGGCGCGCGCCGCGCTGGGTGGGGGGGGACCGTGTGCGTGGGACATTCCGTTGCGCGGGTTGCGCAATCGCCGCATCAGCGTGATTGAAGCGGCGCACCAGAATCCCTTCGTGCCTCCCGACCTCGTCAACCTGTCCCCCGGAGGGCTGTGCGTCGCGTCGATCCCGATCTACTATGACTACGACCCAGCCGCGGTCGTCCTCTTGTTTGTTGCGGGCAGCCATGGGTTCCCCGACACGCAGCTGCAGACGCTGAGTCAGGCGCTGCGCGTGTGCGGCCGCGGTTTGCGCGACACCGAGAGCCCTCTGTCACGGGCCGTGACGGCGAAGCCCGTTGACGACGGGGCGGACGAGGTTCTCGAAGCGCTCATCGATGATGTCGCTGCCGACGAGCCGCCCGCTGAGGCTCGCCCGGCCCAGCTGTACCTCGTAGAGAGCGACAAACTAAGAGAAGCGGAAGCCACCGCGGCTTCCGATCAAGCTGCTCGTGTGCAACAGCTCCAACAGGAGCTGGCACAGGCGCGTGCCGAGATCGACCGCACCAACCAAGCCCTGCGGAAGCTCACGATCTCAGGCAACGAGCTGGCGCGCGAACGCGATGCGCTGGCACAGCAGCTAGCCGACCTGCAGCAGGGGCGTGAAGGCGGGCTCTCTGAGCTGCGCGATGAAATCACCGCGCTGCACGAGCGCGTGCTGGCGGTCGATTCGGAGCGCGCCCGCTATCAGCGTGTCGCCGAAGCCCGGCACACGTCGTCCCAGCAGACGATCAGCACGCTGGAGGGCGAGCGCACGGCGCTGCGGGAGCAGCTGCAAACCGCCGAGGCCACGGCCGCTGACGCACAAGCGATGCTCGACGCGGTGCGTAAGGAGCGCGACCACCTCACCGCGCAGGGCCAGGCCTTGACCAGCCAGGTCCGGGCCGGCGAGGAGACGCTGGCCCGAGCGCAGGAACGCTTCGCTCAGGAGAGCGCGGCGCTCGAGGGGGATCGCGACCGGTGGAAGGAGCAAACCGGAGCGGTGCGCGGCCAGCTGGCGCAACGCAGCGAGACGCTGGCGATGGTGGAGCGCGATCTGCGCAGTGCCGTGGTCGCGCGCGACGCCTCCGGCACTCAGCTGCAGGCGGCCCGCGCCGAGCTGGAGCGACTGACGTCGCTGACCGAGGAACTTGGGCAGACGGCGACGCAGCTCGAGGCGGCACGCGCCAGAGCCGTCGCCGAAGGTGCGGCGCTCCAACGGAACCTCGAAGACGCGCGCGCCAACTACCAACACCTCGAGCAGGCGCTACGAGCGGACACGGCCGCCGTGCAGGCGGAGGCCGAGCAGCGGTCCGCCGATGCGGAGACTCTCCGTAGCGAGCTGGCAGCGCGCGCCCGCGTCCTGGCCGAGCGCGACGAGCAGATCAGCGTGCTGCAGCAGGAACATGCAGCCGTGCAACATGCCCATGGAGACCTCCAGCAGAATCATGCGACGCTGCGCGCCGAGCTGGCAACGCTCAACGCTCGGCTGGAGCAGGGCGCTCATGAGCAGCAGCAGCTCGGCGAGGAGCGCGTCGCACTGCGCGCTGCCCTCGCGGAGGCGCGGCAGCAGGCGAAGCAGCTGGAGGCTGCGCATGCCGCGGCGGTCGAGCAGCTGCTGGTAGAAACCTCGGCATTGCGACAACAACTGGAGAGCCTGACCGGCGACCGGGCCGGACTCGCCGGGCGGCTCGAGCGCACCCAGGAGGAAGGCAAGACGCTTGCGCGTCAGCTGGGCGGGACCCAGCAACGTGTCGACGAGCTGAACGAGCTGCTGCGCCAGCGCGACGCCACCCTCGTCGGCGCTGCCGCCGAACGCCAGCGGTTGCTGGCGCAGGGCGAAACGCTGACCGGCCAGCTGCAGGCGAGCCAGGAGGCCCTCGAGCGCGCGCACACCCGCAGCGTGCAGGAGCGCGCCGCGATCGAGAAGGATCGCGACGGCTGGCAAGAGCAGGCGACCATGGCGCGCGCCGAGCTGGCACAGCACGCCGATGCCGTCGCCGCTCTGGAGCGCGAGCTGCGCAGCACGACCGCAGCACGTGACGCCGGCCTCAACGAGCTGCAGGCGGCCCGTACCGAGATCGGGCAACTCAGTGCCCTCACGGAAGAACTGGGCCAGACGGCGACGCAGCTGGAAGTGGCCCGCGCCGGCGCCGGCGCCGAGAACGCCAGCCTGCGCCAGATGCTTGCCGAGGAGCGCGCCGGCCACCTGCACGCGGAACAGAAGCTGCGTAATGAGCTCGCCGCGGGGCAAGCGCACGCCGAACGGCTCGCGGCGGAGCTCTCGACGCAACGCCGCGAGGTCACCGACCGGACGCGCGTCATCGCCGAGCGCGACGAGCAGCTCGCCGGCGTGCGCCAGGAGCTCGAAGGGCTGCGGCAGCAAAGCGCCGACCGCGGCGTGCTCGCACGACAAGCCAGCGAGCTCGGCAGCAAGGTGCTGGAGCTGGAGCAGGCGCTGGCTGCGGTCCGCGGCGAGGCCGACGGCGCTGAGCGGCAGCGGGCGGCGCTGGCGGAACAGCTGCAAGCGGCGCGACACCAACAGACGCAAGCGGCGGCGGCTGCCAGTCGCGAGCAAGCGACGCTGCAGGCGGCGGTGCAGCGGCTCACCGACGAACGTGCTCGGCTGGAAGGCGAGAAGGCGGCGCAGGGCAGCGAATCGCACGGCCTGCGCGCCGCGCTCGTGGAGCTACAGACGGTCGTGGAACGGGAGCGCGCCGAACACCACCAGCAGCTGGCGCTCCTGCGCACCGAGAACGAGACGCTGCAGCAGCAGAGCGCCGACCGCGGCGTCCTCGCGCAGCAAGCCGGTGAGCTCAACGCCAGAGTGGCCGAGCTGGAGCAGGCACTGGCGCAGGCGCGGGGAGAAACCGCACGGGCGGACGGACAGCGCGCCACGCTCGCCAAGGAACTGCAGAGCGTTCGCCAGCGAGGGGCCGACGCCATCGCCGCGGCGCAACGCGAGCAGGCGGGTCTCCAGGGAGCCCTGGAGCAACTCGGCAGCGCGCGCAACCGACTGGAAGCGGAGACCGCGGAGCAGGGGCGGGAGTTGCAGGCGCAACGCTTGACCCTAGCGGAGTTGCAGGCCGCACGCGAGCGCGAAGGGGTCGAACACCAGGAGCAACTTGCGGCGCTGCGCGCGGAGAGTGTGGCGCTGCAGCAACACGGCGTCGACCGCGATGCGCTGGCGCAGCGGGCCGGCGAGCTGAGCCAGAACCTGGCCAACCTGGAGCAGCGACTGACAGCGGTCCGCGGCGAAGCGGCGCGCGCCGAACGGGAACGGGCGGCGGTCGTCCGCGAGCTGGAAGCTACGCGCCACCAGGCCGCGGAGAGCGCCAGCGCCGCGCAGCGTGAGCAGGTTGCCCTTCAGGAGACGCTGCAGCGACTCACCGACGAGCGCGGCCGATTGGAAGCCGCCGCCGCCGCATACGCCGCGGAGCTGGAGGCGCAACGGAGGGCGATCGCCGACCTGCAGACCACGCTGGAGCGGGAGCGCAGCGAGCACGAGCAGCAGCTCGCCGCTCTCCATTACGAGCAGGATAGCGCGCGGCAGGCGGAGATCCGATGGCAGCAGACGACTGCCGAGCTGCACGCCGACGTCGCAACACTCACCGCGCGGCTCGAACAGAGCGCCGCCGAGCAACAGCAACTGCGCGATGAGCGCGAGGCCGTGGCGCGCCAGCTCGAGCTTGTGGTGGCGGCGCGTGGCGAAGAGGCGCAAGCTCTGACGCAGGGCCTGCAGGCGTCGCGAACTCAAATCGCCCAGCTCGAACAGGAGCGCGCCGCCCTGCGCGCCGCCCTGGCGGAAACCCGCCAACGCATCAGTCAGGCCGAGGCCAGCCAGACCGTGGCCCTCGGCCACGTCCAAGCGGAAGCGGCGGAGTGGCACCGCCAGACCGAGGCACTGACCGCGGAGCGCGCCGCGCTCAGCCGCCGTCTCGAGCGCTCCGCGCAGGCGCTGGCGGCGCAGAGCGAACGCGCCGATGCCGAGAGCCGGCGCGCCGGTGCGTTGGCTGCGCAATGCACGCAGCTCGAGCAGACGCTGGCCGCCACCGAAGCGAAACGATCCGCGCTGCACGGCGACGTGGCACGCGGGCGGAGCGAGATCGAAGCGCTACGCCAGCAGACCGCCGATCGCGGCGCACTGGCGCAGCAGGCCAGCATGCTGGGCAGCCGGGTTGCGGAGTTGGAGCAACTGCTCGCCAGCGTGCGCGCGGAAGCGGCTGAGGCGGACCGTCAGCGCACGGCGTTGGCGGAAGAGCTGCAGGTGGCGCGCCACGAGCAAGCCGCCGCGGCCACCGCCACGCAGCGCGAACAGGCCCGCATGCAGGAAGCCCTGCAGCAGGTCACCGGCGAACGCCAGAGCCTCGAAGCCGAGACCGTCGCCCAAGGCGGCGAGCTGCTGGCGCAGCGCGCCGAGGTGGCAGAGCTGCGCGGCGGGCTGGCGGAACGCGACGAGCTGATCGCTGCGTTGCGTACCGAGACCGAGACCCTGCGCCAGCAGCTCGCCGATCGCGGCCTCTTGGCCCAGGAAGCCAGCGAGTTGGGAAACAAACTGGTGGAGCTGGAACAGCTCCTGGCGCAGGCGCGCGGCGAAACCACACGGAGCGAGCGGCGCCGCGCCGGGCTCGCCGAGGAGCTGCAAAACCTGCGTCGCCAGCAGACCGACGTGTCGGCGGCCGCACAACGCGATCAGGCCGCCCTGCACGACGCGCTGCAGCGGCTGTCGGACGAGCGCACGCATTCGGAGGCAGAGACCACAGCACAGGCCGGAGAGCTCCAGGCGCAACGCGCCGCCCTCGCGGAGCTGCGGACCGCCGTCACGGAGCGTGACGAACAGGTGGCCACCCTCCGCGCCGAGATCGAAGCCCTGCACGAACAAAGCGCCGACCGCGGCGTGCTCGCGCATCAGGCCGCCGAGCTGGGCCGCAAGGTGGTGGAGCTGGAGCAGCGTCTGGCCACGGTGCGCGGCGACGCCGCACAAGCACAGCGCCAGCGCGCCGCGCTGGCGGAGGAGCTCGAAGCGGCGCAGCAGCAGCACGCGGCCGCCGCGGCGGCGGCACAGCAGGAGCAAGCGGCGCTGCAAGCGGCGCTACAGCAGCTCGCCGACGAGCGCAGTCGCCTCGAAGCCGAAGCCGCGGCGCAGCGGGCCGAGCTGCAAAGCCAGCGCACGGCGCAGGACGAGCTGCACGCTACGCTCACACAGATACGAGAAGCCTATGCGCGCACCGGCGAGGAAGGCCAGGACGCGGCACGCCGACTGGTTGAAGCGCAACAGCGCACCGAACAGCTGCAGGAGAAGCTGAAGCAACGCGACGCCACGGTCAAGAGCGGCGCCGCCGAACGCCGGCGTTTGGCCGCCCAGCTCGAGACGGTCATGGGCGAGCTGAGCGTTGGTGAGGAAGCGCTGAAACGCGCCCAGGCGCGCTACGCGCAAGAGCGCGCCACCCTGGAGGCGGAGCGCGATCGGTGGTCGGCACAGGCCGCGGCGGCGCGCGCGGAGCTGGACCGACTGGCGGCCGCCGCCGAGGAGAATGAGCGCAACAAGGCGCAGCTGGAAGCCGACCGGGTGGCGGCGCTCAGTGAGGGGGCGGCACTGCGCCAGGCGGCGGATCACGAGCGTACGGAACGCGAGCGAACCTCGCAGGCGCTGCGGGCAGACGTCGTGGCGTTGCAGGCAGAAGTCGAACGACTCGGGTCCGACGCCGCGGTGCTGCGCGGGGAATTGGCGGAGCGCGAGACGCATCTCACTACGCTGCGGCGCGCGCGACAGTCAGCCCAGCAAGCCGAAGAGACTTGGCAACGTGACACGGCGAAGCTGCGTGCCGAGGTGGCAGTGCTGACGCAACAGCTGCAGGAGGTCACCGCTGAACGCCAGCAACTGGTCGAGGCGCGTGCTGCCGTCGAGCAGCAGCTGGCGCTCGTGCTCGCCAACCGCGGTGAAGAGGAACAGGCATTGGCAGGCTTGCAAGCCGCACGCGCCCAGGTCTCCCAGCTCGAACTGGAGCGCGACGCAGTGAGCGCGGCGCTCGGCGAAACCCGAAAGCGAGTCCGGGATGTAGAATTGGTGCATACCGAGGCCGTCCAACACCTGCAGGCGGACGCCAACGAGTTGCGCCGGCAGGTCGAGGAAGCCACCACCGACCGCGCCGCGTTGCAGCAGCGCTTGGAGCACGTGGAGCAGGAGGTCGCGGCGCACGCCGCTCGCAGCGCCGAGGAGAGCCGCCGCGCGGAAGCGCTCATCGAGCGATGCGCACAGTTCGAACGGTCGCTCGCGACCGCCGAGGCGAGCGGAACGACACTCGGCAACGAGCTGGCGCAGGCACACGACGCGTGCGCACGTGTGGAACAGCAACGGGCCGCCTTGGCGCACGAGTTGGAAGCCACACGCCAGACACAGGAAGAGCGCGCTGCGGCCGCGGCGCAGGAGCAGGCGGCGCTCCAGGGCGAACTGCAACGGCTCAGCGCCGAACGCGAACGTTTGGAAACCGCGCAGGCGCAGCGCAGCGGCGAATCCGATACGCAGCGTGCACGACTCGACCAGCTCCAAGCGTCCGTCGATCGCGCCCAGGCCGACCGCGACCGCGCACGCGCCGACGCCGAGGAGGCGGGGCGCCGGATCGAGCAGATGCACGCCCGCGTCGATGAGCTGGCAGAGCTGGCCCAGCAGCGCGACGGGGCTCTTCACAGCGCGCTGGATGAGCGCGCTCGCTTCGAAGAAGCCGCTCGAATGGCCGAAGCCATCGCCGCGGAGCTGGCGAATGAACGAGACGACTTGCGTCGCAAGGCGCAGGACGCTGAAAGTGAGATCGAGCGCGAACGCGCCAGCCACAACGCCGAAATCGAGGCTCTGGCGCGCGACCTGGCGCACGCGCACGAGAGCCAGCAGCCCGGCGCCCGGAGCTCCGAATCCCTGGCGGGTGACGCTGAAGCACCCCTCGACAGTGACGAGCCACCGGTACCGCGATTCCAAGGACCGCTGGTGATCGAGCGTTCAGCCCCTCTGGGCGCGATCATGGAGAACCCCGCCGAAGCCCCGCTGCCTCCTGCCGAAGAACCCGCTCCGGCGCTCCCAGCTTCGCAGGTTCAATCGAGCGGCGAGCTGATCCTTCTCGACGATGGCGCGAGTCTCGATGCCGCCTCCACGGCACTCAGGGGCGCCGGCATTGAAATCAGCGTCGCCGCCCCGACGGAGGCCACGGTCGACGCGCTCGCGCGCCGCAAGGTCAAGTGCGTCATGCTCAACTTGGGGTGCGGCCCGGCGGCGTGGCGGACTCTCAAGACCCTCCGCGAGCGGGTGGGTACCCGGCACGTCCCCGTGCTGGCTTATGTGATGACGGCAGACGCGCCGGCAGGATTCTGCTTCGGGCGCGCCGACTTCGCTCTGTGGCCCATCGAGCCCGGTCGGCTCGTCGAGCGCCTCGCCCGCCTGCGTCCGAAACTACGGCGCCTCCTTGCGGTCAGCGCCGACATCGACGGTATGGGCCGCCTCCGCGAACCGCTGGCCCAAGCGCATGTTTCGACCTCCGTCGTACTTGATGCCAAGCAGGCGCTGGAGTTCGCGGCCATGGTCGATCCAGAGGCCGCGATGCTGCATCTGTCGCCGAGCTGCCCATCCGCTGCCCGCGCGATCGTCGGCCTGCGGAGCAGTGAGGCCACACGGGAGTTGCCGCTGCTGGTACTGCTCGACAAGTCTGCCGGCTCCGGCGAAGATGCCTTCTTTGGGGTGACCATCCGTCAATTGGTGGGCAAGGCGGGCTTCCAGCTCAGCAGTCTTCCCGAGGAGATTGCGCGAGTGATCGGCTAGCGATGTCGGTCCATCGTCGGAATGCCGGTCGTCAACTTGCGGGGCAAGCGGCAGATTTAGGCCCGTTGTCCAGGCGCTAACAGGCACCGATTTTGCCCCTGACGACAGCACTTGAGCATCGGAATGGATTGACTTTTCCTATTGATAGTGGCAGCGTTCACGACTGCTGTCGCTGCTTTGCGAGGGGGAATTGAATGGTTGCGCGATGTCGCCACAGAGGAGGAACGCATGAGCATGCGTAACGCAGAAAGCTTCATCCACCGGATTCTCCAAAGGGTTCTGCTCAGTGCGCGCCGCCGTTTCCTCGCCTCGCAGCACCGGGGTTGGGTACTCCTTGTGGCCAGTAGCTTCAGCATCGGGCTGTATGCCCCGGTGGGCGCTGCCGATCTCGCTAGCGAGGGTGTCACCGGACAATCGGGAAATCGTCCCAGCAGCGGCGTGGGGGTCAGCAATGACGGTAATTTTGTAGCTTTCTTTTCCGATGCCACCAATCTCGTCAGCGTAGACACGAATCAGGCACGCGACGTGTTTGTGCGTGATATCGCTGCAGGAACCACGGAACGTGTCAGCGTCAGCAGCTCCCAGGCACAGGCCAACAAGGCCAGCCATGCCGCGGGAGGGGCTCCAGGGATCAGCGGTGACGGGCAGATCGTTGCCTTCTACTCCGACGCCACGAACTTGGTCGACAACGATAAGAACGGCCGGTCGGACGTCTTCATTCGAGATCGCGCCGCCGGAATGACGGAGATCATCAGCGTCAACACGGATGGAACCCAGGGCAACGGGTCAAGCACCAGCCCGGCCATCAGTGAGAATGGCTCGATCGTCGCGTTTCCATCCCAAGCATCGAATCTCGTGACTGGAGATACAAATGGCGTAGCGGACATCTTCGTCCGTGTCCGCAGCGGCGGCGGTGGCGGCACGACGGAGCGCTTGTGTGGCGTGCAGGGCAACGCCTTCAGCGCTTCACCCAGCATCAGCTCCGACGGCACCTCAGTGGCCTTCGCCGCCGCGGCGAGCAACCTCGTCCCCGGGGATACGAACGGGCGCATCGACATCTTCGTGTGTGACCGTAACACCAACACCATTGAGCGCGTCAGTATCGGAAGCGGCGGCGTGCAAGGGGACGGCGATAGCATCTTGCCGGCAATCAGCGGCGATGGACGCTTCGTCGGTTTCAAGTCGCTGGCGGACAACCTGGTTCCGAACGATCGGAACGGCCTGGTTGACGTGTTTGTACGCGACCGTTGTCAGTCGAGCGGGAGCCCGGTGCCCGGCTGTTCACCCAGCACGGAGCGGGTGAGTGTCGGCTTCCAGGGTGGAGACGCCAACGACTTCTCCTTCCCGCCCACCCTGAGCAATGACGGTCGTTTTGTCGCGTTTGGATCGTCGGCAACGAACTTGATCGACGGCGGCACCAACGCGTCCTACGAATTCGTGCGTGACCGGCAGATCGGGGTCACCAAGCTGATCTCCCCGTCCGAGCAATGCAGCGGTGGCATCGTACCGAACGGCAGCGCGCCAGACGTCCCGCCGGCGCTGACACGCGACGGCTCGCGGATTGGTCTCGTGTCACCGGCCACGAACTTCGCGCCGAACGACCACAATGAAGCGACGGACGTTTTCGAGGTTCTGAGCCCATTCTTTGCTCCGGGCAGTTGCCCGGACAGCGCCTGCCCGGGCGGCCTCGTCTGCGTGGATGGTTGCTGCGTGGTTCCCACACCGACGCCAAGCCCAAGCAGAACTCCAACCGCGACCAAGACGCCAACGCCGCTGCCGACGCGGACTCCGGTTCCGTGCTTCTTCGATCAGGATTGCCCCGTGGGGCAAGTGTGTGAGGACCGCACCTGCCGGCCCGCACCGACGCCCACCCCCCCGATTCTGTGTCCGGATCGAATGTGTCCCAACGGTCTCACGTGCGTAGATGGAATTTGCGTCGACCTGTCGACGCCGACACCGACGCGGACGCCACTGCCGCCGTGTACGAAGGACGAAGACTGTCTGCCGGGATTTCACTGTCGCGCCAAGGTGTGCGTACCGGTACGCGAGTGCGACGACACCAACGTGAACATCGACCGGTTGATGTGCCGCGGTGTCCGTGAAACGTGCGTCGACAATGCGTGCGAGTGCGGCGGCGACTGCAACCTCGATGGCTTCGTGCTCGGGAATGAGACGAGCCGCATGGTGTGCGTCCTGGGCGGCCGCTGCCCTTACGCCGAGTGCCCAGCCGGGGACTTCAACGGCGATCGTCATATTACGGCCAACGAAGTCTGCGCGGCGGTGACCAACCTGGGCCTGGGTTGTCCGGGCGAGGGCCAGCCGCTGATCGCCGCACAGGACCGCACCAGTGAAATCCGCAGCCTCGACATCGGCTCCGGAATGGGCGTGCCGGGCGGCTCCGTGACTATCCCGATCAACATGGGAGGCGGGGGAGAAGTGGCGACCGCGCAGATGGACATGCTCTTCGACACGCGGGTCCTCAGCATCGGCGATCCCAGCGCGTCGTGCTCCATTGATACACGCCTCGTGGCCACGGAGGCCGCATTCAACTTCCTGCCGCAAACGCCGGATACCCCCGAGGGCTTCGCCCTCGTCCGGCTCTTTGTGGGTGATCTCATGCTGTGCCGGAACGACTTGGCCTATCCGGTCGACGCGTTCAACGAAGGTCCGCTGCTCTCGTGCAAGTTCCGCATACTGGCGACGGCCCCGCTTGGGCCGACGACGTTGACCTCCGACCCCGACGACCCCGAGCGTCTCAATGTCGGCGACGTGCGCGGCAATGAGTTTGGCGTGACGTCGTCGCCCGGGACGGTGACCGTGATCCAGCAGACGTGTTCGTCCGACGGCGAGTGCCCGACTGGCCTCGTGTGTCGCAGCAATACCTGCGTGGCTGCATGTACGCAGGACGACGAGTGTCCGAGCGACCAGGTGTGCCGCAATGGCGGCTGCGTGGCGAAGTGCACGCAGGACAGCGACTGCCCGAACGGCCTCGTCTGTCGCAACGACTTCTGCGTGCCGACGTGCACGATGGACTCCGACTGTCCGGACGGCCTGGTGTGCCGCCAGGATGTCTGTGTGCCGACGTGCACGCTGGACAGCGACTGTCCGACGGGCTCGATGTGTGAGAACGGTGGGTGCGTACCGACTCAATGCGACGGCGATAGCGACTGCGCGTGCGGTTCGACCTGTCAGACCCATCGATGCGTACCGAGTCCGTGCGCGATCGACAATGACTGCGCGAGTTGCGCGATGTGCGAGAACGGCATGTGCGTGCCGACGGAGTGTGATGATGACCATCCGTGCCAGCCGGGCCAGGAGTGTGTAAGCGGGCGGTGCGTGGTGGAGGCAACGCCGACGCCGACGGTGAAGCCCGAATGTACGACGTTCACCGAGTGCGGCACGTCGGGTCGGGATGCGTGTGTCGGTGGGAAGTGTGTGTGTGCGGGAGATTGCGACGGTATTGGCGGGGTGACGCCACTCGAAATCACCCAGGCGATACAAATTTTCGGCGAGGTGCTGAACGTTGACGCCTGTCTGGCTGCGGACCAGGACGGCAATCGCCAAGTCTCTGCGCTGGAAATCACCATCGCGATCCAGAATTTCGGTCTCGGGTGCCCGTAGCAATCGCCGTGAGCAGACACAGATGTGGTTGCCTTGACTGGGCTGCTGATTTGCGGAGTTGCGAAGCCCGTCTGCGGGTCGGACGAGGGACGCGCCGCGAGCCTAACCAAGATGGAGGAGGCACTGGTACAATGAATCATATGACGCCTGTCAGTCGGTTTCCCATGATCAAGGCCGCCGCGGTCCTTCTGGTGATGTGCAGCGCGCTCGTCGCCCGCGCACAGGTGCAGGTGATCGTGACAGTCGGCAACGGGTCCGGCGTGTCCGGGGGCACGGCCGACGTTCCCGTATCGGTTGCGAACACGGGTGGTGTGGTCGTGACTGTGGGCTTTGATCTGCTCTTCGACGATGCCCTGCTGGATAGCCAGGCCACGACCTGTCAAATCGCGGCGCGATTGGGTAACCGTTCAGTCACCACATTCTCCAGCCCCGGTCGCTTGCGCTTCCTGCTCACAGATCTGATGTTGCGCCCTATTGATGACGGCGAGATTGCGACCTGCACGTTTCGCATCCGCGGCACAGCTGCGGTGGACGCGACAACGGACCTGATTCTCCAGAATCTCGATGTCGACGACAACAGCGTTCCGTCGATGCGACTGCCGTCGAACGGCGTGAATGGGTCCGTAGCCGTACAAGCCGCCCCGACTGAAGTACCGACGGCGACGCCGACCGAGACCGTACCGCCGCCCACAAACACGCCGGTGCCACCGACGAATACGCCGCTGCCACCCACGAACACGCCAGTGCCACCGACGAATACGCCTATTCCACCCACGAGTACGCCGGTGCCGCCGACGAGCACCGCAGTGCCTCCAACCAGTACCAAGGTGCCGCCGACGAGCACGCGCGTGCCGGCGACCGCAACGAATACGGTTGCGGCGGGGAGCGGCGGCGGTGGTGGTAGTGGTTGCACGATCGCGGCGCCACGGTCGGGTGCAGTTGGCTCCGCGGTGTGGCTGATCGTGCCGGCCGCGCTGCTCGTGTGCCGACGTCGCCGCGTTCGGCGTTGAAGCATCTGAGGGCGATGCCGTCGAAGAGGAGGCCGCGCGGCCTCCTCTTCGCGTCTCTGGCATCGTGTTCCGGTTTGCTCACGCTCCGCTCAACCCTCTGGCGTGACCCTGCCCAACCGGATATGGTACGCGCCACCTGACGAAGCGTTGAGATCCTGTGGACACCTTGATTGATCGCTTCCGAGCGCGCCGCGGCGTCGTTGGTATCATCGGGTTGGGGTACGTCGGACTGCCGCTGGCGGCGACCTTTGCGGAGAGCGGCTTCAGCGTCATCGGGTTCGACGTGGATGCCGCGAAGATTGCCGAGCTCAACGCCGGTCGCAGCTACATCCGGCACGTACCGGCGGCGCGCCTCGCGCCGGTGTTGCGATCCGGGCCGCGTCGCGCCGGCGAAGACGGTGCCGCCTTCTATCCGACATCCGATTACGGACTGCTCGCCCAGTGTGACGCCATCCTCATTTGCGTTCCGACGCCCCTCACCGAGAATCGCGAACCTGACTTGTCGTACGTCACCGGAACCGCGGAGACCATCGCCCGATACGTACGACCCGGGCAGTTGATCGTCCTCGAAAGCACGACCTATCCGGGAACGACGGACGAGGTGGTGCGCCAGATCCTCGAGACCGGCGGCTTGCAGGCGGGGAAGGATTTCTACCTGGCGTTCTCCCCTGAGCGCGAGGATCCCAACAACGCGCAGTACAACACCCGCACGATTCCCAAGCTCATCGGCGGCTACACCGTGCGCTGCGGGGAGGTGGCCGCGGCGCTGTACGCGGCGGTGTTGGAGAAGGTCGTGCCCGTGTCTTCGGCGCGTGTGGCGGAGGCGGCGAAGCTGCTCGAGAACATCTATCGCAGCGTCAACATCGCGCTGGTCAACGAGCTGAAGGTGCTGTTCGACCGGATGGGAATCGACGTCTGGGAGGTCATCGACGCTGCCGGCACCAAGCCGTTCGGCTTCACACCGTTCTATCCGGGCCCCGGCCTCGGCGGACACTGCATCCCGATTGATCCCTTCTATCTCACCTGGAAGGCCCGCCAGTATGACCTGACGACACGCTTCATCGAGCTGGCCGGCGAGATCAACCACGCCATGCCGGCCTTCGTGGTCGGCAAGCTGATGGATGCACTCAACGAACGCGAGCGCAGTCTCAAGGGTGCGCGGGTGCTGGTGTTGGGCGTGGCGTACAAGCGCGACCTCGACGACACTCGCGAATCCCCGGCGTTGAAGATCATCGACCTCCTCCTCAAGAAGGGCGCCGACGTCGCCTACCACGACCCGTACGTGCCGGTGCTGAAACGCTCGCGGCACTATGATTTCCAGCTGCGCTCGACGGCCTTGACCGGCGAGGAACTGCGGCGGACTGACGCCGTCATCATCGCGACCGACCACACGGCGTTCGACTATGAGCTCATTGTCGCGGCCAGTCCCCTCATCATAGACACGCGCAACGCCACCCGCCGGGTGACCAAGGGGCGCGAGAAGATCGTCCGCGCCTGACGGATGCTGCTGCGGCGGTGCAATTCAATGCCGGATCGCCTGCCCACTGGTCCGCCGTTCCTGGTACATGCCGCGGCTCGGTGGCCGCTTGGATGCCCGCCATCCGCCGTGGAAACGGTGGCGATCCCTGCCCGGTGGGCTGGGAATCCCCCTTTTGCACTTGGCCGCGCCGGCGGCTCCCCCCACGGCGCCCCACTTTTTGCTGTGACAATCCTTGACAATGTGCCGAGTTTTTGAGTATGTATGCGCGCACTTCCGCGGTGCTCTGGGCAGCGCGTCTCTCGGGATTGGGAGATGAGAGCGGGAGGAGTGCGGAGCAGGATCGGTCGACTGGAAAGGAGGAGGGCAATGCGAACGGTGAAGTGGAACGCTATTCTCTCAGGCCTCTGCGGTTTTGCGGTGGTCTTGGGAGGATTGGCGGCTAGCGCTCGTGCTGATGTCACGACGGAGAAGGGGGCTTCGATCCTCATCTTTCCAAAGGTCCGCGCCGACAGCACGTTCGACACCATCATCTCTCTCACCAACACCGACAACTCGATGCACCACGCGCGTTGCTTCTACGTGAACGCCAAGCTGTTCACCATAGCGGGCACGCCATGCACGGTTCCCAGCGTCGACTGCACGCCCGAATGGCTCGAGACCGACTTCACCATCTGGCTCACCAAGCAGCAGCCGACCCACTGGCTGGTCAGCGAGGGACGCGACACAGTGTCCTCGCCGAGCTTTGGCGACAACGATTCCGGTTTCCCTCCCGGCCGAGTACCTCCAGTGTCGGACTTCGAAGGGGAACTCAAGTGTGTGGAGGTGACGGATACCGGTGATCCGCTCACCGGGAATCACCTGAAGGGCGAAGCCACGATCAAGGTTTTCGAAACGCACCTGGGCGGGGACAACCCGGTGACGGAGGGCGACGTTTCCAAGTACAACGCGATCGGAATCAGAGGCAACCCGGATGCGCAGCCCGACTCGAACACCTTGCTGCTCAACGGCGAGGTTTACGATGCGTGCCCATCGAAGCTGATCCTCAACCACTTCGCGACATTCTCGAACGACCCATTCGTGGAGGAAGAGGTGTCAGGGGTTTCCTCCGACAACTTTACGGAGCTCACGCTGGTGCCGTGCGGCGAGAACTTCGAGACGCAACAGCCGACCACGACGACCATCCAGTTCCTCATCTTCAACGAGTTCGAGCAGCGAATTTCAGCGAGTACGACCGTGACCTGCTACCTCAACACCGAGCTGAGCAACATCGGGCTCACCACTCCGGAGCTGTCCCCCTTCTCGTTCGGGGTCCTTGGCAGCACCGTGGCGCAGACTGAGATCACCCCGGTTCCCAACCTGAGTGACGGGTCGATCAACGCGGTGGTCGGCGTGGCGGAGCGCATCCTCGAGGTCACGGCAAACGGGCAGACGAGGACCACCCGCGCCATCACCAGCATGGTGACCGAGGGAAGCCTCATCCCGGACGCCGGACCGAACACCATCACGCTCTCGGATGAAGAGTTCTAGTAGGGTGGCCCAGGCGCGAAGAGGCGAAGAGGCTGTGGCTGATTTCTCCATGACAGCTGAAAGGAGAAGGGCAATGCGTACGGTGAAGTGGAATCCTTTTCTCTCGGGTGTGTGTGCGCTCCTGGGAGGTCTGTTCCTGTATGGCGCGGCTGCACGAGCCGACGTTTCGGCGACGAATCCGGCGGCAATCGTCGTGTTCCCCAAGATTGTCTTCAACAGCCACAATGGGGTGGACACGGTGATCCAATTGACCAACACCGCTCCGAATCCGGTCAACGTCCGCTGCTTCTACGTCGACGCGAACGGCCATTGCTCCAACGATCCGTCGAGGATCTGCAATCCCGAGGGCAGCAAGAACGAAACTTTGGACAGCTGCTTCGACGAGACGCCTCCTCTGGGTACGATCGTGTCGTGCAGGCCATCGTGGAACGAAACGGACTTCAGCTTCCGCATGACCGCAAAGCAGCCCCTCGTGTGGACGGTCGGCCTCGGGCTCGCGGGCGAGGACCTACCGCTCGCTGATTCCGGGGCAGACGGCAACTCCGGGAGCATCAGCGCGGTGCCTGAAGATCCAATGGTCGGCGAGCTGAAGTGCGTCGAGGTCGGCGACGATGACCTGCCGATCGCCAGCAACGACCTCAAGGGCGAGGCGACGATCGAACACGTCTTCGTGGATGGGCCACCGTTTGCCGACATTCGCGCCTACAACGCCATCGGCATCCAGGCCAAGACGCAAGATGACCCCAAGGATAACACCCTCGTCATCGGCCGCGAGTACAACGCCTGCCCGAACATCCTGCTGATGGACCACTTCTTCGATGACGCCTTCGAACCTGCCGCCGGCGACACCGTCCGGTCCGATCTCACCTTGGTTCCGTGCTCGGAAGACTTCAACCTCCAAGCGCCCATCAAGACGACCGTGCAGTTCCTGGTGTACAACGAGTTCGAGCAACGATTCTCAACCAGCACGTCGGTGCAGTGCTTCCGTGAGATACACATCTCCGATATCGGCACCCGTCCGGGACCCAGCGACGATCGGAGCTCAATCTTCAACGTGAACATCGGTGGAACACTGAACGGACAGGCGCTCATTCGGGCCGTGGCTGATTCGGATACGGACCACGGCCATGGACTGATCGGAATCGTGGAGGAGTTCCACGGCCACGGTACCTACGGGAATTTCGTGCCGCAGTTCTCCGATGCATTCAGCCTGCAGGAGAGAGGCGAACGGACGCAGCTGGACGTGCTCAAGCTGCCAGGGACCGAGCAGGCGATACCGTAAGCTGGCGTCACCGCACGTCAGAACTTAGCGCGATACCGCGAGGGCCAGGCAGAATGCCTGGCCCTTTGCTTTTCCAGTCCCGAGCCGCGCCTACTCGGCGAACACGGCCGCGGCGACCACGGAGGTCCAGAGACCGTCCTTGTCGCCGATGGCCGACTGCGTGACGTTGCGCGTCATGACGATCTCGTTGGAGAGGCGCCACACGTCCTTGCGCTCGTCGTAGCTCTTGTTGGCGTCGAACTCGACGCCGAGAATCGTGGCGAGCATCGAGGCCGCCAGGTCTTCGGCGTAGTCTCCCGCCTTGTCGTCGGTCTGTCCGAAGCTGTGGTGCTCGGCCAGGTAGCCGTACTGCGTGCGGTCCTTCGGAATGGCGACGCCGACCGACGACGCGATGAGCCGATGCGGCTCGTTGGTCGCGTTGTCGCTCATGACGACGTACAGGATCTGGCCCGGCTTCAACAGCTTCAGCCCTTCCTGCGGGGTGATCAACTTGGCATGCGGCGGGAAGATACTGGAGACGCGCACGACGTTGAACTGCGCGATCTTGGCGCTGCGCAACGCCATCTCGAAGCTGGTGAGCTTCTCGCGGTGCTTCCCCACTCCTCGGGTGAGAAAGATCTTCTTGGCCACCATCGACATTGCATCTCCTCCTTCACCGCCGTGGCTGAATGCTGGGCGCGTTTAACACGATTGCGGCGGCGCTACAACCGCCGCGGCACCGCGGCGACCGCGGCAGCGCTCCTATGGCAGGTACGCAAGATACGCGTCGGTGTTGATGCGGATGCGCCGGAGCTTTTCCTCGGGATCTTCGTCGACGACCCGCTCGTCGGGGGTCACCTTGAAAAGCGGCTGGCCCTTGCGGACGACGACCCCGGTTCCCATGACCAGAATGTCGTCGATGGTTCCGGAGAACGGCGCGCATACCTTGTTGAACATCTTCATGACCTCGATGATGTAGAGTGGATCGCCCTGCTTGAAGTGACCCCCCTTGGTCACGAAGGGCGGGAAACCGGGAGCCTCCTGCGCATAGTACGTGCCGCCCATTGCGGCGGCGATCTCGTCCGCCCTGGTTGCCGGTGGGGGTACGAGGACCTTCCGCATGGCTTCTTGCCGCGCCGGATCGAGCAGGCGTTCGGGAATCGTGATGCTGAGATCATCGTTCAAAGTGAGGTCGTAGAACCCGGACTTCGCCGCGATCATCGGCAGCACCGCAAGAATATCGAGCCCGAGCTGGTGGCCGGCGTGCGCCGAGCCTATGCGCTCCCACGCTCCCGCATCGAACCCGAACGACGCCGGCGCCGCGCGCAAGGTACGGTCCAAGTCCGGCCACGCCATCCCCGCTGGGATGCGCTCAGCCAGCATCGCGTAGAAGCTGAGTGCGGTCTCGAGCAGCAGCTGGTCGTGATCCCAGATGCGATGCGCCGCCGGCTCGCCGGGCTGATCGTCGAGGTGCAGCAGATGATAGGTGGCCGCGAGGATTTCGACCGGGTTGCGCTTCCACATGACGCGCGCGCCGTCCAGCGCGAAATCGAGACGATGCTTGCTGAGCCACGCCGAGAGGAAGTGGGGTTCGTCAATCAGCATGGCAATCGGCCGCTCGAGCAACGTCTCCTTCAGCTCGATCACCTGACGTGTGGCAGTGAGTGCCCGTTCGCCCCCGGTGGCTGCGCCGGCCGTCGCTCGGCGCGCGATCTGCTGAAAGGCGTGATCGAAGTCGATGGAGTGCGCCTCACGCGCCAGCTCACCCACCAGCGTCAGGTACGGGACGACGAACTTCGTCGTCGGTTTCGCCCACACGTCGCGGCTCAGGAACCACGTCATGAGACCGAAATGGAACTCGAGATTCGTGGCGAGGTCCATGCCGCGGATCGTCGTCCGCCGAAGAATCTCCGTGATCCGCGCGCAGCTTTCCTCCCGATCCGCGCCGGTGGCCAGCAACAGCGCGACGTTCGAGTCGTATGCACCGGCCAGGCGGTACCGCATGTAGAGCCCCGTGTCGGGGTTCTTGATCGAGATGCCCTGATCGTCGCGAATCTCGCCATCAATCGGGTCCGACCATGAGATGATCACCCCACCCGCGGCCGGGTTGAGGGCCCGGTCCGTGGCGTTCAAACGTACTTCGATCGCCGCCGTCTCACGCCCTGCGCGCGTCGGTTTGGGAAGCTGCTGCTTGTGCTTGGCGATCAGCGCCATGCATTCGACGAGCGCCTGCACATCGAAAAAGTCGTCGGGGTCATCCGGGTTCGTGAAACGCAACGCGTAGCACAGCTCGGAGACGCGGTGCTCGACTTGGATGCGGGTGTTCACTTCCATGAAGTAATGATGCTCGCCTTCGACGATGCACTCGAAGGTCGACGCCGAGTCGAGCTTCACCGCCGTGCCGAAACGCTCCGCTTGCTGCTCCATGCGCTGCAGCACGGCCAGGTCGGATTCGAGCACGCGCGCCTTGCGGTCCTGGCCGGCGGCGCGTGCCGCCGCGATGGCGGCCCGGAAGCCCTCCTGGGTGAGTGACACCTCGACCAGCTTCTGCTCGTGCATCTGTAACGAGCAGTCGCGTCCTCCGAGCGCAATGCACCACTCGCCGTTGCCGATGATCTGGATCTCGTTGTGCCGGGTGTGCTCGACGTTGAGCTCGATGAGCATGTTCTTGTTGTCGCCCACGCCCGTCGCTTTGACCTCGTTGAGTATCTCGCGGACCAGTCCCGGCACGCCGGCGGCGTCGGAGAAGAGACGTTGCCCTTTGCCGCCGCCACCGCCGATGGCCTTCAGCCGGAAGCGCCGGCCTGGATGCTCCCGCAGCAGTCGTTCGGCCTCAATGCGGATCTGCTCGGCCAACTCCTCGATGGTGTAAAGGTCGAGGTGCTTCTCGTAGGCGGCGTCCAGCACGCGATCGGCGAGCGCCTCGAGGCTCAGCGTGTCGTTGCCGATCTCCAAGACGTGCAACCCCTTCTCCTTGACGAGCTTGGCAAGTGCAGCGCGATCCGCGTACTTGCAAAGGAGGGTCCGCGCGCTGGCGTTGTTGACGCCCGCCGTCACCGACACCGCGTTCTCGATGGCCGTCCGCTTCGCCTCGTCTTTCGCGCCAGCGGCTTCCTGGGTGTACGAGCCCGGACCGATGAACCGGATGCCGGCCCGCTCGAGGGTGCGGACGAAGCCGGCGTCCTCGGCCATGAATCCGTATCCGGCGAACACGTATTGATACGCGTGGTCTCTGCAGATTTGGATGATCTCCTGGATGCGCTGGACGCGCTCCTCCTTCGTCGTACCGGTGTAGTCGGGCACGGCGTGCACGTGTGTCGGATCCATCACCCGCAGCTCGGGGGAGAGCGCCCGCGGGAAGACGATGCTGTCGCGCTCCGAGATGAGCATGCCGACCTTGGTCATGCCCATTTCGTGGAACACGTCGATCGCTTCCTTGCGGATCGGCCCGCGGCAGACGATCAACACGCCCATGTCGTCGCACGCAAACGAGCGCACCCACGCCGAGGGCGATTGGCCGAAGCGGCGGTCGCGGTGGATGAGCGGGTTGTTGGCGCAGGGGTCGGCCGGCTTCGCCACGCGCATCAATGAAACTCCCGCTGAACGGACTGCCAGGGCCCAGGCTCGTAGTGGCGCAACAGGAAAAGGAGGCTGCGGCTGAGCACGGAGCGCAGGTCGGTGGGCATGACGATCTCGGAGATCGACCCGAGGCTGAGCGCCTCGCGCGGATTCATGAGCTCCCTTTCGTAGCGTTGATTGAGCTCCACCTCCTGTGCCTTCATCCACTCGGCCACCGCTCGTTCGGCTGCCTGCTTGGCGTCCTCCGGCGAGCTGCCGGTTTCCAGCCGCGCTGCGATCTCCTCCTGGAGTCGCGCCGCGGCATTCGCGCGGACGTCCAGGAGCTCGCGCTTGTAGGTGTACTCCTTACCGGCCGTTCCCATCACGGCCACGCGCGTCGTCGGCAGCGCCAGCACGAGGTCGGCGCCCGTGGCGTAGGAGTTGAACGCTGCGTACGCACCGCCGAAGGCGTTGCGGATGATCAACAGGATGCGCGGCGTGCGCAGATCGATGATCGCGTCGAGCATCGCCCGCCCGGCTTGGACAATCCCCCGGCTCTCCTGGTCGCGACCCGGCAGGAACCCGGTCGTGTCCTCCATGAAGATCACCGGCGTGTTGTAGATGCTGCAGAAGCGCACGAAGTGGGCGATCTTGTACGCCGCATCGATGTCGATCTGGCCGCTGGCTACAGCGCTGTTGTTGGCGACGAAACCCACGACGTGTCCGCCGAGCCGACCGAAGGCGGTGATGGCGTTGCGGGCGCGGTCGGGCTGGATCTCGAAGAAGTCGCCGTGGTCGCACACCTGCTGAATGACGATCGAGACGTCGATCGGCGTGTTGAAACCCGTCGGCGAGTTGAAGGCTTTGCGCAGCAGCGTGTCGATCTCGGTCGTCCGGCGTTCGAGCGAATCCGACGTGTCCTCGTACGGCGGCACCACTCGGTTCGAATCCGGAAGGTAACTGAGCAGCCGCTGCGCCGTGCGCAGTGCCGCGACCTCGTCGGCAACCGTGAGGTCCGACACGCCGCTGGCGCCGTGCACTTTCGGACCGCCCAAATCGTCGGCCGTGACGTCTTCGCCGAGCGCACTCTTCACCACCACCGGGCCGGTGAGCCCGAAGAAGGTGTTCGCGGGCTGGATCATGAAGCTGCCCTGGCGCGGCAGATACGCGCCGCCGCCCGCGTTGAAGCCGAACATACACATGATGCTCGGCACGATCCCGTTGATCTTGCGCAGCGCGGTGAAGGCCTCCGCATAACCATCGAGGCCGCCGACGCCGGCGGGAACGAAGGCGCCGGCACTGTCGTTCATGCCGATCAGGGGGATGCCGCGTTGGGCGGCGAGGTAGATGAGATTCGCCAGCTTCCGTCCGTTGGTGGCATCCATCGAACCGGCGCGCACCGTGAAGTCGTGGCCGTAGAGGGCAACGTCGCGGCCGCGGATCTGGACGACGGCGGTGACGATGGACGCGCCGTCGAGGTTCGGTCCCCAGTTCTGGTACAGGATACTCGGCTGCGTGCTTTTGTCTTGGAGCACGTCGATGCGCTCCCAGACCGTCATGCGGCCCTTGGCATGCTGCCGCAGGATCTGCAGCGTACTGGCCGCAAGGAAGGGTCGCCGCCGCAGCTCCTCGCCTTGCAGCAAGGTGTGATCGTACAGTCCCACCGGAGTCGCGGAGCTTGGCGCCGGCGGTCCGTCGTGCGTTGCCGCCAGCGGGTTATCCAGCGTCGGGATCACCGGTGCGGGTGCGGTCGCCTTCGGACTCACCCGCGGTCGTCCCTTGGGCCGCGCTTCCATCTTCGCCGTTCCTCGTTCCATTTTGCCGTCCTGACCGCTGCCACCCCCAGATGAGCCACGCACGTCCATATTGGAGTCCTGCAGAGTCACGACAATCTATTCGACTCGGGAAGCTGCGACAAGCCTCCGCGCGGGGTGGCAGGGCTGCGAGGCCCGGGGACCCGGCCGTCGGCTCAGCGCGCGGCCGGTTGAGCAGGTGGCAGTGAATCGAGCCCGTGTCGCCGGAGCTTGGCGCGCAGGGAGCCGCGGCCGATACCCAGCAGCGTAGCGGCGCGGATCCGGTTGCCGCCGCAAACGTTCATCGCCCACTGCAGCAACAGCCGCTGCAGGCGCGCGTGAAGCTCTCCGGGCTGCGCCGCATGCAACCGCGAGAGCGCGGCGGCCAACTCCGCCTCTGGATCCGCCCCTGCGGCAGCTGTGCGTAGCCGCACGTCGGCCGCCCGGATTCGCACATGCGGGCAATGCAGCACCGATTCCATCACACAGTTCCTAAGCTCGCGCACATTGCCGGGCCAACGGTGGTCGAGCAAGCGTGCCCGTGCGTCGGGGCTGAGGGCACACACGTCGCGATGGAAGGTGCGCCCGGCCACCGCCAGGAAATGCTCCGCGAGGAAAATGATGTCTTCCCGACGCTGGCGTAGCGGTGGGATGTCGAGACGCACCACGTCAAGCCGGTAGCGAAGATCGGTGCGCATGCCATGCCGCTCCGTGAGCTCACCGAGGTCGCGGTTCGACGTCGTGATCAGCCGCACGCCGTTTCGCGGCGGCTGCGCCGCCAGCAAGCACACCAGGCTGTCCTGCGCACCGGGCGCCAACTCGCCGATTTCTTCGAGCAGCACGCAGCGGTCCGATACCTGCGCCAGCCCCGCAATGACCTCGGGCGTCGCGGTTGCGCATTGCAGGATGATCGGCGCACCGCGACGCGGGCTGTCCTCGCAGATCTGTCGGGCCAGCGTCGACTTTCCTGATCCAATTTCACCGCAGATGAGCACCGGCACGTCGGTGGCCGCGACACGCGCGACACTCGCCGCAAGCGCCTGCATCGCTGCCGAGACGCACGGCAAGTAACGCTCCAGAGGCTCGTCGTGCCGCTCAGCCACGCGCAGCGCCATGGTCATCGTCAGTCACCCGTGACGAGGTCGAGAAAGCGGTTGGCGGCTTCTGCGCCGGCAGCCTGCAACGCGGGCATGTAGGACCGCGTGTCGGCGCTGATGCGCCGCGCCGCAGCGTCGAGATCGAGACCAAGGTCGTCGGGATACGCCTGTACCCACGCCTCGATCATCGACGCATCCACCTCGAGATGGAACTGCAACCCATACGCCCAGCGCCCCAGGCGGAACGCTTGGTTCAACGTCAGCGCGCTGAAGGCCAACCGCGTCGCTCCCGGCGGGAGATCGAACGTCTCCCCATGCCAGTGAAAGACAGCCGCCAGGTGCGCGAGCGGCGACAGCATCGGGTCTTGACGCCCGTCGATGGTCAGGGAAATGGGTTCCCAGCCGATCTCGGGACGCACCCCTGAGAACACGCGGGAACCGGCAGCAGCCGCCAGTAGCTGTGCGCCGAGGCACACACCGAGAACCGGCACGTTTGCAGCAAGGGCGCGACGGATGATGGCCTTCTCGGCGCCGAGATACGCGTAACGGGCTTCATCGTTCACACTCATCGGTCCGCCCAAGAAGACGAGCGCCGACGCGGCCCCGAAGTCCTCTGGAATTCCGTCGCCGGCAAACAAGCGCACGTAGTCGACGCGAACGCCGCGCGCGGCGAAGGTTTGGGTGAAGGTGCCCAGATCCTCGCACTCGATGTGTTGAAAGACGTAGAAGCGCTGGTCCGGCATGGTGGGCGCCGACACTGGCGCGGGGACCGCGCCCCTACAAGACGCCCCTGTAGGGCGCGGTTCCCCGCCCAACGTCAGAATCACGCGTCGAAATACAGGGCGAACTCGTGCGGGTGCGGGCGCAGCC
>CAZCGA010000016.1:54150-74083 GCA_964498075.1 uncultured Binatia bacterium (SeqCode) | reverse complement strand
CATCGCGCTCCGGGACCGCGAGATGGCGCAACACCACGCGGGGAGAGCGCGCGGCCTTCTGGACGCGAGCCGGGATTCGCTCTACGCGGCGATCTCGGAGGCCTACCGCGACGCCGAGCGCGATCGCCGGCTCTCCGACGCGACGAAGATGCGCTGCCAACTCGCGGCGTGTTTCGCCGCAGAGAGCTGCGCCCAGGCCGTCGATCTCGTGTGCGAAGCCGCCGGGACGACGGCGATTCGGATCGAGCACGGCATCGAGCGCCACCATCGCGACGTCCACGTGCTGGCTCTGCACGCCAGCAAGTCGTACGCGCGCTACGAAGACGTCGGCAAGATGATGTTCGGGCTTCCGCCGAGCTATTTCGTACTGAGGATCTAGCGAGACGCGCCTCGGACGGCTCATGGGCCGCCGCTCGAGCAGGTTTGGGGTCAATTGCTTCGTTAGTAGTCTCTGTGCTGACCGCTGATCGCTGACAGCTGACGGCTGATTCTCTTGTAGTTGTCGCACTGGCGCTCGGCTGGTAGGTTGAGCGTCGATGCTCCGCGGCGACTTTCACCACCACATCAACACCGATCCGGTGGATCACGCGATTGTGCACCACTCCGCCGGAGAGCTCATCGACCACGCGGCGGCCATCGGCCTGAACGTTCTGGCCATCACCTGCCACGAGTCGGTGCCCTATGACGGCGATGCGACGCGTTACGCCGCGGCCCGCGGGGTTCTGCTGCTCCGCGGGATGGAAGCGACGGTCGACGGTCAGCACGTCCTGCTCTTGAACTTCCCGGAGTTCCCTCCCGGCGTGTGCAGCTTCGACGACATTGCGACGCGCAAGACGCCGGAGGCGCTGGTCATCGCGCCGCATCCGTTCTACCCGGTGGACATCGCCGGCGGCGAGTCACTGCTCGCGCAGGCGGGGTTGTTCGACGCCATCGAGTTCTCCGGCCTCTACACGCCACTGACGCAGCGCTTCAACCGCCGCGCCGTCGAATATGCGCGTACCGCCGGCTTGCCGGTCGTCGGCAACTCGGACACGCATTTCTTGTGGCAGATGGGACGGACGTTCACGCTCATCGACGCACCGCCCGAGCCGGCCGCGGTGCTGGAAGCGATCCGGCACGGCCGCGTGCAGCTGGTCACCCGGCCGCTCAGCTGGGTGCATCTGGTGCGCTTCATCACCGGGTCCCATTCGACGCTGACCACGCTGCGCGACGGGCTGCACTACATGGTCCGCATCCTCCGCCGCACGCGCGACACCGCATCGCGAACCGTGTAGGCTGTACACATGAACGTCCGATTGGACTATGGCCGCAACGGCCTGGGGGCGTTCATTCCCGATCACCTGCGCGTCTCGCTCGTAGAGCCCGTACAGGGACAGCCGCTCGACAAACCGGTGGACGCGGTGGAGGGTGCGCTGCGCAATCCGATTGGGGCGCGGCCTCTGGCGGAGCTGGCGCGTGGCCGGCGCGACGCCGTCGTGGTGATCTCCGACAAGACCCGTCCAGTCCCGTACGGCGTCGTGCTGCCGCCGATTCTGCGCACCTTGGAAACGGCCGGTATCGATCGCCAGCGCATCGAGATTCTGGTCGCGACGGGCCTGCATCGTCCGAACACGGCGGAGGAGCTGGCCGAGATGACCAGCGCCGACATCGTCGCGCGCTATCGCATCCGCAACCACGTCGCCCGCGACGCTGACGAGCATGTGCATCTCGGCCGCACGGCACGCGGCACGGAAGTCTGGCTCGATCGGGGATTCATGGCGGCCGATCTCAAGATCGTCACCGGCCTCATCGAGCCGCATCTCATGGCCGGTTACTCCGGCGGCCGCAAAGCCGTCGCCCCGGGCCTCGCAGGCGTGGACACGATGCGCAGCGCCCATGGCGCGACGATGCTCGAGGACAACGTCGGGCCGGGCATCGTCGAGGGCAACCCGTTTCACGAGGATCTGCTGGAGATCGCGCGGCGCGCCGGCGTGGACTTCATGGTCGACGTCTGCATCGACCGCGCCCGGCGGCTGACGGGGGTGTTCGCCGGGAACATCGAGCAGGCGCACGCCGCGGGCGTGGTGGCGGTCGAACGGCACGTGCGGGTCGATCTCGACGCTCCCGCCGATATCGTGATCACGTCCGCGGGCGGCTATCCCCTGGACGCAACGTTCTACCAGTCGATCAAAGGCCTCACCGCGTCGCTGAACATCGTACGGCGCGGCGGCACCATCATCCTGGCCGCAGCGCTCAGCGAGGGCATCGGTAGCGACGACTTCCAGCAGTTGCTGCGGACGACGCGCGGCAACGATGACTTCATGGCGCGCATCACCAGCCCTGGCTTCTTCCACATCGATCAATGGATGGTGCAGCACCTGTGTCAGGTGTTGCGCAAGGCGCAGGTGCTGGTGGTCAGCGATGGGCTCGCACCGGACGTGGTGCGCGCTCTGCTCGTCACACCGGTCGCCAGCATCGGCGAGGCACTCGGCCGGGCCCTGGAACGTTCCGCAACCACCCCGCACATCGCCGTGGTTCCGCAGGGACCCTACGTGCTCGCCACGGTACGGGGTCGCAAGCTCGCACTCGGCCGCGCCTGGATGGACGCGGCGGCGTAGTCAGTCCGCGGTTCGCAGTCCCGAATGCGCGGTGCTGCGCCTGACGACCGCGTCGTGCTTCGCCGCGCAGCTGGCGCAATCGGGGTCGTCGCAGACGAACGCTTCGGGATCCTCGTCCAGCATCGTGGTGGCCAGCTGCACGATGTAGCGCACCGGGACCTTGCGCGCCGCACCGCGCGGGAGGGGCGCGGAACGCACCTTGGCGGGATCGAGCCGTTCCTCCAGCCGCGCGAATGCGGCGCTACAGCCCGGCAGGTTCTCGAGCACCACGCGCTCATCGTACCCCGCCGCATTGTGACGCACGGCGGTGCCACGGCTGAGGTACGGCGCACCGAAGCGCTCCTCGGCAAGATGAATCGCGGTTACCGATTGCAGCGAGGTGCCGAGCAGCAGCACTTGCCCTTGCATGATGTTGAGCTTCTTCAGCGGGCCGAGCGGGTTGTTGTCGCGCTGCGTCGACAGCACCTCGCGTGCTTGCCGTCCCCAGGCCGCGAACGAGTGTGTCGGATGGTTGCTCCGCAGCACGCCGGGCAGGCGGCGGAACGCCTCGGCGACCGCGCCGATCTCTCGGCTCACCGGCAGATCCAAATGGAAGGCGATCTGCCTCGCCGGAGGACGACCGCCGGCTGGGGCCACCGGCCACGTCTCGGCATAGGTGAAGGCGGGCATGACGATCGTTCCGCCGTCGGCGACGGCTTCCAGGAGCGCCGTGCAGACCGTCGCCGCGCCGCCGTCGACGGCGCCGAAGCTCGACAACGCGGCATGCACCACCAGATGGTTGCCGCGCAGACTCAGCGTGTCCAAGACGCGAAGGAGCTCGTTGCGCGTCATGCGTACGGAGCGACCAGGCGCCGAATGCAGCTCAGCAGTTCCAGCTTCGCGCGCGCGCGCGCCGGCGGCAGGTCCCCCAGTCCGGAGGACGGCAGCAGGTACAGCGTGTCGAGCGCATAGTGCTTCAGCATCCGGTCCACCCGGCGTGCGACGACGCTCGCCTCCTCGAGCTGCGGGTCGCCGGCATTCACCACACCCAGCGCCAGCACCTTGCTGGCGCCGGTCGCCGCGATCACCTCGACCAGCATTGGGCTCTGACTGAAGTCGAAAGCTACGATATCCGCCGGCACCGAGTTCAGCTGTGCGTACAGCGGCTCGGCGTCGCCGGCATAGGTGGCGAGCATCAGCTCGGCGCTACCGCGCGCCGCCCACAGCGGCTCCAGCAGCTGGCGCAGCAAGCGGATGTCCTCAGGGTGTGTGAGGATCGACGGCTCCTCGATCTGGATGATCTGCGCCCCCGCGACGACCAGATCGCACACCTCGGCCGTGAGAATCTCGCTGAAGGCGTGCGCCAACGCGGCAACGTCACGATAGGCACCCGACTCGATGACGCAGTGGCGCGCCAGCGTGTACGGTCCGGGCAACACCGGTTTCACCGGCAGACGTGCGGCGATGCGCGCGGCGGCGAAGTCGTCGCACATGACCGGCGCGCGCCGGCGGAGCGCGCGGGTGACGATCGGCTGCGGGAAGCGGTGACCGGTGGCGCCGTAGCGGACCGGGTCGCCGAAGCGCACCCCGTCGAGCTGCTCCATCACCCGAGAGACCGGATCGCGCCAGCCGATCTGCCCGTCCGTGACGACATCGACGCCGGCCGCTTCCTGTTCGTGGATGACCGCATCCATGCGGGCACGCGGCGTCGAGAAGGCGGCGTCGTTGCACGGATAACTGCTGTGGTTCTGGAGGAGAAGTGTCATGCCGCTTCGAAGAGCGCCGAGCATAGCGCGGGGTCCAGAGAGCGGCAAGGCGGAGAGTCGACTCTACGGAGCGCATGTTTACTTTGAGAACGGAGCCGTTGCTCCGGCGCGCGCCGTACAACCTCATCCCTATGGTATTCCCGAAACGTTGCATGGCGCGCTTGCGCCGCCGGCGGTTTTCACCTACCAGATTCCACTTTCATGGGAGCTCGGACCAAGAGAGGTGCTTCACATGCGGTCTCGAAGACGATCATTGGTGGTGGCGCTGGCCGGCGTCGTGCCGTTGAGCGCGATCGCGGCAACGCCGGCAACGGCGGAGCTCGGTTGGCGGGAGGCCGACTACGTCAAGCGATACGGTAACGTCGTGCGGTCGCCGCTGGCATCGAACGAGGCGCAGTTTCCGGCGCCTGGTGACGGTCGCGTGATCGTCATCTTCGCGGACGGGCGCAGCAAGGAAGAAGCCTGGGTGATCGGGCGCGATCCGGGCATCGTACCGCCGAAACTGATGGAGCAAGCGCGCCATGCGGTTCGGGGCAAGGCGGTGCGTCGTGTCGACTTCCGGGCCGAGGGCGCGAGCCCTGCGGAGATTTTTGAAGCGCGCCACAAGAACATGATGGTCCAAGTCGACGACCGCGCGGGCTACATCGTGCGCGTATCGTGGTGTCGCGGCGCGGAACGTTGCGCCCTGCTCGATCGTCTGCTCAAGACTGAGCTAGCGACCGACGACTTGACGGCGCGCGTACAGGCCGAGATGCGGCGCCAGCACGGGAAGTAGTCGTCGAGCGTTACGGCGACTGCGTCGCGGCGGGCCCCGGCGTTTGGGTGAGTGATCGCGCCGTGGGAGAGCCCGCTGCTGGCGGCGTCCGTAGGGCCGCCGTCGGAGTTCCGCGCAACCGTGGCGTCGGCGCGTGGGGCGTTACCGCCGCGGTCGTGACTCCCGTCGGATGCCGCGTGGCGGCTGGCAGCGGCGGTGCTGGTGCCGCGACTTCGCCTACGGGTGCCGCCGGCAATTCGCCCGCTGCCGGTTCTTCTGGGAGGCCCGGTGGCAGCCCAACCGGGGGAGCGGGCCCAGCCGCCGCGCCATCTCTAGCGGGAGCAGCTGTAGGCGCAGGCGCCGCTCCGGGCTGCGCCGGGGTTGGCGCCGGAGCCTGACGGGCTTGCGGCACCGCCATCGGCGGAGCGGCGACCGGCGGTGCAGGCGCGGGTGCCGAGACCTCAGATCCCGCCGCCGCTGGTGGCTGGGCCACCGGCGGCTGAGCGGCAGGAACCTGTGCTCCGGCGCTTCCCGGCGCGAGGCACAGTTGCCCGCCGTGAGCCGGAATCTCCGGGATGGCCTGGTTGGCTCGCGTCGATCCCATGACCTTACTGATGCCGATGCGACAGCATTGGCTCGGTGGAGAAGCAGCGAGTGTGAAGGTGCAGCAGAACAGTTCGCCGTCGGGAATCGGGCTCATGTCGAAGATGGAGAACATGATCGCGCGCATCGTCGCGTTGGGCTTCACGAGCGTGGAGACGTTCTTGGTGCTTTTGCGCGTCGAGCGGCAATCGCCGGAGTTCCCGGCAACCATATTGGCCGACATGCACTGCGGGTCCCAACTGAAATCCATCTGCACTGCCGCAACCTTTCCGGCACCGTCGGACAGCTGGACGCAGATCTCGGATGATCCTCC
This sequence comes from uncultured Binatia bacterium (SeqCode), assembly GCA_964498075.1. Taxonomy (GTDB): domain Bacteria; phylum Desulfobacterota; class Binatia; order HRBIN30; family HRBIN30; genus CAZCGA01. Next base: position 68,071 of record CAZCGA010000016.1, on the reverse strand, counting down.
AGGTGTTGCGACGCCGGATCCCACTTCGATCAGCTCGGCGGTCAGCGAGCGGGGTGTGCCGACGAAGACTGTCGTAGCGACGAGAGCGCAGAGCGTACGACGCAAGACGCGCAAGGAAGACGGCATGGTGCTGGACTCATACCATGCGGCCACGCGCGCTGTGAACCCCGTCCGGCTGGCATCTGGAACGTGACCCTGGCATCGTGACGCGAGGAGGGCTCGAGATGCACTATGGACTGATGATGTTTGCGACTGACTACGCGATCCGGCCCGATGAGCTGGCGCGTGAAGCCGAGGCGCGCGGGTTCGAGTCGCTGTGGCTGCCCGAACATACGCACATCCCCGCCAGTCGGCGGAGCCCTTGGCCGGGAGGACCGGAGCTGCCGAAGGAGTACTGGCATACGCACGATCTGTTTGTCGCGCTCGCTACCGCGGCGGCGGTGACCACCAAGCTGAAGATCGGCACGGGCATCTGCCTGATCGTCGAGCGCGATCCGATCACCACCGCCAAGGAAGTCGCCAGCCTCGACTTCTTGTCGAATGGGCGCTTGCTCTTCGGCATCGGCGGCGGATGGAACGCGGAGGAAATGGAAAACCACGGCACCGGCTTCAAGACCCGGTGGTCGCTGTTGCGCGAGCGGGTCGAAGCGATGAAGACGATCTGGACCGAGGAAGGTGCGGAGTACCACGGCAAGTTCGTCAACTTCGATCCCATCTGGTCGTGGCCGAAGCCCGTGCAGAAGCCGCACCCGCCGATCTTGCTCGGCGGTCATACGCCGAAGACGCTGCAGCGCGTGGTCGACTTCTGCGACGGGTGGATGCCGATCGGCATCCGCGCCGGCAACATCATCGAGAGCATCAAGGACCTGCGCGCGCGAGCCGAGAAGGCGGGCCGCGATCCGCGTTCCATATCGGTGACGATCTTCGGCACACCGGCCGACGAGCAGGCGGTGCAGCAGTACCGCGAGGTCGGGGTCGAGCGCGTCACGTTCGGCCTTCCGCCCGCCGCGCGCGACACCGTGTTGCCGCTGATGGACCGTTACGCCGACTTCATGCGCAAGATGAGTTGAGGGCCTGCGCCGCCGGTCAATCTTTGTCGTTGTGCGGCGCTAGCGGGCGACGTCGAGTAGCTCCACCTTCGCTCTCTTGCGCAGCTCAGCGACGAGATCGGCCTGACGCTGTTGTCGCTGGTCCTTGAGCAGGACGGCGCTGATACGGTCTTGCACCTCGTCCAGCGGCAGGTAGCCGGCGCCGCGCTTGTCGGTGACCTTGATGATATGGAGCCCGTAGGGGGTCGAAACGACGTTGCCGATCTGTCCCGGGGCGAGGGCGAAGGCCTGCTTCGCGAACGCCTCCGGCATGTCATCCTTGCCGACGTAGCCCAGGTCGCCGCCCAGCACCTTCGAGCTCGGATCGTCGGACACCTCGCGCGCCAGCTGGGCGAAGTCGGCGCCGGCCTTGAGCTTGTCGAGCAGCGCCGCGGCGCGCTGCTTCGCCGCATTGCGGTCTGCCGATGAGGCCCCTTCCGGCACGTGGATGAGGATATGACTGGCGCGAACCTCGGCTGGATGTTTGAACTCGTCGCGGTGGTGCTCGTAGAAGTCCTTGACTTGTTCCGGGGTGATACGCAGGTCCTTCCACACACCGCCTTCGAGCAACCGATTCACCGCCATTGTCTTGCGCGTGTCGCGGCGCAGGTCGGCTTCCGTCATCCCTTTCGCCTTCATGGCCGCTGTGAAAGCGCGGGCGTCGGGGAACTGACTCCGGCTGCGCCGGATCTCCTCATCGACTGCGGCATCGTCGACGTTGATTCCCCGCGCCTGGCTCTCTTGGTACAAGAGCTCCAGCGCGATCAGCGAATCGAGCGCGTCACCGGCCAACTTGCCGATCGTCGCGTTGTCCGGCGCCGCGTCCTGCAAGGTGAGGATTCCTTGAACGACGTCGCGCACCGAGCGGCGATAGATTGGGGTATCGTTGACGCGTGCGACGAGGTCGTCGTCGCGCAACGGCTTGTGCACCGGCTCGGCCGCCGCAGCCGTCGCCAGCATGGCCAGGATCGCTGCCCACAGGGCGGGCCTGGGAATCACCGGGGGCATGGGTGATGCTGTACCGAACGGCCGGAACCGGGTCAAACACGGTCGGGCTGCGCAACGCGAGGCGTTGGAAACCTTGCAATGCGCGGGGCACCTCGGCAATCTCAAGAACATGCGCCGCAGATCATTCTGAAAGATGAGCCGACACGACGTACCTAACGTTGAGCAGCTCGCCGCGGGGGCCGCACTGCCAGACTTCTTCCACTACCTCGGGTTGTCCGTTGAACGGGCGTCGGCCGATGAGGCTGTGGTGCGGATGCAGGTGCCGAAGGGTCTCCTCAGCCCGTACGGGCCGGTGCATGGTGGCGCGATTGCCGCGCTGATCGACACGGCCATCGGCGTCGCGGTTGCGTACCGATTGAAACGCGGGGAGCGGACGGCGACGCACCAGCTGAACATCAACTACATCTCCTTCGCGAGGCAGCCGGTGGTGATCGCCACGGCGCGGGTGATTCGGCTCGGCCGCAGCGTCGCCCACACGGAAGCCGAAGTGCGGGCCGAGGATGGGATTCTGATCGCGAAGGCATTGGCGACGTTCGGAGTCGGTCGCAAGGGTGAGTGAGGATCCTAATGTCATGAGCGCGTCGAGCCCCGGCAGTCTGACCGTCGGATTGGTCCAGATGCGGTGTGCCGATGACCCCGCGACCAACCTCCAGGCCGCTGTCAATGGCATCGCCGATGCGGCGGGGCGCGGCGCACAGATCGTTTGCCTGCAAGAGCTCTTCCGGTCGCGGTACTTCTGCCAAGAGGAGAATGCGGCGCTCTTCGATCTGGCCGAGCCGATCCCGGGTCCGACCACCGATGCACTGGGGCGTATCGCGGCGGCCCAGCGCGTGGCCGTGATCGGCTCCGTGTTCGAGCGCCGCGCGCCGGGCTTGTACCACAACACGGCCGTGGTGATCGACGCCGACGGGTCGCTGCGCGGCCTGTACCGCAAGATGCATATCCCCGACGACCCGCTGTTCTATGAGAAGTTCTATTTCACCCCCGGCGATCTGGGGTTCCAGAGCTTCGTGGTACAGGGAACGCGGGTCGGGGCACTGGTGTGCTGGGACCAATGGTTCCCGGAGGCCGCGCGGCTGACGGCGCTCAGCGGCGCGCACATTCTCTTCTACCCCACGGCCATCGGGTGGCATCTGCGGGAGAAGGCGGAGTTCGGCACCGCCCAGCACGACGCCTGGGAGATCATCCAGCGCAGCCACGCGGTGGCCAACGGTGTCTTCGTCGCGGCCACCAACCGCGTGGGCCGAGAAGGCGACCTGGAATTCTGGGGCGCTTCCTTCGTAGCGGATCCGTTCGGACGCGTGCTGGTCCGCGCCAGTCACGACCGGGAGGAGATCGTGATCGCGCAGTGTGATCTGGGATTGATCGACACGACGCGGCGCAGCTGGCCGTTCCTGCGCGACCGGCGAATCGATGCCTATCACGGGTTGCTGCAACGGTACCTCGACCGCACGACCGAATGACGCTCGGCGGAGCTCCTGATGGCCTCGGGGCTGACGTGCAGCTGCCGTCGGCCCTCGGTTTCCGCATGCCCGCGGAGTGGGAAGCGCATGCCGCAACGTGGCTCGCATGGCCCCACAAGGAAGCGTCATGGCCCGGGAACTTCGGCCCGATTCCCGATGTGTGGGTGGAGATCGTTCACGCACTGCAGCCGCACGAACAGGTCAACATTCTCGTCAATGACGCGGCGGCGGCCGCTGGCGTGCGTGAGCGATTGCGAGCGGCGCGGGTCCCCGACCGGAACGTGGGCCTGCATCTCATGCCGACCGACGATGCGTGGATCCGCGACTACGGGCCGACGTTCATCACCAGGCGACGGGACGATCGGACTGAGATCACCGCCGTCAATTGGGTTTACAACGCCTGGGGCGGCAAGTATCCGCCGTGGGATCTGGACGATGCCGTGCCCGAAAGGATCGCGGCCCAGCTCGGCATCCGGGTGTTCGAACCCGGCATCGTGCTCGAAGGGGGATCGATCGAGGTCAATGGTCGCGGCACGGTGCTGACCACCGAAGCGTGTCTGCTCAACCCGAATCGCAATCCGCACCTGCAGCGCGAGCAGATCGAGCGGCACCTGCGGGACTACCTCGGCGCCCAACACGTTCTGTGGCTGGGCGACGGTATTGCTGGCGACGACACGGATGGGCATGTCGACGACCTGGCGCGCTTCGTCGATGCGCGTACCGTGGTCACGGTGTTGGAGACCGACCCGCACGACGACAACTACGAGCCCCTGCGGCGCAATCATGAGCGGCTAGGACGCATGCACGATCAGGACGGACGTCCGCTGACGGTTGTGACGTTGCCGATGCCGACCGCACTCTATCATGACGGGCAGCGGCTTCCCGCGAGCTATGCGAACTTCTACATTGCCAACGGCGTGGTACTGGTTCCGGTGTTCGACGATCCGCACGATGCCATCGCGCTGCGCACGCTTCGGGAGCTGTTCCGGCAGCGCCGGGTCATCGGCATCCGCGCGACCGAGATGGTGTGGGGACTAGGGGCGTTTCACTGCGTGACGCAGCAGCAGCCAGCGGTGTAGTCGTCTAGTCGGAAGCGGGCAGGTGCGCCCGGGTGTCCGGGGTGACTTCGTCCAAGAGCACCTCGCGGCGCTCACAGGCTGAGACGTGGGCAGCGATGGCGAAGCGCAAGGTGTGAGCGGCGTCGTCCGCGTCCTGCGCCGGTTGCCGCCCCTCGATCAACGCGTCGACGAAGTCGTGCGCACCGAGACGGAAGCTCTCGGCCCAATCGTGAGGGATATCGTGCCACGCGCGGGTCTCACCGTCGCGATACAGAACGAGTGCGGGCTCGTCGAGGAGAAAGCCCGTGCAGCGGTTGATCCAGATGATGCCTTCGGTTCCGTGAATCTCTATACGGTCATCGCTGGCGTAGTACTTCGAGCGCACGCGCATGCCGGCGGAGGCGATCACTTCCCAACTCCCGAACTTGGGAACGCCGGCGTATTTCCAGCTGATGAGGGCGGGCGGCAAGCAGTTGCATGTAGTCGGTGTACGCCTTGCGCGCATGCCACTCGTCGCGTCGTTGTCGGACGAGCGCCTCGTCCTGGTCGCACACCGCCGTCAGCTCAGCGCGCGGGTGGTCGAGGTACCCGAGCGCCTGCAGGCGGGCGATGCGTCCGCAACCGATGAAGCCCACGCGGACGCAATCGAGGCGCGTCATGCTCGCGCTTATAGCACGAACCCGCGCAAGACTCCGCTTGTACAGCAGCCGAGGGCACCGTACTCTGGTCGCAGATGAGCGGAGCCGGTGTTATGGAGCAACTGTGGGCGTTGATTCATTTCCTGCGTGATCACCCGCGGGCTGCGGTCGGCCTTGCCGTTGCGCTGCTGGGCGTACTCTACCTGCTGAATCGCAAGCCGAGGCTGTCGCGTGAGGCAGACGAGCGCATCAAGCAATTGCGTAAGGACCGGGCGGGGCAATACAACCGGCTGCGTCCGCCGCAGGGGTAGCCGGAGACTCGATCACGACTGTCGGGGATTCGAGAGCACCGCGAGCAATCGTAGCCCGTCGGGGTTGTCGGGCGTGAGCGCCAGCAGGCGCTGGAGTTCGACTTGCGCCCGCTCGCCCTCCCCACGATCGGCATAGATCTTTGCCAAGTACAGATGGGCGTCCGGCAGTTGCGCTGAGAGACGGGTCGCTTCGGCGAAGGCCGGCTCGGCGTTGCCGTAGTCGTTTTCGTAGAAGTAGGCACGACCGAGCATCGAGTGCGCCATCGCGCACCACGGGTGGCGTGCCACGACTTGACGCCACGCGCTTATATTGTCGCGCCACACGCCCACCGACGCACGGTTGGTGAGCGCGAGCAGACCGATGAGTGCCGTGGCGAATATGGGAATTGCCCGGCGCTGCCACTCCTTCGGCGATCGTGCTGACTGCACCCGTTCCATCCCGAGCGCCACCCAAATTGCGAAGCCGACTATTGCTAGATAGAGGAAGCGGTCGGCACGCAGCTGCGCGAGCGGCATGAGATTGCACTCGGGTAGGAGCTCGAGCAGGAACCACCACAAACAGAAGAATGACCACGGGTAGCGACGCCGATTCAGCGTCACCAGGGCACACATTGTAATGACCAGGATGAGTGCGGCGAAGTGCAGGGGTGAGTACACGCTGTCTTTCGGATAGTAGTAGATTGGGGCGAGCCCCACGGGCAGGAAGAGCGCATCCACATACTCCAGAGTGACGCGACCCACCATGAGGAGGTTTGCAAAGACGTTCCCTCCATGCGGGGGATGAATCGCGCCCACTACTGCGTGGGCGGCAGCGGCCATCACCGCCGTGAAGGCGGCGACGGCGAGGAAGGGCAGCTTGTCCGCGAGGCGCAAGCGTCCACCGACGAAGGTGTACTCGTAGAGCAGCAGCACGAACGGCAGCGTCATCACCGAGGGCTTCGCCAAGGCGGCCGCGGTGAACGCGAGCACGCTGGCCGCGTAGTGCCGCCGCAGTCGCTTCGTGCGCCAACGCCCGAACAGAATCAGGGTTAGGAAGAACAACGCTCCGGACAGCAGCGTCTTGCGCTGCACGGCGACCGACACGGCTTCCATCTGCACCGGATGCACAGCGAAGAGAAGAGCCGCCACCGTAGCCAGATGAGAGGAACGCACGATCGGCAGGAGAAATATCCACACGAGTACCGCGGTAGTGGCGTGTAGGACTATGTTCGTCAAGTGGTAGCCGACGGGGTTCAGGCCCCAGAAGTGATAGTCCAACGCTAAGGATAGCATGGTCAGAGGAGTGTAGTGGGCCTCGGCGAACTCAGTGGTCATCGCCCACAGATTGCTCCAAGCAAGTCCGTGGAGTGCCGGAGTATCTGGGATCAGGGCGTCATCAAAACCGAGCGGCAGGAATCCGTTACGCAGCGTTGGCCAGTACACCAGCAGAGTAACGACCGTAATGAGCGCTACCACCGGCGCTCCTTCGCGCCAGCCGATGGTCTGTGGGCTGGCTGCGTGGCCGCCTGCGTCCACTGGGGCGATCAGTGGGCGGGCGGCGGCACCACTGCAGATTCGCGCCTGCGTCATGGCAGCATCGCTGTTTCGACGCCGCGCTCCGCGGACGGCGCGTCTCGCTGCATCAGGTAGTTCCGCAGACCCTCATCGCGCGGGCTCAAGACCAGCACCCGTCTCAACATTGCAACACCTTTTTCATGCGCGCTGTTCCCGATCATACTGAACCCAAGCATCTTCATCAGATTGGTGTCGGAAGGATCGTACCGCAGTCCCTGACGGCAGGCCCTCTCCGCCTCGCTGAACCGTTTATCGTTCGCCAGCACGTAGCAGAGATTGGTGTGCGCCTTGCTGAACTCTGGTTCGATCTTTAGGGCTTTCTCGTACCACTCGACTGCTTCATCGACGCGCCCGCCGCGCTGGTACGCAATGCCGATTCCCAACGCCGCTTCCGACCACCGGGGATAGATCGCCAGCGCCCGACGAAACTGCGGGACGGCGAACTCGTCAGCCAATTGAAGCTGCAGTTCCACCCCGAAGTTGTAGCGCGACTTGGCGCTGTCGGGGGCGCTGTTGAGCATGCTGCGGTAGAGGGTAGTGTTGTCCCGCCAATCCCAGTTGCGGACCCACGTTCGGGCGCCGAAGGCGGCAGCCATGATGCAGAGCGCTCCAACGGCTGCGCGGCGGTATCGTTCGACACGCAGGAGACGGTCGAAGGCGTACCCGACGAGGAGGGTCCAGCCCACGGAAGGCAGATATAACAGTCTCTCAGCCTTGATCGTCCCGATGGGAAACAACACGTTGGCCGTAAGCAACAGGGCCACTAGGGGGAAGGCCGTGGCGAATCTAACTGCGGGACGAGGGTGCCAGATCACGATGCCTACTACGCCCGCTACCAAAAGCACTCCGGCGAGAAACCTCAGATCCAGCCACGACGTAACGGAGGGCACCTGGTTGTACGAATAGTCCGCCGAAAGCACGAGGGGCACGTTGAGCAAACCGAAGTAGTCCCACAGCACTGCCATGGCGGACCGCAGTCGCACGGTGCACGGCACAAACGCAAGGATGTTATTCAGCGGGGTGACCGGAAGTGGCGGCGCCACTGCTCCGACGACTGAGTGCCGAAGCCCGAGAAATACACAAGCACACAAGGCATACGGAATCCAATCGAGGCTACGCAGCTCTCGCAGCAGACCTCGAATTGACGGCTCAGCACGCTGGGCAACTCGAAGCAACAGAATGAGGGGCAGAACCGTAAGAGCACTCTCCTTGCTGAGGAGCGCGAGTGAGAAAGAGGTCACTGACGCCGTCCGCCAGGCCGCGCGCGACACGCGACCCTTGGCCCTGTCAGCACAATCGACACTCAAGACGGCACTCAAGCCGAATAGCGCCGCGAGGACTTCCGCTCGGCCGACCAGACTCGTGACGGCCTCCGTGTGGATCGGATGCAGCGCGAACAACACGGCCGCAATCCCGGCGATCCGCGCGGAGTTGAAGAGCCGTACGGCCAGCCAGAACACCAGCAACGTGACACCAGCGTGCAACAGGACATTGACCGCGTGAAACGGAGCGGCCACGCCGGGCATCAACTTCTCGTTAATCGCAAAGGTCAGGACCGTCAGTGGCCGATACAGATCGCCCGGAGGCAAGGGCGAGGCAAGTACCCGAATGAGATCGACTCCCTCGGTTACCGTCGGGTTGTTGCGAATGTCCGGCTCGTCGTCAAAGGTAAAGCCCGCAGCAAGAGCGTTTACGTAGGCCGCGACGCCGAGCGAAGCCAACAGCACCACCACACGCCTGGTCACCTTCACCTCAGACCACATCGCCACGTCTTCCTTGCGCTCTCGCAGCCCGGTTCATGTTTTCAACGAATCGAGGGTCCGTTTACGAAGGACCGGCGCGGACCCGACAAAGAAGGGGTCTAACGGGACGGGAAACCGCGCGCCCGCCCCCTTAGTGGGGGATCTGGATTACGGTTGTAGCCCACCGTTCGTGCTGTCCCAGGTGAATGTCTTGCCGGTTCCAAAGGTGCCCGCGGCTGCGGTACCTGTAAATGAACCCGACGCTGCGGTCAGGGCAATGCTGACGTTGGTGGACGGACGGAAGCTTTGCAGCTTCGTCGAGCAGTCCGAGGCGCTAGTGCAGCTGGTGTACGCCCCCCCCGATGCGACTATGGCTTCCTCCGCCGTGGCCGCATTTCGCAGGTCGGATTCGGCCTGCGAATCGTATCCTTTCTGGCGATACAAGGCGAACTGTGGGATCGCGATCGCAGCGAGAATGCCGATGATGGCAACTACTACGAGCAACTCAATCAGTGTGAAACCTCGGTTGTCTCCTTTCGTGCTCATCTCGTGTCTCCTTGGCCCATGTATTTTGCGTGGCCGTTGACTAGGGACCTCCCACCATCAGCAGAGCACATCCCCGGTAACCCGAACCGGGGATGTGCCTGCCAGCGCCTGGTCCACCGTGAGGCTGCGTTACGGCTGCAGCCCACCGTTCGTGCTGTCCCAGGTGAATGATTTGCCGCTTCCAAAGGTGCCCGCGGCTGCGGTACCTGTAAACGAACCCGACGCTGCAGTCAGGGCGATGGTGATATTGCCGGACGGACGGAAGCTTTGCAGCTTCGTCGCGCAATCCGAAGCGCTGGTGCAGCTCAGGTACCCGCCGCCCGATGCAACGATGGCTTCTTCAGCAGTGGCCGCATTGCGGAGGTCCGACTCGGCTCGGGCGTCGTACCCCTTCTGCCTGTACAGCGCGAACTGCGGGATCGCGATCGCAGCGAGAATGCCGATGATAGCCACAACGACTAGCAACTCGATCAGTGTAAAACCTTGACTGTTCCGTATGACCTTCATTGTGATCTCCCTTGGGTTATTTGTTTTAACTCCGTGGTAGTATCCTTACTTCGGTTGACGATCTGGGTCAACTGGCTAAGGCGGCCCGTGGGCTTGCTTCATCGTGCGCCTCCTCATGAGCGCCTGTTCGAGCAATGCCCATACCAGCCCCTGGCGCTTCACCCGCACTCCCTTGATTGTTGGCCTTTGCTCCGCGGAATGCCGGCACAACGAGGGGGAATCCGGGGTAGTGACAAATCTTGACCGCAGTTTTTTGACGGAATTGATGTTTCGGTAACTGTAATGCCGCGATGCGGCACCGGTCGCGCCGTTGATTCAGCCGTCGGACTCAAGTAGCCGACGACTCTCCCAACTTATATTTCTGCAACCGATGCCGGAATGACCGGTAGTTGATACCCAGAAGGTCTGCCGCTCGTTTTTTGACCCCTCCCGCCTCGACCAAGGCCCTCAACAGAATCGCCCTTTCGTACGCAGCCAGGCTGTCATCGAGATTGTCAGCCGGAAGTGCTGAGTCGACCGGGATGTTCGCGCTGGAGGCAATTGAAGTTGCCGGGCGTGGTGGTTCGCAAGGCTTGTGATCCTTGGTTACGTAGTCGGGCAGGTGAAACTCGTGGATCGTCTCCCCTTCGCACAGCGCGATCGCATGCTCGATGATGTTTTCCAGCTCACGGACATTCCCGGGGTACCCGTACTCCTGTAGGCGACGAGCGGCCCCGACGGAGAGTCGCTGAACCGACCTACCATGAAGTTCCGAGAACTGGCGCAACAAACGCCTGACCAGCGGGGGGATATCTTGCCGCCGCTCACGCAGCGGCGGGAGCTCGATGGCCAGAACGTTGAGACGGTAGAAGAGATCCTCGCGGAAATGTCCAGCCGGCATGTCTTCTGCGAGGTTACGGTTGGTGGCGGCGATGACCCGCACGTCGACGCTCACGTGATTGTCCGCACCAATCGGTGTGAAACCACGTTCCTGGAGGACTCGCAGGAGCTTGACTTGCAGCGGCATCGGAAGGTCGCCGATCTCGTCCAGGAAGACAGTTCCTCCGTCCGCAACACGAAACAAACCGGCCCGATTCGATACGGCCCCGGTAAATGCGCCCTTCGTATGACCGAAGAGTTCGCTCTCGATGAGGTTTGCAGGAATGGCTCCGCAATTGACCGCAACGAACGGCCGGTCGCGCCGCGCGCTCCTCGCATGGACAGCGCGCGCGACGAGCTCTTTGCCTGTACCACTCTCACCTGTAATCAGGAGCGTGGCATCACTCTTCGCAACCTGGTCGATCAGCTTACGAACAGTGCCGATCGCCGAGCTACTGCCGATCAGCCCGTCTGAAGCCGTCGCCGCATCGTTGGCGACTTCCTCCGCGTCCGCGTCGTCGGCTCCGGTTGCCGCCTGAAGGCGGCGCTCTAGGTCACGGAGCGTCGTGATGTCTTGCACGATGTACAGCGCTCCGATCGGGTTGCCGTAGGTGTCGCGCAGGATTACCGCACAGCACCGCACGGTCAGCTCGCGTCCGTCATGCGTCCGATGCGCAAACTCCGTTGGCTGAACGCGACTCGATGTTTGCAGAAAACGCAGCCGGCCTGCAGCCGTCTGGCGCAGCGGAGCGAAGATCGCACCAACATCCTTCTCGAGCATCTCCGCCGCCGCAGCAGCCAGCAGCTCCTCGGCAGTTTGGTTCATTGAGGTGATGCGACCGTCTGCGTCGGTAGTGATCAGGGCGCTGCCGATGTTCCGCGCCAAAGCCTCGTGCAGCGAGGCCAATCGGTCACGTTCCGTCTCGCGTTCCTGAAGCAGGCGTTCCGCCTGGTGGAGCCGCCGCACCAGCGAGCTAGCAAGCAGCGCGATGACGAAGAACGTCGCGTTTGTGGTGATGAATCGCAACGCAAATTGCAGGTCTGCCGGTGCCGGTGGAAAAGGATAATCGGGTCGCGCCACCCACCCGCTTCCGAGCACCGCAACCAGCGCCGCATAGCCGATCGACGAGCTTGCGGCCGCGGCGATCGCGGCAGACGTGGACAACAAGAACGCCGCGTTTATGACGACGAGACTATACAGGAATCCGAATGGACTCTCGCTACCGCCGGTGACAAAAATCACCCCCGTGGTCAGCACGATGTCGAAGCCCAGCTGCAGGTAGGAAAATGGGGCAAGCCGCCGCAGGCGCAGCAGAAAGAGAGCAGATAGGATGGTGACGGCGTAAGTGAATGCGATCGCGAACAGGAGCAGACTGACCGACACCGCATAGCGCTGCTCTCCGCTGCCGAGGTAGACGAGGGCAAGCGCACCGAGGAAGAACGAAGCCAGCAAGACCCGAACGAAGAGAAACCACTTCAGCCGGACACGTAGACGCTCCGTTGGGTTGCTACCGTGCTCCGCAGACATCAGCCGATGACCGAACCGAGCTTGAAAATCGGCAGATACATCGAAATGACCAAACCTCCAATGACCACTCCCAGAAACAGGATGATCATCGGCTCCATCAATGCGGTCAGATTCGCGACCGCGTTATCAACCTCATCCTCGTAAAAGTCAGCGATCTTCTGCAACATGGCATCGAGCGCACCGGTTGTTTCGCCGACCGCGATCATCTGACACACCATGGGCGGAAAGACCTTGCTCTCTGCCAGCGGCTCGGCAATCGTCCGCCCTTCGCTAATGCTCACACGAGTCGCCAAGACAGCGCGCTCGACTACCTTATTGCCAGCGGTACGCGCCGTGATCGCCAACGCGTCCAGGATTGGAACGCCGGACGACACCAACGTACTGAGCGTCCGCGTAAAGCGGGCAACCGATGACTTGCGAATCAGGTCTCCGAAAACCGGCAATTGCAGAAACATGTGGTCGAAGGTCAGCCGTCCGCCCTCGGTTCGGTACGCTTGTCGACACACCACGGCGATCGCGACAAGCACACCCACCAGGTACTTGAAGTACGCGATCGTGAAGTTGCTCAGATTGATGACGAACTGCGTCGGCGCCGGCAGCTCCTGCCCGAAGCTCGAAAACAGCTCGGCGAATACCGGGATCACAAAGATCAGCAGTACGGCCGTAACCCCAACCGCCACGGTAACGATCGTAGTTGGATAGATCATCGCCCCCTTGATCTTGCTCTTGAGCTTCATCGCCTTTTCCATGTAGCTGGCCAGGCGGTGCAAAATGCTGTCGAGAATGCCGCCGACTTCACCAGCCGCCACCATGTTCACGAACAGGTCATCGAAGAGCTTCGGATGCTTCCGCAAGGGGTCGGTGAACGTCGAGCCGGCCTCAACTTCGTCTTTGATCTGCCGAATCACCCTGCACAGCTTCTTGTTCGGCGACTGGGTCGCCAAGACATCGAGACATTGGACGATCGGCAACCCGGCATCGATCATCGTCGCCAACTGACGCGTGAAGATGACGACGTCTCGTTGCTTGATCGACTGACCGAAACCCGGAATGTTCAGCTCGCGATCAAGCCCCTTACCCTTCTCCTTGATTTTTGCGGGAATCGGTTGAATGCGCTGAGACCGTAACCGCACCAAGACTGCGTCGCGGGTTGGCGCCTCCATCTCACCCGCCAAGACTTCCCCGCGTGGAGAAACCCCCTGCCATCTGAAGACCGCCATTTTTTCACCTCGCTCCCATGCCGAGAAGCGCGGAAAGCTCAGCAGCCACCGCGCCTCTCACTGTCTGTGTTTACGCGTGGAGCACGTCGCGTGCCAGGTGCTTAGCGGCGACCGCCACCTGGCGGGGGCCCCAGCATCCCGCGCACCTCGTCGGGCTCTGTCGCGTGGCCTAGGGCCTCTTCGTAGGAGATCAACCGCCGCTGGTAGAGATCCGTCAGGGACTGCGATATGGTCTGCATCCCAAATTTGAGCTGTCCAACCTGCAGCTGCGAGTAGATCTGGTGGATCTTCGACTCGCGAATCAGATTGCGGATCGCCGGATTGGGGATCATGACCTCGACCGAGAGCACGCGGCCGCGCCCATCGAGCCGCGGGATCAGTTGCTGCGAAACGACAGCCT
>CAZCGA010000016.1:25300-54140 GCA_964498075.1 uncultured Binatia bacterium (SeqCode) | reverse complement strand
CCAGGCCGAAGTGCCCGGCCGCCAGCCGGAGCGGCTCGTCGGTGAAGACGTAGCCTGGATACGAGCCCGCGTTGCGCGGCCACAGCACAGGATCGAGACCCAGGCGCTTGTAGAGCGACAGCTGCGCGCGAATCTGCGGCTGCTGATCCGAGGGGAAGATGTCGATGATGCGATTGATCGTCTGCACAGCCGAATTCGTGTGCAGCGTCGACAGGACCAAGTGCCCCGTTTCCGCCACCGTGAGCGCCGAGGCGACGGTTTCGAGATCCCGCATTTCGCCGATCAGCACCACGTCCGGATCCTGCCGCAGCACGTGCCGCAACGCGTTTCCAAAGCCATGCGTATCCGCAAACACCTCGCGCTGATTGACGAGACACTTGCGATGCTCATGGACGAACTCGATCGGATCCTCCACGGTAACGATGTGCTCCCGGCGCTCGCGGTTGATCTTGTCGATCATCGATGCAAGTGTTGTTGATTTGCCGCTCCCGGTCGGCCCAGTGACCAACACCAACCCCCGCGGCAATTTCGTCAGCTCGCTCACAATGCGCGGCAGCCCGAGCTCCGCTAATCCGCGCACCTCGTAGGGAATCATCCGAAAGGCTCCGCCAACAGCACCCTTCTGTACGAAGAGGTTGCCACGGAACCGGCTCAGCCCGCGAATGCCAAACGAAAAGTCCAGCTCGTTCTCCTCTTCAAACCGGTGGCGCTGGCTGTCCGTCAACAGGCTGTAACAGAGGTTCTTCGTCTCGTTTGCCGACAGCGGCGGTACGGGAAGCGCTGTCAACTCACCGTCTATCCGCATCAACGGCGGACTCTCGGCCGAGATGTGAAGATCCGTCGCCCCCCGTTCCACGACGAGCCGCAGAAAACCCTGGATGCTGAGGGCCGCGCCACCTTGCGCGTCTTCGACGCTCGATTCGCTATCTGCCATGGCCGACACTCTAATCCGGCATCGTCACGCGAACCACTTCCGCAACCGTCGTCAGCCCTTCCTTCAGCTTGCTCAAAGCACTCTGGCGCAGCGTCTTCATGCCGAGATTCACCGCACAACGCTTGACCTCCGACGCCGATGCGCCGTTGAGGACCAAGTCGCGCAGCTCTTCGCTCACGGGCATCACTTCATACAAGGCGATCCGTCCCCGATAGCCGGTCCCGTTGCACTGCGCGCAGCCGACCCCGCTCATGCAAGTGAACGTGCCAACCTCCTCGCGCGACACGCCGATGTCCAGCAATGCCTGGGGGGGCAACTCCACCGGTTCGCGGCAATGGGAACAGGTAAGACGCGCAAGCCGCTGCGCGAGAATCAGGTTCACCGACGACGCCACCAGGAACGGCTCAACACCCATGTTCAAGAGGCGATTGATCGTCGACGGCGCGTCGTTCGTGTGCAGCGTACTCAAGACGAGATGACCCGTCAGTGCAGCCTTGATGGCGATCTCGGCGGTTTCGAAGTCGCGAACCTCACCAACCATGATGATGTCCGGATCCTGACGCAGGAAGGAGCGCAACGCTGCCGCGAAGTTGAACCCAATCTCTTCGTGGACCTGGACCTGATTGATGCCCACCAGATTGAACTCCACCGGATCCTCCGCGGTCGAGATGTTCGACGAGATCTTGTTGAGCTCCGAGAGCGCGGAGTAGAGGGTCGTCGTCTTCCCGCTGCCCGTGGGTCCCGTTACCAAAACCATCCCGTACGGCTTCGAGATGGCGTCTTTGAAGTCGTTGAGCGCCGACTCCTCGAACCCCAGCTTCGTCATGTCAAGCTGCAGGTTCGACTTGTCGAGCAACCGGAGCACGATTTTCTCTCCGAACAGCGTTGGCAGCACGGAGACGCGGAAATCCATCTCCTGACCCCGCCCCAGCTTCAGCTTGATGCGACCGTCTTGCGGCAGGCGCCGCTCCGCAATGTCGAGTGACGCCATGACCTTGACGCGTGAGGTAATGGCGTTCTTCAGCTTCAACGGCGGCCGCATGATCTCCTCCAGCACACCGTCGACACGGAACCGTACCCGAAACAGGCGCTCGTACGGCTCGAGGTGGACGTCACTGGCGCGTCGCTTGATTGCGCTGGTGAGGACAGCGTTGACCAGCCGGACCACCGGCGCATCCTCGGTGGCACGCTCCAACTCCTTGAGGTCGATCTCCTCGTCACTG
This sequence comes from uncultured Binatia bacterium (SeqCode), assembly GCA_964498075.1. Classification (GTDB taxonomy): domain Bacteria; phylum Desulfobacterota; class Binatia; order HRBIN30; family HRBIN30; genus CAZCGA01. The sequence goes on along the minus strand of CAZCGA010000016.1, from coordinate 51,983 downwards.
TCAACGAGCTCGACGTCCTCTTCCTCTAACTCCGTGAGCACATCATCGTAGTGATCATCGCCCCCGAAGTGCTGCTCGATCGCCGCGGCAATCGACGACACGTTTGCCACGGTGACCTTCACGTCGTACCCAGTCAGAAACTTCACTTCGTTGATCGCCACCAGGTTCGACGGGTCGGACATCGCCACCGTCAAGGACGATCCGCTCAAATTGATCGGAATCAGATGGTGGCGCTGCACCAACGTGGCCGGAATCAACCGCAAGACCTCGGCCGGAAGATTCATGGCGGATGGATCCACCAGCGAAAGGTGGTACTCCTTTTGGAGACAACCAACGAGATCGGCCTCGCTGAGGAACCCCAGCTTCACCAACACGGCGGTGAGCGCACCCCCGCCCGTCTCCCGCTCCTCCGCCGCCTTCGTGAGCTGCGCCGGTGTGATGAGCCCGCGCTTTACCAGCAACTCGCCCAGACGTGTGCTCATAAGCGACCCCAGAATCCTTCTAGCACGGTCAGTACCAGTGCGTCACGCTACTGACACACGGGTTCTCAGGCGCCTCGGAACCGTTACGACTTCAGCCGTTGTGCAGAAGGGAGCGCTCTCCGCATCGTCGGCAACCGGCCGGCCCCCGCCTCGTGGCGCGGGCTAGGCTCGGTCACCACCGGCCGGGCCGGCACCGAGCGCCGCATGCGCCGCCGCCAGACGAGCGATCGGCACACGGAAGGGAGAACATGACACGTAGTCGAGACCGACTCGATCGCAGAACTTCACCGACTCCGGGTCACCACCATGCTCACCGCAAATCCCCACCTTCAACTGCGCCCGCGTGCTCCGCCCCTTCTCCACAGCGATGCGAATGAGCGCACCCACGCCCTCAGGGTCGATCGACTCGAAAGGATCGCGGAGATAGATCTCGAACTCGCGCACGTAGGGCACGAGGAACCGCGCCGCATCATCACGCGACACCCCCAGCGTCATCTGCGTCAGATCGTTGGTCCCGAACGAGAAGAACTCCGCGACGCTCGCGATCGCGTCCGCCGTCAGCGCACCACGCGGCACTTCAATCATCGTGCCGACGGTATACTTGAAGCGTACACCCCGCTCCGCCATCACCTGGCCCGCGACGCGCCGGACGATGTCCCCCTGGAGCTTGAGCTCCTTCACGTGCCCAACCAGCGGAATCATCACCTCGGGTACAGCCTTGATGCCGGAGTGAATGACGTTCACCGCCGCCTCGAAGATGGCGCGTACCTGCATCTCAGTGATCTCCGGATAGATGATTCCCAGACGACACCCGCGAAAGCCGAGCATCGGGTTGAACTCGTGCAACGCCTCGACGCGCGCGTGGACGCGCTCCACCGGGATGCCCATCTCCGCCGCCAACAGGCGCTGCCCGGCCTCGTCGTGCGGCAGGAACTCATGCAACGGCGGGTCGATGGTGCGGATGGTCACTGGACGACCGTCCATGACGCGGAAAATTCCCTCGAAGTCCTTCCGTTGCAAAGGCAGCAGCCTCGCCAGCGCGGCGCGCCGCTCGTCGGTCGTCTCCGCCAGAATCATCTCGCGCATCGGACCGATCTTGCCCTCACCGAAGAACATGTGCTCGGTACGACACAACCCGACGCCCTCGGCACCGAAGGCAATCGCGTTGGCGCATTGGTCAGGCAGGTCGGCGTTGGTACGCACACCGAGGCGGCGCTCGCGGTCGGCCCACTTCATGATCTGGGCATACAGCTGGTACACCGGCGCCTGTGCCGGATCGAGGGTCCGGTCGATGAGCACCCGGACCACCTCGCTGGGCTCGGTCGGGATGCGGCCCAGGAACACTTCGCCCGTCGTGCCGTCGATCGAAATGTCGTCGCCGCCCTTCAGCACCGTGTCGATGCCGGCAACGCGCATCGTTCCCGCAGCGTAGTCGATCCCCAACGCTTCACACCCCGCAACACACACCTTCCCCATCTGCCGGGCGACCAGCGCCGCGTGACTCGTCATGCCGCCGCGCGCGGTCAAGATGCCTTGCGCCACCGCCATCCCACGAATGTCCTCGGGCGACGTCTCGATCCGCACGAGGATCACCTGCTCGCCGCGCGCCACCGCCGCTTCGGCGTCCTCGGCGTGGAAGACGATCCGCCCGGTTGCCGCACCCGGCCCGGCGTTGAGCCCGCTCGTCAGGCGACGCCGCGCCTGCACCGCCCGCTCCTTCTCGGCTGCCACGAAGGTCGGACGCAGCAGCTGGTTCAGCTGCTCGGGCTCGACGCGCAGGAGTGCCTCGCGCGGCGTGATCAGCCGTTCCCTCACCATCTCGATGGCAATGCGGATGGCCGCCCCACCAGTGCGCTTGCCGACGCGACACTGCAGCATGTACAGCTGCCCCTGCTCGATGGTGAACTCGATGTCCATGACGTCCCGGTAGTGCCGTTCGAGCGTACGCCGGATCTTTTCCAGTTGCTGGTACACCGTTGTGTTCTCTCGTTCGAGCGCCGCGATGGGCAGCGGTGTGCGCGTGCCGGCGACGACGTCCTCGCCTTGCGCGTTCATCAAGAACTCACCGTAAAAGATGTTCTCGCCGCTCGCCGGATCACGCGTGAACGCGACCCCGGTGCCGGAGTCGCTGCTCAGGTTGCCGAAGACCATCGATTGCACGTTCACCGCCGTGCCACAGTCCGCCGGGATGTTGTTCAGCTTGCGGTACGCGATCGCCCGGTCGTTCATCCACGAGCCAAAGACCGCGCCGACGGCGCCCCACAGCTGCTCTTGCGGATCGTCGGGAAACGCCACGCCCTTGCGCTCGCGGATCGCCGCCTTGAACTCCGCCACCAGCTCCCGCAAGTCGTCTGCCGTCAGGTCCGTGTCCAGCTTCACGCCGCGCGCCTGCTTCTTGCGGTCCAGGATCTCCTCGAACGGGTCGCTCTCGGTCTTCGACTGCGGCTTCAAGTCGAGCACCACGTCGCCGTACATCGCCACGAAGCGGCGGTACGAGTCGTAGGCGAACCGTGGATTGCCGGTCAGGGCGATGATCCCCTGCACGGTCTCATCGTTGAGACCGAGGTTGAGAACCGTATCCATCATCCCGGGCATCGAGGCACGCGCCCCGGAACGCACCGACACCAACAAGGGGTTGGACACATCGCCGAAGCGGCGGCCGACGAGTTCCTCCACGCGCTCGAGGTGTCGCCCGACCTCATCGCGCAGACCCTTCGGGTAGCGGCGCCCGTTGGCGTAGAAGTGGGTGCACACGTCAGTGGAGATGGTGAATCCCGGCGGTACCGGCAGTCCCAGCCCGGCCATTTCGTGGAGGTTGGCTCCCTTGCCGCCGAGCAATTCCTTCATCTTGGCGTTGCCGTCGGCGCGGCCGCCGCCGAAGGCGTAGACCGCCTTGGGTGGCTTCGGTCGCGTCGCCGCGGCGCGCCCGCGTCGTGTGCGCCTCTTGCTTCGTAGCGTCTTGGCAGCGGAGCGTTTCTTCACCACGCGAGTCCGTGAACCTTTGGAACCTCGAACCTGCTGCTTGCTGCGTCGGTTCATACCTCGATCCTGTGCTTCAGCTCCTCCACCAGCCGATCGATCGGCAACCGATCCTGCTGCATCGAATCGCGGTCGCGGAGGGTTACGGTGTCATCCTGCATGGTCTGGTGGTCGATGGTGATCCCATAGGGCGTGCCGATCTCGTCCTGGCGCCGATAGCGGCGACCGATCGAACCGGCCTGGTCGTACTGCACCGGGAAGTGCTTCGCGAGGATGTCGCGCACCTGCAGCGCCTTTTCCGGCTGCCCATCCTTGCGGAGCAGCGGCAACACCGCGGCCTTCACCGGGGCGAGGCGTGGATGGAACCGCAGCACGGCACGCGTCTCCCCTTCGGCTTCGTCCTCATCATACGCATCCACCAAGAAGGCGAGGGTCGCGCGATCGGCGCCGGCGGCCGGCTCGATCACGTAGGGGATGTAGCGCTCGCGCGACTCCTCGTCGAAGTACGAGAGGTCCTTGCCGCTGTACTGCGTATGCTGCTTCAGATCGAAGTCGGTGCGGTTGGCGATGCCTTCCAGCTCCTGCCAGCCGAAGGGAAACTGGTACTCCACGTCGACGCACGCCTTGGCGTAGTGCGCCAGCTCATCGCCGGCGTGCGGCCGCAGCCGCAGGTTTTCCGCGCGGATGCCGTACTTGCCGTACCAATTCAGGCGCGCCTCTTTCCAGTAGTCGAACCAACGCTCGTCGTCACCGGGCTTGACGAAGAACTCCATCTCCATTTGCTCGAACTCGCGCGTGCGGAAGAGGAAGTTCCCCGGCGTGATCTCGTTGCGGAACGACTTGCCGATCTGGGCGATGCCGAACGGGATCTTGTGGCGCGTGGCGTTCGCGACATTCAGGAAGTTGACGAAGATGCCCTGCGCCGTCTCCGGCCGCAGGAACACGACGTTGGCCGTGTCTTCGACCGGACCCATGAAGGTCTTGAACATCAGATTGAACTGCCGCGCCTCGGTCAGCTCGCCGCCGCACTCGCTCGGATGCTTGGACGGCTTCTCGGGGCAGCGCGCGTCGGCCAGATGATCGGCGCGGAAGCGTGCCTTGCACTTCTTGCAGTCGATCAGCGGGTCGGTGAAGCCGGCGACGTGGCCCGAGGCTTCCCACACCCGCGGATGCATCAAGATGGCGCACTCGATGCCGGCGATATCCGACCGGGTGAGCACCATATCGCGCCACCACGCCTCCCGCACGTTGCGCTTCAGCTCGACCCCCACCGGCCCATAGTCCCAACAGCTCGCCAGCCCGCCGTAGATCTCGCTCGATTGAAAGGCGAACCCGCGCCGCTTGGCGAGGTTCACGACCTTCTCCATCGTTACCGGACGATTCATCGTCCGGTCGAAGTACCATGTCGACCGCGGAGCGGCAACGTTGGCGTTCCGTCATGGGCGGGATTCGATGGCCGCGGTGGAGCAGGCGTCCACGCCTGCTTCTGCCGATTTGTTCAGCGATCGTGGAAACGAGAAGGGACCCAAGTCATTGCGGAGGTCTGGATCCAAGCTTGCGGACCCGACGAGACTTGGCGTTGCCACGAAGGAGTTCCTGCCAAACTGGATTGCGTTCAGCCCGCCGCGCGATCTCGGCGGCTTGCGCCTCGGGTGTCTTTCCCTCCAACGCGGTACGCAACCCGCGTTGCGCGCGACGCTTCATCTCCACGCAATCGAACGCCTTAGTCTTCATCCAGCACCTCGAGCGGCGATCGTATTTCAATGAGCGGGTACCCATGCGCCAGGTTGACCGCGTGGAATCCACGAACGCGATTGAGCTGAACGATATCGCGGAAGTTCCAGCTGACCAGCACGTCGGCGTGGGCAACGAACGCCGTGGCGACGTGAAGGGCGTCCACTCGCGCCGCCCGGCGCACGACCTTGGCGGCCAGATAAGCGTCAGCCAATCGCGCTGCCTCGGCGGTGTTCTCGACCGGCTCCATGAAGGGTGCATGCCGCCCAAACACGTCTTGCACCGCCTCGGGCGAATTGCCGATTTCGATCGTTGTGGCCGGGCTCACCATGATGACGATCGTACCTGAACGCACGGCAGCGAAGAAGCGCTCGCTCGCGACGTGGAACTCGGCGTCGTGAACGCCGCCGAAGACGGAAGTGTCCACGTAGGCCCGGAGCCGCCTGCCGATTCAGGTTCGGGCGGTGCGAGCCATGCCTAGGTCCACCGACTCTTGCAGTAGTCGATGGCTTCCTTGGTTGTCAGCAGCCGCGTCGAGTTGCCGGTGCGGACGTAGAGGTGCTCGAACTGGCCTTCCTTGATGAACACCGGTCGCGGACTTGGTTGGATGGCGACGCGGCAGAGGTCTTTGCCGTCGAGCGCGTGGAACGTGATGCCGAGCTGCGGGGTGAGGTCCTTGCCGACGGTGTTGAGCAGCAGGTCGTGGAGGAACAGCTCGTAGCCGTCGCGGCTCTTCTTGTGGACGGTTTGGTAGTCGTGTTGCAGGCCGATGAGCGTGGCGTCGTCGCCGCCGCCGATGAGCAGCGTGCCGCCGTCGCTGTTCAGGAAGTCGGCGACGGTATTGACGATGACCTTCTCCGGCTCGCCGTTCTTCTTGTTCTCCTTCGGGACCCGACACAACCTACCCCCTCCGAAGGCGGTCGCTGACCGCTTGCCACGAGTTGTTCGCCCCGTCGTTTCGGCACTTGAGATAATTGCTGAACTTGCCTGATTTGCTCTCGAGGTTCGTGAGTTTGCACTGGTAACAAGTGACACCGAGACGCTCCGCAAGGCGCTGTAACGTCTGGACGTCAGCGCGTTCGACTTTCTTGCATTCGCCGTTGGCGCACGCGACCACTGGACCCTCGTCGTTGATGGCAAAATGAGCCGCACTATCACACTGAGAGCACCGCGGGTTTTCGAATCGTGCGTCGAGAGCCTGAAGCTCTTCTAGGATCGGGTTGCCGGCTGTTCCTCCTTGCTCTGGTTGCCGACGGCTTCGGCTGCTCGCAGTGCGCGATGTCTCCGGAGCGCGATGATCGGCCTTCGGTGCAACGGATGGCTGCGGCCGGAATCCTTCAACGATCGCGCGCGAAGGACCCCGCTCGACCACCATAGGTTCAGGAGCCGTAGGTGTCTCATTGCTGCCCCTCGGTATCTTCTCCTTGTCGATCGCCAGAATGGTAGCCTGCCTCGACGTGTCACCGACCGAGATGGTCACCTCGTCGTCGATGCCTGCTCCCAGGAGTGCCACGCCTGCGGGACTGGATGATTTGAAGACGCCCATGCTTGGATCATGTTGCGCGGCTGCAACCACGAGCGTCGCTTGGTGCACCGGTCCATCTTCGTAGGAAACCACTACACCATCCCCGATCTCGACAACGGGTTCCGCCAAAGGGGAGGCGAGCTCACTGTCGGACGTGCGGGGCTCGGTGACTTCGACAGCGCGATGCTCGCTGTAGATGTTTTTCCGTGCCTCTCGCCCAATCGGCTCGATGTGCCTAGCGGTCAGCGCGCTCACAAGGTCCGCCATGCAGCCATCGGGATCACGGCGGAAGCTCGATGCCCAGCAGCGCCAGAAGCGCCAACCCATCCGTTCCATTGCTCGCTGGCGTCGAAGATCCTCTAACCAAGTTTCGATGTGCTGCGATCCGTCAAGCTCGACGGCAAGGCGCTGGTCGTTCTCCCCCTCGACGACGAGGTCAATGCGCCAGCTACCGACCCCAACCTGAGGCGTTACGCAGTAGCCAAGGTGCACCAGGCGCCTGAACACATCACGCTCAAATTCTGATTCGCAGAGATCGATCAGTTCACTGGCGGGCCGTTGCTCTTTCGGCATTGGGTCTCTGAAGTGGCGGATGACCTTCAACCTCAGGTCCCGAGGGTTGTCTAGATCCTGCTCCTCAACCGAGCGGAACAGGTACATCCGATCCCGCGCGCGACTCAGGGCCACGTTGAAGCGCTGTTCGAACGTGCGACCGGTCTTCGCCTTAATCATTAGGGTCCAACACCATGCTGACGAACATGATGTCGCGTTCTTTGCCTTGGAACGTCGCGGAGTCGCCGCAGGCGATCTTGTGGCGATGGAACGTCTCCTCACCGATCCGATCGAGCAGCAGTTGCTGAATGAACTGTGCCTGTTCTGCGCCGATTAATGACACAACTCCGATCGTGCGGTTGGCATAGCGGGGATGCTTCACGATCGCTTCGACTTCGTCCGCGATGGCTTGGGCTTCGGCTCGGTTGATCTTGCGTCTATCCTTACGCCCATGCGGCAGGTAAACGTCGATGAGAGGAGGGTCCAGCCGCTCTGACAGTTTTGGAATGCGGAGCGGAACGATCGGCTCTTCATAAAACTGGAAGCTGAAACGAATGATCGGTTCTACGCAGCGGAAGTGCTCTCTAAGCATTATCCGTGTACCCGGGAATGCCGCGTTGGCCCAGTCGTAGAGGGAACTCCCAGGTAGGAGAGAATCCGCGAAGGGCTGTTCTTTGAGATAATTGTGGCGCAGCAGCAGAAGTGTCTTTGCTGGAACAAATGCAGCCGTTGGACTCACCTGTCTGTCATCTCCGACGATCAGGAGTTTCTTGCCTCGCATAAGCGCGGGAAGAGCGCCTATGTCCGACTGGGAGGCCTCGTCCACAATGACCACATCGAACGAACCGAGTTCCGCAGGTAGAGTCTCGGAAACCCTCCATGTCGGCATGTTCCAACAAGGGTACTGCAGCATAGCACTGCTCCATCGCGACGCGGGCGAAGCCGCGATACAGTGAGCCTGTCTTTGCGTGACGGCTCGCGGGGATCTTCTGAAGCGCTGCCGTGAATCGCTGAAGGGCAGACAACACATACTCGGTTAGACTCTCCTTCAGCCCAAGATAGGTTCTCTGCTTGACCACTTCACCGAACGTCCTTCTGCAATCGTCCTCATGTTCGAGTCGCCGCCGGGACAGCTCGCGGATGCGCTCACGACCGTCAATGCGGCGCAGGTACCCCGAGATGCGCGCCCACTGCCAGCTCTCCCGCCATGCCCCCGGCGCCAATGGATCATCCGTGTCGCCGGCAGGTTGAGTCCGAAGCTGCTGGGCCCATTTGACTCCACCTGACTCCTGGATCAGGTCCGCCACCCGTCCAACTTCCGCTAGGTGCGGTCTGAGGTTTTGCATCCGGGTCAGCTCTCGGCATAGAGCTTCCCATCTGTAACCAATTTGTTGCGCGCTCAGATCAGGAGTCCCGAGGTCCTTCTCAACGAAGGTGCTCATCTGTTCGACCACGGCGCCGGAGCAGGCGGCCAAACGCTTGATCAAATCAGCCCGCGTGGCGCGTGAACCAGCAAGGCGGATTTTGGAGAGATTCAGCCTGACGGCTTCGGCCGCCGCAAGGGCGCTGGGTTTCGACTCGATAACAGCGCGCCCGTCAATTCCCTGCGCGAACAGCCCCTTCACCTCCGAAGAAATCCGTGGGCCGTGTTCTTCAAGAATGCACCAGGCTGTATGCAGGAGTCTCGATGTGTCAGCGATCCACTTGCCGGTGCGGTCCCCTTCGTTCTCCAGCGGCGGCAGGTCAAACTCCTCTCCGATCGCTGTCCACTTGCGAATGAATTCCGAGATTTCACGACGCCAGTCGAGGTATGCGGCCACCTTCTGCCAATCTTCGGTGGATTCTGGCGGCCGGTGTGAACGGCTGACAGGAAGCGTGCGAATCTGGCGCAGGGCGTGCGGCGCAGCCGGAATCGTTCACCAGGGTTTCGTCTGAGTTTCGATCCATCTTCTTCGTAGATCTGATTCGATTTCTTCTCGCTACTTCCGGACGCTGCGTCGGCGGGCGTGGTGCAAATGAGCGGCGCGGTGTTCTGCGCGGCGCAGGCGCGATAGGAGGGGCGGGCTCTGAAAAAGGTGAAGGCCCGAGGTAGCCGCCTCGAGCCTTCGGGGAGGTCTGCGCCGATCGTCGATAGCGCGTGTCCCGTAGGGACAATGACGCGTTCGACAGCACCTGTCCAGCCTTTTGGGGGCTGGAGGGATTGCGATCGTCGTTACCAGCGACCGACTGTTGAATTGCGCACGGTGTCACCAGCAGCTGCGAGTGTGCCGGCGCTGCGATCATGGGCAGCGGTATTGTCCCGACCCGTGTGCTGGCCAGGCGCGGCGCGCATGTACGCGGGCGGCAGGCCGGCGCTACCAGCAGACGTTCCACGGTCGCCTGCACCATGCCCGGCGGCAGAGTCGCTGGCGCCAGCGGCGGCGTGAGAAAGTGACGCATCACCGATTCCCGACGCACGATGGCGGTGCGAATGTCGGCGGCCACAAGGAGGTCGACAATCATGCACAAGCAATGGCAATGGATCTGCCCGATCGGGCAGCCACCGATGGCACAGCGGCGCCAGCACGCCCGTGCCGGCAGCCGCGGCGCCGCGAGCAACCCCGTGGCCTGCGGCGCTGCGCGTGGTGTGGAGCGGCGGCGCCGCGCTGGGCTCGGCTGCAGCGCTGGCGGCGGTGAGCGGCCGGCGGCGAGGGGGGCAGCATGATCGCGCCCGAACGCGCCGCCGAGATCCTGCGTCTGTATCACGCCGAGAAGTGGAAGCCGGGCACCATCGCCCGCCAGCTCGGGGTGCACCACAACACGGTGCGCCGCGTGCTGGCCCAGGCGGGGCAGGCGCCGGGGTTCGACTCGACACGGGCCTCGATGGTCGATCCGTTCGTGCCGCTGATCGAGCAGACGCTGGAGACGTATCCCACCCTGCGCGCCAGTCGCCTCTACGCGATGGTGCGCGAGCGCGGCTACCCGGGCGGCCCCGATCACTTCCGCCACGTGGTGGCGCGCTATCGGCCGGCGCCGGCGGCCGAGGCGTACCTGCGGCTACGCACCCTGCCGGGCGAGCAAGCGCAGGTGGACTGGGGCTACTTCGGCAAGCGGCGCAGCGGACGCGCCGAGCGCGCGCTGTGGGGCTTCGTGATGGTGCTGAGCTACTCGCGCCAGATCTTTCTGCGCTTTTTCTTCGGCAACGCCATGGCCAACTTCCTGCGCGGGCACGTGGCCGCCTTTGCAAGCTTTGGGGGGATACCCAGAGTCCTGCTCTACGATAATCTGAAGAGCGCCGTGCTCGAACGCGTCGGGCAGGCCATCCACTTCAACCCCACGCTGCTCGATCTGGCGGCGCACTACCGCTTCGAGCCGCGCCCGGTGGCTGTGGCACGCGGCAATGAGAAGGGGCGCGTCGAGCGCGCCATCCGCTACATCCGCGACAGCTTCTTTGCCGCCCGTGAGTTTGGCGATCTGGCCGACCTCAACGCTCAGGCCAAGGCGTGGTGCGAGGGCATTGCCGCCGAGCGTCTGTGTCCCGAAGACCGCGCCCGGCGGGTCGGCGAGGTGTTTGCCGACGAACGCGAGCGCCTGCTCGGGCTGCCCGAGAATCCCTTTCCCTGTGAGGATCGAGAGGAGACCAAGGTGCAGCGCACGCCGTATGTGCGCTTCGATCTGAACGACTACTCGGTCCCCCACACCTCCGTACGGCGCACCGTGGTGGTACACGCCACCCTCGATTGCGTGCGCCTTGTCGATGGCGTTGGCGTGATCGCCACCCATGCGCGCAGCTACGACCAGGGCAAGCAGATCGAGATCAGCGAGCACGTCGCCGATCTGGTCGCCTACAAGCGCGCCGCGCGCCAGCACCGCGGGCTCGATCGCTTGCATCATGGCTGCAGTAACGCCGAGGCGTTCTTTGGGGCGGCCGCCGCGCGCTCGGCCAACTTGGGCAGCATCACTGCAGGCCTCAACCATCTCCTAGACCTCTACGATGCCGCCACCCTCAATCAGGCCCTGGGCGCTGCCCTGCTCGGCGGCGCCCCGCATCTGGCCGCCGTGCGTCAGCTCCTGGAGCAGCGCCGCTACGCACAAGACCTGCCGCCGCCGCTCGCCGTCGCACTGCCCGCAGACCCGCGAGTGCGCGACGTCGGCGTGCAGCCGCACGAATTATCCACCTACGATCACATCCAAACGGAGGACGACGATGACGACACCCACACCCCCTGAGGACGACAATCGCCGCGCCGCACTGCGCCGGCGCGGCCTGTTTGGTCTGCTCGCCAACTGGGACGAGGTACGCCACCTCGACTGGCTGCCCATCGTCATCAAGTACGAACAGGCCGAGCGCCAGCGTCGCTCCTTGGAGCGCCGCCTGCGCTTTGCCCGCCTTGGCCCCTTCAAGCCCTTGTGCGACTTCGACTGGCAGTGGCCCAAGAAGATCGACCGCGCGGCCCTCGAAGAGCTGTGCTCGCTGGAGTTTGTGGCCGAGAACGCCAACGTCGTCCTGATCGGCCCCAACAGCACCGGTAAGACAACCATCGCCAAGAACCTCGCTCACCTGGCTTTACTCGCCGGCCACAGCGCTCGTTTCACCACCGCCAGCGCCATGCTCAACGACTTGGCCGCTCAGGACTCCACCGCTGCACTCAACCGCCGCCTGCGGCACTACTGCCGCCCGACGCTACTCGTGGTCGATGAGCTTGGGTATTTGTCCTACGACTCACGCTACGCCGACCTGCTCTTCGAAGTGGTCACCCGACGCTACCAACAGCGCCCAACGGTCATCACCACCAACAAGCCCTTCGCCGAATGGAATCAGGTCTTCCCCAACGCCACATCCGTGGTCACCATCATCGACCGCCTGGTCCATAAAGCCGAGATCCTGACCATCGAAGCCGACAGCTACTGCCTGAAGGAAGCCAAGGAGCGCGCGGCGCAAAAGGCTCGCAGCCGCAAACAGCGCAAGCCAGGCAACGACCATGAGTGAGCCACCCGAACCCACACGGCGTGGCGTCATCCAACGCGCACCCATCCTGCCCGAGCGCCTGCGTTCCATCGGGGACCAGAGCTTTGCCTTCCTGCCGCATCGCTTCTTGCGTCACGGCTTCTTCGCTTCGCTCAACCCCGATGAGCTACGCCTCTACGTGCTGCTCGTGCTGGCCGCCGATCGCAATGGCCTGAGCTTCTACCACTACGATTCGATCTGCTCGCTGCTGGAGGTCCCGCTGGAGAGCTACCTGCGTGCCCGCAACGCGCTGATCACCAAGGACCTCATCGCCTTCGACGGCACGCGCTTCCAGGTACTCTCGCTCCCCGCGCAACCGCGCTTCGAGGCGGCGCGCCCCCAGACAACCGACGACCAGTTCGAACAAGATGATCCGGCCACCATTCACCATCTCATCCGCGGCGCGCTCGATCCACCACGCCGCCACCAGCGATGATCACCGCAGATCAACGCTGCTGCTCGGATCCACAATTTCAAGCTTCGGCGACTTCACCAGATTTGCGCGCGTTCACGTCGCCGGCAACAGCCGGCCTTGGACCTCGATCCGTTGCAGCAAAGCCCTCGCCTCAGTCTTGCCGAAGGGGATGGCACCGAACGGCCGCTTGCCGCGAACCGACCTCTCTACGGCTTGCGCCACCTCCAAATGACTCTCCGCCCCGTGCGGGATGCGCAAGGCATTGCGAAGCATGTCTGGGCGCCGATCGGCAATTGCCGACATGATTGGAATCAATTCGTTGAACAGCCGAGTGCTGTCGCTATCCAGGCCATTGCGTCGCCACAGCTCGAAGAGTCGAACAAGCCAACGCCTGTCGGCAGTGGCATCGAAGAACTCGATGACATGCTCGATGACCGTCAGCAGCTCTTCCGCCCGACTCGCTGCGTCGCGTGCGGTCATCGACAAGGCCGGCCAGCTTTCGCGAGCGATCCTTTGTTCCAAGTTTGCGGCGTCGATCAAGTTCTGGTGCAACCCTGCGATGGCGGTCGCGTCTGGCAGGTCGGCCATGCTGGGTAGGACCTTACCGAGGTAGACCAAGTCAGCGCCGAGAGCTTTTCGTGCGCTGCGAGCCGCCGCCACGTCCTCATCCGCAAAGCGGGGTTCGTGCTTCGCGTCGAGATCCAACTCGTCGTGCAGCCAGGCGTGCTTGTCTTGCTCACGAACCACATGCTCGGCAAGTTCCGCTGGCGTCAGCCCGTCCTCGCTCTTCTCACTGCGCAGGGAGATCTTCGTGAGGTGCTTCTCAGCCCAGCCGCGCAGCTCCTGATCGATCTTCTCGATCCTTTCGCGCAGTTCGATAACGCGGCGCTGGCCGGCGGCAATATCGCGCTTGAGCTGGTCCACGTCTGCCCGCACAGCCGTGTTCGACAGGATGCGGACGGCTTGCTCCAACTGTCTCAAGCCCTCGCGCTCGGTACTGAGTAAGCTGATGACGAGATCACGAATGCCTTCTGGGATGTGCTTGCGTACTTCCGCGAGCGGCTCGGCAGCCTTGGAGGTAACCAGGACGCGCTTCCCGGTTGCTAAGCAGTGGCAGATGATGTTGGCGATGGTGTGGGTCTTACCCGTTCCCGGTGGACCCTGGACTACCATCCCGTCCGCCGTCTCAAGCCGCTTGATGATGGCAATTTGCTCCTCGTTGAAAGGTTTCGGAAAGAAGAAACCCTCTGGCTCTTCCCGTTCCTCGCCACTGGTTCCTTGGCCGCTACCGGAGCCTTCAGTACCTGGACCTCCAATGTCGATCACCGGCGTCCGCTGCGGGCGGACGTTGGAGGGTTGGGTCACGAGCCGCCTCGTCGCGCTTGGCAGTTCGTTGGCCTCGTCGACAGCGGTCTTGAGCCGGCCGAGGTCGCCGAGGAGCACGTTGCTTGATCGCTGGCGGGCGTAGATTGCCCACGTGTCAGTCACGATCAGGTTCTCGGACGCGGGCGGTACGGTACGATCGGTGATGTCGCGAACTTGATCCGGATAATACGCGCCGCGCGTATCCAACTGGGTCGCGGCCTGCCGCATAATGGGTGCAAACGTGTCAGGGCGAAACGGCGAGACTTCCTTCTCCTCTGCGGCTTGGGCCAAGAACTCCTTCCCGAATTCTCTGACTTGCGGGGCGCCATCATTGTCGAGTTCGAAGAATGGCCGAAGCGCGAGTTGGGGCTCCACAGCACGTGGTCGAATTCGGATCGCACCATCGCGAGACTCAAGGTCAAGTTCGACCAGTTGCTCGATCAACGGATGATCGATCTCGGTTCCTTGGACCTTCCACCGTGAGACGCCAACGCCCCAGACTATCTCAATCGGATGCTCCGGGTCCGACTGGATCGTCTGCTGGAGGCTGAAGAAGGCGTCGTAGATAGCGATCGTCTGACGTCGCGGTTTTTCGGCCTCCGCCCATTCGCGCCACGGGCCGCTGATGTACTGCTCGACGGCCGTCTTTACGTCTCCGAACCGTTCCAGTCGCATAACCACATCGACGTGGCCTCTGGGCAAGCCCGTCTTCGGCGTTGGTTGCACGTCGTCTTCCGGCACCAGCCCTTGCTCGACAAGCTTGGCGGCCTCGTCCTTGCGCATCGTCTCGACACGCACAGTCTCCACCGTTGGTTCGCGGAACGGGTCGCGGCCAACGATAACCCAGCCGCGAACAGGGTCGGGCACTGCCGGTGGGTCAATTCGTCGCAGACGCTCGATCTTCAGCCAGATTGGACCGTCCTCGTCCTCAATGTCGTGGTGGACACCAACCTGACCCTTGAGATCGGACTCGTAGTAGAGGACGTTCTTGTAGTCGGTAAGCGCGAAGACAGGCTTCTCGGCCTGCTTTACGAGCTCTTCGACGTACTCCACCAAAGCGCAGAGACGCTTCCGAGCTTCCGATGTTTCGGGTTCCGAGGTGTTCAATGCCATGATCCTCTACGCTTCTGATCGGTTCAGCCAGTTGAGAGCTGCCGCCGTTTGCGCATTAGAACGGGTTGGGCTGGATAGCAAAAGGTAGCGTCACGACCTTCTTTGCCTTGATCTGCGTCGTCAAGCGCCCCAAGCCGGCTTCGTCTTGGTCTGTCGGCGTGCCAAGCATGAGCTGTCGGCGAAACTCTTCCGTCAGCTTCTTCGTCAGTTGGAGCGCCGTCTTGTTGTCGATGCCGTCTCCCATGCGCACGATGCTCAAGGCATCGTGCTGCTGATCCTGCGCTAGCCGCTGCATATCGACCAGCAGGCGGCAGCACTGGCGAGGGCCGCCGGCCCACCGTTCGACGTACTCATCGAGCTGCTTCCAGCCACGGAGGTTGAAATAGCCGACGCAGAAGTCGGCCCGGTCGGCGAGGTTCAGGGTCTCGCGGAGTGCGGGAAGCAATGACTGGTCGATGTTGTCGAAGATGCGCGGCATCAGACTCCCGGCACCGAGCGCTGCCGGCCGGCAGTACGGTAGCGTGCCGCGGCTTCCTTGACCAGAAATCCAATGCGGTGCGTCTTCGGCGGCGGCGAAGACATCAGCTGTCGGAGCACGTTAAAGAGTCTTCGAATCGTCGCGTCGTGCCCCTGGACTTTCTGTTCCAGCATCGCCAACTGCTTCCTGAGCTCGCGGTCGCCCGCCAGCAGCGCACGCAGGCGCACGAACGCTCGCACAACTTGGACGTTCGCCCGGACTGCGATCGGCGTGTTGAGCACGCTGGCAAGCATAACCGCGCCGTGCTCAGTGAACGCAAACGGCAACTTGCGGCGTCCGCCTCGGCCTTCCTTTGATGTTGCGGATTGCAACATCAAAGCTTGCCACTCTTCAGCCGTCAGCTGGAACAGGAAATCCGGCGGAAACCGCTTGCGGTTTCGTTTCACTTGCTGATTCAAACGCGCAGTCGTGACGCCGTAGATCCGGGCCAAGTCCGCATCCAGCATCACCCGGCGACCCCGCACCAGCCGAATCAGACGCTCGACCGCACCAGCAGAAACGAGTGATCGGCTCACTGCCGCTCCCTTGGCGCGAAAGGCATCCAGGTGTCAAGCGCTGGCGCTCCGTCCAGGCCGGCGCTCGATGCAGCACTCGCCCCCGCCACACGACACACCGTCATCCGTTGCCTCCCGCGAGGGTTCGGGGGTAGGTTGCCCCAACCGTGGACGCGTGGATCGGTGCCGAGCTCGGCACGCGGCGTCGCGGAGAAAGGGTGAACGACGCGCGTCGCCGTTACCCGCTCAACGTCACCAACGCCTCCGAGATGCGCTGAAAGGAGCAACGATGCCGGACCTGGAAAAGACGGTGGCGGAATTGTCGCGGCGTGTGCAGGCGCTCGAGGACGAGCTGGCGATCCATCGGTTGATTGTGCGCTACGGACTCGCGGTCGACATCGGCGACGCAGACGGCGCCGCCGCAGTGTTCACGGAAGACGGCGTCTACGACGTCGACGTCGGCGTCATGCGGGGACGCGAGGCGGTCCGCACCATGGTGCGCGGCGAGCGCCACCAATCGATGGTCGGCAACTGCGCCCACCAGATCGGCCCGGCAGTCGTCGAGGTCGACGGCGACCGCGCCGTCGCCACCGGCTACTCGCGCGTCTACCTCCACACCCGCGCCGGCACCCACATCTACCGCGTCAGCTTCAACCGCTGGGAGCTGGTCAAGCGCGACGGCGCCTGGCTGATCGCCCGGCGTACAACGCGTCTCCTCGGACATGAGGAGGCGCGTGCCCTGCTCCAATCATAGATGGTCGGCTGCGGAGGCTCGGGTCACCACAGGCCTGGAATGAGGCGCGAGGTGACTGTTTCCGCATACTCGCGGTAGCCGGGCAGCTCCGCTCGCAGCGTGCGGTCTTCGAGCACAGTTCGCACGACGAACAGCCCCGCACCGATGGCGGCAGGAATGACCGCCCAAAGTGATCCAAGGGCCACGGGGGCTGCGAGCTGCGAGAGGATGCCGCCCGCGTAGCCGGGATGGCGCACGTACGCGTACGGCCCGGCAGTAACCACGTGGTGACCGCGTTCGCGCTGAATGCGCACGAACTTCACGAAGAAACGATTCACGCGCATGGCCCACCATCCCAGCAACTGACCCAGAACGGTCAACACCCACGCAACAGCCTGCGCCGCGACGGCAAGCGGCGGCGACCACCCGTAGCGCTTCACATCAAGCCCGGCGACGATGAATGCGCCCGGGAGAAGAAACAGAAAGCCGATGCCCGCGAGCGGTGGGTCCCAACGCTTCAGACCGCGCTCGACGCTGATGCGCTGGCGGAACAGCTCGGGATCAATCCACCAGAACGCCGCGACGGTCAGCACGCCGTAGACCGCAAGCAGCGCCCACGCGCTCGGCCACGCGAGCGTGCCCGCCGGAGCGAAGAGGCAGCCCGCGGTGAACAGAAGAACCGCCCCGCTGGCGACAACGTCCCTCAACCGGTCGCCTCGGCGACCAGATGCGTCTTCCGCCGCGCTCACCCGCGCCCCAGCAGACCGACGCTCTTCTCGGCCGTTGCACCGCCGTCGACGAAGTAGGTGGCGCCGGTGATGAATGACGCCTCATCGGACACGAGGAAGAGGACCAGGCTCGCAACCTCGTCGGCGCTGCCGAGGCGGCGCATCGGATTGGCACGCTCCATTCGCTCGCGGATACCGTCGACGGCGTTGATGAACGCCAGCGTCGGCGGCGTGGCGATGGCGCCCGGGCACACGCAGTTGGCACGGATGTTCTGCCGCGCGTACTCCGCCGCGGTGTTGCGCGTCAGCGCAATCACGCCCGCCTTGGCCGCCGCGTAGGCGCTGAGCCCTTCCTCCGCCTGCACCGCCGCCGCCGAAGACATGTTGACGATCACCCCACCGCCCTGCTCGATCATCACCGGCAACGCAAACTTCGTCGCCAAGAAGTACGCGGTGAGGTTGACGGCGATCGTGCGATTCCACTCCTCGATCGACATGTCGGCCACCAGCCCGAGCGTCCCGCTGGTCGCATTGTTGTGCAGTATGTCCAGACGACCGAAGCGCTCGACGGCGAAGCGGATCATTGCATCGGCATCCCGCGGCTCGGCCACGTTGGCGTGGAACGCGCTCGCCCGGCCCCCTGCCCGGTCGATCTCGTCCACGACATGCCGTGCGCCACCATCATTGACATCCACCACGATGACAGCCGCTCCCTCCACGGCAAACCGCCGCGCCGTCGCCGCGCCAATGCCAGACGCCGCACCGGTGACGAGTCCGACTTTGCCCGCAAACCGTCCGGTCATGCCTCACGCAACCGCCTTGGTGAACCGAATCACCGGGACGGTAAGAGTGCGCGCAGTGCGCAAGCGCGTTCGGGGCTCGACGAGACTGGCGATCCGCTGCCCGATCTCTGCCTTCACGACCTTCTCACCACACTGGGGACATACCCCAGCAGGGACGTTCTCGATGACGATCAGCTTCCCCTTCACCCAGAGGTCCTGCTTGATCCGTTTCTCCTTCATACGCTCACCACAGGTGTGGCATCGCCCGTAATCGTACTTTCCCTTCTCGTTCTTCATGGCAATTCACTCCAACGCGTAGGTCGTGATGAACAGAAGCCGTCCCGTCTCCTTGATCCGGCAAACGACTCCGATCTCACGTCCGTCACATGCCATCCCGACAACCTCGTACCGTGTACCCCGAGCGCCCCGAGTGAAGCGCCGTTGGATTCGGCCGGTGGCTATGGCCATCTCGATATCCGCGAACACCAGGCCGTCCTCTGCCATCTCCTCGAAGAAGTGTGGGACCGCGAACTCATATCCCGAGCACGCATCTTCTCCCGGATGGTTCGAATGACGGCCGCCTGTCCTTTCATAGACCGCAATCTCGGCAGCGTTCAACCTCAGGCGTTAGGGAGAATCGCGCTGCAGGCTCAACCGCAGAAGCCGAGTCAGCCTCAGCGGGGGATGTATCGCGTCAACCCGCGCAAGTCCGGCTCCTCGATGGCCGTGGCACCCGCCGCCACGAGGCCGGCGTTCTCGCCGTACCAGGACAGCACGCACTGGCCGCGGTCGAGGGCTTCGAGGCAGACACGCTCGATCTCACCACCGGCACGCGCGTGCACGGCGACGATCACGTCGGCCAACGCCGCGATGATCTCGTCGCGACGGCGACCGTTGCGCGGCGTGGCGTGATCCATCAGGCGGAACGGCGACAGCACCAGCGTGCGCTCGGCATCCAACGCGCTGCGCCCCGGGCCGAACCCGAACGGGTCACGGTCGAGGCGTGCACCGAAGGTGGCGAAGATGCCACGGTCGAGCACGATGACCCGTGGCGCCGCCGCGGCACGCCCGGCGACGGCGGCGATCCGATAGCCTGTCTTCATCCCGCCGCTCACCAAGGTGAAGCCCTGGGCGGCCGCCGCTTGCACCGCCGCCAGACTGGCGGCCACCGAATGCTCGCTGATGGTGCGCGAGTTGAGCACCGCCAGCGTCGGCGGGTCCAACACAGCAGCGGCGCCAAAGCCGTACACAACGACCGCCGGCGGCGCGAGTCGGCGGACCCGCCCCGGGTAGCCCACCTCGTCGAGCAACCATACACTGCCCGCAGTCGCCGCCAGCTGGTCGAGCAACCAGCGGCAACGCGTTTCGTGCTCCGCCCGCTCCGCTCCGAGCCGTTCAATCGTGGCGGGATGGAGCTTGTAGTCCTCGCGCAGCACCGCCGCGGGCAAACGAAAGAACGTTCCAAGACCGTGCTGGCGCGTGCGGTTGAGCGCCAAAATGCGCGCCGCCCCTTTGTCGCCAACGTGCGGCAGCTCGGAGAGCATCACCGCATGGAGCGCCGTCTCCTTGTCCATCGCAGGTCTCCGTGTTAGGCAGCGACCGCACACGTTGCGGAGGGAGCATGGCCACAGCACACGATCGGCGGGTGAGTGTACGCGGACTGGGCTTCCACTACGTCGAGTGGGGTGCGCCCACGGCGCCGCCGCTGCTCTGCCTGCACGGCATCACCCAAACGGCGCACAGCTGGGATGAGGTGGCGGCCGACCTGGCAAGCGACTATCGCGTCCTGTGCTTCGACCAGCGCGGCCACGGCGACAGCGACTGGGCTCCCGACGGCGATTACGCCCGACAAACTCAAGCCGCCGACGTCGATGCCATCACCGATGCGCTCGGCTTGTCGAAGTTCATCCTTGCCGGCATGTCGATGGGCGGCATCAACTCCATCACCTTCACCGCGCGTCACCCGGAAAAGGTCGAGGCGCTGATCATCGTCGACGTCAGCCCGGAGATTCAACACGGCGGCGTACAGAACATCCGCAACTTCATCCAGGCTCCCGACGAGCTGGACAGCTTCGAAGCGTTCGTCGAGCGCGCCCATCAATTCAACCCGCGCCGTTCGCTCGACAACATCCGCAGCCGCCTGTCCCATAACTTGAAGCAGCTGCCGAGCGGCAAGTGGACGTGGAAGTACGACAAAGCGTTGCGCTCATCGGAGCGCAGCTTCCAGGCGAGCGCGCTGCTCAACCTGTGGGACGACGTCCACGCCATCCGTTGCCCGACGCTGATCATCAAAGGCGGCGAGAGCGACATCCTGTCCGCGGAGAGCGCCGTAAAGCTGCAGGCCGCGATCCCGGGCAGCCGGCTCGCCGTGGTGCCCGGCGCCGGCCACTCCGTCATGGGCGACAATCCCGCCAGCTTCGTCGCCTCCGCCCGCGAGTTTCTGCGGACCGTCCATTGATTCATGCAATGACTCTCAATGACTCAGTGACTCAATGAAGCGATGACTCACTTCCTCCTTACCAGTATCCATCGTCCACGAAGCTGACGTAGCGCCCATTCCCGACGACGATGTGATCGAGGACACGCACGCCCATCAACTCGCCGACTTCACGCAGGCGGCGGGTGATCTCGATATCCTCCTTGCTCGGGGTCGGGTCGCCGCTCGGATGATTGTGCACGAAGATCACGGCCGCTGCGGATTCGCGTACGACCGGGAGGAACACATCACGCGGATGCACGATGCTCGCCGTCAGCGACCCCTGCGACACCGACACGTCTTTGATCTTGCGGTGCTTGTTGTCGAGCAGGACGGCGTAGAAATGTTCCTGCTTCTCGCTCGCCAGGCGCTCGCGGAAGTGCAGGTAGACGTCGCCGCTGCCGCGCAGCAACTCGCCCGGCTTGAACTCGCGCTCGCCGTAGCGCTTGGCGATCTCCAGCGCCGCAAGAATCTGCGCGGCCTTCGCCGGTCCCAGCCCCGGAACCTTGCACAGATCGCCCACGCCAACGGTCGCCAACCGGCGGAAGTCGCCGAACGCCTCGATGATCCCCCGCGCCTGGTCGACCGCCGTTGCCCCTTTGCCCCCGGTCCGCAGTACGATCGCTAGCAGCTCCGCGTCCGAGAGCGTGCCCGCTCCGTGCCGCATGAGCTTCTCTCGCGGCCGATCGTCCTCGGGCCAATCCTTAATCGGGGTCGACGGCGCCATGCCGGTCGTATAGCTCAATATGATCCTTGACGTCCAGTATATTCAGCAGACGCGAAGCAAGATTCCTTTGAGGTATTCTCCCTCGGCATGCGCAAGGCTGACGGGATGGTCTGCTCCAGGCCCCAGGTGGCGGAGCACCTGCACGTGACGCTGCGCGTCCGCAGCGGCGCCCAGTACGATCTTCCAGAACAGCTCCGCGGAGACATGCTGCGAGCAGCTGAACGTCAGGACGTACGCGCCCGCCGTGGCGCGGCGGAAGGCCCACAGGTGTACGTCCTTATACGCCCGAGCGCCACGCTGCAGCTCTTGCCGGCGCTTGACCAGCGCAGGAGGGTCGAGAACCAGCAGATCGAAGCTGCGCTCGGTGTCGCGCAAGTAGCGGAAGACATCCGCCTCGACGAACTCGGCGGCCGCTACCGGCAGCTCGTTGGCCTCCCAGTTGCGCCGTGCCAGATCGAGCGCGCGTCCTGAGCTCTCCACCGAGACCACGTTGAGCGCCTGACCGGCACCGGCGTACACCGCAAACGCCCCGGTGTACGCAAAGGCATTGAGGACCGACCGCCCCGCAGCGAGTTGCCGAGCCAGTACACGGTTGTCCCGCTGGTCGAGAAAGAACCCGGTCTTCTGACCGCCACGCACGTCCACCAGAAAACGTTGGCCGCACTCCCGGACCAGCGTCGGCTCAACCGGGACATCACCGGCCAGCACACTTTCCTCTGCCGCCAGCCCTTCTTCGCGTCGCACGTTGCCGGTGCTGCGCTCGTAGATGCCGGCAGGCGCCAGCGCGGCCTGCAATGCCTCGACCAGGTATCCTTTGAGCCTCGCGGCGCCGGCGGTGAGACACTGCAGGACCACGATGGGTCCGTACACGTCCGCCACGAAGCCGGGCAGGAAGTCCCCTTCCCCGTTGATGAGGCGGTAGGTGTCGGTCTCTGCGGGCACGACGGTACGGCGGAGTGCGACCGCGGCAGCAACGCGCACGTGAAACCACCGCGCGTCAATCGCTTCGTCGGCGCGCGTCAGCATGCGCACCGCGATGGCGCAGCGGGAATTGAAGTAGCCTCGCCCCAGGAACTCCCCCTCCGCGTTCTGCACGGCGACGATGCTGCCGGGCTCCAGACCGGGATCGAGCGCGATCGCCCCCGAGAAGATCCACGGATGGCCACGGAGCACCGGGCGGTCCTTGCGGGGCTTCAGCCGAATGATCGCGTCCGACACAGGGTGACTCGTAGCATCTTCTCGCCGGTTGACAGTCGGTGGCTGCGGGACCATAGCAGGCCGCGATGCCAACACCAGCGGCGCCGGTGATCCGGTTGGATCAGGTTTCCGTTGCCCGCGGTGGGCGTCCCATTCTGAGCGACGTGACGTTGGCGTTCGCGCCGCGCGGCACCTACTCGATCCTCGGCCCATCGGGCGCCGGCAAGACGACGCTGCTGCGGCTGCTCAACCGCTTGCAGGAACCCACGACGGGCGGCTTGTGGTTCCACGACACGCCCTACACACAGCTGCCGGCGATCGTGCTGCGCCGACGCGTGGCGATGGTCTTTCAGGTTCCCGTCGTCTTCACTGGTACGGTGCGGCAGAACCTGCTGCTGCCGGTGCGGCTGCAGCACAGGCCGGCCGCCGCCGCGCACGACGGCGACTTGGCTCCGCGGCTTGAAGTCGCCGGACTCGACGGAGCCTGGTTGGACCGCGACGCCGCGACATTGTCGGTGGGCGAGAAGCAGCGCCTGTGCGTGGCGCGCGCGCTCATGACGGAGCCGGAGGTGGTGCTGCTCGACGAACCCACCGCAGCGTTGGATCCGACGGCGGCCCATCGTCTGCTCGAGTCGATCAGCGCGTTGAACCGCCGCATGGGTCTCACCGTGATCATGGTGAGCCATCAGCCCGACCAAGCCCGCAGCGTCGGCGGTGAGGTCATCCTGCTTGCCGGCGGCAGCGTCGCCGAGCAGACCGCAGCGGCGCAGTTCTTCGAGCGACCGGCCAGCGACATCGGGCGCCGCTATCTCGACCGGTCACTCACGGGAGTTGCCGAATGAGCACGCATCTGATCGATCCGGGTTGGTTCCAGCTGGCAATGGCGTCCAGCCTGATGCTCGTCACGATCGGTCTGTCGGCGGCGCGCGGATTGGGATTGGAGCGCGACTTGATCGTCGCGACGTTGCGCACGTTCGTGCAGCTCCTGGCGCTCGGCTACGTGCTGGGCTTCGTCTTCGGCACGGCGAGCCCCCTGTCGATCATCGGCATTCTGTCGCTCATGTTGGGCATCGCTGCGTGGACCGTGGCGGGGCGGCAGCGCCGCCCGACGCCCGCGTTGCGCTGGCTCGTGTTGGCGTCCTTGACCACGGGGTGTGGGCTGACGCTCGTGCTGGCCACGGAGGTGATCCTGCGGATCCGCCCCTGGTACAATCCGTACTACCTCATACCCCTGATGGGCATGGTGATCGGCAACAGCCTCAACAGCGCGACGCTGGCGGTCGAGCGGCTCGACAGCGACCTGCGCGGCACGCGCGACCAGGTGGAGGCGTTGCTCGCCCTGGGCGCCACCAGCCGCCAGGCGGCCGCGGCGGCGGTGCGCGCCGCGATGAAGGCAGCGATGATCCCGATCATCAACTCGATGATGGTGGTGGGCATCGTGTCGTTGCCGGGGATGATGACCGGCCAGATCTTGGGGGGCAGCGCACCGCTGGTGGCCATCAAGTATCAGATCCTCATCATGTACATGATCGCCTTCTCCACCAGCGTCAGCGCCTTCGTGCTGACGACGCTGCGGGCGCGCTCGTACTTCACACCCGACCACCAGTTGCGGGACGAGGCCTTGTCGGGCTAGGACGAACTGACGAAAGGAGGCACGACGATATGGCAAGCGTACTCGAGGAGAAGGACGCCATCCGCGAGTTGATGGCCCGCTACTGCTTCTGCTTCGACAACGGCGAGTTCGACCAGTGGCTCCAGCTGTTCACCGAGGACGGCGTCTTCGACCTCGGCGCCCGCGGGCGCTTCAGCGGTCGGGAGACGTTGCGGAACTTTCTGAAGGCCATCCCGCTCACCAACGGCCTGCCGATGATGAAGCACTGCGTGATGAACAGCATCGTCAGCGTCGATGGCGACCGCGCGACTGCGCAAAGCTACGTGGTGGTCGTACAGGGCGGCGCGCAGCTTGGCCTGACCGTGGCGGGGCGCTACGAGGATCACGTCGCCAAGGTTGGTGGCGCGTGGCGGTTCACAGAGCGCAAGGTCCACTTCGACCTGATGGCCCAACGCTGAGTCCGCCCATCGGGCGCACGACGGCCGGGCACTGCAGGGGTAACGAAATAGCTTGACCCCCGTAGAGCATTCTTCTAGAAGATGCTAAACGGGTCTCGGGCAAAAGGTCAGAATTCTGCCATTCCGCCAACACAAAGGAGTCCGCCATTTCGACCAAGGTTTTTGTCGGCAATCTCAACTTCCGCACCACTGAACAGCAGCTTGCAGACGCGCTTGCGGGCGCCGGCCAGGTCACGCACGTCCACTTGGGTACGGACCGGGAGACCGGTCGCTCGCGGGGATTCGCCTTCGTCGAGTTCTCGAGCGCCGCGGAGGCCGCGGAAGCCATTCGCCTCTTCGACGGCCACGAGATCGACGGCCGCAAGCTCAGGGTGAATACCGCGGAGGATCGGCCCCGGCGTACCGACGGCCCTCGCATGGGAGCACCACGTGGCAACGGCCCCGGCTACCGCAGTGGCCCGCCGCCGCCCGTCACGGATCCGTGGACCGGGTTCGGCGGTGGCGACAGCTTCGGTGGTGGCGGCGGCGCCGGTGGACGGCCGTTCAAGAACAAGGGCAGTCGCCGCGGCCTCCGCGCCCGCAAACGTAGCCTGAGCTTCTGAGCACCGGCGCGGGTGCGCATCGGCGATGCACGCCGACACACGCTTCGCACCACCGCGCCGACCACTGATCCTTCCGGCTTCCCGTCCGTGGGCGTACGACTCCGCCCCGTCGGCGTCGGGTCGCGAGGCGCCGTGTTGACTCAGCACCGCCCTTTGTTATTCTGGCACGGACTGGTCAGTTCCGTTATTCGAGCTCCCGATGCGTGGCAGAAAAAAATCGATCGAGACCCGCCAGGCCATCGTCCGTTGCGCCTCAGAGATCTTCTCGGAACGCGAGTTCCACGAGGTACTGACCGATGACATCGCGCAGCGCCTGGGCATCGGTAAGGGGACCATCTACCGCTACTTCGGATCGAAGGAAGCGCTGTATCTCGCCGCCATCGGCGAGGGGCTGGACGGCTTGCACGCCGCCGTCAGCTCGGTGCTGCAGCAGGACGCCCCGCTGGCGCGGACCATCGAATCGGTGGTGCGCACCATGATCAACTACTTCTGGCGGCAGCGCGACTTCTTCGTCCTGATGCACCGCCTGGAGCCCAAACTAAAGGCGAACGAGCGTGCCGACTGGCAGCAACGCCGCAGCGAGGTCGTCGGCGGCATCCGCCGCGTCATCGAACGTGCCGCAGCCCGCGGTGAGATCGCCCGAGTCAATACACGACTCGCCGTCGAGGTGCTCTTCGGCATGATCCGCGGCGTCTGTGTGTATCGGGCGGAGAGCGACCGCCCCGAAGAGCTGATCCGCATGGTCACGGCGCTCTTTCTGCGCGGCGTCATCGGTGGCCTGCCCACGTCGACGGAACGCACCCAGCCGCTCAAGATCGTTCACGGAGGAACATCGAGCTGATGAAGCTCACGCTAGTCTCCCCGCTGCTGGCCGTGGCAGCACTTGCGCTAGCGGCGTGCGAGTATACCAGCAACCCGCAGGCGGCAGCCGCCGAGGCGAAGCAGGAAGCTGAAGAGAAGCGTGCCGTCGTTCCGATCACGGTAGCTCCGGTCACCGTCCGCCCGAGCACCCGCCTGGTGAACTTCGTCGGCACGCTGTACGGCAACGAAGAGGTCACGCTCTCCAGCCAAGTGGAAGGGCAGATCAAATCGCTCGCCGCGGACCTGGGCGATCCGGTCAATGCCGGCCAGGTGCTCGCCGAGATCGACGACGATCAGTGGCGAGCGCGCCTGCGGCAGGCCGA
>CAZCGA010000016.1:23216-25290 GCA_964498075.1 uncultured Binatia bacterium (SeqCode) | reverse complement strand
AAATGATGAGAAGCTGCCGGACGCTGACGGCTGGGCCAGCAAGATCCAGGCCGAGGCGACGCTGGCCAAAGCGCAAGCGGACGAAGCCCGCGGCCGTCAACTCGTCGACGGGCATGTCATCTCTCCGCAAGAGTACGAGAGCATGCGCACGCAGGCGACGGTGGCGCAGGCCGTGCGCGACCGGCTCACCGTGACCATCCGCCACGCGCGCGTCGAAGCGCCGATCAGCGGCGCCGTAGCGCGGCGTTTCGTGTCTGCCGGCGAGTATGTCCGTGCGGGCAGCCAGCTCTTCAGTCTGGTCTCGGAGAACCCACTGAAGCTGCGCGGCGACGTGCCGGAGCGCTTCGCCAACGAGCTGCAAGTGGGTCAGGCTGTGCAGGTGCGCATCGAGGCCTTTCCCGACGGGCTGTTCGACGGCACGCTGGCACGCATCAGCCCCGCCTCCAACCCCGAGAACCGGTCGGTCGCCATCGAGGTACGGGTGGACAACCGTGACCACAAGCTGAAGCCCGGCTTCTTCGCCAATGCCGCGGTGGTCACGCGCACCGACGATCGGGCGCTGATGGTCCCGCAGGAGGCGGTGATCACCTTCGCCGGGGTCACCAAGCTGTTCGTCATCCGTGACGGCACCGCGCAGGAACGCCAGGTGCACACCGGTACGCGCGGCAGTGGCGGCCTCATCGAGATCGTCGACGGCCTCGAGCCGAACGAGCTGGTCGCCACCTCGGGCCTGACCAAGCTGGAGAACGGCGCGGCTGTGACCGTGAAGGAGCCAGGCACGGCAAACCGCGAGCCGGCGTCGTAAGCCCGTCCGCCCGGGAGTCTGCGAAGGGACCATCCACGCATGAAGCTCGTTGACCTCTGCATCCGCCGCCCGGTCTTTGCCACCATGCTCATCGCCTTTCTGGTGGCGCTCGGGGCCTTCTCGTATCGCAAGCTCGCCGTCGATCTCTTCCCCAACATCGACTTCCCGATCGTCACCGTCACCACGACGTTGAAGGGCGCCAGCGTCGAAGAGATGGAGAGCGGCGTCACCAAGCCGATCGAAGAGGCGGTGAATACCATCGAGGGAATCGACGAGCTGCGCTCGGTCACCAAGGAAGGGTTGTCGCAAGTCATCGTCATCTTCGTGCTCGAACGCAATCGCGAGGCCGCGGCGCAAGACGTACGCGACAAGGTCGCAGCCATCGTCTCGCGCCTGCCCGAGGGGACGGATAATCCCGTCGTCGACAAGTTCGACGTCGAGTCGTCGCCGATCCTGAGCGTCGCCGTCGCCGGCAATCGCAGCCTGCGTGAGGTCACCGAGATCGCACGCAAGCAAGTGAAGGAAGACCTGGAGACGCTCCGCGGCGTCGGCTCGGTCACCCTCGTCGGTGGATTGGAGCGCGCCATCAACGTCGACGCCGACGCCGACAAGCTCGCCGCCTACAACATCTCGATCGAGCAGGTGAAGGCGGCGCTGCGCTCGCAGAATCTCGAGATCCCCAGCGGCCACGTCGACCAGGGCGGCAAAGAGCTGGTGCTGCGCACGATGGGACGCATCGCCCGCGTGGAGGACTTCAAGCAGCTGATCGTCGGCAATGTGCAGGCGCATCCGCTGACCGTCGGCGACGTCGCGACCGTAACCGACGCCTACGTCGAGCCGCGCAACCTGGCGCGCCTCGACGGCAACCCGGCGGTCTCCCTGCTCGTCCGCAAGCAGTCGGGCACCAACACGGTCGAGGTCATCGACCGCATCAAGCAGCGCTTGGAGCAGCTGCACACGGTGCTACCCGGCGACGTCACGCTGCAGGTGATCCGCGACCACTCGCGCTTCATCAAGCTGTCCATCCACGAGGTGCAGTTCCACCTCGTCCTCGCCGCGGTGCTGGTGAGCCTGACGGTGATGTTGTTCATCGCCAACTGGCGGGCGACGTTGATCGCGGCGGTGGCCATCCCGACATCGATCATCTCGACGTTCACCCTGATGCAGCTGATGGGCTTCACGATCAACAACATCACCATGCTCGGCCTGGTGCTGGCCACGGGCATTGTCATCGATGATGCGGTCGTGGTGCTGGAGAACATCTTCCGC
>CAZCGA010000016.1:0-23206 GCA_964498075.1 uncultured Binatia bacterium (SeqCode) | reverse complement strand
CGCCACGCCGAGGAGCGCGGCGAGTCGCCGATGAGCGCCGCGGCGGTCGCCACCAGGGAGATCAGCCTCGCGGTCATGGCGACCACCTTGTCGCTGGTCGTGATCTTCCTGCCCGTGGCCTTCATGTCCGGTCGCATCGGGCGCTTCTTCAACAGCTACGGCATCACCGTGGCCTGCGCCATCCTGGTGTCCTTGCTGGTGTCCTTCACCCTGACCCCGATGCTGTGCTCGCGATTCTTGCACGTCAAGCGGCTCCTCCCCGGGGACACGGCCTCGCGCGGCATCGGCTTCTACGCGGCCATCGATCGCGCTTACGGCGCCGCACTGCGCTGGTCATTGCGGCACCGCTGGGCCATCGTGCTCCTGTCCGTGCTGACCGTGGGATCGACGGTGCCGTTGTTTCGCGCCGTCGGGAAGGACTTCCTGCCGCAGGACGACCAGAGCGAGTTCGAGGTGATCGCGCAGACGCCCGAAGGCTTCAGCTTGGCGCGCAGCGACGCCGCGTTCCGCGAGCTGGAAGGCAAGCTGCGCACGCTCCCCGGCGTGACGCACCTGCTGACTACGATCGGCGACAGCAGTGGGCGCTTGAAGGCCGGCGAGGGGCCGGTGACGGAAGGCTCCATCTACGTGCGCCTCGCCGACCTCGGGCAGCGTGAGCTCTCGCAGTTCACCACGATGGAGAAGGCGCGGGCGCTGCTGACGCAGTATCCGGACCTGCGCGTCAGCGTGCAGAGCGTCAACATCTTCATGGGCGGCGGGCAACGCTACACCGAGATCGAGATCGACCTTACCGGTCCCAGCCTCGAAAAGCTGGCAACCTACTCCACCCAGCTCATGGCCGGCATGCGCCGCATTCCGGGCATCGTCGACGTGGACACGACCCTCTCGGTGCGGCAACCGGAGCTGCGCGTGCAAATCAACCGGCAGAAGGCCTCGGACTTCGGCATCAAGGTCCAGGACATCGCAGCGACGCTGCGCACGCTAGTCGGCGGCGAGCCGGTCACCAAGTTCAAGGAAGATCAGGACCAGTACGACCTCTGGCTGCGCGCGCAGCTGCCGAATCGCGACGATGCGCACGCCCTCGGAGACCTGGCGATCGCCACGCCGTCGGGGGAGCTGGTGAAGCTGGCGAACCTGGCGACGCTCACCGAGGAGCGCGGGCCGGCGCAGATCGATCGCTACAGCCGGCAACGCAAGGTGACGGTCGTGGCGAACCTGGATCACCTGCCGCTGTCGATCGCGATCACCAAGATCCAGGCGGTGCTCGCCAAGCTCGATCTGCCGCCGACGTACCGCGCCGAGTTCTCCGGCCGCGCCAAGGCCCTGGGCGAGTCGGGCTCCAACTTCGGGATTGCCTTCCTGCTGAGCCTGCTCTTCATGTACATGATCCTGGCGGCGCAGTTCGAAAGCTTCTTGCACCCGATTACCATCCTGCTGGCGCTGCCGCTATCGATCCCCTTCGCGCTGGTCTCGCTGCTGGCGCTCGGGGATACGCTGAACATCTACAGCACCCTCGGCCTGTTCATGCTGTTCGGCATCGTGAAGAAGAACGGCATCCTGCAGATCGACTACACGAACACACTGCGCGCCCAAGGCATGGGGCGCGACGCCGCCATCCTGGAAGCCAACCACGTTCGGCTGCGGCCGATCTTGATGACCACGATGATGCTGGTGGCGGGGATGATCCCGATCGCCCTGGGTCGCGGCCCGGGCTCGGCGTCGCGCGCCTCGATGGCCAAGGTCATCATCGGCGGGCAGACCTTGTGCCTGCTGCTCAGCCTGCTGCTCACGCCGGTGGCGTACTCGTTGTTCGACGACCTCGGCCGGGCGCGTCTGTTCGCGCGCCTGGCGCAATGGGGGCGCGGCCTGGCCGCACGGCTCCCGGCGCTGCCCAACGGGCGCTCGCGCGCGTGACCCGTCGCGGCCGATCTGCTACACGCGCAGCGTCGGGAAAGGAGACTGTGGATGCAGGTGCGCGCGACCGTGCTGGCGATCACGACGTTGTGGCTGGCCGTACCCGTGCGTGCGCAGGAACCCGCGGCGGCTCCGGCGCCGCAGGATGTACGCCTGCTGGATGCCGTCCCCAACTACGCCGAGATTCTGGTCCACCAGTGGAGCGCCGGCGTCCCCCAGGACGTCATCGACGCGGAGCGTTCGGTTGACCAGTACGGCCGGCTCCTGGCCACCAAGCCGGTGCAGGCAACGTCGCTCACGGATTGCATCGTTCTGGCCGTGCAGAACAACACCGATCTGCAGATCTCGCGGCTCGGACCCGTGAGCGCCGCGACCCAGGTGCGCAGCGCCCGTGCCATCTTCGATCCGGTGCTGTTCGGGGACGTGTTGCGTGACCGCGCGACGACGCCGGTGGGCAGCATCAGTCCGTTCTCTCTTGGCGGCGGCTCAACCTCCTCATTCACGCAGCACACGAACTGGGACGCGGGGCTCCGCAAGACGTTGCTGAGCGGCGGCCAACTCTCGTTGAGCTGGACGAACAGTAGGCTGGTGACGACGAAGTCCGTGATCAACCTGCTGGTCCCGCAGTACACTACCACCCTGGGCCTCTCCCTCAACCAACCACTACTCCGGGACTTTGGCTGGCAGCATGCGTTGCTGATGGTGGAGGTGGCACAGAATACCGAGCAACAGGTGTATCATCAGTATGAAGCGACAATTGCCGCGGTCGTCACCCAGGTCGAACAGGCATACTGGAGTCTGGTGCTGGCTATCCAGAGCGTCGAGGTGCAGGAAAACGGCCTGGCCCTCGCCACGGAGCTGCTGCGGCAGAACCAGGGCAAGTTCAACGTCGGTGCAATGCCCCAGACCGCGGTGCTGGAAGCGAAGGTGAACGTCGCGAGTCGCGAGGCGTTGTTGATCCAGGCGCGCAACGCGCGTGACATCGCCCGTGACAACCTGCGGGCGATCATCAACTTCCGCAAGCCGGATGCCCCGGGACTGTTGATGATCGACCCACAGGACAAGCCGACGGTCGTTCCGTACGACATCAATATCGAGCGCAGCTTACGGACCGCGCTGGAGCAGCGGCCCGAGCTGATCGCGGCGCGCCTCAACGTCCATGGCAAGGGCCTGCTGCGGAAGTCGGCCGAGAATCAACTGCTGCCGAAACTGAACTTCATCGGCGGCATCGGGCTCAACGGCCTGAGTGGGAGTTCCGCCGGTACATTGGACATCCCGAATCCGACCCCTGGTGCGCCCCCGACCGCGCTGGCGGCATCGAACCCATCGCTCGTCGGCGGCTACGGCAGCGCCCTCGATCTCCTGCCGGATGGGCGCTACTACAGCTACAGCGCCGGCGCGACGATCGAGATTCCGCTCGACAACGCGCAGGCGAAGGCCGGCTATGCGCAGGCCAACATCAATCTGGAGCAGTCGCGCCTCGGCCTCCAGAAATTGCAAGAGAGCGTGACCCTGGAGATCACGACCGCGGTCAGCAACCTCGGAACCGATCTCAAGAGCATCGACGCGACGCACATCGCCCGCGAGCTGGCCGAGGAGAATCTCCGCAATCAGAAGGCCCGCTACGACGTTGGGCTGGCAACCACCAAGGATCTGCTCGACTACAGCGACCGACTCACGGCCGTCCGGTTCGCCGAGGTCCAGGCGCTGACCCGCTACAACAGCGACCTGGCCGAGCTGCGCCGCGTCGACGGGACGCTGCTGAGCGCGCGCAACATCCTCATCGAACGCGTCACGCCCGAGAAGGCGCCCTGGTGGGCGAGCTTCTGACGGACTAGCGACAGCGCAGTCGCACCGCGCCCCCGGTGCACCGCGGCCGCGATCCGCCGGGTGGGTTCCACTCGATCGCCGCGCATTCGAGCCTATCGCCGACGACCACGGCGCGTGATGACGCCGCGAAACGAGTGGGAGTTGTACAGGATGTTGTTGCGAACCGTGTTCCCGGGCGAGCCGGTGTTGACCAACGACGATTGACACTCAACACCCGGTTGCCTTACGAAGCAGGTCCGAGGATGAGGATGATCGTCGACTGCGCAGCGTACGGCGACGGCCGCCGGATCAGGGACGTCACGATCGCCGACATCGATACGGCGTTGAAGGAGACCGATCAGTTCGTTTGGATCGGCCTGCACGAGCCGGATGAAGCGTTGCTCCGCCAGGTCCAGCAGGCGTTCGGGCTGCACGACCTGGCGATCGAAGATGCCCTGCGCGCGCACCAGCGCCCCAAGCTCGAAGAGTACGGCCAGGCGCTGTTCGTGGTTCTGCGTACCGCCCGGCTCCACGACGAGACGATCGAGCTGGGTGAAACCCACATCTTCATGGGTCCCCGCTACGTGGTGAGCGTGCGGCACGGAGCGTCCCTGTCGTACACCGACGTGCGGACGCGCTGCGAGAGCACGCCGCACTTGCTGCGCAAGGGGCCGGGGTTCGTGCTGTATGCCTTGATGGACTTCGTCGTCGACCACTACTTTCCCATCGTCGACGCCCTCGAAGACAAGCTCGAAGGGCTCGAGGAGCAGATCTTCGATGGGGGCTTCAAGCGCGACACGACCGAGCGCATCTACAACTTGAAGCGGGATCTCGTCGCGCTCAAGCGTGCCGTCTCGCCGCTGGTCGAAGTCTGCAACCGCCTGGTGCGCTTCGACGTCGCCCTCATTACGGAGGACACGCGTCTCTACTTCCGCGATGTCTACGACCACGTGATCCGTGTCAACGAGACGATCGACAATCTCCGCGAGCTGCTGACCAGCGCGCTCGAAGCCAACCTGTCGTTGATCTCCGTGGCGCAGAACGAAGTCACCAAGAAGCTGGCGGCGTGGGCCGCCATCCTCGCCGTCCCCACCATGATTGCGGGCATCTACGGCATGAACTTCGAGTTCATGCCGGAGCTGCATTCGCGCTACGGCTATCCCGGCGTGATGGGGTTGATCATCGGCGTGTGCGGGCTCCTCTACCGCGGCTTCAAGCGCGCCGGCTGGCTCTGACGGGTACGGGTCACTACGGAATGCGGCCGCTACGCGGCAACGACTCCAGCGCCAGCTCGACACAGGTGCGGGCGACACGCTCGACTTCATAGCGGCTGAGATTCGGTCCGCTCAGACGCACGGGCAAGCGATCCTGCTCGACCTGCCACACGATCGTGCCACGCGGATCGAGGAGCACGTACATGGCGCTGACGAACACCACGGCGCCGGCGGCTCCCGCGTTGTCCATGTCCCAAGCCGTGAGGCGGATCTGCAGCCGATCGCAGCCGACGTTTGACACCGCGCCCACCGGCTGCTCGGCGAACCGCGCCGTCGCGGCACGCGCGAAGGCTTCGGCGACGCTCGCCTCCGGCGCGGGCTGTCGGCTCACCAGGCGCACCGCTTGCTCGATCAGCCCCGGCGGTGGCGCCGGCAGATCGCGCCCGGTGGCGTTCTCCGCCTCCACCGCCACGCGCTGCACCGGCTCGGCGCGGGTGTACGCAACCCGCACTCGCGTGTGGCGCACGCCGGCACAGCCGACGCACAGCCCGAGCAGCAGCATCACCCATCGCCTCACGACAACTCCCTACCCCGCAAGCGCGTCAGTTGCTTGATCGCACCGGCCAGCACCAGCATGAAGGCGAGGGTCCCCACAATGGTGGGGCCTGTCGGGAGGTCCCACAGGTACGACAAGAAGACACCGCAGGCACTGGCGATGACCGCAACCGCGACCGCAACCAGGAATGTCGCATTCATGCTGACATCCAGAACCAAAGCCACCGTCGCCGGGATAACCAGGTAGGCGAAGATCACCAGCACTCCGGCGACGCTGACACTCAACGAGAAGGCGACGCCGAGGATCAAGTAGAAGAAGAACTCCCAGGCCTGAATCCGGTAGCCCATGGTCTCGGCCATGTCCGGGTCGAAGGCGGTAAACAGCAGCTCCTTGGAGAACAGCCGGTGCAAGACGGCGATGGCCGCGGCGAGCGCGGCGAGGATGTACAGCTGATTCTCGGTCACCCCGAGCACGTTGCCGAAAACCAAGCTCAGCACGTCCATTTCGCCGAGCGGGTTCTTCGCCACGCAGATGATGGTGAACGCCGAGGCCGCCGCGTAGGCGACGCCGATGGCGCTCTCGCGTGGGATGCGGCCGCGCTGGCGCTGCAGCGCAAAGAAGGTCACGCCCACGAGGCTCATGCCGAAGGCGGCCTCGGCCTGATGCAAGCCGAGCAGGTGCCCAACCGCAACCCCCAAGGTCGCGATCTGCGCCAGCGCAATCCCCACGAACACGATGCGGCGCAGCAAGACGTACACGCCCAGATAGGCCGATACGCCACCGGCGAGGATGCTGGCAATCGCCGCGTAACGAATGAAGCTCTGCGCCAGCATTTCGATCATGCCGCACCCCCGGGCAACACCACCACCCGCCCGTCGACCCGCTCGACCCGCACCGGTGTTCCGTAGAGCTCGCTGAGCCGCTCGGCCGTGAGCATCGTGTCGATGGCACCCACGTCCACTCGGCCGTCACCCACGATGGCGAGACGCTGCACGTACGACGCCACGACGTTGAGGAGGTGACTCACCATGATGACGGTAAGGCCGTCGTGCACGTGGAGGTGGCGCGCCAGGTCCATGATCGCTTTCTCGGCAGGCAGATCCATGCCGTTGGTCGGCTCGTCGAGCACCAGGACGCTGGGCTCGGCCGCCAGCGCGCGCGCGATGAGGGTGCGTTGCTTCTGCCCGCCGGAGAGGGTGCGATAGCGGCGCTCGAGGAGCACGGCGATGCCGACGTGCTCCGCCGCGGCGGCCACGCGCGCGTGATCCACGCCGCCGGGACGCCGCAGCAGGCCGATGCGCGCGAAGCGTCCCATGAGGATCATCTCGCGCACGGTCAGCGGGAAGGTCTCGTCGACCAACTCGCGCTGCGGCACGTAGCCGAACGGCAGCGCCTGTGCCGCGATGGCGACCCGGCCGCTGCGCGGAGGCAAGGTCCCGAGCAGGGCCTTGAGCAGGGTCGTCTTGCCGGCACCGTTGGGGCCGACGATGCCGAGAAAGTCGCCCGCTTCGACCGTGAGGTTGACGGCCGAGAGCACGCGGTGCCGGCCGTACCCCAGAGCAACACCATCGAACCGGATGAGCGGTTCCACTACGATCCCTTGGCGGCGGCCAGCGCCGCCGCGACCTGTTTGACGTCGTAGTCGATGAACGCAAAGTAGTCGTCGGTGCCCGGCGCCCCGCCGGGCGCGTCGGGCAAGACGATCACCGTCGCACCCGTCTTCTCGGCCACGACGCGCGTCAGGTTCTCCGGATAGAACGGCTCCTTGATCACCAGCTTGCAGTGCTCCGCCAGCATCAGCGTGATCAGCTGCGCCAGATGCGCCGGGGACGGCGCGACGCCAGGCTTCGGTTCCATGGTGCCAATGATGACCAGACCGAAGCGCGCGGCGAAGTAGTCCCAGCTCTTGTGATAGGTGACCACCTTCATCCCACGATAGGGCGCGAGCAGTTGCGTCCATGCGACCAGTTTCTGCTCGATGCGTCGGTTGAAGTCCACGAGTCGTTGTTCATAGTATGCGCGGTCGGCCACATCCACACGCGCCAGCCCGTCGACGATGTTGCGGGCGGCGATCTTCGCATTGGCGGGATCGAGCTGATAGTGCGGGTTGCCGTACGGATGCACGTCGCCGAGGGCACGACTCAGCGGTCCACTGGGGATTTCCAGTGGCACCACGCCGGCCGACGCGTCGACGTAGCCGAGGCCGCCGTCGAGAATGTTGGCGTTGCGCGCACCCTTCTCGAGCACCGGCGCCCAACCGACCTCGATATCCAAGCCGCGCTTGACGTAGAGATCGGCACGGTTGAGCTTGACGATGAAGCTCGGCTTGGGATCGACGAAATGCGCGTCCTGCGTACCCAGCGCCAGCGACTCCACGTCGACCTTGTCACCGCCGACGTCGCGCGTGATGGCGGCCAAGTCGGGAGTCGTGGTGACGACGTACAGCCGTGCAGCGGCGACCGCCGGGCTGGCGACGAGAGCGACGATGAATGCAATCAATACGTTCATGGTAGAGCCCTCCTGCTCTCAAAACGCGTGTGCGGCGTGTGGGCCGATGGAGAAGTCGTACTGCAGCCAGACCCGGTTCGACAGCTTCTTCTGCAACAGGTCTGACTCGGCGTACTCATAGCCCAGGCGGAAGTAGCCGAACTCGGTCGGTGAGTAGGTCAGGTAGGGAAACACGCCCCATTCCGTCTCCCTCCGCGTCGCCGGCACCTCCGTCCAGTCGACGCGCGTGCCCAACCACAGGCGCTGAGTGAGCCGGTACTCGCCGTAGGTGTAGAAGCCGGCAGTATTGAAGCGGTTGCTTTCGCCCGGAGCGAGTGCGGCCGCGTCGGCGTCGCGCAGCTCCTTGTCGGTGAAGTAACCTTCTGTCCGCCACAGGAACTGCCGGTAACCGGCTTGTCCCAGCGGCCGCCAGCGGTAGGTCAGATCGACGCCGTACACCTTCGTCTGAGTGCCGCTCTTGGGCAGATTGATGAGCGCCGAGCCGCCCAGCTCGATGTTGCTGTCGGCGTTCAGATCGACAAACGTCTGCGCATGGCCGAGGTAGGCAAAGTCGCGGAAGGCCCGCGCTGCGGCGGGTTCCGCCAATTCTTCCCCTTGCGCGCCTTCGAGCTCGTCATCCAATCCGTTCACCACCTCGCCCGTCAGCAAGAGGTACTGGTCCCACGGATTGGGCACCAGCTCGCTCACGCCGACGCCGGTCCCCGTCAAACCCTCTTCGCCGAAGTTCAGCTGCTCTACGAACGGCCGATCGGTCTGCGGCAGCGCGTGGCGATGCAAGAGGTTGTTCTTGCCGAAGGAGACGCGGAACTTTCCGACGCGCGCCTGCAGGTTGTACGGCAGCGTCAGGAACGTCGCGTAGGCTTCTTCGACCTCCGGCGTCTCGCCTTCGGCGAAGGTGATGAAGGCGTCGGCGCGTGCAAAAGGATCGATCGGCGCCTGGAACCCGATCTCGGTCTCACGCAAGCTGAAGCGGTTGGCCTTGTTCAGCTGATTGTTGTCGGTGCCGAGGAAGGTGAAGTCGCTGTTGAAACTGATGTCAGGGTTCAGGATCGACGAGCTCTTACCAACGCCGGGTCCGACGGCGGGTTGCGAGATCGGCGCCGCGGCCACTTCGGCGGCGGGCGCGCCCGGCGTCGCCGCAGGCATCGCGGCGCCGATCTCGGCCTCGAGTTGCTTCGCTTGCTCGCTGGGTGCGGCGGCGGGCTGCAACTGGTGCAGCGCGTCGCGCAACCCGCGCACCTCCTCACGCAGCTGCTGGACCTCACGTCGCAGCTCCTCGACCTCCTGCGCCTGGTCGTGCGGCTGGCCCGCTGCGGTCAGCGGGAGAAGCGCAACGATAAGCGCCGGCGACAGACATCGTGCATAGCGCATGGTAACTCCCTTCCATGGTTCCGTACTGCTGAAGCCACAGCACGCCGGACGCGGGATGCACACCGCGACTACGCCGTGCCGGAACTCACACGAACGAGCAGGAACTAACGGACGGGAGGTGCGCGTGGGGAGGGGAGTGCAGCAAGCGGACGAAACGGGGCGGCCGCCGCCGATCCGAGCAGACACCACGCAATCAGAATCAGACCCGGAAGGTGTGGTACACCGCCGCCGAGGTCGGTGCGTGCGTGACCCACCGAGCAAAGCTGGCACTCGGTCTTCACTGCATTGCTGGCGGCCCGCGGATGCACATGGCCCGCGGAGCCGACGACGACCGAGACGAAGCCGGCGAGGGCGAGGAGAATAACGATCCTGAACGGAGCGGATCGACGCGTCACGACGCTCGACCCTAGCCGTACCCCGATGGGCTGTCAAACAGTACCGCGACGAGAAATGGAAGCTGCCACCGTGTTGACAGATCGCTGCGCCGATCGTATGACGCGAGCGCACTGCAACCGAGCCGGATCCGAATCCCACACGATGAAGCGCACCACACTGCTCATACTGCTGGCCTTCCCGCTGGCGGTCCGTCCGGCATACAGCGCTGAAGGGCTCGGCGCCCGCGCCGCGCAGCTGGCACGCGAAGCGGATACCGTCGCCCTCGGCACCTGCGAGTCGGCGCAGACGTCGTGGGACGAGGAGCACCGGTTCATCGTCACGACGGTGCAGTTCCGCCCAAGCCAGACCTTCAAAGGCGCCGCCGCCAAGACGCTCACCGTGAAGTTGCTCGGCGGAGAGGTCGGCAACGAGGGCATGAATGCCTCGCATAGCGCCACGCTGGCGGCCGGCGAGGAAACGCTGCTCTTCCTGCGACGCAGTCAGTTCGGCCCCTACTACGTGGTCTGGGGCGGCGCCGACGGCAAGCTTGCGGTGCACGCCGACGCGGCGTCGGGCACGCGATTGATCGGCGGCACGCTGCCGCTCGACGCGTTTGGGCAGTGGCTCGCCGGCGCGACGGGTGCACAATGAAACTTGCCGCCCCGGCCGCCGTGCTGCTCGCAGGGCTCGTCACTCGAGCCGTCGCCTACACCGTGCCGTTGCACGACGTCAGCGGGCAGCTGGCCCGCCTGCACTGGCCCGCCAGCGCACAACCCGTGCTCGTGCAGATCAACGATCTGCCGGTCGCGCAACTTCCCAACGTGATGCCGGACAGCGATCCCCAGGGCGCCGTCCGCCGCGCACTGCGGCGCTGGCCGGCGGCCTGTGCCTTTCGGTTCCGGCAAGGCATGACCACGATCGACTCGGTCGGCCGCGACACCGTCAACGTCATCACCCTGGCAAGTACCGAGGCGAACCGGAAGGCGATAGAGCTTGCCGGCGGACCGGTTGGCCTCACGATCTCGACCTTCACGAACGACACGCTCGTGGAAGCCGACATCATCTTCAGCCCGGCCTCGCAGTTCACCACGACCGTCAGCACAGATGAAGAGCTGCAGAGCCGCGGTTTACACGACATCGAGGCGGTCGCCGCCCACGAGCTGGGACACTTCATCGGCCTGCACCACACCGGGGTCGAGTCGGGCACGATGTGGGCGCTGACCTCGGTGCTGCAACGCTCGCTGGATGCCGACGACATCGCCGGCGCTCGAACACTCTACCCGGTTGGCACGCCCAGCGGCACGATCCGTGGCAACGTCACCGTCGACGGTGCGAACGCGTTCGGCGCTCAGGTGGTCGCCGTGCGCCGCAACGGTGTGATCGCGGCGAGCGCCCTCACCTTGCCAGACGGCACGTACGCCATCGAAAGCATCCCACCGGACATGTACACGCTCTATGCGGAACCGCTCGACGGCCCGCACGCATCGGTCCCAAAGGGCGACTGTGTCCGACTGGGCAACCTGAGCGGCGGCGGCATTTACAACAACGCCACGCTCACCACCAACTTCCCGACCACGTTCTTCGGCGGCAACGACGCGCCGACCGTGCTCAGCCTGGCGGCGGGCAGCACGCTGCAAGCCGATTTTGCGCTGCCCGCCGGTGGCAACGCAGTGAATCCGATTCTGATAGGCACGACGGTCAATCCGGAAAATGGCGTCTCGGCGTTTTCCGGCCCGGCGCCTGTCGTGGCGGGGACCGGGCCGGTGGTCGTCGTTGCCGGCAGCAGCCTGGAGCAGGTGTCCGGGACCGGCATCAGCTTCGCCGGGCCCGGGATCAGTGTCGACGCCACCAGCCTCGAACATCGGGGGGGAAGCTGCGGGGACCTGTCGTTCCCATTCATCCTGTTCGGCGTGACCGTCGCCGCAGATGCGGCACCCGGCGGGCGGGCGCTGCTCCTCCGCAGCGGCGCGCAGCTCAGCACTCTGACGGGCGGTGTCGACGTGCAACCGTCGACCCCCTGCCTCGGGGACTGCGACAGCGACAGGCTGGTCGCCGTCGACGAGCTACTCGCCGGCGCCGCCATCCTGCTGGGGACATCAGCGGCCACGGGCTGCAACGCGCTCGATCCAGACCACACCGGCGTGACGATCGATCGGCTCATCCGCGCCCTGGGCAACGCCCTGGATCGGTGCGACTGAAACGAGGTGATCATGGGGACGTGGGTGGAACGTATCCGGCGGTTGCAGTTCCTGGCTGTGGCGCTTGTGTTTCTGGCGAGCCCACCAGCGCACGCCGAGCCCGACGGGCAGGCACTGGTCAGCGAAACCTGGGAGCGCTACCGCAGCGTGAAGACGGAGCGCGAGGAGAGCGAGATCCTGATCATCAGCGCCCCCCAGGCCGCCACGTTCTCCCGCGCCGACGCCGAAGCGATGGTGCGCGAGGACAAGTCCGGCGTCATCCACAAGCGCGCCGTGCGCCACGTGCTCTACGCCGCCGAGCACGAGGACAAGATCCACCTGCTGTTCTCGCTCCCCGCAGAAGATGCCGGTCTCGGCTTTCTGGTGTGGCGCCAACCGGCCACGGCTCAGGATGACATGTGGCTCTTCATGCCCGGCTACCGCGCCGTCCGGCGCATTCCGGTGAGCAGCAAGCAACGGCTCGCGGGAACCGATCTGCTGTATGAAGACGTCCGCGAGCTTGCCGGTGAACGCACCGATCGATACACGTACACCACGCTCGCCGGCGACACGGTCGATGGCCGCAGCGCCGACGTGGTCGGCGCGAAGCCGAAGCCCGATACGTCCACCGCCTACGGCAGCCGCAAGATCTGGATCGACAAGGAGTGGCGGTTCCCACTGCAGGTCGAGTTCTATGATGGGCAAGGCAAGCTGTGGAAGGTGCTGCGCAACACCGAGATCCGCGAGGTGGCGCCGGGCGTCCGCCGCGCCGATCTGGCGGAGATGCGCGACGTCCAACTCAACGAATGCACTCTGCTGCTGGTGACCAAGCGCGCCGTCGGGGTGCACATCTCTCCACCGGTCTTCACCGAAGACTATCTCGTGCATCCGGGCGCCGATTGAGCGGCGTGTCACGAAGCGAGTACTCCGCGTGAACGCCTACAGCTTCCGCATGCCGCGCCGCTTTCTGCGCGGCAACTACGCACGCCTGACGCTGACGGTGATCGCCCTGGCCTGCGGCGTGGCGCAGGTGGCGGCCGACGATCTCGCCGGCCGCGAGACGCTGCGCGCCTTCGTCGACATCATCGACACGGTCGCCGGACGCGCAGCCTTGCAAGTGAGCGCCGGCGAAGGGGCGCTCTTCTCCGACGACGTCGTGCCGGCCGTGGCCGCGGTCGCTGGCGTCGAGCTGACCGTACCGGTGGTCAGCAGCACCGCCTTCATGGCCGACGGCAGTGGCGAGCTGCTCACCGTGCAGGGCATGGACATCGCCAACGAGAAAGCCACCGCAGTGTACGACCTGAGCGACGAGGGGCGCGGGCTGGATGATCCGAAGCTCTTCCTGCCCGACGCGATCGTGGTCACCCGCGCCTTCGCGCAGCGCCGCAACCTCAAGCTCGGTGACGGCATCGACATCGACACGCCGCGCGGCGCGCAGCGCGTCAAGGTGCGCGGGCTGCTCGATCCGCAGGGCTTGGCGCGCATCTATGGCGGCAACCTGCTGCTGATGGACTTGGGGAACTCGCAGGACATGTTCGGCACGCCCGGGTTCATCAACCGGCTCGACATCGTGGTGCGCCGCGACGGCGACGTCACCCGCGTGGCCGAGGCGGTGACCGCCGTGCTCCCTCCGGGCTTGCATGTCGAGCCGCCCAAGCAACGCAAGGCCGACCTGCAGAAGGTGATGTTCTCGTTCCAGGTGCTGCTGTGGGCGCTGGCGTTGCTCGGCCTGATCGGCGCCTTCCTGATCGCCTTCAACAGCCTGACGACGCTGTTCGAGGGACGCGCCTGGCAGCTGGGGGTCTTGCGTGGCATCGGTGTACGACCGCGCGTCGTCTGGCGCGAGCTGTTGAAAGAGAGCCTGTTGCTCGGCGTGGCGGGTGTGGCGCTCGGCGTGCCGCTGGGCATCGCCATCGGCTGGCTCGTGCTGCCGGCGATCACCACGGCGGCGGCGC
This sequence comes from uncultured Binatia bacterium (SeqCode), assembly GCA_964498075.1. Classification (GTDB taxonomy): domain Bacteria; phylum Desulfobacterota; class Binatia; order HRBIN30; family HRBIN30; genus CAZCGA01. The sequence goes on along the minus strand of CAZCGA010000016.1, from coordinate 9,327 downwards.
TGAACTCGAAGGTGGCCACCCCGGACGCCGAGCTGTCCATTCACGTCATCTCGCTCCTGCTCGCCGCCGCGTTGGGACTCGCCGCTGCGCTGCTGGCCGCGGCGCTTCCCGCCTGGCGCGCCACGCGCATGGGTATGGCGCAGACTATCCGTACACGCGGCGTCGAGCAACAAGGGATGAGCGCCAGCTCGCGCTGGCTGGTCCGCGCCGCCGTCGCCGCCGGCATCGCGGCCACGGTCATCCTGCAGTCGACGACGCGCGTGGCGGCGTGGGGTCTCGTGGCGACGGGGTTGATCGCCGTCGGCACTGCCCTGGCGGCGCGGCCGCTCCTGGACCTCGTACGCACGCCGCTCCTGCGTGGGTTCCGCCTGCTGGCCGGGCCCACCGGTGAGCTGGCCATCAAGAACATCACCCAGAACCCGCGGCGTGCCGCGCTCACCGTCGCCATGCTCGGCGTTGGGTTGGCGTGCGTGCTGTGGCTGTGGATGGTGGCCCACAGTTTCCAGGCCTCGGTGGTCGACGCGGTGACCGGCGCGATGCGCGCCGACCTGGTCGTCAGCTCGTCGCACATCGAGTCGGGCTTTCTCGAGGCTCCAGTGTCGGACACGCTTGTCCAAGAGCTGAGAGACGTCCCCGGAGCGACCGCAGTCGTCGGCGAGCGCACCGTCGATTGGCAGCATGGCGGCGGCGCAATCTCGATCGACGCCTATGATCCGGCGTACTTCACCAGCCCGGAGTTCGGGCAGTGGCCGTTGATGGGCCGCGGTCTGCCAAACCTGTGGGAAGCGGTGGCGCGCGGCGACGCCGCGGTGGTGTCGAGCAACTTCGCGCTGAACCTGCACGTCGGCGTCGGAGACACGGTCACGCTCGACTCCCCGAGCGGTCCGCTGAGCTTGAAGGTCGTCGGGGTGGTGACGCATTTCGCCTCGCCGCGCGGCACCATCGAGATGAGTCGCGAGGTCTACACGCAGCACTGGGGCGATCCGCAGGTGACCCGCGTGTTCGTGCGCACCGCGCCCGGTGCCGATCTCGCCGCGGTGCGTGCGGCGATCGCCCGGCAGCTGGGCAGGAAGTACGGCCTGCGCATTCTGTCGGCGGCGGAGATCGTCGACTACTTCGCCTCGCAGGTGCAGCGCGCCTTCGCCGGCGTCTACATCTTGGCGGCGTTGGTTCTCTCCGTGGTGCTGGTCGGGATGGCCGACACCCTGGCCGCCGGCGTAATCGAGCGGACTCGTGAGATCGGCGCGATTCGTGTCGTCGGCGTGCGGCGGCGGTACGTGCGCCGCATGGTGTTTGTCGAGGGTGTGGTGTTGGGAGTCCTCGGGCTCGTTCTCGCCGGCGTTGCGGGGCTCGGGCTCGGCACCCTTTGGGTCGACGCCACCTTCCCGGCACTGCTGGGCTGGGTGCTGGAGCCCCATGTTCCGTACGGCCGCGCTGCCATCGTCGCGGTCGTGACCTTGCTCGTGTGCGTCGCGGCCGCGTTCTCTCCGGCGCGCCGGGCTGCGAACCTTGAGCCGGCGGTCGCGCTGCGATACGAGTAGTGACTATGCCAGATCCGGCTGCGGTGCTCCTCGACGGAGTCAACAAACGCTACGGCACCGGGCCGCACGCCGTGGACGCCTTGACGGACCTCAACCTGGAAGTACCCGCGGGTGAGTTCCTCTCGATCATGGGTCCGAGCGGCTGCGGCAAGAGCACGCTGCTCAACCTGATCGCCGGCATCGACACACCGAGCAGCGGCCGCGTCGTCGTGGCGGGTCACGATCTGGCGCAGCTCTCTGACGACGCGCGCAGCGACCTGCGCTTGCGCACGATCGGCTTCGTGTTTCAGAGCTTCAACCTCTTCCCAACCTTCACCGGCGAGGAGAACGTCGCCTGGCCGCTCGAGTTCCTGGGCGTCCACTGGCGGGAAGCGCGCCAACGCGCCAACGCGGCGCTGGCGGAGGTCGGGCTCGACGCCACGGCGCGCCGCCGGCGGCCGGCGCAGCTCTCCGGCGGCGAGCAGCAACGCGTCGCGATCGCGCGCGCGCTGGTGACCAAGCCGCGCTTGCTGGTGGCGGATGAGCCGACCGGCAACCTCGATTCCAAGACCGGCCAAGCGATCCTGGATCTGCTGCGGGTGCTGAACGAAGAGCAGCATCTCACCATCATCCTCGTCACCCACAGCCCCTTTGCCGCCACCTACGGCCACCGCATCGTCGAGCTGCGCGACGGCCACGTGCTCCGCGAAACCCACAACCGCACCGACGAAGCCCGCGCGCACATCGCCCAGCTGCGCGACTAGCGCTTCTTGCCCCAGTCGGTGTCGACGCAGTACTGCAGGACAGCGCGAAAGTAGTCCGCAACCGCCGGCGTCGTCATGCCGGCGCGCTGCAGGTGCCCCGACACCGCGGCGGTGTCGAACGATGCGCGGTACGCAAAATACGGGAAGTAGAACTCGCCCAGCCGCAGGAGCGCACGCCGCTTACCCCAGTAGACGGAGTACAGAAAGGGGCGGACGAGTGCGTAGGACAAGCGCGCCGGGATGATGACGGGGACACGCACGCCAAAGAACTTCGCCGCCATGCGCAGCAGCTCCCCAAAGGAGCTCTGCCCATCCGGACCTGCAGCCAAATGGAAACACTGGCCCAACGACGCCGGCGCACTGCTCAGCACCTCAAATGCCTGCACGACGTGATCGATGGGGACGACGTCGACGACGCCATTCCGGTCCGCCGGCACGACGAACGCCAAGCCGCGCGACAGGATCTTCAGCGGCCAGTACAGCACTTTGAAGTTCGACGTGTAGCCGGTCTTCGAGTCGCCGACGACAATGCTCGGGCGGAAGATCGTGATGGGCAGCGCCTGCTGGGTCTGGCGGACCAGCGCCTCGGCCTCCCACTTCGTCTGTTCATAGGTGTTGTTGAACTGCGTGGCCGCGAGCTGCTGCTCGGACATCAGGCCGCTGCGCCTGCCCGCGACGTAGGCGGTGCTGAAGTGGTCGACGCGCCGCAATCGGCCACGGGCGTGCAGCTCATTCGCGAACCCGAGGACGTTGCGCGTGCCGCCCACGTTGATGCGGCGCGCCTCGGCCAGCGGCGTGTCGAACTTCACGGTGGCGGCGCAGTGAATGACCCGATCGACCTCGCCGAGCAAGCGCTGGCGCACAGCGCGATCGGCGCAGACGTCCTCGTCAACGACGTCGCCGACGACGGCGTGACAGCGGCCCGGTGCATCCGCAGGTAGCGACCCGACGTCGGGCCCCAGCAGCCTCCGCAACCGCCGCTCAACTCCGCTGGACGCATCTGGCCGCATCAGACAGTACACGGCGCGCACGTCCGGACGGCGCAACAGGCTCCAAAGGATGTGCCGGCCGAGAAACCCGGTGACGCCGGTGAGGAGAATGGTCTGGTCGGCGGACGTCGGCGGCGCCATCTAGAGGTGGTACTCCAGCCGCGTCCCCACACGGTCCTCGTGACGGATGTTGTCGAAGTACGAGGGGCGGTGCGCGTCGATGATTTCGGCGAAGAGCACGGCGGTCAGCCCGCTCCATACGCGGTAGGAAATCTCCGGCTGCAGGAGCATGAACTCGTCGGTCATGTCGTAGCCGGCGCGAAACCGGGCCCGCAGCGCCCGTCCCGCATCGTAGCGCAGCTCGCCGAACAGGAAGCTCCGGAAGAAGCGCTCCTCGCCCGTGCTGGTCACCTCTTCGGCGGCTTTCGACGTCCGATCGTCGCGCAGGTAGTTGAGGATGACCCGCCAGTCGTCGAGGGCGTACTCGACTCCGGCGATGCTGTGCAGGAAGTCGTCGCGGTTGAGGTCGGGGCTCGAGAAATGCACGACCTCGCTGCGCAGGATCATGTGCTCGCCCAGCGGATATGATGCCGTGGCGCCGCCGGCGCGCAGCCGCGGGTAGCGGTCGGTGATTTCGAGCCGGAACACCTGGTCGCCGCCGACGAAGATGAGGCGCGGAACGAAGATGGCCTCGCCGTCGCGTCCAACGTAGCCGATGATACTCGCTTCGAGCTGACCGATGCGCGCGCCGAGGCGTCCCCCGGCCTGCGTCTCATTGAGCCGGACGGGAGTCTGCTCCTGGCGCTCGTCCACCCCGCCCTGAATGATGTTCCATCGCCCCTGCGGCAGACGCGACGGCGTGAACGCCAGCGGCACCACCATCAGATCAAGAGACCAGTTGCCGAGGCCGTAGCGCACCGCGACGCCGGGCACACCCAGCTCGGTGCGTCGGAACACGTCGGACTCGTCGCGCGGGGTCATGAGATTCGCCGGTTGCAGCTCGTCGAACAAGCTCCAGTTGACGATCTGCTTGCCGACGCTGACGCGCAGCTCGTCCAACGGGCGGAAGTCGACGACCGCGGTGATCAACGACAGGTAGGGCCGTCGCCGGCTGGCGTTGCGCCATGAGTATCCGCCGGCGGTGAACCCGACGTCATCGGCGACCGCCTTCGCTTCGAACTGGTACGTGAGCGCCGAGCTCACGGCGCCGTTGCCACGCACAAGCGCGGCGAAGAAGTTCTCCCAGCCAGGTGACTGGCTCTCGCTGTCCGGGTAGCCGAAGGTCTCGTACTGCACCTCCCCATGCAGCGTGATTGGCGGCGCATCGGCGGCGTGCACGCAGGCAGCCGACACGACGCCGAGGACGGCAGCGAGCGCACCCAAGAGCGCAGGGTGCTGGCGCGCGCTCACTGCCGCACCGACTGACCACCGACGGTGCCGTCGATCAACTCGCGCCGGGTGGTTTGCCCACCCGTGGTCTCCAACTGCAGAATCACTCCGATCCCGGGAGCGAGGTAGATCTCGTCAGCCTCTGGTTGTCCCGGGCTAGAGGACCTGAGCCCGCTGAGGTGGATGACACCCGAGTAGGTACCAGCGGCAACCGTGAAGCTGTCGAGCACTTCAATCGGCGTGAAGGTCTCCGTCAGTTCGATTGTGCCGACGAATAGGCCGTTGAAAAAGTTCCTGCACCTCGAGGCAGTAGACAAGCTTTGCCCCGCGAAAAGGGGGGTCGAAAGCCGCACCAGCGGCGGGGTGCACGTCGTCTGCGTGGCCCTGCCGATGTCAGTGGTGCCCGTGTACAAGAATTGCGTCTCGTTCACGACATAGAACTGCTGCTTGTGCGATGTACCCTGCTCGTCGACCACGAAGTTCCCTTGAGCGTCTGAGCGGATGACTCGTGCCGTTTCGGTCGCGGACGGAGCACTGGAGCTGGTGACTTGATAGACGAGGTTGTCGTCAACCGCGTGGGGGATCAGATCGGCGACGCTGCCGGCGAACACCAACCCCTCTGGGGTTGGCGATGGTGTCGGGGTCGGGGTCGCGGTCGGCGTCGCGGTCGGCGTCGGCGTGAACTGCAGCGCCACGAGGTCGGGAGCGCTGAGCCGGTCGTCGCGGTTCGTGTCCAATTCGTCGGTTGCCGGCGCGTCGCCGAACAGTGCCGCCACCAACTCCAACGGGCTCACACCGTCGGCAGCCGCATCCAGCACCACGACGACGGCGCAGAAGCAGCACAAGAGCACCGCCAGGGCACCACCGGCCCCGCGGCCAAGGACAAGGTGTTCGCCTGCAGTCTCACCGTTCGCGGGGCGTTTCATCAGGTTGGTTCTCCGTGATGCGGGCAGCAGTTCTAGGGAACGACCGCCGGTGTGTCAAACTGCGCGCGGGCTCACGGCCGCACCGATCGTCCGCCCACGGTTCCGTCGGTCAGCTCGCGTCTGGTGGTCTGTCCACCGGTCGTCGCGAGCTGCAGAATCACTCCCACCCCGGGGGAGATGTAGATCTCGTCGGTCTCCGACCCCAAGGAACGGGTTCCCATGATCTGAATAACCGCGGCGTAGGTCCCCGCTGCGACCGTGAAGCTGTCGAGCACTTGAATCGCGGTAAAGGTCTCTCTCAGCGTGAACTCGCCCAGGAAGGCACCGCCCAAAGCGCGCAGCGTGCACTTGGACATCGTGGTCGCCCCGGCCCAGGCGACCAAGGGACGAGCCAGCCGGATGAGCGGCGGGTTGCACGTAATAATCCCGAACTGAGTGCCAACTCCGCCGCCGAGCGTGGTTAACCCGGTGAACAGGAATTCCGCGTCGCTGAGCTGGTACGCCTGCTGCTCGTGCTTCTTGCTCGGTGCAGCCTGGGTCACATCGACGACGAAGGTCCCGTCGGGGTCCGAGCGGATCACCTTTGCCGTCTCGGTTACGGGGGCGGTGGTGGAAGTGGTCACTTGGTAGATGAGCGTGTCGTCGACCGAGTGCGCGATCAGCGCGGTCAGGCTGCCGCCGTACAGCTGACCAACCGGGGTCGGAATGCTCAGCGTGACGAGGTCGGCGGCGCTGACGCGGCGGTCACCGTTCACGTCCCCGTCGCCCGCCTCCGTCGCATCACCGAACAGCGCAGCGATCAACTGTTCTGGAGTCACACCCAGCGCGGCGGCGGCCACGACCGCGAGGACAAGACTGCACACGCACCAGCACGCCCGCCACGCGGCCCGGCGGCGGCGGGGCGCGCGGCGACAGTCGGGTAGCGCGGCGGTCTTCGTATCCGGGTGTTTCATCGGGTTTCGCCGCTATCGATGTGGGCTGCACTTTTACGCTAGGTAACGGCCGGCTGTGTGTCAAATCGTTCCGGTTGCCGGCTCTCGACACCATGCTAAGATCCCGCAGCTGGAGGTGCTCGGATGGCGAAGCCCAAGGTGGCAGTGCTGCAGACGCAGCCCCAGACCGTGCTCGATGACTATCAACGCGTGATGGAGCTGGCGGAGCTCGAAGGGGCGCTCAGCAAGTCCAGCACGACGATCCTCAAGGACAACATCTCCTGGCATTTTCCTTTCCCCGGCGCCAACACCACGCCGTGGCAGCTCGAAGGCACAACCCGCGCGCTGCGCAATCACGGCTATCGCGACCTGGTGTGCGTGCAGAACAAGACCGTGGTCACCGACGCCTTCAAAGGGGAGGACCTGAACAAGTACGTCCCGATCTTCCGCCGCTACGACATCCCGGTGCTCTACAACTTCAAGGACGCCGACATGAAGTGGGTCACCTACCAGCCGAAGGCGAAGATGCTGGTGCTCGACTGGATCTTCCGCGACCACGGCGGCATCCAGGTGCCCGACTACTTCTTCGGCAAGAACGTCGTGCACCTCCCCACCGTGAAGTGCCACATCTACACGACGACCACCGGCGCCATGAAGAACGCCTTCGGCGGCCTGCTCAATACGCTGCGCCACTACACGCACAGCTGGATCCACGAGACTCTCGTCGATCTGCTGGCGATTCAGAAGGAGATCCACTCGGGGCTGTTTGCGGTGATGGACGGCACCACCTGTGGCAATGGGCCGGGGCCGCGCACGATGTTTCCGGTGATCAAGAACCTGATCCTGGCCAGCGCGGACCAGGTGGCCATCGACGCGGTGGCAGCGAAGATGATGGGCTTCGACCCGATGAGCATCAAGTACATCAACTTGGCGCACCAAGCCGGGCTCGGTGTCGGCAAGCCGGAGGACATCGAGCTGGTCGGCCACGATGTCTCACAGGAGAACTGGCATTTCCAGGTCGGCGACAACCTCGCCAGCCGGGTGGGCCACCTGCTGTGGTTCAGCCCGTTGAAGCGCATGCAGAACTTCTTCTTCCGGACACCGCTGGTGAACGTCTTCATCCTCGGCTCGGAAGCCTACCACGACTACTTCCGCTGGCCGTTGCGCGACCGCCGCACCTTCGAGAGCTGGCTGAGCGCCACGCCGTGGGGGAATCTCTTCCAGCAGTACGCGGCGGTCAGTCCCGCCGGGCAGGTCAAGGCAGCGTAGACCGAGTACCGACGGCGCAACTCGTCAGTCTAAAGTCTGTCGTCCGCAGTCTGTTGTCTATCGTCTACAGTCTGTCGTCTCATTCACGTGCGCCCGCGCGGCTCGACCTCGGGCGGCACGGTGTACAGGTACTCGTTCAAGAAGCGCAGCTCCTCGCCCATGCGCGCCATGTCGACGCGCATGAGATCGCGGATGGAGAGCATGGAGACGACCTGACTGCCGCGCACCACCGGCAGGTGGCGGATGTTTTTCTGATCCATGGTGCGCATGGCGGTCTGGTAGTCCTCGTTCTCATCAGCGACGACCAGATCTCTGGTCATGACCTGCTCGACGGTGGTGCGCGTCGGGTCGAGGCCCTTGTTGATCACCCGCCGCACCACGTCGCGCTCGGAGAAGACGCCGATCAAGCGCGCTTCTTCCAGGACCACGACGATACCGACGTTCTTCTCGCCCATGGTTCGAACCGCTTCGGTCACCGTCGCGTCGCGCCGGACCGCGAACAGAAATCCTTCCCGCATAATCTCGCGCAGCCTCTTCATCGCACGAGCCCTCCTCTGGCGGAGTGAATCTGCCAGCACTTTGACTCATTTTCATGAACCACGTCAACTGGGAATGCAACGTGTGCCGGAGGCAGCGCCCCCTCCCAGAGGTGCACGACCCGAGGATCGCGATGAACGCAGGTCAACGGTCCGGCTCGCTTGGCGTGCCCACACCTGAGCCGCGATCCGCCTCGATGTACTTGGGGTTGGCCACCGTGAGCTTGTCAACCACGGTCTGGCGCACGTGCGCGACGACGGCGGCGCGCCAAGGGCCGGCGTCCGCGTCGCCGCGCTGGATCCGTTCGCACAGCTGGACGGTGCGCTCGCGCACGCGGCGGCGGAGCGCGGCGCGGTCCGCCGGCATCGCCCCGGCGGCCCCGAGCACAGCGTCGAGACGGCGCCACTCCCCCTCCAGCTGCGCCGCCTCGCACTCCAGCTCGCGCTGCACGATCGCCAGCACGTTGGCCGCAACCCGTGCATGGAACTTCTTCGGACCCTCGAGCGCCGGCACGGCGTCGTGCTCCAGGAAGTGCCTGACGGCTTCCAGCAGCTCACGATATGTCGGTCGGTCCTGCACGTGCTGTGGGCCTATGGCTTCCCGAGGTTTCGGCAGTCACCGACGCGGCGGCCGCCGATGGTCGCGCACGCCAGCGTGCGGTGCACCGCCGGCGCGCCCGAGGCTGACCCGTCCGAGCTGACCTCCCCGATGCCGGGCACCAGCAACAACGTAGTGTTCAGCTCGACAGTGCCCTCGGGAAACTGCAGCGAGCGGACCGTCCGCAGCACGACGCCGCGCTCGTAGGTCACCAGCCGGGACAGATGCGCCTGCCGCATTCCGTCCAGCCACGTGGTGCCTTGTTCGAGCAGGTCGGCCACGGGCCCGTTCTCCAAATCACTGCAGCATGCGGATGCGGACGGTCGTGTCGGCGTCTACCGCCGCGCGGACGCACTTGCCGATCAGCTTGTTGCCCGTGGCGGTGGTCGTCGCCTGTTGCGCGG
>CAZCGA010000015.1:0-74634 GCA_964498075.1 uncultured Binatia bacterium (SeqCode) | reverse complement strand
GCGGGCCGTGCATCGGGCAGTGGCAGCGCGACGACATCAAGAAGGGCGAGCGCAACACCATCGTGACGTCCTTCAACCGCAACTTCCCTGCACGCAACGACTCGAACCCGGAGACCCTGGCGTTCATCGGCAGCCCCGAGATCGTCACCGCACTGGCGCTCGCCGGGCGTCTCGACTTCAACCCGCTCACCGACACGCTGCCAGGCGCCCACGGTGAGCCGGTCCGACTCACGCCGCCCGAAGCCCCGGAGCTCCCCGCCAATGGGTTCGCGGCTGGCACCTCCGGTTTCGTCGAGCCGCCTGCAGACGGCAGCGGCGTCGAGGTGAAGGTGAAGCCTGACAGCGAGCGCTTGCAGTTGCTGCAACCGTTTGCGGCTTGGGACGGCAAGGACTACGAGCGATTGGCGATTCTCGTCAAAGCCAAAGGCAAGTGCACCACGGACCACATCTCGCCGGCAGGTCCATGGCTCAAGTATCGCGGGCACCTCGACAAGATCAGCGACAACATGTTCACCGGCGCCATCAACGCGTTCGGCGGCGAGGCGGGCAAGGGACGTGACGTGCTGTCCGGCGAAACCGGCGTGCCGTTTCCGAAGATCGCGCGCCGCTACAAGGTCGAGCGTTTGGGATGGGTGGCGATCGGCGACGAGAACTACGGTGAAGGATCGAGCCGCGAGCACGCGGCGATGGAGCCGCGCTACCTCGGCGCCAAAGCTGTGATTGCGCGCAGCTTCGCGCGCATCCACGAGACCAACTTGAAGAAGCAAGGCATGCTGCCCCTCGTCTTCGAGAATGCAGCCGACTACGACAAGGTGCGGGAGACCGATCGCGTCAGCCTCGTCGGCCTCAAGAGCCTCGCGCCGGGCAAGCCGGTGAAGGTCATCCTGCATCACGCCGACGGTACGGACGACGCCATCCAGTGCCGGCACAGCTTCAGCGCCGAGCAGATCGAGTGGTTCAAGGCGGGCGCCGCGCTCAACCTGCTGCGCGACGAGTGAATGGGCGAAGGCTGAGGGCGGCTTCACCCCGTGGCAGCAATCAACAGGCTGCCCGTGGCGATGATGCCTGCTCCCGCGAGCCGGTAGCCGGTCTCTTGTTCGCCGAGACAGAAGCGGCCGAGCAGGACCCCGAAGACGATGCTGGTCTGCCGCAACCCGAGCACGTAGCTCGTGGGTGACGCCGCCAGCACCCACAAGATCAGCAGGTAGGAGATTGGACCGACGATCGCGGTGAACAACACCGCGCGGCTGTTGTTGCGGACCTCCGTGGTAGCGCGTCCCACGGCGTTGCGACCGAGGCTCACGGCAATGAGCGAGAACTCGCCGGCGCTGATCAGATACAGGTAGACGAACGGGTGGACGCGGGCGACGCCTTGCTTGTCGACGATAGTGAAGACGGCGACGAACAGCGCCGTGGTCAGCGCGTAGCGGGTCACGTGGTCGCCGAGGACTGCCCGACCGCCGCGCGCCCGCAGCGCGGGAAGTTGCAGCGTCAGCGCTCCGGCGCCGGCGAGCATGGCGCCGAAGACGCCGCCGGCGCTCAGCTGGCCGTGCGTCGTCGCGACATCCCATACTACCAACAGCAGGGGCGCCGTCCGGCTCAACGGGTAGGCAACCGATAAGTCGCCGGCGTCGTAAGACTTCAGCAGGTAGAAGGCATACGCCGCGTGGGTGCCGGCCGAGGCTACGATCCACATCCATCCCCATGCGTCGATGCCGGTGCGCGGCCACAGCCATAGGAACACCGGCGCGTAGAACACCACGTTCAAGACGCCCTGCGCCAGGAAGAACGCCCAGCGATCGCGGCTCCCCTTGCTGAAGAAGTTCCATGTCGCGTGCAGCAGCGCGGACAACAGCACCAGCGCGATGGCGGCGGCGGTCATGTCGTGTTCGCTTCGGTCGCCGGTCTGGCGTCACGCCGCTCCCGACGACGCCTCGGCCACACCGATGGCCGGCCGCGGCGCCAGGCTGTGCCTCAGGCCGAAGGCAACCAGCGACACGCCAAGCCAGGCGAAAACGGTCAGCCACGCGTCCGGCACAAAGTAGCTGTGGTACAGGTCGAACAGGTACGCCGTGAACAGCGGCGCGCTCGCTGCCGCGATGTCGTACGAGATCTTGTAGACGCCGAGAATCTTGCCGAGATGGGCGCGCCCGAAGTAGTGCACCGACATGATGGCCATCGACGGCAGCAGGCCGCCGTAGCCGATGCCGACGATACACAAGCACGGCACCAACAGCTCGCGATGGTCGGGCACGAGTAGCAACAACGGATACCCCAAAGCGATCAGCATGAAGTGTACGAGGACCATGTTGCGCTTGTCGAAGTGATCGCACATCCAGCCGAAGCTGACGCGCGAGCAGGCGGACACCAGGAAGAACAGGCTCTTGTAGTCGGCAGCCTGCACGGGCGCGTATCCCAGCTCCTTCAAGAACACCAGGATGTGCTTGTTGTACGAGTAACACGGCATGCCGCCAAGAAACACGGCGGCACCGAAGATCCAGAACGTCGGCGCGCGCGCGGCGCGTCGCAACGTCCAGTCGGTGGCCCGCGCCGCCCTGGCGGCCGCGGGGCTCAGCGCACCGTGCGCCTCCAGACCCATCGTGGCAGGGCTGTCACGGATGATGGTGAGCACGACGAGCAGCGGCGGCGCGAAAGCGAGCAGGCTCATCCACGCAAACGCCGTACGCCAATCGCTCACTTCGATGATTCGCGTGATCAGCGCCGGGGCGATCGCGGCGCCGAGCGCGGTCGCGGCCAGGACGATGCCGTTCACCAACCCGACGCGCTCGTGAAACCAGCGCGACACCAGCACCTGATTCGGGAGGATGGTGACGCTCGACATGCCGAGCCCGACGAACACCGATACCGTGAGGTATTGCGCCGGGGTCTGGACTTTCGAGAACCAGTACAGGGCAACGGACTGCACGATGATGCCGGCGATGAACACATAGCGGATCGGATAGCGGTCGATCAGGATGCCGGTGATCGGGCCCATGACGCCGACCGTGATGATGATGATCGAGGTCGGCATGAACACGATGGTGCGCGACCACTGCGGGAAGGTGTCGATGATGAACGGGTAGACGGTGGTGATCGCGAAGACGCCGAAACCGAGCCCGAACAGCTCGATGACGACGCACGCGGCGAGGACGTACCAACCGTAGAAGATCTTTGCGCGTGGGGGGGACACTCAGCTCGCCGTGACGTGCACTGCGATCACCCGGCTACAGCCAGCTCCGGTTTCTGCTCCGCCGGGTGCCGTCGGGCCAGCAGGTGTTGGCTGTAGGCGTAGGCGAGGAAACGCTCCACGCCGTGGACGACGAAGGTCGTGCGCAACGACGGAAAGATCTCGAAGGCATGCTGCGCGCCGGGAATCTCGGCATAGACGACCGGGTGGCTCGAGGCGAGGCGTAGCGCTTCGCAGAAACGACGCGCCTCGCCCACCGGCGCGAGCGTGTCGCGGTCGCCGTAGATTACGAAGAACGGCGGCGCTCCGGCGTGGACTCGGCTCATCGGTGATGCCTTCTCGTAGGCGTCGGTGGCTTCGTAGAGGGCTGCCTTCATCACCTTCTGCTCCAGCAACTTCGCCAAGCCGTCGTGGTGGTGCAGGCGGTGGCGGTCGGTGAAATCGTAGACGCCGTAGAAGGCGACGCATCCCTGGACCGACGTGTCGGCGTCCTCGAAGCCGGGCTGGTACTCGGGCTCGTTCGCCGTCAAGGCGACCAGCGAGCACAGGTGCCCGCCGGCCGACCCGCCGGTGACGACGATGAAGTCCGGGTTCGCGCCGTACTCGGCGCCGTGGGTGCGGATCCATTGCAGCGCGCGTTTGAGGTCGATCAGGTGTTCCGGAAATGTCGCGTGCGGGCTCAACCGGTAGTCGACGCTGACGCATACCCAACCGCGCGACGCCATCTGCAGCATCAGCGGAATGCCCTGCTCGTTCTTGCTGCCGATCACCCAACCGCCGCCGTGGATCTGCAGCAGCGTCGGGCACCCGGTCGGATGCGAGCGCGGGCGATAGATGTCGAGCTTGAGGTTCAAGCCGGCAACGCGCGTGTACTGGATGTCGCGCCGGCGTTCGACTTCGGGATGCCGCATTGGGAACGGCAATGCGATCTGCTTCCAGTCGACCGCCGGGGAGAGTTGTGCGCGCACCTCGGGGAGTATCCTGTCGCGATAGTCGTCACCCAAGCCGATACGCAAGGCGCGTTCGACCACTGCTTCCGCGTCGCGTGCCCGCCAGTAGCAGCGCCACATGCCGATCCACGAACCGAAGCTGATGAGCAGCCCGAGCTTGCCCGGCCAGCTGCGCAGCGCACCGGCCGACGTGAAGAGCAGCGTCGCCAACGCTTGCCAGACGATGTGATGCAACGCCAGCTCGGTCGTCAACCACCCGGCGAAGAAGCTCACCGCCGCGCGCCGCGACGGTGCATAGGTCGGGCGGTAGGCGTTGTACGTCAGCCATGCGCCGACGAGAGTGACGAAGAGAAACAGCCACGGCATTGAGGGACCTCCTACGGACACACGCTCTGCGGCCGCATAGCATGTCCGCCAGCGCCGAGGAAACTGCGCGCTCCGCCCGGGATGATTCCGCAATCGGCCAGTCTGAAGCACGCGATCGGACGGCTGCGACGACCACGTGGCCTCAGCTGATCGCCAGTACCTCGTCGAAGCCGGCGCGTAGATCGGTCATGAGGCGGCTTACATCTGGCACCGCGGCGGGATCAGTGCGGACGCCGATCTGGGCCACGCCGTCGTAACTGAACAACGTGATGTTGACCGCCGCGCCGGCGGGCGGGCCGAAGGGAAACATGCGTTCGATCCGCGCGCCACTCATGTAAACCGGAAAGGGCGGCCCGGGCACGTTGCTGGTGACGAAGTCGACCGCCTTCATCATGGCGCCGGTGACCCGCGTGGCGGCCGCCTCACCCAGTAGATTGATGGCGGCGGTAATCTCCTCGGTCCACCCGAGCGCCGGTTGGTTGCGCTGCCCGCGGACCAGGGCGCCGATTGCCTGCAACCGTTGACGCGGCTTGCCGATGTTCATCGGTACGGAAAAGCGGGCGGGCACGAACTGGTTGCCGGCGACGGCGCCCTTGTCGTCGCGGCTGCGGATATTGATCGGCATGCTCATGCGCAGCGCCGCGATCTGCTTGTGCCGCGCCCGGTGATAGCGCGACAGGCCGCCGGCAACGGCCGCGACGAACACGTCGTTCAGTGTGCCGCCGGCGGCGTGCGCGGCGCGTTTCATCGCCTCGAACGGCACCTCCATCACTTCGAGGTGCACGCCGAGCGAACGCGCCCGCCAGAGCGGGCTGAGCGGCTCGGAGACCGGCCGCACCAACTGCGCCACGGATTCGAGCGTCTCCACGACTTCCGCGGCGCCGGCGATCGGATGTCCGGCGAAATGCGTGATGCCGCGGCCGAACGCCGCCGCGCCCCGGCGCGCGCGCTCCAAAGCGATGCCGAGGCGATGGCGCATCGCCTCACCGAGGTGCGCGATCTCCCCGGATGGCTGGTGCGTCCACGCGGCGGGTACCACCGAGCTCATGGACCGCGAGCGCGACGCGGCAGCGTGGCGTCGCTCGCCGCGCGACCGCTCGACCAGCCCCTCGGTCATCCGCACCATACCCACTCCGTCGCTCATCGCGTGGTGGATCTTGAGGATCACGCCGAAGCGTCCTTCGTCGAGCCCCTCGACGTCGTATAGCTCCCAGAGCGGCCGGTCCCTGTCGAACGCCTGCATCGCCACCGGCGCAGCCATGTCGAGGAGGTCGCGAAGGGTCCCGGCACCAGGTACGCGGACGCGCCGGACGTGATAGGCGAGGTCGAAGTGCGGGTCGATCTCCCAACGCGGCAGCGCCACACCCAACGGATCTTCGACGACGCGCTGGCGCAGTCGCGGCACGTGGCGCATGGTGCGTTCGAGCGTGGCGGCGAGACCAGCCCGATCGGGAGCGCGATCGAGCACCCACACGCTCAACACCGTCGAGCGCAGCAACGGATCGCGCTCGATGTGCCACATAAGCGCGTCGCTGTCGTTCATCCAATCCTGGTAGATGACGCCACGCTTCGTAGGCTTCCCGCGCCCGGATTGCTTGCTCATGCTTGGTTCCGCATGGTTGCGGTATTCTCCTCTAGCATACCGAGCTGGTGGCATCCTATCGCAGCGCACTGGTGGCGCGCCGTATCCGTCGCCGGGTCGGCGTTCGGTTACGTGCGAGCAGCGGCTTCGCTCCTCCCGACAGGACCGCCGATGCGTCACACGCTCGTCCTCATCCAAACCGCCGCGGCGTAGAGAGCCCGGTCGGTCGCCCTTTGGCGGGCAAGCCGTTCGTGTGATACGCCGCCGCCATCCGGTGAATCGTGACGTTCGAGCTGCTCAGCCAAATTGTCGATGTCGAAGTCGTTGCCCGAGGCAGATCCGTTCGGCGGCGCGACGCAGTTTTGCGGAAGCAGTTTGGTCCCGGACAGTGGCGCAAGCTGAAGGGCGTTGCGACAGTTCGTCTGGCGAGCGGGCGGGTTCAACGTGCGGAGATTCACTGGTACGAAGCCCGCGGGATTGGTAGGGCGGGCATGAAGGTCAAACGGTAGTTGGACTGAGCGCATGGGACGTGCACGAGCGCGGTTTGCAATCTGCCTACGGAATGACGACTGCGTCGATCTCGAGGTGCGCAAGGTCTACCCGATTCTTCCAGACGCTGCGGCCGCGAAGGACGGCTATCTGCGCGTCATCGACGAGTCCGGTGAGGACTACCTCTACCCGGCTGACTACTTCGTGCTGATCGACGTTCCCGTCGCTGCGCGACGAGCTCTCTCGACGCAGCTCCGTGCCTAGACAATGCCGCTCCGCCCGACGGGGGCGATAGCACGCCTCGTCGATACGAGATGCGGTTGCGCCGCCGCGGGTGACCCGCTGGGGCGTTCGCCCGCGGAGGACCGAACACATGAGACGTCGATCTCGGTGATCGGGACGGCGGGATCGACGACGACCTCGTTGCCGATGACCCACACCTCGCCGGCGTGCAGGATGGCCGTCGATCGTGTAGTGTCGGCGTCCATGACACGGTTACGGATAGAGGGCGAGGTCGGCGCGCCGCGCGAGTTGGGGTTTGATGAGTTGGCGGCGCTGCCGCATCAGATCGAGGACATCGGCAGCCTCATCCCGGCTCGCCGCGGCGGCGGGGTCCGTCTCCACGCCGTGCTGGACACGGTCGGGATCGACGCACGGGCGACGCACGTCACCTTCACGGCGACGGACGGAACGTTCGCAGCCAGCGTGCCGTTGGAAGCCGTGCACGATGCGGTGATCGTCTACCGGCTCGGCAACCAGCCGCTGGCCGAGGACCAGGGCGGGCCGATGGGCCGATGCGCTTTTACATTCCCAACGTGCAAGAGTGCCGCCATCGGCGGTGCCGACGCTTGCGCCAACGTGAAGCACCTCGGGTCCATCCGCCTGACCCGTGGCGCCGCTGCCGACACCCGCCCGCGGTGCAAACTTTGAAGTGACCTCGCCGCTGTGATACCCACTGGCGCAGCGGTCGGGTGATGGTGTCGCATGGTGCCGGTTGCCGATCAGTTGCGCAGCCCGTTCGTCATCGCCGCGCTCGGCCTCTACGCGTTGCTCGTCTGCGTGCCGCTGATTCTGCTCGTGCGCTGCCCGCGCCGTGAGCGCAGGCTGGCGCTGGCATGCATGGCAGTCGTCGCCGGACTCAGCCTCTACCGGTTCCGCGAGACCCCGCCGGGGGTCATGCACGATACGCTCGCCATCATCCCGGTGCTGTCCCAGCAAAGCACCTGGAAGTGGTATTACGTGTTCGGTGAGCGGCCCTGTGCGTTGATCATGGGGTGGAACGCGCTGGGCTGGTACTTCCTCTGGCGCGCCACCTCGAGTCTCTTGTCCGAGCGGATTCTCGGCTTGCTGTGGCACGTCTTGTTGGTGGCGACGACCATCACCGCACCCGTGCATCCTCTCCCCGGTTCACTGGTCGCCGCGGCCATGGTCAGCGCCATGCCGACGGCGCTCTACCTCAGCCGCAACAGCCAGGGGATGGAGGTCCTGCTGCAGCAATACCTGCTGATCGTGTGCTTGTTGGCGGTGCGCCGGCGTTCCGCGTACCGGTGGTGGGCGGTCGGGGCGGGCTTTCTGGTGGGTGCCTTGCAGTACACCTACATCGCGGCGCGGCTCGTGGCGGCGTACCCACTGTTGTTTCTCGCCGGGCGCGAGCGCGTGCGGCGCCTGGGCTGGGTCTACGTCAGCGCCGCGGTGGTCGCGCTGCCCAACCTCCTTTCATGGGGAGGCATGATCACGCCGGGGAGCTATCTCTGGGACGCGCAGGTGGGCGATCTGCAACGTCTCTTGCGGAAGACGCTCTACGTATTCGCCAGCCTGGGATCGAGCCAGTACGCGGAGTTCGGCTCGGGAGCATGGTCGTACCCAGGTGCGCAGACCTTGCCGTGGCCGGTCCTGGGGCTGCTGATCATCGGGGTAGGCGTTGGAGTGTTCTCCACGCTGGGTCGAATGCTGATCGTCGCTGCCCTGCTGGGGGCGTTGCCGAACATCGTCAGCGATACGAACTTCAGCTGGAGCCATCGGGTGATGATGATGTTCCTGCCGATGACGCTACTGATCAGCGCTCTGCCAGCGGCCGTATCCGGGGCGTTGCAGCGCACCGGATGGCTCGGTGTGGGTTCGCGGCGTGTGACCGCAAATTGGATCTGTGCCGTGGCGGTAGCGGCCGTCGCCCTGGTGTCGGGCGGGCGCGTGTGGCTGTCGGCAGATTTCTGGCAACGCTGGGAGCCGAAATGGTACTTCGCCTATCACGACGCCGTGAGCCGGGAGTTCGAGCAGCTGCCGCCGAACACGCGCCTTCGCATCTGGCCCCCGGACGACATCGCGGGAGCTGCCGTTTATGCCCACGGTTGGAACTACCACGACATCGATCTGCGGCCGGAGGACATCGGTCAAATGACGCCGCTCATCGTCGTGTGGAAGAACATCGACGCGGGCTTGCTGGAACGATTGCAACAGGCGAGAGCCAGTGGAGTGGTCAGCATCGAGATCTTCGCCCCGCGGATCACCGTGACGCGCTTCCCATCCGGAGACCAGGGCCTGTTGAGCGGCATCAACCTGAAGACCTGAGGGCTCGAGTGGGTCAGCAGACGCCGCTATTGTTTGGTCCAGCGACTCTGCACCGCGGCCATGCAGTTGCTGAACGGGCTGCACGGACCGGAGAACCCTAGCCCGACGCTATACTCGGCCGTCGTTGGGCTCCGACTCAAGTCGATCGCCACCTCGCCGCTGAGCAGCAAGGTGCAGCCGTTATCAGCGGTGTCTGTCTCCCGGACCGAAAAGCGTACGGTCCCTGAATCATCAACCGTCCCATCGAGTGTATCGCCCACACAATCCAGCGTGTGGACGCTCGCGCCGTTCTGGGTCACGTGGATGTCACACATCGGCGGTTCGCTCCTCAGGGCACTCAGGATGATGCCGCGCGTCGCGGCATTGCAGTTGGACGACTGGAGCGTCAGCTGCTCCTCGCGCCACACACCCGAGATGTCCGGGGGACCCAGACGGCACCCCATCGGGGGCTGAGTAACGGCTCGAACCAGCTCATCGATGTGAATTTCGCCGTTCGCATCGGTGTCGAGCGTCGGGCATTGAGCGAGCGGGCCCGCGCCGAGGACGATGTTGACGCCGGTCAGGATGTCGTTGAGACCGACTGCAGCGGTACCGCCGCAGTCGCCGCTACAGTCCGGCACCACATCCGCGGCTGCGCAGAGATTCAACGACAGCAACAGCAGCGCGAGTACGCCGCTAGTAGCCACCCGATGTGCCCATTCCACACGGCGCATTCTGCCCCACTCAGTATCACCAGCCGACTCGCAGAGGAACGAGCGGGATTGAAAGGTCACGAGCCGATGAGTCAGCGAGCTGCGGAGCGCGGTTTCGGGGAAGGTCAGAAAGGTAGAGCACCCCTGTTCGCCGCGATCCGGCGCGGCTACAATCCCGACTGCTTATGCCACGCCGGTTCGCGCCGCGCCGCACCTCGGGACGAAGGGAAGCTCGCTTACCGCACGTAATCACCGCCTTCCTCTTGGGAGCGTTGCGGCTCTCGGTGCTGCCTGCCGAGGCGGTCGAGACAGGGCCGCAAGCGGTGGTACGGCAGTTCTGCCAAGCCGACGGCGTCGGGCAGCGCGTCACGCTGGCCGGCTGGGGCGGCATCGCACCGCTGGTGTCGTGGACCTTCGAGCCGGCGTGGGACCGTGCGGTGCTCATCGCCGGCTACGAGGTGGGGACACCGCGTCCGAGCGACGCCGGGAGGCTCGCGGTCGAAGTACGCTACACAGTCGTCGGCCAGGTGTCGGCGCTCGGCTTCGATGCGAACGCGCAGGTGGAAGCCGTGACGTTCGATATGGGCACGTCCGACGGGGCGGGGTGGCGCATTTTTGGCCCGCCACCACCGCCGCACATCTTCAGCAATCGTGTGGACGTCGACCAAATGCGCCGCTCGTTCGCGGAAGGCGGCATGAACTTCCTCGCCAACACCATCTTCGTCTGGCAGATGCTTCACTCCGCCGGTTGGAACGTCTCATTCGAGACGACCGCGGATCTGTTGAATGGCGCAGCGTACCGTATCGTCGATCAACCAAAGACCGGTGACCTAGTGGTCTACTTGCGCGACAACACCCCGTATCATGTTGCCCTGTTGGAGGGAGAGCATCAGGTCGTGTCGTCCACGCTCAATGCGGGCATCGTACGGACCGCCACCGACGCGTTTCCCGGCGATGTAAAGTACCTGCGGTTGGTCGAACCCGCGGCCGCACCAACACCTGGTGCGACACCACCGTCGCTGGCCTTGGCACCGGTGGGCCCGCTGGCTCGACCGGCACGCACGCCCACACCGGTGCAACGCCCGGCGACGAAGCCTTCAAGGGCCCCACGGCATCGCACCACTCAACCTTCGGCGACCCGGCGCGTTGAACACACCAGGAAGAAGCCGAGCACGAAGCGTCCACATTCGACACCCACGCCTCGACCCAAACCCCCCGAGCAGCCGGCGCAATGAGAAGGCACCAGCAGGAGGAACCGCTATGCGAAATTCCGGAAACGTTTTGCTCGTGATCGCCGCACTGCTGTCCGCGTCGTGCGTCAAGAAGCCGGTGACGGCGCCACGGGCGGTGGTGCCCGAGACCGTGTCGTCGGAGCTGCGCATCGCCGCCTCAACCGGAAAAGACTTCGGCGACATGGTGGCGCTGGGCGTCGGCATGTCGAGCGGCGAAACCGCAACCTACACGGTCACCGCCAACCGCATCTTCGCCGTCGACGCGGCCGGCGATCGCATTGCGCCGCTGAGCGTCGACGAGGCCGCACGACAGGCCGGCGGCGCCACGGCGCTGGCGGCCGGACTGGAGGGGGCCGGGGGCGGCGCGCTGCTCACCGGTCTGCTGGGCGCCATCCCGGGTGCGATCATCGGCGCGGCGCAAGGGGGCGCGGGCGGCGCCGGCAAAGGGGCAGCCGTCGGCGCCGGCATCGGCATCGCCGTTGGGGCGATCGGCGGTTTCTACGAATCGAAGACCAAGACCGAGCAGGAGATCATCGACCAGCTGCACGGGCTGTACTTCGGCGACCAGACACTCAAGACCGGCTTGCCGATAAGCGGCTTCGTCTTCTATCCGCCGGGCGAGTACACCGGTGTCCGTGCCGTGGCCATCGACCAAGCGACCAACCACGTGAAGGAGGTCGCCGGCCCGCTGATCGCGAAGCCGTAGCCGTGCGCCGCGTGGCGCACGCACGCGGCTTACGACATCCAGTGGTTGCTCACGGGAAGCAGCTCCCACTTGCCGTCGCGCTTCTCGAAATCGAGCGTGGCGCCGCCACCGCTGAGATACGGCGTGCGGCTTTGCTCGGAGACCATCCACACGAGACTGATGGAGAGGCTCGCCCGTTGTGGCGTTCCGGTGAAGCGCCCGAAGCGGAAGTAGAGGAAGTCGCCCCGACTGTCGGCCATCGCTTGGATGCGGACCAGCGGCGCGACCACCACCTTGTGGTCGGGCACCTCGAGCACGACCTTGGCGGGCAAGCCGGTGTTCGCCACGACCAGGGTCGAGGGGTCCTTCATCAACTTGACGTCCTGCAGCCCGCCGTCGGCCGCCCACTTGAGCGCCAACTCGGCCATGGCCTTCTGATCTTCCGCCGAGAGCTTGGTGGGTACGGGCGTCGTCGCCGCCGCCGCACTCGTCAAGGCCGCGGACAGCGCGATCACCAGCCAGGGAGGTATCCGTGCCACGTTCCACACGGCGAGGTGACTACTCCAGCCAGCGATTCATCGCGTGCGCACGCCACTCGTTGGTCAGAATGGTGTGCCGCACGGCTTGCCGGCAGCGACGTTGCAGGTCCGCGGTGATCACCACCTTGCGCATCAGCTCCAGCGCCTTGTCACCGTGCTCGGTCTCGGCGTAGGCGTGCACCTCGAAGTTCTTCGCCTTGATGCCGTAGTGGCGCGCCAAGCCGGTGTAGACGGTTTGCGCGTAGCCGCTCATCCCGGCGACGCGTTCGCGGGCGTAGCCGAAGGCTGCCAAGCCCTCTTCATACGAGCGGCGGCAGTAGTAGAGCAGCGTATAGACCGAGCCGACGGTCTCTGCCATCGGCGCGTACGACCGCAGCTCGTCGTCGGTGATGCCCAGCTGATGGCAGTGATCGACTTTCATCTGCACGTGGTTCGGGTCGCGCAGGAAGCCCGTCTCGTCGGCGAAGTTCTGGCACCAATGCGCGTAGTGCTCCGAGTCGTCGAGTGTCAGTGCGTACCGATCCGGGGCGTTGGCCACCAGCAACGCGAGCTCGGGCGTCATCCACAGGCCGAGGTAGTAGAGCTCCTTGGCGTAGCGCTTCACCACGTCCATCGACGCCGTCCCGTCACCGATCGCGGCGATGACCTTGTTGATGCGGTACGGGTTGTGCGCATCAATGAACGCGTCCAGCTCGCCGAGGTACGCATCGACCGGCAGCGCCTCGTCCACCTTCTCCGAGCGGATGACGTTACGGAACTCGCGGCGCGCCTGATCCATGGACTCCCTCCGAGCAGCGACTCGGCGAATAGTCGGAGAGGGCCGAACTGTCAAGCCGGCGCAACAGCCGGCGCAGTCCCCGCGCCCGCTGATTTCCCGGTACCGACCGGTTACGGGGCGTATGCCGTTGTTGCCCAGATCTTTTGGGGACTGTATAAGGGCCTTATGAAGACCCTTACGATTACCGAGGCGAAGAGGAATCTGGGCCGCTGGCTTTCGGCCGCCGCCACTGGGGAGGACATCGGCATCATCGCCGGGTCGGACATCATCGCATTGCGCAAGGTGGAGGTGGAAAGCACGGACTACGCGCAGCGGGAGTACGGGGTGACGCCTGAGCACGTGCGCACCCTCGAGACTGCGACGGACGCGCGGTACCGCCGACTCAAACGTGCACGGAAGCTCGCAACCGTCACGCCCGAGCAGCTGAGGAGGTTGCTTGGGTAAACTCCTGTCGATCGACCCGGTGGTGCTGAAGCGGTTGCGCGAGTTGCCAAGGAGCGAGAAGGTCGAGTGCCTCTTTGCGTTATGCGAGCTGGTCGAGGCGTTTGGGCAACCGCACCGTCACGGCGGACTGGGGATCCGCAAGTTGGGCGGCAAGCTCTTCGAGTGTCGCGGCAACTTGGGGCTGCGGTTCGTTTTCCAAGATCGATCAGCTGACCTCTACGTGTCATTCTTGGGCACGCATGATGAGGTGAGAGCGTTGCTGCGCAGCGGGCGGTATCGGTAGATCCGCTGCGCGGACCGCGCTTGGCTTGCATTCCGGAGCGATTCAAGGACACTCCTGGCCGTGCCTTCGGCAAGCGAGACCCTCGCGGCGTTCGCGCACGAGCTGCACTTCGACGCCGTACCCCCAGCGGTGATCGACAAGATCAAGTTGCACCTGCTGGACCTCCTCGGCGTGGCGCTTGCCGCCGCGCCCATGGAGTTCGGGCACGCAGTCTTCGACACGGCGCAGGCAATGGGTGGCGCACCCGGGTGTACCGCGATCGGCTTCCCGACGCGTCTCACCGGAGTGTGGGCGGCGCTGGTGAACGGCACGCTGGCGCATGGGCTGGATTACGACGACACCCACACCGAGTCGGTGGTGCACGTCAGCGCCAGTGTTGTGCCCGCCGCCCTCGCGGTCTGCGAAGAAGCCGGCGCGAGTGGACGCGATCTGCTCACGGCAGTGGCGCTCGGTATGGAAGCCAACGTGCGCATCGGTCTCGTGGCACGCGGCGGCTTCCACGACCGCGGCTTCCATCCCACCGGCATCTGCGGTGCCTTCGCGTCGGCGTTGGTGGCCGGCAAGGTCGCTGGGCTCACACGTGCGCAGCTGGCCGATGCGTTGGGCTTGGCGGGCAGTCAGGCCGCCGGCTCGCTGGAGTTCCTCACAGACGGCACGTGGGCCAAGCGCATCCACGCCGGCTGGGCGGCGCACAGCGGGCTGGTCGCGGCGCGCCTCGCGGCCGCCGGCTTTACCGGACCGCGCGGCGTTTTCGAAGGCCGCTTCGGCCTGTATCGCAGCCATCTCGGCGACGAAGGTTGGGACCTGTCGCGGCTCACGGTAGCGCTGGGTACCCGCTGGGAGTTGCTCGACACCGGTCTGAAGCCCTTCCCGTGCTGCCACTACAACCACGCCTTCATCGACTGCGCCGCGGCGCTGCGTGCCGTGCACGCGATCGTGCCGGAGGCGATCGAGCAGGTGGAATGCTGCATCGCCGCGCGACAAGTCCCCGTCGTGTGCGAGCCCGAAGCCAGCAAGCGAGCGCCGCAGACGGACTACGACGCCAAGTTCAGCCTGCCCTATGCGGTTGCCACGATGCTCGTCCGCGGGCACGTGGACGTCGACGACTTCACGCCGGCAGCGATCCGCGACCCCGCGGTGCTGGCGCTGGCACAGCGCGTCGTCTATCGCCACGATCCGGACAGCGACTTCCCGCGCCGATTTCCCGGCTGGATGCGCCTGCGCCTGCGTGACGGGCGGGTGCTGGAACATCGTGAACCGCTCAACCGCGGCAGCGCCGAGCGGCCGCTGACGGCGACGGAGGTGCAGGACAAGTTCCGTCGCAACGCCACGCGCGCGCTCCGCGCCGACGCCGCGGACAGGCTCGCGGCAGTGGTGGGCGTACTCGAGCGCGAGCCCGATCTGTCGCGCTTGACGGCGGCACTGCGGGGCGTTCGTGAATCGGGGTCGTGAATCGGGCTCGCTGAAAAAGACCGTCCATCGGTTCGCAGCATGGCGCCGTCCGTCGATGCCTGATATAGGCCGTAACCCTCAAAGCCTGTGTTCAGTGGGAGGTAGTATGAAACGTCGGCACATGCGGTATGCACCCCTCTTCGTTGCGCTGATCCTGGGGCTCGCGAGCACCGTGCGCGCGCAGGACGGCGCACGCGACCTGGTGCAAAAGGTGCTCGATGCCGCGCCGAAGGTGCCGCTCGTCGCCAAGTGGAAGCTCTCCTCCGACCGTGGTTGGGTGCGCGATCTCGAGCTCAGCCATAAGCACTTGAAGGACGTGGACGCGAGCTACCTGGAGGTCACCGCCCCCATGGATCTCAAGGATACGCGCTTTCTGCTCTTCGACCGGGTCGTCGGACGCGACGAACAGTATATCTACGTGCCGGCCTCCAAGCGCAGCATCCAGGTCGGCGGCCAGACCCGCAAGCAACCGTTCCTCGGCTCGGAGTTCGCGGTCGGCGACATGGTCCAACCCGAGCTCGACGCCTTCACGTATCGCTTCGTCGGCGAGGAAGACGTCGGCGGCCGGCACTGCAAGCTGGTCGAAAGCGTGCCCAAGACGCCTGCCGACGCGATGTACAGCAAGACCATCACCGCCATCGATCCGACGGACCTGCTGATCCTGCGAACGCAGTTCTTCGACGACAGCGGCAAGCTGCTGAAGGTATGGACCGTCGAAAAGCTCGAGAAGGTCGACGGGAACTGGACCCCGCTGCAGCAGACGATGACCAACGTCCAGGACAACCACTGGTCACGCATCGATCTGAGCGAGGTGAAGTACAACGCGCAAATGCCCGACGAGATCTTCAACAAGTCGTATCTCATCCGCTGATGATGGATTCTCGTTCTTGGTCTGGTAAGCTCCGTCCCGGCATGGAGCGGCTTCGGCGCGAGGAGAACTAGGGATGAAGGCACTCGGGGCCATGATCCGGAAGGAGTTCGTGCACATCAGCCGTGATCCGCAATTGGTTGGCTTCGTGTTGGGCCTGCCGGTGCTGCTGCTGATTCTGTTCGGCTACGCGTTGCGCCTGAAGGTCGATCATATGGTGATCGCCGTCCTGGACCAGGACAAGACGTTCTTCAGTGTGACGGTGAAGGACCAGCTGGTGAAGGACGGGCAGTTCAGCATCGTGGAGGTGGATGCGGAGCAGACGATTCGCAACTGGATGCAGACGGGACAAGCACGGCTCGGCCTGGTGATCCCCAAGGGGTTCACCGAGCGGCTAACCAACGGCGAGCAGACGTCCTTTGCGCTGTTCGTCGACGGCACCATGCCGACACTGGCCCAGGCCGGCATGTTCGGGGCGCGCGTCTTGACCAGCGACGACACCATGGACCAGCTGACGTTCGAAGATCCGGAGCACCCGTCTCCACCGCTGCGCAAGCCGCCGATCAGGATCGACCAGCAGATTCTCTTCAACCCCGACTTGCGTGACTCAGACTTCTTCCTGCCCGGCACCATCGGCATCGTCATCATGCTGGTCGTGCTGACGCTGTCCTCCGGCTTGGTGCGCGAGAAGGAGCTGGCGACCTTCGAGCAGCTGCTGGTCACGCCGATCTCGCGCTTCGCGCTCATTGCCGGCAAGATGATCCCGTACGGGCTCATCGGGGCACTGGACTTCGTCGTCGTCACGCTCCTGGCCCGAGTGCTCTTCGCCCTGCCGTTTCGCGGCTCGGTGCTGGGGGTGGGCGCGATGGCGGTCCTGTTCATCTTGGCGTTGCTGGCGTTGGGCGCGCTGATCTCGACGGTATCGGAGACGCAGCTGCAGGCCAACTTCATGTCCACCTTCGTCATGGTCCCCTCGCTGCTCATGTCCGGATTCGTGTTTCCCATCGAAGCCATCCCCAGCTGGTTGCAGCCCGTCGCCTGGAGCCTGCCCATGACCTACTTCGTGGAAGCCGTGCGCGGCTTCACGCTGAAGGGCACTGGCATCGCGGATCACCTGCGCGACTTCCTTATGCTCGGTGGGTTCATGGTCGGCTTCACGCTTCTGAGCTTGGCGCGCTTCCGCAAGCAGCTGGCGTGACCGGCCGAACGGAGAGACGCCATGGCGACCCCGGCGCAGCGCGACGAGTTCCACCTGCCCAAAGGCTCGGTGATCTTTCGCCAGGGCGACCCGGGGCACGAGATGTTCGTCGTCGCGGCAGGCCGCGTGCGGCTGACGATCGGCACCGAGGGACACGAGAAAGAAGTGGCCCTGCTGGGGCCGGGGGAGTTCTTCGGCGAGCTCTCTTTGCTCAGCGACGCGCCGCGGAGCGCCACGGCCGAAGCGCTCGAAGACTCCACCCTGCTGGCCATCGGGCGGGACGTGTTCGCGATGATGGTGCAGGATGACCTCGACATCGTCTTCAGGATGATGAACATCCAGGGGCGGCGGCTGAGTCAGACGAACCAACCGATCCAGGATCTAACGCAGCGGCTCGGGCGCGTGCGCATCGCCGCCCACTGCCTGCAGCGGGGGCGCGGGGCGAATCATCAATGGGAGCTGCCGGTGACCATCGAGCTCACCGCGCTGGCACGCGAGGTGGGGCTCAATCCGCAAGCCGTCGCCGCGACGGTGGCGGATCTGGTGCAGCGCGGAGTCGGTGCACTGCATCACAACGAGTGGAGCATCGAGGGGCGCGAGCAGGTCGACCGGTTGATCGACGCCCTGTGCGGCTACGCCGACGTCCGCCCCGACTAGGGGGTCATTGGGTCAACCGCGCCCTCATTCGAGCGCCGCGCTTTGATCCATCTTGCGCGTGAGGCTGACGAAGATGTCCTCGAGGCTGGGGTAGACGGAGCGGATCGTCATCACCTCGATGTTGGCTGCGAGCAGCCGCTTGCGCAGGACGTCCATCACCACGGCTCGCCGGGCAGCCGCGGAAAACGACGCAAACGAATCGCCCGAGACGGGCTCGGGAGGCACGTCCTTCACGCGGATGTGCAGCGCCTGGCCGAACACGCTCACGTCGTCGACGTACGGCGCGTCGCGCAGGATGCCGAGCGCCGGCATCAGCGGCTGGCAGATGATCTCCAGGCGGCGGTTGGTGACGGCGATCTCGTCGCGCTTCATCGAGTTCGGGTCGCCGCTCACCAGCAGCTTCCCGTAGTAGATGTAGGCCGCCTGCGTGCAGCGTTCGGCCTCGTCCATGTAGTGCGTGGTGACGAACAACGTCGTGCCTTCTTGGGCCAGCCGAAAGAGCAGGTCCCAGAGCATCCGGCGCGCCACCGGATCGACACCGGCGGTGGGTTCGTCGAGAAAGAGGATCTTCGGGCGGTGCAGCAGGGAGCAAGCCAACGCCAGCCGCTGCTTCAGGCCCCCGGACAGGTTGCCCGAGGCCTGGTTTTCGCGGCCTTCGAGCCCGCAGAGGTGGACCAGATCCTTCTTGCGTGCCGCCGCCTCGGAAGCGGGCACGCCGTAGACGTCGCTGAAGAAGTTCAGGTTCTCGCGCACCGTGAGGTCGGGATAGAGACTGAACCGCTGCGACACGTAGCCGATGCTGCGCTTGATCTGCTCGGGCTCACGGGCGATGTCGTAGCCGCCCACCACGGCGCGCCCAGACGTCGGCGACAGCAGACCGCAGAGCATCCGGATCAATGTCGTCTTGCCGGAGCCGTTGGGGCCCAGCATGCCGAAGATCTCTCCTACGCCGATGGAAAGCGTCAGGCTCTTGACCGCCTCACGCGTGCCGAAACGCTTGGTCAGGTTCTCGATCACGATCGCGTTTGCCATGGTCCACCCCGCTCCGCTTATAGCTGATCTCGTCGTTCCATCTCCAGCGCCGCGGCCAGCCCGCGGATCTGCTCGATCGTGCCGTCGCCGTAGGCCAGCGGCGTGAGGATCAGGTGCTCGACACCGGCGTCGGCGAAGCGGTCCACCGCCTGCCGGCACTCGTCGGGCGTGCCGGTGACGCAGTAGCGCTCCGCGGCGCTCTCCATGGAGCGTCCGTACATGGCGCCGAGCATGGCGCCGGCGCGTTGCACCGCGACGCTGCGGTCGCGATCCACGACGGCGAAGGTCATGAGCGCCGCGGTGATCGCACGCTCGTCGCGCCCGTGCTCTGCAGCCAGCGATCGGATCCGTGCCATGCGTTCGCGGAAGCCGTCGGGGCTCAAGAGGTAGCCGACGTAGCCGTCACCAAGCCGGGCGGCGCGACGCAGGGCCGCGTCCGAGCGCCCGCCGATCCAGATGGGCGGACCGCCGGCTTGCACAGGCGGCGGCTTCAGGCGCACGGGGCTGAACTGGAAGAACCGTCCGGCATGTGCCACTTCATCGCCCTGCCAGAGACGCCGCAGCAGGGTGATCGCTTCGTCGGTGCGTCCGCCGCGCTCGCGCACGGGCACACCGCTCGCTTGGAACTCCACCGGGAACTCGCCGCCCACGCCAACGCCGAAGATCACGCGTCCGGCGCTGATGAAGTCGAGCGACGACACCATCTTCGCCACCACCGTGGGATGACGCAGGGGCAGCAGGTAGACACAGGTGCCGAGGCGCACGCGCTGCGTGTGGCTCGCGCAGCACGCGAGAATCTGCAGCGGGTCGAGGATCGGCGCCGGAAAGGCGATGTGATCGCCCGCCCACAGCGAGTCGAAGCCGAGGTGCTCTGCCTCCGCGGCAAGCGCCCCGAGCGCCTGGGCGGTGGTCATGCCGCCGACGAGGAGTCCGAGTCGCATCGCTCAGTGCATCCGTTCGGGCTCCGTGCCCGCGAACTGCGGGTACACCGGAGAACCGTGATGGTGCACGAGGAGCCACCGGCCACGGTCGCGCTGGAACAGGTTGGTCGCCTGCACCTGCCCGGTGGCCTTGCCTTCGTGGGTGCGGCTCTCGATGTTCTCTGTCAACACGACCCAGGCGAGATCGCCGGCGACCTCCGCATGCACGTGCGTCAGGGTGAAGCGCATCGCCAGCGTGCTGACGAAGATGCGCTGCCAGCTCTCCATGATCGGCCCCCAGCCGACAAGTAGGCCCCAGCCGGGATGCACGCACTTGATGGAGGGCGCGCGCAGCCAGACGTCTTCCATGCGCGCCAGGTCGAGGCTCTCGAAGGCGCGATAGAACGCTGCGTTGGCCGCCAGCACGGCGTCCCGATCATCCATGCTCTCTCCTTCGGCGCGCCATAGCTATCACCGACCGGCAGCGTGAAGGAAGCGCCTGGCGCCATTGACATGACCGAGCCCGCCTGTGCTAGGGTCTTGGCCTTGACCGGCGACGGTCGCGGGCACTCGTTCACGGGTTCAAGAACCTTGACACGGCGCATGAGAACCACGATGAAGAGCGCAATGACAGTCATTCGCACACACGGCAGGCGATTCCCTCGAGTATCTGGACATGCAATGGCGCGCCCTGCTCGCCGGGCACGACGGTGCAGAGCGCGATGAGCACCGCGCGGTTCGTCAGCATCCTCTATTGAGCGTCCCGCCGGGCCGACAGCTGCGGCTGTTCACCACCCGCCCTTCCCTTATCATGCTGCCAAACCTCATCATCGTCGGAGCGATGCGCTGTGGAACCACTTCCATGTATCGCTATCTCGGCCAACATCCGGCGATCTTCATGGCGAAGCACAAGGAGCCGCACTTCTTTGCCTTCGAAGGCCACCCGCCGAGCTTTCAAGGGATCGGCGATGCTCCCTTCAACCAGGAAGTGATCACCACGCGGGATGCCTACGAATCCCTCTTTCGCGGCAGTGAGAGTGCGCGCTACCGCGGCGAGGCCTCCACGATGTACATGTACCTCCCGACGGCGCGACAACGGCTGGCGCAGTATTGTCCCGACGCGCACCTGATCGTCATGTTGCGGAATCCGGTTGATCGGGCCCACTCGAGCTACTGGTTCCAACGCCGTCGCGGCTACGAGCCGCTGGAGTCGTTCGAGCAGGCGCTCGCGGCCGAGCCGCAGCGGCGCGCGCAGAACTGGTTGCCGATCTGGCACTACACGGCAGCCGGATTCTACACCGAGCAGGTACGCCCGCTGCTCGAGCGCTTCGGCCGTGAGCGTGTGCACATCGTGCTGCAGGAGCACTTCGACGATCGGCCGGCCGAGGTGTTGGCGCAGCTGTTTGCATGGCTCGGTCTCCCGACCACCGGCGCGGTGGACCACTCGATCCGGCACAATCAGTCTGGCATGCCACGCTCGAAGCTGGTTGACCGGCTACTGGAGCGTCGCCGATGGAAACGGCCGGCCAAGGCCGTCTTGCCGGTGGGCGTCGTGCGGCAGCTCGAGCGCTGGCGCGAGCACAATCTGCAGCGCGCCGATCCGCTCCCGCCGGCGTTGCGCCGACAGCTTGCCCAACAGTTCGCCGCCGACGTGCGCCGGCTGCAGGACCTGATCGAACGCGATCTGTCCGCCTGGCTACTCTGAGAGGAGGCCCGATCCGCACGACCGCCGGGGCGTGCCCAGGGGTACGCCGTTGTGGTACGCACGCCACGCGGCCGCCAGCTCGTCCTCGCTGTACCAGCGGGCGAAGCCGCGCTCGGCCGGGTCGGCGATCTCGAACCACGAGTCGGGGCGGACACCGACTGACTGCGGGTCGCGGCGCAGATTGTCAACCTCCGCCCACCGCTGCGCGTACACCGCATCGAGCGAGCGGAACCGGCGCAGGGCGTTCGAGCCGTGGAGAAACCCGTCGTTGATCGACGATCGGGACACTCCATCGCGCCCGGGCAAGCATAGCAGCTCGAGACGCCGGCGCGTGATCTGCTCGTCACGATACGGAAAGTGGTGCATGACGATCGGTGTGCGCGGCTCGATCAGGACGTCCTTGCAGCGTGCCGCATGCATGCCGCCGGCCGGACGAACCCCCGGCCCGTGACGATCGTAGCGCAAGAGCTGGTGCTTCCAGTGACCGAGTGCGCACTTGAAAATCCGGTGCTCTTCACACAGCGGTTGGAACTCGATGGGGTGGAAGCCGGGAAGCATCGCCGGCTTGCGGTCGGGGTAGTGATTGAAGACGCGCGAGCCGACGATGCGATAGCGACGGTCGAGGGTCGCCAGATACTCGCGAATCGTCATCCCGGCGGGGCCGTGGGGGAACTCGTCGGCGTCGAGCAACAGCCACCAGACATGCGGCACTTCCAGCGCGTCGGAGCGCCTCTCCACCACGTCGACTACCATGCGAATGCGGAGTATCTCGTCGAAGAATCGCGTTGCGAACGACCGCTCCACCGGGGCGCCGGCTGCCGACGCCTCCTGCCGCGTGTTGTCGGGGCTGGCGTTGTCGACCAGGAAGACCGCTTCGCAGCCCTGGGCGTAGGCGTTCTTCACGGTTGAGTAGACGATGTCGCCTTCGCACCAGGCGGAGACGACACCGAAGAGCCGGATGTCATCCAAAGGCTCCGGGTGTGCCACGTCCTCGGCGCGAATCCAGCCGTGCCCCTTCGTTCCTCGTTCGTGCCAGAACCTCCGCAGGCGCTCGTACAACACTCGCAGGGCCGTACGCATGCGTCAGCCTTCGTAGCCGACTACGCCGTCCCCGCAAGCGCACGCGGCAACGCGGAGGGAGCGGCGATGAGGTCGGGCAACGGGTGGCCGTCGATCCAACTGGGCACATCGACGTCCAACAGCTCAAGGACCGTCGGTGCCAGGTCGAGAACGTTTGCATCGCGCAACCGTGAGCCCTGCGGGCAACCCGGTCCGATCGCCCACAGCCGCGATTGCACCCAGTGATCGCCGCTGCGTGGATCAAGTCCCGGGCTGACGGGAACCTGCACGAGCCCCACACGAGCGGACGTACAGGCCGTCAGGAAACCCAGGTCCGTACGGAACACGATCATCAGGTCGGGCACATCCGGGTGATGATCGGGGCCAAACGCCTCGGTGGCGGTGACCACACGCTTCACGATCGGTTCGCCTGTGACCGGAGCTCGTAAGGACAGCAGCTCGTTGCGGAGCTCGGCGAGCAACGCTTCCGCCTCGGCTCCTGGCTGAACACTGCCGAAGGGCTCGCGCCCCACCAGATTGAGTCGCATCGCACCGCAACGGTTGTTGTATAGGGGAACGACCCGGCGCCGCGGCCCGAGAGCTTGCTCGTAACGCGAGTCGGTTCCCATCTGTAGGCGCGTGGGAATGGGAACGGGCGAGGCGCGCTTGATGGCCCGGCGCACCCATGAGGGAGTGCGCAAGCCGACGCGCTGATGCCAGGGCTTGCCGTCTGCCAATCCGAGTCGGTGCAGAACCTCGGGCAGCAGCTGCGGGCCACCGATCTTCGGCCCCATCCCATGGCTGGCGACCACGATCACGCGCGCCGCGGGTCCAGCCGCTTCAATGACCGCGGCGATGCCGGCATCGAGCTGCTGGTACACGGTGCGCAGGGCGGTCCGCAGCTCCGGCGGCGCGTCTGGCCGATGCGCCGGATGGCTCGGGTCGCGGAAACGCCAGAAGTGGTGTCCGGCGCAATGCGACTCGCCGAAGGCGCAAGCGAGCAGATCCCACGCCTCGCGAGCCATCACGTCCACGATCAACGCGGTCTTCCGCCGTGCGCCTTCGATCGCGGCGTCGAGGAGACCGAGATAGCCGCCCATCGTGCCGCCGTGAAAGTGGTCGCACGAGTTGATCGGGTGGTCACCATAGCGAGCCCGCACTTCCTTGAGCAGCTCGGGAGGCTGCGTCGCCACGTTGAAGTGCCGGTCGTGCAGACCCCACTCGATGATCTGGATGCCGTTGAGGCCGCCGAAGCCCACCGCATGGGGCTGATCGATGACCGCGACGCGGCGCCCGGCGCGGCTGGCGACGTTCCAGTAGAACGTGCTGGCGTCATAGTCGTCGGCCGTCACCGGCCGCGTCCGTGCCTCGCCGGTATGTAGCTGAGCGGGGTGGTAGAAGAGCGCCAGCTTACCCGCGGATCGTCCGGTGGTCAGCTCCGGCCAGATCGCTCCCGGCAGCGTCTCCAGGGAATTGTCCAAGCGACTGGTCGCCCCATGCTTTCGCAGATGGGCAAGGGTCGGCAGGAAGCCCTCGTCCGCCCACTGTTCGAGCAACGTGGCCTCGGCCGCATCCAGACCGATCACAACGACACGCGCGGGCATCATGCGACTCCAGACCCCGTTCTCATTTCATGAAGCGCGCGGGTTTGGAAGCTTTGCCGATGATTTGCTGCCGCCGCTTGCGTCGCTGCGTCGCTCGCATCATGTTGCGGGGGCGATGCCAGCTCAGGTGAGACGGTGACCCGTTTGCGCTCCGCCCTCGGTGGATTGGCGCTGGGCGTGGTGGTGGGCGCCCTGACCGGTCTCGCCGAAGCCACGTTCCGGGCGCTTCACCCATCGATGGTGTTCCGCCGCAGCACGCTGCTGGTTAACGTGGTGCTCTACGCCGTGGTCTGGTCGCTTGCGGGGCTGGTGATCGGTGTGCTCCTGCCCCCGCCGTCGGGCCGTTCCGTGCATCGACGGCCCCTCGCCATGCTCTGTGGGTTGTCACTTCTCGTCGTCGTCGGTGGGCACGTCAACATCCACTATCTTCCCGCCGCCGCCGACCCGTACTCGCTGCTCTTCGATCTCGTCGCGCTTTTGGTCGCGACCGGCGCGGTGATCGGACTGCTGCGCTGGCTCCCGGACTGGGACGACCGCGGGGTCTTTCTTTCGGCCGGGCTGCTGCTGCTCACGGCGCTCATCATATCCATCGTGAGTGCATTCGGTCCCGGCGCGCCTTCCGGGTCTCCCGGCCGGACGGCGCGCGAAGTGCGCACTCGGGGGGACTCGCCGGACATTCTCATCGTGCTCTTCGACGCGCTACGCGCCGATCACACGTCGGTGTCTGGTTACGCGCGGCCGACCACGCCCACGCTCGAAGAGATCGCTCGCGAGGGCGTGGTCTTCCTCACCGCCTATGCACAGAGCTCCTGGACGAAGCCGTCGGTGGCCACGCTGTTCACCGGTGTCTACCCGGCGACTCACCGCGTCACCGCGCTCTCCGCGCGTCTGCCCAACGGACTCACCACGCTGCCGATGCTGCTCAAAGCACAGGGGTACCGCACCGGTGTCTTCTCGCAGAACGGGTTCGTCTCACCGTTGTTTGGGTACGACCGCGGCGTGGACCGCTTCGTATACGACCATGGGTGGAACGTTGCATTGGGGACTGTTCTTGGCCATGTGCTCGGACAGGTCGGCCAGCGGCTGAGGCCCCTCGCATTCTTGAGGCCCCTGATGCAACGGCTGGATGTGCTGGACCCGACACTGGCGAGTGGCTGGGCCAGTATCGCCGACCTGCCGCACGCCCTCCTCAACTGGATCGATGAGCGTCCTGACCAACCCTACTTCGCGTACGTGCACTTCTTGGCCCCGCATCGGCCGTACGTCTCCCCGGCGCCGTTCGACGGTCGCTTCGGCGCGCCGTCCAAAGGAAGACCCGCCTCAGCCGTGGAGCCCCCCTACGTTCCCGGTGTCGCACCCTTCGTCGTGCCCGAGCCTTGGAGCGCCGAGAGGACCGCGGCGCTGATCGCCGCCTACGACGAGAAGCTCCTTTACGGGGACAGTCTGTTGGCGCGGATTGTCAGTGGGCTGCTCCAACGCCGCAGGCTCCAGGAGACGGCCATCATCGTCATCGGCGATCACGGGGAGGAGTTCGGCGAGCATGGCGTATGGGAACATGGGTATTCCTTGTACGAGGCGGTGACGCGCGTTCCATTTCTTCTCTACGCGCCCACCCGGGTGCACGCGCCGGCGCGCGTGACCACCCCGGTGCGACTGCTCGACGTCGCACCCACGGTGCTCGATCTTGCGGGTCTTGCCGCCGAGCCGCAGTTCGAGGGACGCAGCGTGCTGGCGATTCTGCAGGGCAAGGAAGAGCAGCCTCGTCCGGTCCTGACGCAGCTCGAGTACGGGATGCAGCTGTGGTCCAACGCGTTGGTACGCGATGGGCTCAAGCTCATCAACACGCGTAGCGGCCGCAACACCGCGTCGCAGCTGTTCGATCTGCGGCAAGACCCAAACGAGGAGCACGACCTCGCGACGCTGAATCCCGATGGGCTGACGACGATGGAGAACGAGCTGCAAACCATGCTCGCTGCGGCGGGGCGCAAGCGGCAGGATGCCGTGCAGGTCATCATGGACCCCGGGCTGGTCGAGCGGCTGAAGGCTCTCGGCTACGAGCAGGAGTAGCGCGGCTCGGGCGGCCGCCGTTGGGAGAATCGTGGCATTCTGGAAGTCCGGGGTACGCTGATGGGGGATCGCATCAAGGATGCGGAGAACCGGTTCGATCTGGACGCGCCGCCGGCGTTCCTGGCGCGCGATGCCTTCCTGCTCGCCTACCTACCGGTCGTCGCAATGGTTGCCTGGTGTGTGCCCGAGCGGTGGTGGGATCCGCTGTGCCGCGCGGGCGTGCGCGGGGCGGCGCGCTTGCGCCCCAAGCGCCGAGAGCGACAACGCGACTACATCGGACGCCGGCTGCGCCGCCATCTGCACGCGGAGCAGGCGGATCGGCTCGTGGAAGCCCTGGCCGCGAACTACCATCGCTCGCGGCTGTACGCGCTGCGTTCTTATGCCCCCGGCGGTTGGGAGCCCCGCATTCAGCTCAACGGGCGCGCCCACGTGGAGCGGGCACTGGCGGCAGGCAAAGGCGGCATTCTGTGGGTGACGCCGATGGCGTTCAGCGACCTGGTGACCAAGATCGCCTTCCATCGGGCCGGTTTCGCCGTCAGCCACCTGAGCCGATTCACCCACGGCTTCTCTCCGAGCCGCTTCGGGGCGCGCGTGCTCAACCCGATCTGGACGCGCGTCGAGAGCCGCTACCTGGCGGAGCGCCTGGTGATGAATCCCGGGCAATCCATCGGGGCCCTGCGTGAGCTGGCCCGTCGCGTGCGGGAGAACCGTTTGGTCTCAGTGACCGTCGGCAACCAGGGGCAGCGAACCGTCATGGTCCCGTTCTTCGACGAGACGGTTGCCATCGCCGAGGGCGCCCCGGCGCTGGCGCGACGCTCCGGCGCGGCCCTGCTTCCGGTGTTTACCGTGCAGCTCGAGGATGGTTCGTTCGTCACCACGGTCGAGCCGGCGTTGCAGGCGCCTCTCGATCTTGATCGCGAGGCGGCAGTCCGCGTCCTGGTGACCGCATATGCGGCGCTCTTGGAGTCGTACATCGCGCGCTTCCCCGACCAGAGCCGGGAGTGGAAGGGGCGGCCGCTGGGTGTTAGCGGTGGACGTTGAAGGCTCGGCGCAGCTGATGCAGCAGCTGCAGATCGCTGCGGCACAGCTGACACTCCTCGATCAGAATGGACCCGCCCCTGAGGAAGTAGCGTCCCAAGGTCATCGCAGCGCCGTCGGTGATCGGCAACCGATTCTTGCGCGGCTCGACGACGACGCCGAGGCGCAGCCCTTCGGCACGCGCCAGCTGGCACACGCGCGCGTCGTAGCTCCCGTTCGGATAGGCGATGATGCGCGGTGCTGTCCCCGTCAGCGCCGCCAAATACTCCTGGCAGGCACGGATTTGCGCCCGCACCTCGCGGTCGTCGTGTACCGTGAGCACGGCGTGATCGGCCGTGTGATTGCCGAGCGTGACCAGTGGCTCGCACGCCAGTTGCCACAACTCGGCCGGGGTCAACGGGCGGTCGATGTCGCCCACCGGCTGCAGTCCGCGCGCGCCGCACTCGGCACGGACGTAAGCATCGATATCCCGAAACGTCCGGCGCTTCAGGGTGGCTTGCTCGCGGCGAATGGCGGTGACCGCCACGCCGCTTCGCCGGCGCACGCGATAGAGTGCGTCCCACCAGAACCCCATACCGGTGGCGACGTGGTTGACCGAGACGAAGAAGGTGGCGGGTACGCCGAGCTCCTTGAGAACGGGGAGGGCGTGCAGGTTGTTGGCATAGCCGTCGTCGAAAGTGACGAACGCATAGCGGCCAGTCATGTCGAGGCCACTCTCAATGTGGGCCGGAGTAACGAACCGGTAGCCGTACTCGAGGAAGTACTGGAGGACCCGTTTGAAGTCGCTCACTCGCAGCGGCTGGTACGGATCGACGATCTCGCTGGCGATCTCACGCTCGTCCTGGAACAGGCTGTGAAACACGAAGGCCAGCAATGCCGGACGTTCGCGCCGCCGCCGGAGCCACGTCGCGGCCAGTGCGAAATTGAGGCGCCGCAGGGCCGGGGTAATAAGCCGTTTCAGCGGGTGAGTCCCAGTTTTGCCGCCAGGCCGACGCGTTGCGGCTTGCCGGTGGCGCCTTGGGGAATCTCGTCCAGAATGATCAGCTGGCGCGGTACCTTGAAGTCGGCGAGCCGCGTCGCGGCGAAGGCGCGGATCTCCTGCGCCTCGGCACTCGCCCCACGGCGCAAGACCACCGCCGCCGCAACGTCCTCGCCGAGCCGGTCGTGCGGCGTGGCAAAAGTGACCGCCTGTGCAACCGCCGGGTGTTCCAGCAGGACTTCGTCAATTTCGCGCGGGCTGATCTTCTCACCGCCGCGATTGATGATCTCCTTCAACCGGCCAGTGATGCTGAGATAGCCGTCCGCGTCGAACCGGCCTTGGTCGCCGGTGCGCAACCAGCCGCCGGTGAACGCCGCAGCGTTCGCCTGCGGGTTGTTCTCGTACCCGTCCATGACGTTGGGGCCGCGGATGACGACTTCACCCGTCTGCCCGGGCCCCAACAGCGTGCCGGCCGCATCCATCACCGCGACCTCCGGGCCCGCCGCGAGGCCGACGCTGCCCGGCTTGCGGGGGCGCGGCGGCAACGGGTTGGAGGCCATCTGGTGCGCCGCCTCGGTCATGCCGTAGCTCTCGATCACCGGCGCATCGAACGCGCCCTCCAACGCCGCCATGACACGCGGCGGCAACGACGCGGAGGACGAGCGGATCAGCCGCAAACGACAGGCGTCGATGATCTCGGCGTTGCGGGCGGCGCGATCCAGGATCGCCTGGTGCAGGCTCGGCACCGCTGTGTACCACGTGGGCCGCAGGTCGCGCATCCAACCGAAGAACTTGAAGGCGTCGAAGCCGGGTGTGCACGCGACACTCGCGCCGGCGCCCAGGCTCGCCAGCACCGCCGCCATCAAGCCATGGATGTGGAACAGCGGCATGATGTTGAGACACCGGTCGGCTGGCGTCAGCGCCAGCGTCTCGCGAATGTGACCGGCGCTGGCGCTGACGTTCCGCTGCGTCAGCGGAACCATCTTGGCGCGTGATGTCGTGCCCGACGTGTGCAGCACCAGCGCGACGTCGTCGGGATGGGCGGCCCCGCGGTTGGGTCCGTCGATTGAACGGCGCGATCGCGTCAGCGCCGACAACTCGAAGATGCCCGCGGGTGCTCCGTCCGGCACGCGCAGCTCGATGACGGCGAGTCCGAGCCGCGCCGCCACGTCACCCGCGGGCGAGTGCTCCCCCGCCGCGACCACCAGCGCCTGGGCGTGGAGGTCCGACAGATACCATTCGATCTCACGCGCCCGGTAGGCCGGGTTGAGGGGCGCCACGGTCGCGCCGGCGGCGATGCCAACGAAGGTAGCGGCCATCTCGGGTCCGTTGGGAAGCGCCAGCGCGACGCGGTCGTTGCGTCCGATGCCCAGCGCGTTGAGGGCATCGACGACCCGCGCGACGTGCGTGCGCAGGCCACCATAGGTCAGCGACGCCCGGCCCGGCGCGACGATGGCGATGTCCGTGTCCGCGCCGCGCTGCAATAGCGCGATAACCGTGTTGCACTCCGACATTTGACGCCCGGTTGCTCTGTTACCACAAGTCCGGCCCGGAGACAGCACACCTTGGTGCCCGCTACGGTTGACATTCAAAGGTGCGGGCAACACGCTGGCGCGCCATGCAGGCTCGTGGATCAATCCGTGCCCTCGGCTATGTGCTCATCGGCGTCGTGGCAGCGCTTGGCGTGGAGAGCATTTCGTTTGTCGCCACCAGATTCATCTTACCCGAACGCGCCGCGTTCCTGTTCTACGCGGCCCCCAAGATCGCGCAGCCGGATTTCGAGCAGTATTTACAATTCCGCGATCCGCTCTTAGGGTGGCCGTCGCCAACCCGCTTCGGCGGGTCGGAACGTGACGCGTCGGGCTCGCGCTATATCCCCTCGTTCCCGACGCCGGGGACCGAATGCGTCTCCTTGTACGGCGACTCATTCGTCTACGGCAGTGAAGTGAGTCATGAAAAAGCATGGAGCAACGTGCTGTCCGGTCGGCTCGGCTGCCGAGTGGCGAATTTCGGCGTCGGCGGCTACGGCACGGATCAAGCCTATCTGCGCTTCAAGCAGCGCGCCGATGACCGCGCACGTGTGGTGTTGTTGGGCATCTACCCGGAGGACATCCTGCGCAATCTGACTCGGTACGTGTACTTTCTCCACGGCACTGAGCGGTTCTCGTTCAAGCCGCGCTTCGAGATCGAGAACGGACAGTTGTCGCTGGTGCCCCTGAGCGCCTGGACCTACGCCGAAGTCAGCGAAGCCGTGCGGCACCCGCAGGGTTTCTTCACCCACGAAGGCCTTCTGCCCGATTCCCGCTTCGGTCCCGTGACGCTGTCGTTTCCGTATACCTGGCGGCTGCTCAGAGCAGCGGCGTCCGACCGCGCCAGGAGTTGGATGCGCCGCGAGCCCAGCTGGATCGACTTCCTCGACCCACGGCACATCACGGGCGCCCTGCCCATGACGGTCCTCATTGTTGAAGACTTCGCTGGCCTGGCACGCCAGCGCGGCAAGGCGACCGCGGTGGTGATCTTCCCCACGCCCGCTTCCTTCAAGTACTTCCAGGACCGTGGCGTGCTGGCGACGCAGCCGCTGCTGGACGCTCTCGGGCAGCGTGGGATCGACTACGTGGAGCTGAGTCAGGGAATCACCGAATACCTGGGCAAGCGAGATTACTGCGAGCTGCTGACCTTTCCAACCAACTGTAGCGGACACTTCAACGCCGAAGGGAATCGCGTCGTCGCCGACCTTGTGCACCGATTGCTCACGCAAGGGTCCTTCAAACCCGAGTGAGCCGGCTACGATCGCCGCAGACCTCGCGGTACAGCTCCTCCAGGCGCCGGCAATGGATGCTGATGTCGAAGCGTTCACAAAAGGTCCGCCGTGCACCGGCCTGGAGTGCCGCGCGCAACGAGCGGTCGGCGATCACCTGGGCGAGTGACGCCGCGAGCGCGGCGCGATCGCCGACGGGGACCAGCAGCCCCGAGACGCCGTGAACGACCGCGTCCTCCGTCGCGCCGACCGGCGTGGTGACCACCGCGAGGCCGAAGGCCATGGCCTCGAGCAGCGCCATCGACAGCCCTTCGTAGTATGACGGCAAGACGAAGACATCCGACTCGGCGAGCCAAGCCCGCACCTGCGACTCCGGCACCCATCCGCTGATCTCGACCCGGTCACTCAGGCCGAGCGCCGCCGCCCGCTGGCGAAATGCGTCGGCGTCACCCCACCCCGCAGCCCTCATGCTCCAGCTCAAGGGACCTACCCGCGCGTCGGCGAGGGCATCGAGGAGCACCTGCAGCCCCTTCTCCGCTTCGAGTCGCCCCAGAAAGAGGATGCGGCACGGGCCGCCTGCGCCCCGCGCCCGCATCTCGGGTGGTCCGGAGACTCCATTTGCGAGGACGACGACGCGCCTCGGGTCTACACCGATCTCATTCACCAGCGCGCGGTGCCAGTACGTACCGAGGGCTACGACCCGGTCGGCGCGCTGCAACGTTCGCAGCACGGCTCGCCGAGCGCCGCGCGGCAGGGCGCGATAGAAATCGTCGAAGTTGGCGCCGTGGAGATGGAGAATCACCGGTAGGCGGAGCCACGCCGCCACGCGCACGATGATTCCCTTGCGCAGGACGCTGCCCCTGGTCGCCATGTGGACGTGCAACACGGCAATCCGACCGTGCCAGCCATTCCACACGATCTGCAGGAGTGCGCGCGCGAGGTAGAACGGCGCGATGGGCAGGACGGCCGGACCGTACGGGTCGATGATCCGAAATGGCGGGCCGGTGCGGGATTCCTGCCAGAAGCGGGTGGCGCTCGTCACCAGTCGGCCGATGCCGGCGCGGTCATTCAAGCCGCCCGGTGCGACGATGAAGACCGCAGGCCTTTCACCGGACGCCACGGTGTCTCGACACAGCGCCCCGGGCACTTCAGCTCCACGACGTCGAGAGCCTGGATGCCGCAGCCGCCGCTGTTCGACGGCGGACCCCTCGATAAGTCACGGCGGGATTCTATACAGCTCCGGTATTTCCTTCTATAGCAGTCACGGCAACGAATGAGACCGGCAGACGCAACACAGCACGACGCGCCCGCACGCGGCGCCGAGGCCCGCAGCCCGCGTGTCGCGGCGGTGGTGGTCGGGCGGAATGAAGCCTGTCGCCTGCGCCGGTGCTTGTCGTCTGTGGTCGATCACGTGGACGTCACGGTATTCGTCGACTCCGCATCGGAGGATGGGAGTGCCGATATTGCTCGGGCGATGGGCGTCGCGGTCGTAGAGCTGGATCGCTCCGCAACGCTCACCGTTGGGCGTGCCCGCAACGCCGGACTGGCGCACGTGCTGCGCCTCGATCCGCAAGTGGAGCTCGTGCAGTTCGTCGACGCCGACAGCGAGATGGTGGCCTCCTGGTTCGAGCCGGCCCGGCGCGCCATAGCCGAGCAGCCCGCGGTCGCGGCCGTCTTCGGCCAGCTGCACGAGCGCCGCGCCGACCGCTCGTTGTACACCCGGTTGTACGCCATACAGTGGGACCCGCGAGTGGTACCGGACCCCTTGCTCTTCGGCGGCATGGCAATGATGCGACTCGCCGCGGTTCGCGCGGTCTGGGGCTTCAACCCGGCGCTGTTGGGCGCGGAGGACCAAGACTTGTGTCTTCGCCTGCGGCGGGCGGGGTGGGGGATGGTCCGGCTGGATGCACCGATGGCAGTGCATGAGGCAACGATGTCCCGGTTCGGCCAGTGGTGGCGCCGGCGTATGCGCGGCGGCCACTCCACGGCCTACCTCGCGTCCGTCCGGGGCCCACTCCTGGAGCGCCGTTGGTTGCGCAAGGCCCGCAGTATTTGGTTTTGGGGTGCAGGAATCCCGTGCCTGGCAATCGCGGCGGCGTGGCCGAGTCATGGCGCGAGCGCCGTGCTCCTGGCCGGGTACCCGGCGCTGTTCTACCGCATCTACCGGCGCATGCGGCGACGCGGTCTGGTGGCCGCGGACGCCGCGCTGTACGCCGCTTCGTGTGTGTTGGCCAAGTTCCCGCACGTGCTCGGACAACTCCAGTTTCACCTGCAGCGACTGCGCACGCGGAACGGGTGATGGGGCCATCCGTCCGGTGCCTTCCGCGAATGGCGCTTCGATTGTATGCTGCAACCTCAGTGCGTGGATCGATGACTGTTTCGATGCTGCCGCGCAGCCACGGTGTCACGACGGAGCGTTCGGATTACTTCAGCTTCACGGTGTCGACGGCATGGATGCGCGGCAGCAGTCGCCGCTGCCAGAAACCCAGGTGCAAGCGGCGCGCGA
Source organism: uncultured Binatia bacterium (SeqCode) (assembly GCA_964498075.1). Lineage (GTDB taxonomy): Bacteria > Desulfobacterota > Binatia > HRBIN30 > HRBIN30 > CAZCGA01. The sequence goes on along the minus strand of CAZCGA010000015.1, from coordinate 40,996 downwards.
GGAAGTCGCAAACAAACAGCGGCCAGCCGTAGCGGCGGGCACGAAAGCATGCGCGCAGGTAGCGATTCTGGAACCTCAGCCATCTCTCTGCGGCGCGTTTGAGCTGCAGAGGTGGCAAGTCGCTCAGTGCATATCCGCGAGCCGGCAGCATGTCGCCGGTACGCGCTTCAACTTGCCGGATCGCTTGTGCCGAAAGATTGCGCTGCCACTGGTCGACCAGATTCGGATCGGGCGCGGCGTACGTGGTCGCTTGCGGGTATCGAAGCATCTGCGTCGCATACGGCACTCCGATGAACTCGCAGATCTGCCGCAGCGTCTCGTCGGGCGCTCTGATCAGGGACTCATACCGCACCTCATGGTACTGCCCATCGCGAAGCGTTGGCCGCAGGCGTTCCCACAGCCGTTCCGCCTCGATCCAGTGCTCGGTGCCGCCCCAAGCGTTGCCCGCCCATCCGAGCGCCACGAACGATCGCGCCACGTCTCGCCCATCACGGAGGAGATGAATGAAACGGCTCGACGGCCAGATCCACAAGAGCCGATCAAAGAACCGATGGACGGTTGCGCCAACGATCTGCTTCCCATCGCGGTCGCGCTTCTGACACAAGAAGCTGTTGACCAGATCCGGGTAACTCAACTCGGGGTTGATCGTGTAGCCGGCGTGCTGAAACGGTCGGGTGATCTCCAGGTAACGGTAGTACTCGCTGAGACGCGGCCACTCGCCGTTCCGCTGAATGCGCTCGACACTGAAGGCGAACTCGCTGCACCAGGCGACCTGCGGATGATGATCCAGCATGAGGCGCAGGAGCGTGGTGCCCGAGCGCATCGCTCCCACGAGGAAGAACGGGCAGTCGATCAACAGCGGTTGACCCCCAGCGATGGCACGGCGCGATTCTATACAGCTCCCGCATTTCCTTCTATAGCAGTCACGGCAACGAATGAGACCGGCAGACGCAACACAGCACGACGCGCCCGCACGCGGCGCCGAGGCCCGCAGCCCGCGTGTCGCGGCGGTGGTGGTCGGGCGGAATGAAGCCTGTCGCCTGCGCCGGTGCTTGTCGTCTGTGGTCGATCACGTGGACGTCACGGTATTCGTCGACTCCGCATCGGAGGATGGGAGTGCCGATATTGCTCGGGCGATGGGCGTCGCGGTCGTAGAGCTGGATCGCTCCGCAACGCTCACCGTTGGGCGTGCCCGCAACGCCGGACTGGCGCACGTGCTGCGCCTCGATCCGCAAGTGGAGCTCGTGCAGTTCGTCGACGCCGACAGCGAGATGGTGGCCTCCTGGTTCGAGCCGGCCCGGCGCGCCATAGCCGAGCAGCCCGCGGTCGCGGCCGTCTTCGGCCAGCTGCACGAGCGCCGCGCCGACCGCTCGTTGTACACCCGGTTGTACGCCATACAGTGGGACCCGCGAGTGGTACCGGACCCCTTGCTCTTCGGCGGCATGGCAATGATGCGACTCGCCGCGGTTCGCGCGGTCTGGGGCTTCAACCCGGCGCTGTTGGGCGCGGAGGACCAAGACTTGTGTCTTCGCCTGCGGCGGGCGGGGTGGGGGATGGTCCGGCTGGATGCACCGATGGCAGTGCATGAGGCAACGATGTCCCGGTTCGGCCAGTGGTGGCGCCGGCGTATGCGCGGCGGCCACTCCACGGCCTACCTCGCGTCCGTCCGGGGCCCACTCCTGGAGCGCCGTTGGTTGCGCAAGGCCCGCAGTATTTGGTTTTGGGGTGCAGGAATCCCGTGCCTGGCAATCGCGGCGGCGTGGCCGAGTCATGGCGCGAGCGCCGTGCTCCTGGCCGGGTACCCGGCGCTGTTCTACCGCATCTACCGGCGCATGCGGCGACGCGGTCTGGTGGCCGCGGACGCCGCGCTGTACGCCGCTTCGTGTGTGTTGGCCAAGTTCCCGCAGGTGCTCGGACAACTCCAGTTTCACCTGCAGCGACTGCGCACGCGGAACGCGTGATGGGGCCATCCGTCCGGTGCTTTCCGCGAATGGTGCTTCGATTGTATGCTGTAACCTCGGTGTGTGAATCGATGACTGTTTCGATGCAGCCGCTCATGGACCCGGAGGCAGTGCGTCCGCTGTGGATGGAATTGGAGCGACGCGCCGAGGCCTCGTTCTTCCTGTCGTGGCACTGGATCGGGTGCTGGTTGCGGCTGGTGACGCCGAATCACGATGCCTACTTCATGACGGTCACCGAAGGCACCGCGGTCGTCGGCCTGGCGGTGTTCGTGAGGTGCGCCGTACGCTGGCGCGGGATGAAGGCGGTGCGCCAATGGCGACTCCACGAGACCGGCGACCCGGACCTCGATCGGCTGACGATCGAGTACAACGGCATCCTGGCGGACCGAGACTGCGCCGAGCGGGTGGTCACGCAATGTTTCCAGTGCCTGGGTGCGCACGGAGAGTTTGCCGACGAAGTCGTCCTGAGCGGTGTCGAGCGCCCCCTCGCCGACAGGATCCGCTCCAATGCGCCCGCGGCGTGGCCGATCGTCGAGATCGTCCGCGATGATCCCTGCTACGCGGTGGATCTCGCCGCCTTGCGTGCCACCGGGCAGGATTACCTCGCCGGGTTGAGCGCCAACAGCCGGTATGCGCTGCGCCGCTCGATACGCCTTTACGAAGCCGCCGGGCCGTTGCGCTTCCAGACCGCGGGCAGCGTCGACGAGGCGCTGCAGTATTTCGCCGAGCTGAAGCGGCGACACGAAATCTACTGGTCGCGACGCGGTGAGCGCGGCGCGTTCACGTCCCCGTTCTTCGAGCCGTTCCACGCGGCGCTGATTCGCGAAGCGTTCCCCGCCGGTCACGTGCAGCTCTGCCGCATCAGCGCCGGGGATCGGCCGATCGGCTACCTCTACAACTTCCTCTGGCGGGGTTGCGTCTATGCTTACCAGAGCGGATTCGACTACGATGACGACGCACGCTTGAAGCCGGGGCTCACCAGTCACTATCTAGCCATCGCGCAGGCACTGGCGAGCGGATACGAGGTCTACGACTTCATGGCCGGGGACGGCCAGCACAAACGCAGCCTCGCAAGGCTGCGCACCCACGTGGGACGGCTGGCGCTGCGGCCGGACCGACTGCAGTTTCGGGCCGAGTCGTGGGCGCGTCGCGTCCGCGACTCCGTCTTCGGGCGGCGAGTGTGAGGACGCGGAGTGGGGGCGGGAGCAGACATGGTGGCCGGCGACGCTGCCGCTGACCGGTGCCGCGGCGATTCCGCTTGGGTGCGCCCGATATGAGCGACGACACCCGCCCGCTGCGGATCCTCATGCTGCTCCACAACCTCGAGGTCGGGGGCGCGCAGAATGCCGTCCACAACCTGGTCCGTGCCCTCGACACACCCGCGTGCCAGCCGGTCGTGTGCGGTTGGCGGCGCGGCGGCGCGCTGGAAGCGCAGCTGCGGGCTGCGGGTATTGCGACGGAGGTGCCGGAGCGAACCCTGAACCCGTGGCGCCGGCTCAGCGCGCTGCGCACCGCAGTCGATCGGCACCACATCGACATCATTCACGCCCACATGTCCGACTCGGCGCTGTGGGCGGTGCTCCTGCAGCGGCTGACGGCGCGCGCCTACGTGGTCACCCATCACTGCAATGACCTCGTCGACGGCATCGGGCGCGGACGGCTCTACCGTTGGGCGCGCCAGCGGTTGCTGTTCGCCTGCAGCCAGCGCGCGGCGGTCAATATTGCGGTGTCTGCGTCGATTGGCGAGCGGCTCGCGACTGATGCCGGTGTGGCGCCGGAGCGCATCCGCGTCGTGCCCAACAGCATCTGCCCGCCGCCCGACGCCGCGGTTGAGGACGCCTGCGAGCGGCGGCGGACACGCGCCATGGCGGCCTTTGCGGGAATGTCGGGACCGCAGATTCTTTTCGTCGGGCGTCTGATCGAACACAAGGGCGTGCAGACGCTCATCGCGGCCATGCCCAAGGTTCTGGAGGTGTTTCCCTCCGGATCGTTCGTCCTGCTTGGCGACGGCACGCACCGCGCGGCGCTGCGCGCCGAGGTCCAACGCCGCGGCCTTGCCGAGCGGGTGTTCTTCGCCGGTAAGGTGGAGAACGTGGGGGCTTGGCTTGCCGAGGCAGATCTCTTCACCACTGCGTCGCGCTTGGAAGGTCTGTCGCTCGCACTGCTCGAAGCGATGTCGTGGGGGCTGCCGGTCGTTGCGTCGGACGTGCCCGGGCATCGTGAGCTGGTGCGCTCAGGCGCTACCGGGCACCTCGTTCCGCTCGACGACCCGGACGCGCTGGCCCTGGCCTGCATCACAGCGCTGCAAGATTGGCCGGCGACGGCGGCGTGCGCAGAGCGCGCTCGGGCCCTGGTGTGCGAAACCTGTCGTGCCGACGTGGTGGCGCACCGTCATCTGGAGATCTATCGAACCGTCCTCCAAGCGACGATCCGTCCTGGAGGAGGCGGGGTATGACAGCTCCGGTCAGCCCATCGCATCCGCTCCTGGCCATATGAGTGCGCTCGTTCCGATAGCCTACGCGGGCTGGTTCCTGCTGGTGCTCATTCTGTTCACCGTCTTGCCGGGCCGGCATGCGGTAGTGACCGGGTTCCTGATCGCTTGGCTGTTCCTGCCTGTAACAGCCTACGGCATCAAAGGCCTCCCCGATTTCTCCAAGATGTTGGCGACCAACCTCGGTGTGTTGGGAGCCATCGCGCTGTGCGATCGCCGGCGCCTCAACGCGCTCCGCCCACGGTGGATCGACTTGCCGATGATCGTCTGGTGCCTCTGTCCGTTCGCGTCCTCGATGAGCAACGGCCTGGGGGCGTACGACGGCCTCTCCGCGGTGTTCGCACACTGCACCACCTGGGGCGTGCCCTACGCCATCGGTCGCATGTACTACGCCAGTCTGCCCAGCTTGCGCAGCCTGGCGATGGGTGTGCTCATCGGCGGGCTGCTGTACGTCCCCCTGTGTTGGATCGAGATCCAGATCGGTCCGCAGCTCCACAGAGCGCTGTACGGTTACGCCCCGCGCCCGATCTGGCAAGCCATGCGCTTCGGAGGTTGGCGGCCGACGGTGTTCATGCAGCATGGGCTGATGGTCGGCTTCTGGATGGCGGCGGCATCGCTCACCGGAGCATGGCTGTGGGCAACCGGCTCGTTGCACCGCGGCGCCGGGATTGCGGCAGCGGCCCTCGCCCTCACCACGGTCCTGGTGAAGTCCGTCAACGCGTGGGTACTCTTGGCGCTCGGCGGCGGCGTGCTCTGGTCAATCCGGCGATATCGCACGGCGTGGCCGCTCTGGTGCGTCATCGCCCTCGTGCCGCTCTATGTCCTCATCCGATCCATGGGGTGGTGGAACGGAGAACAACTCGGCCCGCTCGTGACGTCCGTGCTCGGTACCGAGCGAGGCGAATCCGTGGCGTTTCGGCTGGCGAGGGAACGAATCGTGGCGGAGAGGGCGCGGCAGCGGCCGCTAGTTGGCTGGGGGGGGTGGGGGCGCGCCCGCTTCTACGGCCCAAACGGGGAGGCCGTCGCAATTCTGGACAGCACATGGATACTCGCGTTCGGTAATTCCGGTTTTCTCGGCCTGCTCAGCTTCCTCGCGGCGCTGCTCTTGCCGGTGGTGGTCTTCTGCCGCCGCTACCCGATCCAGCAATGGGCCGACCCCGGTGTCGCCGCCGCCGCGGTCTTGGCGCTCGTCGTGGCCCTGTACGCCGTTGACAACTGCTTCAATGCCATGGTGAATCCGATCTACATGCTGGCTGCAGGGGGGCTCGCGGGCGCGGCAGCGGTTGACGACGACGTGTCGATCGCGGTCGTGCAGGAATCTAGGTGACGTGCGCCGCCGATGCGCCTCGCGACCGTGATCCTCAACTATCAGACACCGGCGCTGGTTGCAGCCTGTCTGTCGTCCTTGTGCAGCGAGATCGACGCCGCTCGCGACCGCGTGATCGTCGTCGACAACGGTTCGGGCGACGGCTCGTACGAGCACCTCGTGCAGCTGATTCGGGAACGGGGGTGGGACGGCTGGGCGACGGTGATCGGCTCGCCGGTGAATGGCGGGTTCGCGGCCGGGAACAACCGCGTTCTCGCAACCGTCCGCGCCGACACGTACCTGCTGCTCAACAGTGACACCGTCGTGCGCCGTGGTGCCGTGGCGGAGCTCCTGGGCGTCATGCAGCAACGGCCGGATGTGGGTGTCGTTGGCCCGCGTCTCGAATGGCCCGACGGCGGACCGCAGCTCAGCTGCTTCCGCTTCCCCTCGGCGCTCGGGGATTTCTTGGCGGCAGCCGCGACCGGGCCGTTGAACCGGCTGCTGCACTCCTACAGCGTGCGCTTGCCGCTTTCCGATGCGCCGATGGAGCCGCAGTGGATCAGCTTTGCCGCGGCCCTCCTCCGGCGGGAGGTCGTCGAACGGGTTGGGCTGCTGGACGAGGGGTACTTCATGTACTTCGAAGACGTCGACTACTGCCGGCGGACTCTGCAAGCGGGCTGGCAGGTGGTCTACTGGCCAGCCGCCCATGTCGTCCATTTGCACGCTGGACGGCAGACGCGGGCGGGGCGGTCGACGTCGCGGTGGCCGCGATATTACTACGCCTCCAGGGCGAGATACTTCGCGAAGTTTCACGGCCGCGTCGGTCTGTGGATCGCGAACGCGCTGTGGAGCGCGGGGCGCACCGTGTCGCGGGCGCGGCAGTGGGCTGGCGACACGGCACCCCATCTCCGCAACATCGGTGGTGGTGAGATCTGGACGAACTGGAAGGACCCGATGCAGCCGTGGATGATGGCCGACGCCCGTCGCAGCGAAGGCCGTCGATGAATCGGTGCAGTGCGGCGCTCGCGCATCTCCCGCTGGTGGAGATCGGACCCGCAACCATCCACGCGATCACGGAGGCCGAGTGTGTCGAGTTGGTGCTCGCGCAGCTCGAAGCCGAACGCGGCGGGTCGGTGCTCACGTTGAACCTCGATCGTTTGCGGTTGCTGGCGCGCGACCCTTCCTATGCCCAGCTCTGTAGGTGCGCGACCCTCGTCGTCGCCGACGGGATGCCGCTCGTGTGGGCCAGCCGCCTGCAAGGGACCTCGCTCCCGGAACGCGTCGCCGGGTCCAACCTGATCTCCAGTCTGACGGCCGCCGCGGCGCAGCGCGGACGCTCGATCTACCTCCTCGGCGGCGCTCCCGGCGTCGCCGACGCCGCGGCGAGGATACTGCGACAGCGGCACGCGAACCTGCGCATCGCCGGTGTACTGTCGCCGCAGCTGGGCGTTGAAGACGACGCACGGCAGCAGACGGAGGTTATCGGCGCGGTGTGCGCGGCCCGCCCCGACATTGTGTACGTCGCCCTGGGCAAGCGGAAGGAGGAACGGCTGATCGAGCGACTCCGGAGCGGGCTGCCGGCGTCGTGGTTCGTGGGTGTTGGGATCAGCTTGAGCCTCTTGTGCGGCGATGTGCGTCGCGCCCCGCGCTGGATGCAGCGCGCCGGGCTTGAATGGCTGCATCGTCTGGCACAGGAACCGGGGCGCTTGGGGAGGCGCTACCTGGTTGAGGGAGTTCCGTTTGCAATCGTGTTGCTGTTGGGCGCAGCGGCGCGGCGGTGGCGGCGCCGGCGAGCGCTGCGCGTCTTTTGATCGGCCGGCCGACGCGACCTGACTACCAGGCGCCGCGGCAGGACAGCACTGCGGGAATCGTCAGCGCCAGCAGCTTGAGGTCCAACCACAGGCTGCGTTTCTCGATGTATTCGATATCGAGCAAAACCTGGTCGGAGAACGAGAGCGTGCTGCGACCGCTCACCTGCCAGATGCAGGTCAACCCGGGCCGCACTTCCAGACGGCGCAGCTGGGTCGGGGAATACTGCGCGACTTCGCGCGGCAACGGCGGCCGCGGACCCACGAGCGACATGTCGCCAACGAGCACACTCCAGAGTTGCGGCAACTCATCGATACTCAGGGTGCGGACGACGCGGCCAATGCCGGTCATGCGCGGATCCTCTTTCATCTTGAAGGTCGGGCCGTGCGGATGGTCGTTCTTCGGCAACAACGCCTCGTGCAAGTGCTCGGCGCCGACGCGCATCGAACGGAACTTCGGGAACCAAAACTCACGGCCGAAGTGGCCGACGCGCTTCTGCCAGAAGATGACCGGGCCGCCGTCGGCGAGCTTGATCACTGCCGCCACCGCCACCCAGAGTGGGGAAAGCAGAACGAGCAGGGCCGCCGAGATCGTCAGATCGAGGACGCGCTTCAGATCGAGCTGGGCTTCCGCCGCTGATTGGTGCGTCCCGAGCGCCGGCGTGGACAACGACGCCTCCGCCGACAGGGCACCCGCTGCGTTCATCGGCGCGTCGGCGTCTTGCGCCGTTCCCAATGACCCCATCATCTCCGTGGCTGATCGCATAGCCGACTCCCCCTACTCCACCCAGCGCCATATGTGGGGCTTTAGGGCCTCTTGTCAAGCGGGTAGGCGCTCCGGCGGACCCGCATCCTGCTGCAGCGTCAGCACGACAGCCACGTACAACGGCCAGAAGATGTTATTCTGCAGCAGCATCACGCTCTCCGTCAGGTTGGTCAACCCAAACAGCAGCAGGTACGTCAATGGCCACAGCCGTGCCAGCGACGGTTCGGCCATCGCCCAGGTGTACGCCTGGCGCAGCGCAACGACGAAGGAAACGACAAAGAGGGCGAGACCGCAGACGCCCAGCGCCAGCGTGAGGTCGATGAACCCGTTGTGCGCGTGCGGCGCGGTCCAATGCCAGAACACGTTCCGGAGCTCACGGGACACGCCGCTGGGTCCCTGCCAGAACGCACCGTATCCGTACCCCAACCACGGACGTGCACGGATCATGTCCACCAACACCGCCCACAGCTCCGTCCGACGGTTGAGCGTCGGGTCCTTCCCGAGGTGAGGGAGCAGCGCAGCGCCATGCTGCACCGCCCACACGATCATCACGGCCGCGACGGTCGCGGCGGCGATCAACACCTGGGTCCGCCGCCTGTGAGGAAGACGCTGTGCGCTGCAGAAGAGGCCCAGCGCCGCAGCGCACACCGTTTCTGCAATCTCTGCGGATCGCGACACGGACTCGTAGACCAGAAACAGCGACAGGCCCAGACCGACGAACGCGACCGGGCGCAGCCGCCTGGACTCGCTCCCCAGGAAGACAAACACGAAGGCAGCGAGCCCCATGATGCGTCCCAGTTGGTTCTTGTGCGGGTACAGACCCCGCCATGCGCCGCCGAAGGGGCGCGTCATCACCCCATATTGCGGTCGCAGGAGGGCCAGCGCCAGACTGCCGCACGCGACCACACCCAGTACCACCGCCAGCAGCTTCAGCTGCTGGTCGCGGCGGAAGCGGACGGCCAGGAGCATGCCGAACGCCGTGGATCCGGTTAGCGCGATCGCGCGGCGCAGGCTCAAGAAGGGCGCTACCGACCAGAACGCCGACGCGGCCGCCAAGACCACCAACAGCAGGAGCGGCCACGCGGTGCGCAGGAGCGAGTGGACGCGCCGCCAGTGGACCACGAGCAGCAACACGGTCAGCAAAAATCCCACCGGAACGATGCGGTAGACCACCAGCGGCAAAACAAAAAGATACAGCGGGCCGAGCCCGCCACTCAGCCACAGCAGGAAACCGCCGGCGAGGCCCCACTCGGCGGCGCGACTCACTCGGGTCAGCACAGACATGGCGCGGTTTACCTCAATCGCCCGTCTCTCCGCCACGCTTTGCGCCGCAGGTCAATAGGCGCCGCCCGGCTATGCTGCGAACCGCTCGTGATTCGAGAACGGCATCGCACCACCGCCGCGGACCGACGCGATCCGATACGTGGCGGCGTCACTGCCAACTATGATCTGCGTCATAGAACTTACACCGCATCTCTCCTACCAGCGGGATCAAGAGGGAGGAGCTGCAGATGCCGTTGGCTGACCTCGAAAGTACCCTTACTGACCAGGAGCGCTCCATTCGCGACACCGCGCGCCGATTCGCCCAAGACGTGATGCGTCCGGCCGGCGTAGTCCTCGATCGCTTGCCCGAGCCCGCTGGCGTCATCGCGTCGCAGTCGAAGCTCTGGGAGGTGTTCGACAAGTACTGGGACCTCCACCTCGATGTGTTGGATTCCTCCGGCTCCGAGCTGTCGCCGGCGGAGCATAGCCGCTTGCGCTTCCTGGTCTCCGAAGAGCTGGGCTGGGGCGATGCCGGCCTGGCCATCAGCCTGGGCGTGTCGGGCTTCCACAAGATGTTCGCCCAGATGTCGGGACGGCCGCCGCTGATCGAGCGCTTCGGCGGAGCGGACAACCGTGACATCGGCTGCTGGGCGGTGACCGAACCGGATCACGGCAGCGACTCCCTGACCATCACCGAACGCCACTTCGCCGATCCGAAGCTCAAAGCCAACTGCGTCGCGCGCCGCGAGGGTGACGCGTATGCAATCAACGGCCAGAAGTCGGCATGGGTGTCCAACGGTACGATCGCCACCGTCGCCACGCTGTTCTGCACGATCGACCCGAGCCAGGGTTTCAAAGGCGGCGGCGTCTGCCTCGTCCCGCTCGATCTCGCGGGCGTGTCCCGCGGCAAGCCGCTCGACAAGCTGGGGCAGCGGGCTCTCAATCAGGGCGAGATCTTCTTCGATGACGTCCGTATCCCGGCCGACTACATGGTCGTCGGCCCGGAGGCTTACGCCACGGTGGTCGAGGCGGTCCTCACTCTGGCCAACGCGTCGATGGGTGCCATCTTCGTCGGGCTCGGGCGGGCGGCGCTTGAGCAGGCGTTGGCATACGCCAAGACGCGTGTCCAGGGTGGCGTACCGATCTTCGAGCACCAGAGCGTCAAGGGGCGGCTGTTCAAGGTCTTCATGCACGTGGAGGCGGCGCGGTCGCTGGCCTGGCGCGTGATGCTCTACAACTCCACCAATCCGCCGCTGGTGCAGTACTCGATCGCCTCGAAGGTCTTCTGCACCACCACCGCCTTCGAGGCCGCCAGCGCGGCACTGCAGATCTTCGGCGGCAATGGCCTGAGCCGCGAGTACCCGATCGAGAAGCTGCTGCGCGACGCGCGCGCCGCGATGATCGAAGACGGCTGCAACGACGTGCTCAGCCTGGTCGGTGCTGCGAAGCTGTGAGTCCGTGTCGTTCGGGAATGCCGATGCATGCGAAGACGTGCTTCGAGAGCCTCAGCACGAGCGGTCGTGGAATCTATCTCATGAAGGATTTTTCCGCTCACCCTGAGGCTCTCGAAGGGTGCCTTGCTCAAGAGAGGAGACGTGGCAATGGAGCTGAGAGAAGTCATCGGACGGCGGCGGTCGATTCGTTTCCTGCTGCCTTACAAGCCGGTCGAGCCGGAGAAGATCCAGTGCATGTTGGAGGCGGCGCGGCTGGCCTCGCACTGGGGCAACGTCGGCAGCCTGCGCGCCGTCGTGGTCTTCCGTGACAGCGCGCCGCAGGAGGTCCTCGACTCGCTCACCGTACCGATCGCCGGATTCCAAATCCGGCTCGCCCCGGTGGTGATCGTCTGGTACATCGACACCGCCGCCGTCGACGGACAGTCCGACCGCTTGCGGGAGCTGCTCGCCGCCGGCGCGCTCGGCTTCGGCGAAGGCAAGAAGGATGCGTTGGAAACACAGCTCATCCCCATCTTCGATTCGATCCGCGAGCACTTGAAGCAGCCTGGCCTGGGTGAGGTCGACTGCGGCCAAGGCATCGCCCAGGCGACGTTGATGGCCTTCGAGCAAGGGCTGGGGACGTGCTGCCTCGCCTCTCCCAACCTCGACCAGATCCGCAGCAACCTCGGCCTGCCCGATACCTGCCGCGCGCTGCTGCTGCAGACCGTGGGCTATCCGGCCGAGAGCTCGGAAGCCGGCGGACAACGCCCACGCCTGCCGTTCGGGACGCTCTTCCACATGAACCGCTACGGCACCCCGTTTCCGCGATCGGAAAGCGTCGTCGAAGAGCTGAAGCGTGACGATATGATTCAGAACCCCGCGCCGGCGGGGTGGCGTGAAGAGGAGCTCAACTACCTCAAGCACGCGCTCGGGATCAAAGGCCACGGGCTGTTGTGACTCGACGGGGACCAGGTGGAGGGTGGCACCGGCTTCCAGCCGGTGCGTGAATGAGAGGAACGTCGCCATGAAATTCAACGCACTGATCGCCGGGGTGGGCATGACCCGGTTCGGCAAGCACTTGGAGACCGGCCTGAAGGCACTCGGCGCCGAGGCCGTGCAGGCTGCACTCACCGACGCCGGTATCGCGGCGCGTGACCTCGAAGCGGCGTTCGTCGGCAACGCGGCCGCCGGCCTGGTGACCGGCCAGGAATGCATCCGCGGCCAGGTGATCCTGCGTGGCATGGGCATCGGCAAGATCCCGGTGGTCAACGTCGAGAACGCCTGCGCCAGCGCCTCGACGGCGCTGCACCAGGCATGCGCGATGGTGACTGCGGGCTTCCACGACGTGGTGCTGGCGCTCGGCGTCGAGAAGCTCTACCACCCCGACAAGCGCAAGAGCTTCGCCGCCTTCAGCGGCGCCGTAGACGTCGAGGTGATGGCGGCCTTGCTCGACGCGCTGCGCCAGAACGCGACGGCGCAAGGCGCCGCCGCCGCCGGCTCCGGCGCCGGCGAGAAACGCTCCCTGTTCATGGACATCTACGCCGCCGCAGCGCGCGCCCACATGCAACGCTACGCGACGACCATCGAGCAGTTCGCGGCCGTCGCGTCCAAGAACTCGTACCACGGCAGCCTGAACCCACGCGCTCAGTTCCGTGAGGTGCTCAGTGTCGCCGAGGTGCTGGGGGCGCCCATGATCGCCGAGCCGCTGACGCGCCCGATGTGCTCGCCGATCGGTGATGGTGCGGCGGCCGTGGTCATCGTGAGCGAACGCAAGGCCCGCGCCCTCGGATTGCGCAATCCGGTGCGCGTGGCGGCCAGCGTGCTGCACTCCGGTTGGGACCACGGCATGGACGAGCCGGGCACGGTCGAAGTGTGCGCGCAGGAGGCCTATGAAGAGGCGGGCGTCGGGCCGCAGGATCTCCACGTCATCGAGTGCCACGACGCCTCCGCACCCGCCGAGCTGATGGCTTACGAGTCGCTCGGCCTGTGCGCCAAGGGTGAAGGCGGAAAGCTGATCGATAGTCGCGCGACGCAGCTCGGCGGCCGGATTCCGGTCAACACCTCCGGCGGCTTGCTGCGCAAGGGCCACCCGGTGGGCGCTACCGGCATCGCGCAGATCGTCGAGCTGACCGAGCAACTCCAAGGGCGCTGCGGCGACCGGCAGGTACGGGATGCCAAGGTCGGCCTGGCACACAACGGCGGCGGCGCCATCGGCACCGATGCGGCGGCGATGTGCGTGACGATTCTGATGCGCTGAAGGACACTCCGCCGTGTACGTCCTAAATGCGGCCCCCTCCCTGACCCTCCCCCGTTCGCGGAAATGCTCACAGGGGGAGGGAACCCCTCGACGCGCTTCTTCTCCGGTTCCTCCCCTGTTGCCATCTCCGGCAACGGGGGAGGCTAGGAGGGGGCGCGCGTGAAAAGGAAGTCCCAACTGGATACGGAGATCCCCATGCGTGAACGCAACGAGATGATCCTCGCCGACCTGATCGCCTCGCGGGCCGAGCAGCAGCCCGATCTCGATGTCCTGACTTTCGAACGCTGGAGCCTGGGCGACGGCGAGTTGCCGGACGACGTGCGCACCTACGCCGATCTGCACACCAACGCGCACCGCATCGCCGCCGCGCTGATCGGTCACGGCCTGGCGCCGGGCGAACGCTTCGGCCTGATGATGCGCAACCACCCCGAGTTTGTGGAGACGATGACGGCGGCGTCGATCACCGGCTGCGTGTTCGTGCCGATCGATCCGCGCACGCGCGGCGAGAAGCTTGCCTACATGCTGCGCCAATCAGGCTGCCGGGGCATGATCTGCGCGGACTACTGCCTCGACCAGATCGACGCCGTGTGTGCGGGCGTTCCCGACCTCACGTGGATCCTCGCGCTCGAAACACACGAGACGCCGCAGGCGATTCCGCTCTCCGGCGTCGACTCGCTCAGCGCGGTCCTCGCCAAGCCGGTGGCCACCGTCGACGTGCGCCTGTCGAGCCCGAACGACCCGCTGCAGATCATTTACACGTCGGGGACCACCGGTGATCCGAAGGGCGTGGTTTTTCCGAATCTGCGCTTCGGCATGTTCGGCATGCTCGGCGCGTTGCTCGGCTACCAGCCCGACGACCGTCCGTACACCGGCCTGTCGCTGACGCACGGGAATGCGCAGGCCGTGACCCTCGGCCCGTCACTGACCATGGGACTGCGCGCCGTCTTCAGCCGCCGCTTTACCAAATCGCGGCTGTGGGACATCTGCCGGTGCTACGGCTGCACGACGTTCTCGATGCTCGGCGGCATGGCTACGGCGATCTACAGCGAGCCGCCGCGCGCCGACGACGCCGACAACCCGGTGCGCATGGTGATCGACGCCGGCATGCCCACAGCGATCTGGGAGCCCTTCGAGCGTCGCTTCGGAGTGCGCGTCTTCGAGTGGTACGGCGCCGTCGAGGGTGGCCTCGCCTTCAAGCCGATCGGCGCGGGCCCGGCCGGCAGTTTTGGAAAGCCGGTGCCGGGGCTGGAGATGAAGATCGTCGACGAGCACGACCAGGAGTGTCCGTCTGGCGTCGTCGGTGAGATCGTCTCGCGGCCGGCTACCGGCGAAGCCGCCAGCGTCGAGTACTTCGAGAACGAGGCAGCGTCGCGCGAGAAAACTGCGCGCGGCTGGTTGCGCAGCGGCGACATGGGCCACCGCGACGCCGACGGCTGGTTCTTCTTCGACTACCGCAAGGGCGGCAGCATCCGGCACAACGGCGACTTCATCAACACCGGCTTCGTCGAGAGGGTGATCGCCGAGCATCCGGCCGTGTCCGACGTGTTCGTCTACGGCGTGCCCGCCGGCTCCGGCGCGCCCGGCGAGAAGGACGTCGTCGCCGCGATCGTCCCCGAGCCGGGAGTCGCATTGATTCCGGCGTCAGTCTTTGCCGCCTGCCGCCAGGGTCTCGAGCCGAACTTCGTGCCCACCTACCTGCAAGTCGTCGACGAGATCCCGAAGACCGCGTCGGAGAAGCCGCAGGAGCGCTTCCTGCTCGAGCGCTTCAAGCCCGGTGCGGCGGGCATCTTCAAGCTCCCGGGCAGCAGTCAGCAAAATAACTGACGTGTGTCATGAACGCCGGATCGTAGCTTGACGCAGTCCTCGCGCCGGCATACTGTGAACGTAGATTCATAAGTTGAGCCATGGCTCAAGGAATGACTCATCCCTCACGCAAGGAACGCGAGCTGGCTCTGCGGCAGGAGATCATCTTCGACGCCGCCGAGGCGGTGCTCGCCGAACGCGGTTTTCACCGCGCCTCGGTCGACGAGGTCGCCAAGCGCGCCGAGATATCGGTCGGCACGCTCTACAATCTCTTCGGCAGCAAGGAGAACCTGTACAGCTCGTTGCTGGAGCGTGGCATCGACGAGGTGCGCACCTGTGTGCGGGAGCGCGTCGCGCCAGCGTCGACGGGCATCGACAAGCTACACGCGGCGATCGACGCCATCTTCGCCTACTGCACCGAGCACCAGCGCGCCTTCCGCGTCTACGTCACCGCCTCGCATGGAATGGAGTGGAACGTGCTGCCGCAGTTTGGCGAGCGCGTCTTCGGCCGCCTGCAGGCCTTCCTCGGCGACATCACCACCCTCTGCCGCCTGGCGGTGCGCGAAGGCAGCCTGCCGCGCATCGAGCCGGCGCTGCTGGCGATGTCGCTGATGGGCACGATCAACTCCTTCGTCACCCATTGGGCTACCGACCGGCGCGGAGACCTCGCTGCGTATCAACAAGGCGCGCACGCCATCCTGGAGGCGCTGAGCACCCGCCGTCTCGCGCGCCGGGGAACGGCGACCATCCGCAGGATCCGCCCATGATTCTCGCCGACGTCTCCGTACGCCGCCCGGTGTTTGCCACCATGGGCATCGCGGCGCTCGTGGTCATGGGCATCTTCGCGTACCGCAGCTTGGTGGTCGACCTGTTCCCGAAGACCGACATCCCGGTGGTCGCCATCACCACCACGCTCCCGGGCGCGGGGCCCGAGGAGATGGAAGCGCGGGTCACCAAGGTGCTGGAAGAAGCCGTCAACACCGTGAGCGGCATCGACGAGATGCGCTCGGTCACGCTCGAAGGCTTCTCGCGCGTCATCATCATGTTCCTCTTCGAGCGCAACGTGGAGGATGCGGCCCAGGACGTGCGCGACAAGATCGGCACCGTCCTGAAGCAGCTGCCCGACGGCACCGATCCGCCGGTGGTCGAGAAGTTCGATCCCGACACCACGCCGGTGGTCTTCTTGTCGGTCTCCGGTGGCCGCGCCCTGCGCGAGCTGACGGAGATCGCCAAGAAGCAGGTGAAGGAACGGCTGGAGAGCTTGCCGGGGGTCGGCGCCATCAAAGTCGTCGGCGGACGCGAGCGCGAGGTGCAAGTCATCGCCGACGCGCACCAGCTCGACGCGCACGGCCTGACCATCGGCGACGTCGCGCGCGCGCTGGCGGCGCAGAACATCGAGATCCCGGGCGGTCGCGTGGCGCGGGACGGGTACGAAGCGACGCTGCGCACGCTCGGCCGCGTCGCCGCGGTACCCGATTTCGAGCAGCTCGTCGTCGCCACGCGCCACGGCACCCCGATCCGCGTCGCCGACGTCGGCCGTGTCGTCGACGGGGTCGTCGAGCCGCGCTCGCTGTCGCGCCACAACGGCCGCAACGCGCTGACGCTGCTGGTGCGCAAGCAATCGGGCGCCAACACCGTCGCCACCGTCGATGCTGTCGAGCAGCGCCTGAACGAGATCCGCAAGACGCTGCCGCCGGGGGTGAAGGTCGACGTGACGCGCGACCAGGCCTACTTCATCCGCGGCGCCCTCGCCGAGGTGCAGAAGCATCTGATCTTCGGTGCGCTGCTGGCCAGCATCGTGGTCTTCCTGTTCATGGGCAACTGGCGCGCCACCGTCATCGCCGCGGTCGCCATCCCCTGCTCCATCATCGCCACGTTCGCGCTGATGAAGATCATGGGCTTCTCACTCAACTGGCTGACACTGCTGGCGCTGACGCTGTCGGTGGGCATCGTGATCGACGACGCCATCGTGGTGTTGGAGAACATCTTCCGCTTCATCGAGGACATGTCGCCATTCGAGGCGGCGCGCGCCGCCACCAGCGAAGTGGGGCTCGCGGTCAGCGCCACGACGTTGTCGCTGGTGGTCATCTTCGTTCCCGTCGCGTTCATCCCGGGCATCATGGGCTCGTTCTTGAAGAGCTTTGGATTAACCATGGCGGGCGCCATCATGGTCTCGCTGCTCGTCGGCTTCACCCTGACACCGATGCTGTCGTCGCGCTTCCTGCGGCGCACGCCGGGCAAGGGACCGTCGCGCGAGGCTTGGTTCTTCCGGCCCATCGATCACGCCTACGCCGCGGTGCTCCGCTGGTCGATGCGCCACCGCGCGCTCGTCGTCGGGCTCGCCGTCCTGACCATCGCCGCCATCCCGTTGATGGGTCGCTTCGTCGGCACCGCCTTCATCCCGGAAGACGACCGCGGCGACTTCGAGATCAACATCAAGACGCCACAGGGCTACACGCTGGAGCATACCGACGCGATCGTCCGCGAGATCGAGCGCGAGGTGCGCGCGCTCCCGGCGATCGCGCACCTGACCGTCAACGTCGGCTCGCCGGAGACCGACTCGGTCACCACAGCGCAGATGGTCGTGGTGATGGAGCACATCGAGGATCGCACGGTGAGCCAGTTCGGCGTGATGACGCGGGCGCGCGAGATCTTGCGTAAGTATCCCGAGCTGCGCACCAGCGTCGACCAGCCGCCGCCGATGGCCGGCAGTGGCCTGCGCAACGCCGAGGTGGTGTACAACATCCGCGGTCCGGACCTGGCCGTCCTCGAACGGCTCACGGGCGAGGTCCGCGCCATCATGGCGTCGACGCCGGGCATCGTGGACATCGACTCGACCTTGGAGACCGGCAAGCCGGAGGTGCAGGTGCGCATCAACCGGGCGAAGGCCGCCGACCTCGGTGTCGCCGCAGCCGACATCGCCTTGGGCTTGCGCACCATGGTGAACGGCGACGTGGTGACCACGTTCAAGGACGGGCTCGATCTCTTCGACGTGCGCCTGCGGCTCCAGGAGGGTGACCGCTCCGACGCGGACACGTTGGGACAGCTGATGGTCGCGTCGGCGCGGCTCGGCCGGGTCCGTCTGGACAGCGTCGTCGATACGGTGCGCGGTACCGGCCCCGCCGAGATCGATCGGCACAATCGCGAGCGGCAGATCAGCTTGCTGGCCAACATGGCGCCCGGCTACGCGCTCGGCAACGCGTTGCGCGCGGTGAACCGCCGCGTCAAGCAGCTCGACATCCCGCCCGGCTATCACACCGGGGTGACCGGCATGGGCAAGCTTCTCGAAGAAACCATCTCGGGTTTCAAGGTCGCGTTCGTGCTCTCGGTGATTTTCATGTACATGGTGCTGGCCAGCCAGTTCGAGAGCTTCCTGCACCCGATCACCATCCTGCTGTCGTTGCCGCTCGCCGTGCCGTTCGCGATGGTGTCGCTGTGGCTGGTCGGTGCCACGCTCAACATGTTCAGCGCCCTCGGCATCCTGCTGCTGTTCGGCGTGGTAAAGAAGAACGCCATCCTGCAGATCGATCACACCATCGGCTTGCGTGCCGGCGGCCTGCCGATGCCGGAAGCGATCATGCAAGCCAACCGCGAGCGGCTGCGGCCGATCTTGATGACCACGATCTCGCTGGTGGCCGGCATGATCCCGCTGGTCTTCTCCACCGGTGATGGCGCGGTCACCAACCGCTCCATCGGCATCGTGGTGATGGGCGGGCAGACGCTCTGTCTGCTGATCACGCTGCTGCTGACGCCGGTGGCGTACTCGCTCTTCGAAGATCTCAAGAGCTGGAGGCCCGGCCAGCGGCGCTCCGCCGCGACGCTACCGCACGCAGTCGTCAAGCGTCCATACGGCGCCGGGGCGCTGTTGGACGCACGGCACGCGTCAACACCGGCGGGAGCAGGAAGCCCGGCAACCTGAACACACGACGTTGCGCCTCGACGCGGAAGCCTGCCGCCTCGACCTGCACGCGTAGCTGCTGGCGCGTCGGCCAGTAGAACGGTTCGCCGACGAGTCGCGAGCCGACGTGCATGACGTCGCTCACCAACGCCGCCGGCGTGTTCACCAACGCCAGCAGCAGGTGGCCGCCGGGCGCGAGCACGCGGAAGAACTCGGCGAGCGCGGCGTCTTGATCCGGGAACCAGTGGAATGCCTCGGTCGACGTCACCGCGTCGAAGGAACCGTCACCGAACGGCAGGCGGCTCGCATCGCCTTGCACCCAGCGCACCCGATGCGAGCGTCGCCGCGCACGGCGCAGCATGCCGGCGGAGAAGTCGCAGCCGACGACGCGCGTTGCCGGGAGCGCTGCCGTGATGCGCAACGCCAGTTGCCCCGTGCCGCAGCCGATGTCGAGCACCCGACGGCGCGGCGGCTCACGGAGCGCCCGCAGCACCGCGTTGTGCACCGGCCGGTAGGTGGCAACCTGGACCCACGGCAGGTCGTAGATGCGCGACCACGCATCGAAGAACCATCGATTGGGGCCGTGGTCAGGCATCTACGCGCCGGCAGCGAGCCGCGCTGGTTGGTACCCGCACCACGGGTCGGTGGCGCGATAGCTTCCCGTCAGCGCGTAGGCCCGCGAGCGTGAGCCGCCGCAGATGACGCGATACTCGCAGCGCCCGCAGCGCCCGTGCAGGGCGTCGGGATCGCGCAACATGCGGAAGAGCCGCGAGTGCCGGTAGATGTCGGCGAGCCCTTGGGTGCGCACGTTGCCGGCGCACAGCGGCAAGAAGCCGCTCGGGAAGACGTCGCCGGTGTGCGACACGAAGGCGAAGCCGTTGCCGGCATTGACGCCACGCGGCGCCAGCCCGACCGTGTGCCCCGGTCCTTCCGAGCGCTGCAACAGCTGCGGCATCGTGCCCGCGTGAGTTTTCGCAGTGTCGCCAGACGTTGCGGCCTCGCGCTCGGCGACGTAGCGGCGGTAGTGCGGTGCCTCGGTGACCTTGAGCACGAACGGCGCGCGCTTCTGCACCCGATAGAGAATCGCGAACAGCTCCTCGCACTGCTCCGGCGTGAGCCCGCCGAGCGCCTCGCCGCGGCCGACGGGTACCAGGAAGAATACTTCCCAGAAGACGATTCCGAGGCGTTCGACCAGCTCCGCCATCTCGGCGAGGTACGGTGCCGAGCGCCCGCACACGGTGGAGTTGATTTGCACGGGGAGCGCGCTGCGATGCGCCCACTCGACCGCCGCCATCGTCTTGGCGAAGGCGCCGGGGACGCCGCGGAAGGCGTCGTGCAGCTCCGCCGTCGGGAAGTCGAGGCTGAGCGCCATCTGATCCAAGTCGGCATCTTTGAGCTGGCGGACGATGTCTTCCGTCAGCGCGTCGGATGCGGCCGGGATGGTTCCCATGCGCAGGCCGCGTTGCTTTCCGAAACGGATGAAGTGGCACAGATCCGGCCGCTTCACCGGATCGCCGCCGCTGAGGATGAACACGGGAGTGCCCATGTCGGCGGTTTCGGCGAGCACGCGTTCGCCCTCCGACGTGGTCAGCTCGCCGGGATGCCGGCCGGGTTGCGCCGACGCCCGGCAATGGCTGCACGCCAGATCACACGCCTGCGTGGTCTCCCAGATGACCAGGAAGGGGGCTTGAGCGAAGTCGACGGATGGGGGTCGCATGGAAATTCGAGGTCAGCACGATTCGTACCCCCCGCTCGGAGTGACGCGTCGGGTCGCGCTTCCTCCTTTCTCTCTCAGGTATGGGAACGAGAGTTGCCGGCGCCGGAAACCTCTGCTCTCCGCCCGGGGTCTGGGTTAGTAACCCGAGATGCCTGGTGGTGACTGGGTGTCCTTGAAGCGAATGTGCAGGTGGTCTACCTCGGGTTGTATGTGATGCTAGCGCGCTGCTTTACGCGGCGCGTTTTTTCGGGCAGAAGTTCGAGGCGCAATGTTTCTGCTGCTCGCAGAAACGGGTTCAAGGCGGTAACCACGGCGGGCAGTGGTATCCAGAGCTTGCGACCGATGAACGAGGTTCACCGCACCACATGGAATGACTACCACCCGGCGCCGGGTTCTGCCTGGACTGTGCACGACGCACAGATGCCCGAGGAGACTGCTCCTTGCTGTGCAGTCTGTGGGCGCTGTGACTGTACGAGCTACGACCCGGTTGCGGGGCACTGTGCCGACGAGGGCGATGAATCGTGCGAGGGCCTATATTTCGCCTATGTGCACGCCGATGGGCAGCTACTCTGCGAGCAGTGCGCCGATCAAACCGGAATCCGCATCGTCGTGTGTGATTGCCCCTGACTCCGCGGACGCTCAGTGACAGTGTCCAACGCGAAGCGCCTGAGCAGCCGTCGAGGGGGGCAACGTCGCGCAAACCACACAAGGTGGCCAGTGCTTCCCGAGACCTCGCTACTGGGCTTGGACTTCCACACTGAGAACTCCGCGTAAGTGATTTTGTCGCGGCTTCTTGTCCGGATTGTCGTCCGGTTCGCAGTTCGTCGAAGTTCCTTCATAAAGTGTTCGCCAGAGCGAGCCACGTTGCCGCGACCGGTGCCCCGCGCACCTTGCCTGGGACCTGCCTGCGCAGCTTCTGAACCCTGTCGAGGGTGATCTCGATTGCCGGGCCGAGGCCAGCCAACACTTCAAGTTCAAGGCAATAGTACAGCTCTCCCCGCGGGTCTGGATACGCCATCTGCAGCAGCAGCTCTTGCGTGAAGAGCAGCGGTTCACCTCTCACGGCCCACAGTTCAACGTTCTCCGTCTGCGCTTCGTACACGAGGACGAACTCAGCGGCGAGTTCGCGTGACCCCAGTCCAACGCTTCCCCTTCGTACGCCCGCTCTCACATTGTAGAGGCGATGTGTTCGGATCCATTCAAAGTGGTCGGGGCTCTTGGCCGGAGCAAGCAGCACAAGAGTGTCCGCAGGCGGGCGCGTGAGGAAGGGTGCGGCTGGGCTTCGAGCCGGGTCAACGCCCCAGTGCGCATGAGCCTCACGCATCCAAAAGCGCGCTCGCTCGTCCTGGGTCGCCTGCAAAGCGACGTGGTCGATGACGGCATCAATGAACGCTTCGAGAGGCAAGATGCCTTCAGCGTCGCCGTGCTCGGTTGGCCGGAGCGCAAAGGCGCCGAGCCCTGGCAAGATCTCGTGATATAAGCGGCAATCCTCTCTCTCCGTGCCGGGGTACAGGACATAGGCCCCCACGGATCGTCGAATGGCGTCGCGGTAGGCGTGCATCTTGAGGAGATCATCCCGCTTACTCTCTCCACCCGTGTCTATCGCTACCTGGTCACCGACAGCTTCTCCCGCCTCATCGTCCGCGCGCGCCTCATCGCCAAAGAGTTCGCCGAGATCTTCAACGCGGTACTTCGCGTCGAAGTGCAGCCAAACCTCCTCTCCCTCCTTGAACGGGGCGGAGGTTTCTCTGTCGATGCTGATCCGCAACGAGCAGTCTGGTCGCATCGGCCGCGTCCACGAGGGGGCTCCCGTTCCCCGGGCTCCAAAACTGCGGTTGAACCACAGTTCAGCGTGGAGCGTCCGGCCAAGCCGGGCTACCGATCCGGAGACCACCGTCTGGCGACCGCGGCGAAGGCCAACGCCAAGGTGGTCCGGATTGACTTCGACGAGCCCAGACAGGTCGAAAGATCTCTGGCAGATCTTCGCAACGGTACCCGCCAGCTGAAGAAAGACCCAGAACTCGTACAACGTCGCCACATCACGTTGCCCGGCGCCGTACACGTCTTCGCCCCCTTGCCAGGATAGAACGGCGGCGGCTTCGAACTGGACGTATGTGCGGAACAGATCGCGGTAACCCTCCCGCTTCTGCAGGACCTGGTCGCCTGCCGGAAACTGCGTGAGTGGCCCGACCTCTCGGAACAACTCCTCGGACAACAAGCCGTCCAAGCGATTGGTTAGAGCCTCAACCTCGCGCAAGCCGCGAGTCACCGGGGCACTTGGTTTCTCACGACGCAGGGCGTCTCCAATGTCAACAGCGGTGTCGCGCCAGCGAGTAAGGGCGAACTTGATGAAGCGGTTCGCGGGCGTATCAAGAGTCTCTTCAGTTCTCGCAACCGTGATTCGAGCGGGAAGAGACCGCCCGGGCAGCGGCTCGTGGCCGGGCCACAGCAGGCGCGGGCCAGGTGCGTGAAGCTGCCGCGCCACCATGGACGATCCGGGTATCCCCTGCCCAGGGTAGCGCGGCTGGTACTCGTCAACCCAAGCTCGGTGGGGTCGACTAAGAACCTGGTGGGTGGAGGCGTCGAAGGTTTCGCCACCCAATAGCGACTGAAGGAAAGCGAAGCGTTGGTAGAGGGTCGCTGCGTCGCGTTCCGCATGAATAGCGAACCGCTGCTCGGTTGGTGCGAATCGTTCCATCACGAGTTCTGCGTACCGCTCCGCCACATCCCGCAGCATCCAGCGATAGTGGCTAAGGTAATCGAGTTTTCGCGACCGAACCTCTAACGCTACGCGGCCCACATCTGATCCCCCGACCCGAATCGTGATTGGAAGCATTCCGGTAGAGAGGCGAGGTCGAAGCCGCCCGCGTGTTCCTTCGTCACTGTCCGGCTGGAAGATTTCCGCCGGGTCCGTCTCCACGTACGCGGAACCGCTGCTGAGTTCGATCTCGTAACGATACTCGTATCCCTCCAGCAGCTGCACTGGCTCGAGGGTGGGGTCGCGCTCTGGCTCCGTTCGGAGGTCGAGCAAAGGGGGAGTCGCGCCTGTTGCAGGCGCGCGAGGGAGCAGACCGACTCGAAGCAGCCCAACTAGCCGGCCTGCATCTCCAACAATGCCGAGCTCGGCCTGCCGGACCGCTTTCAAGTCGCTATTCCGTAAAACTCGTGAATTGCTGCGCCCGCAGTCCGCGGGTCATCCGTCGCACCTTGTCGAAGGAAATCGGCAACCGAGGCAAGCCGGACGGTGCGGCCGATGGGTCGAAACGTTTGCCGGCGTCGTTGGATACCGAGCCCGTCTCGAAACGGAGTTCGAAGCAGAACTGACCGAGCGCGCAGAGCGTCGGTTCGAGGCGACGACGAGAGCCATGGAGCCGCGGCAACACCTTCTGCATGATCTGCCGATCAAGAGCGCGCTCTGGGTCCGAATCACCCGCAGCTTCGAACATTGCGGCGAACCGTACGGCTTCATAGAAAACGCGGTGACCAAACTCGAAGCCTCCCTCAGCGAGGAGTTCGTGCAGTCTCTTCAGATACTCCACAAACTTGTCCGCACTCCTCGCAGGGTGTTCGAGATGCCACTGATCGTCAGCCGCGATCGCCAGGAGTCCGCGAGTCAGTTCGATTTCTCCGGGTACACACGGGACGGGCTTGCGTGCATCAACCGATAGGTCCGCCGTCTCGACACGAAACTCGAAGGTATTGGCTCGATCAAGCACCTTGGGTGAGAACAGGTAAGTGGTTTCATCGACGTTGACCGTGCCGACCACGAAGAGGTTCTTGGGTACCGAGATTTTTTCGCGGTCTCCACGTGCTGGACTCCATAGCCCGTTGCCGTGTTTCTCCAAGTTAGGGAGGCACACTCGCTCCGATTCCATTCCCGACAGCACGTCGGCGAAGTACCGTTCCACGTGCGCCAGGTTCATTTCGTCGAGCACAAGTAAGTACGGATCGTCAGGGTGCGCCGCCGCCTCGAGCATGAAGCCCAGAGCCTCGGGCACATGCCAGACTCGTCGCCCGTCGTCTGAGGGCTGCTGCAGAGCGTCCTCGTAGCCGAACAATGCTTCGGCTCCGGTCCAGTCTGGCCGCACCGGCACGACCAGAGACCTGCCGGGTCCCATCCAGTCGCCCAGTCGAAGTGCAATCTGAGTCTTGCCCGACCCTGACAGGCCAGTGAGGATCAGAAGGCGTTTTGTGGCTAGGGCCGCGATGAAAGCCTGAACGATGTCGTCATGCTTGGGCCCGAAGGACACGTGACTCCGGCGCAGTGCTCCAGAAAAATCCGAGTGTATTGCCGCCAGATCCCGCCGGGGAACGACGATGGAAGCCCTTCGAGTTATGGGCTGGGCCATTGGAGCACCTCCAGAGGCACGAAACGGCTTGGCGAGAGCGCTGCACGAAAGGCGTACTGCTTCTGCGAACGGGGCAATGCGCTGGTCGCTTAGCTCAACCTGTTCCATCGCATCGGTTTCCCTGAACTGAAATCGGAACGGGTAGGTGTCGTTAGGAAATATCTTGTCGGTCGAATGGAATGGCTTGGAGGTAACTTCAGCCTGAACAACCAGTCTCGCCCGACCTCTGAAGGCGGTTGCATCCACACGCGGAAAACCCTTGGGAGCTGGGTGCTGGTCTGACTTTAGATGATGAACGAACAATACGCGGTCACCGGCGCGGATGCTGCCAAACCGGTCCCGCTTGGAGCCCCAGATTCCATGCTTCCGAGCGATGGCGAAGTTGCCCGCCGCTTTATCGCCCACGTAGATGCACCACCACGGCCGGTCTCCTTGGATCTCTTGCGCAACGTTGATCGAGGGTGCGTCCATGAGGAGTGCCCTGCCTCACTGGCTGGTAAATTTAGCTTCATGCATCGATTTTGCGGCGCCGTACTCTTTGGCCAAATCGAAGCCGATGTCCCGCTCTGGGGCGACAATCTTGAACCCTACGTACATGAGGCAAACCAGGTGCAGACCGCTGAATGACCCGGGAAGGCTCTTCAACTGGTATTTCTGATCGGGGTCGTTCACGTTCAGCCCCTTCATCCCCAGCGTGGCGATTTCGAAAGCTATGCGCTGGACGTCGGATGGTGACATCTTCTCGAACTTCTCAATTGCGCCGAGACAGTACATGACGGCGTCGGGGCGCGCGATTCCTGGCAGCGTGTCGCGGAACGTCTTGTGTGCAATCGCCCGAAGAGCCTCGCGCGCCATCTCGGCGAGGGGGTTGTATTCGTCGACGTCGATCGTCTTGCGATACGCGGCGTCCGCATCGGCAGTCTTCCCTAAACGTTCGAGCGCCTGCGCGAGACCGTACCAGCTCTGCTGGTCGTCAGCGCTAATCAGCGTCGCCGTGCGCAAGCACTTCTCGGCCTCCGGGAATTGCCCGGCGCTCAACAGGCACGCGCCCAGGTTCCGCTGAGCCCACAGATTGTCCGGGGCGTGTCCGACTGCGGCGTGCAACACCTCGATTGCGCGAGCCGTCTGACCCTGCCGCTGAAGCGCGACACCGAGCGCAACGCGAGCGTTGACATGGTCTGGCGCGACCGAAATGAGGTGCTGAAGGTGTTCTTCTGCCTCCGCGAGTCTCCCCACATCGCTGAGGGCCATGCCCAGGTTGTAGAGCAGAGTGACGTCGTTCGGTCGATCACTGAGGAACAGTTGCAGGAGTGTAATCGCGCCGCCGTAGTCTCTGCGCTGCAGCTTGCCGATGATCTGTTCGAGCGGGTCGGGGGGCTGTCGATCTGGTGTCCAGCTCACCTCGATGCGTTCAGCGTCAACCTGAACGCTGCTCCAGCCTCCGAAGCCTTTGAACTCGTTTTGGAGGTAGGACCGCACCGCGTCGCGAAAGGCCGGCGTGTTCCGATCTCGGGCGTGCGCCGGGAGAAGGGACACGTCGAAGTCTTCCGTCGCCAACGTGAAGCTCAGGGCATCGGGCTTGGACATTGTGGTCTAGCTGTCTGACCTAGCAGAGTACGGCACCCATTCGTACCAATTGGAGAGACCAAGCTCGCCAGCCCAGGCATCAACGAGCTGGCGATCTGCCGTCGGCTCATCGGAGATTTCATCGAAGATCGAGAGAAGCCGCGCGCCCGGCTTGTCGTATCCTGCGGCCTTATACGGAACCGACAGCGCGGAATCGTCCCACGTGCGTGACCAAAATAGAGCGAAGGCAGCGTTCATGGTGACGCTGGCCTTGTAAACCTTGGTGGGAGCGATCTTGCGGACGTCAGGGGCGAGTGCAGCTTGGCCGTCTTGCAACTGGCGCAGGGTGGCGTTCCGCTGCAGCGGAACAAGTTCCTGATAGTCGCGGAGGATCCACGCGTCGACCCGGAAGCCGACGGGAATCGAGCGGAGCTGGACCATCAGACCATCGAAGAGCTGGTCCCGCAGTTGCTCGACGACCTCATGCTCAAGGCGAAGCTTCCGCGCCGGGCCTTCCGGTGCGCTCATTAGTCGGTGAACGATCTCTCGGCCGTGAGCCGCAGGCGCAAAGTCCCAGCGCTCCGATGGCGGATTCGCGAAGTGGCGGAGGATGAACCCGCATTGAAACGCGATGAGGTAGTCAAGCTGGGTGGTGGCCGACGGGTTATACGTAATGGTATGCGCTGGGGCATTGCCGCGTGCCATCCGCATGGCGACGAGTGTTTGGAGGGAGCGGTCCTCAGTGACGAGGACGGGATAGCCACTGACGCTCTCGACGAGGCTGATGATGCGTCGGGTCGTGTCTCGCAGGGACATGGCAGTTTATCGAGGAGACTATGACAGGTTCAACTTCGCCCCGCGAGTTCAGTGCAGGTGGCCGAGGTGGCCGACGGGCCACCCGCTCCAGCGGAGATGCCTACATCCCAACGAAGCTCGGCATCACCTTCGTGGCGAACAGCTCCATCGACTTGATCACCTTCTCGTGCTCGAGGCCGCCGAAGTTGAGCCAGCAGATGGCGAGTTGAAGCCTTCCTTTTCCTGCTGCCGGCGGATCTTCGCGGTGACGTAGTCGGGATCGCCGAAGATCAGCGCGGCGTTGAGCAGCTGCTCTCCGGCTTCTGCACCGGCTTCGGCGCGCCTACGAGGCGACACCGACCAGCTGCCGGGCGTGCGTGATCTCGCGGTGAGAAACCGGGCGCACTTGCGTTGCTTCGAGCGTGACCACGGCTGCAGTGTGGCCATCCAGGGTAATGAACTCCACTTCGTACGCCTGTCCGTCGCGGTATACGTGCACCACCGTACCAACGTCACCGGGTTCCAGCCCCTCCGTCGGAACAGACGCTGTGAGCACTACCCGTTCGTGTTCCCGAATCATGGCTCCCTCTCACTCCTCACGCGGATACGCCGTGACCAGTCGCGGCGCCTCGAGCCCGCGGTCTACGATCCACACGGTTCGGACCAGTGGCGTCTTACCGCTTGGCGTCTCGATGCGTGCGTCGAGAATATACTTCCTACCGTGCGATGATTCCACAGCTTCGGTGACATCACCGCGCGCGGCGTGCGTGCGAAGCGCCGCGGCGAGCGTTTGCCAGTCGTTGCGGCTGAAGCCCTGTGCATGAAAGAACGCCGCCTTGCCGCCGTTGTCAGGATGCGCGGGGTTCAAGAGATACGCAGTAATCTTCTCCGGCTCCACCACTGCCAGATGCGCGCTGGGAAGCTTCATCGAGTAGATCGACTCCCAATGAAGCTCGGCATCACCTTCGTCGCGAACAGCTCCATCGACTTGAGCACCTTCTCGTGCTCGAGGCCGCCGAAGTTGAGCCAGCAGATGAGTGAGTTGAAGCCTTCCTTCTCTTGCTGGCGGCGGATCTTCGCAGTGACGTAGTCGGGATCGCCGAAGATCAGCGCGGCGTTGAGCAACTGCTCGTAGGTAACCTCGGTGGGTGGCTGGCGGTAGTGCGCGTACTGCTTCGAGACGTCCTGGGTGCGGATCTCCACCGTCTGCCGCCCGAAGGTCATGAAGTAACGCATGACCGCATCGCGGGCCTCGCGCTGCGCCTGCTCCGTCGTCTCGGCCACGTAGATGTGACGGATGATCGGTAGCTCGATCGCGGCAAAGTCGCGGCCGCACTTCTGACACGCGTCACGGAACAGCGCGGGCAAGTCGACCGGCGCTTCCTGATGCGCCTGCCCGTGCGCTCCGAGGCTACGGCCGGGCGACAATATCGAGAAGCCCTTGCGCGCCGCGTACTCGACCGTGGCGGGTGTAGCGATGGTGGCAACGAACACTGGCGGGTGCGGCTTCTGCACCGGCTTGGGAAGGATGGTCAGGTCCTTGAGCTGGTAGTAGACGCCGTCGTGCGTGACCGTCTGCTGCGTCCATGCCTTCAGGATGATGTCCATGGACTCGTTGAAGCGCCCGCGGCTCTCATCCATCGAGATTCCAAAGCCGTCGAACTCCGGCTTCTGGTATCCGCGGCCGACACCGAAATCGAGCCGGCCACCGGAGAGCACGTCGACCATCGCCGCTTCCTCGGCGACCCGGATCGGGTTGTTGAACGGCAAGACGACTACGGCCAGGCCGATGCGGATGCGCGTCGTCGCCGCCGCCACGGCGGCACCCATCACCAGCGTCGACGGACAGATGCCGTAGTCGGAGAAATGGTGCTCGGCCAGCCAGGTGCGATGGAAGCCGAGCTGTTCGGCGAAGCGGATCTGCTCAATCGCTTCGCGGTAGACTTGGTTCTGTTCCTTGATGCCGGTTGGGGCTTCGAGCAAATGGAAGTCGCCGAATCGCATGGAACCCTCCTCAAGAAAAGAATGTAACCGCCGATTTACGCCGATGAACGCCGATTCAGAAGTGATTCACGATGCGCTTCACCTCCACTCGTGGCGTGCCGAAGTTGATCAGCAGGCAGACGCGGAACCCAGTCGCTTTGAGATAGTTCAGGCACTGCGCGACGTGCACCTCGTCAACGGCCTTCGCAGCCTTGAGTTCGACCAGAACGCAATCCCCTACCACCAGGTCGGCGACGTAGTCACCAACGACGGTTCCATCGTACTGAACCTGAATGGGACGTTGTTGCTCGGCGCTGAGGCCCGCTTTCGTCAGCTCATGCGCGAGCGCGTTCTCATAAACCTTCTCCAAGAAGCCAGCACCCAGAACGTTCCCGACCGTGTAGGCACAACCAATCACCTTCTCGGTGATGGCATCAAGCGATCGGCGTTTATCGGCGTCCATCGGCGGTTTCAACTCTTCTGACCCGGCAGCAGGCACGAGTGGATGCTCGACTCGCCGGGGACTTCGCCGCCCAGCATCTGGATGGCGCGCTCGGCCTCTTCGAGACCGAAGTCATGCGTGTGCATCTTCATGAGCGGCACGCGGCCGGACTCGATGAGCCGGATCGCCGACTCGTAGGAGCGGCTGGTCACGCCGAACGCGCCCTTGATGGTGATCTCCTTGACGACGATCAGGTCGCTGATGAAGTCCGGCACCGCCTTGAAGCCCTTCACCCCCGCCAGGACGATGCGCCCTCCAGTGGCGACGTAGTACAGCGCTTCGGCCACCGGCTCGGGCGCGTAGGCCGAGACCTCGATCACAACGTCGGCGCCGTGCCCGTCGGTCAGCTCGCGGACGCGGGCCCGCGCATCCTCCGTCTCGATGTTGATCACATGGTCGGCGCCGAACTCCTGCGCCAGCGCCAGCTTCTGCGCATCGCGCGCCAGGCCGGTGATGATGATCTTGTCGGCACCGGCCGCGCGCGCCGCGATCACGCTCGCCAACCCGCGTTGCCCGGGCCCAAGGATCAGCACCGTGTCGCCCGGACCGGTGTCTGGGAGCTCCACGGCCCAGCGGAAGCCGGCCCCAAGCGGGTTGAACATGACGGCGAGATTCGCCGGGATGTCCTGGCGCATGCGATGCACGATCGAGAACGGATCGAGATACATGTAGTCGGCGTACGCACCCCACAGGCCGGGCGGATGCGACAGCGGGACGTAGGAGTAGCCGAACATCCCGCCGCGACCGCGACACACTTGATAGCGCCCCTCGATGCAGGCGTGGCAGTGCCCGCACGGGATCAAGACCTCGACCGCGACGCGATCGCCGGCATTGACGCCCCAGCGCTTGGCGGCGCGGTCACCGATCTTTTCGATGATGCCGAGCGGCTCATGCCCCGGGATCAACGGCCAGCGCACCGGTAGCGTCCCGGTGTACTGCTCGACGTCGCTGCCGCAGATGCCGCAGGCCTCGACCCGCAGCAGCGCGCTGTCGTCGTCGATCTCGGGAACCGGCAGCTCGCGCAGCTCCAGTTGCCGCGGTCCCGTTTGCACGATCGCTCGGGTCGTTCGTGGTGCCATCGTTCAGCCTCCCGTGCAGGTGAGTCTCAGCGCAACGCGTCGTAGACCTCGAAGATCAACCCGAAGCCGCGCGCGTCGCCCGCCAGACCCACCTGCATCTGGTTCATGACGTAGGCGAAGCCGAGGCGCGCATCGGGGTCGGCGAAGGCCACCGAGCCGCCGGCGCCGGGGTGCCCGAAGGCACGCGGGTTGGGACCGAACGGGATCATCGGCTGAGTGAGGAAGAAGCCGAGACCGAAGCGGGTCACGAGCGGTGCGAGGACCGCGTCGGTTCCGAAGGCGTGCTCGGTATTGGCGCGCTCAATCGCCTGCGGCCCCAGCACACGCACCCCGTCGATCGCCCCGCCGCTCGCCAGGGCGCCGTAGACGCGCGCCAGCCCGCGCGCCGTGCCGTGGCCGTTGGCCGCGGGAATCTCCGCGGCGCGCCAGGCGCGGCTGTTGACCTGCATGTGCTGCAGCGGCGGATTGCCAAAGACCTTGGCGGTGAGCGACTCGGGTCGCTCCGTGACAGCGGCGAACAAGTTGGGGACGCCCGGCGGTGGCGGCGGGGCCGGGATGATCTCGGCGCAGCGCGCGTCGTGCCGTGCATCGAGGCCGATGTGGAAGTCGACGTCGAGCGGCTCGGCAATCTCTTCGCGGAAGTACGTCCCCAGCGTTCGCCCGTCGATGCGCCGCACCAGCTCGCCGACGAGGTAGCCGAAGGTCAACGCATGATAGCCGTGCTGGGTGCCGGGCTCCCACCACGGCTTCTGCGCCGCGAGCGCCGACGTCATGAACTGCCAGTCGTAGCGTTTCTCCGGCGGCACTGGCGCTGAGATCGCCGCCAGCCCGGCCTGATGGGTCAGCAGGTAGCGCGCTGGTAACCGCTCCTTTCCCGCCTGGGCGAACTCCGGCCAGTACGCAGCCACGGGCGCGTCGAGGTCGAGACGACCCGCTTCGATCAACCGGTTGGCGCAGATCGCCGTCATCCCCTTCGTCGTCGAGTAGACGTTGACGATCGTGTCGCGTTCCCACGGACGCGTCCGCGCCGCGTCAGCATCACCGCCCCACAGGTCGATGACCGGTCGCCCATCGATCGTCACGGCGAGCGCGGCACCCACCTCCCCCTGTGTGAAGTTCCGGTCGAACGCTTCACGTACGCGGTCGAAGCGCGGCTCGCACTCACCCTGTACACGAACTTCGCTGCTCATCGACCCTCCTCATAAGCCCGCGTGTTCCATTCGGAGCAGGCGGTGCGCGAACTCATCGCTCAACTTTCCCGTGCAAATCTCCTCTACCGGACCAGTCATCACCAGACCGAGGCCCGCCGCAACCTCGATGACCAGATCGCCACCCTCCATATGCACAGTAGCGCTACTGTCTACCAAACCCTTATCAAAGCACGCCGCAACGATCGCGCACGCGCTGGAACCCGACGCCAGCGTGTGCCCCGCGCCGCGCTCCCAGATCAACGCGCGCACGGTGTCATGTGAGAGGATCTGGACGAGCTGGACGTTGGTGCGGTTGGGGAATGCCCGATGGCGCTCGATGAGCGGACCGAGCCGCAGCAGATCCTCCAGCGACAGCGCGTCGACGACGATCACACAGTGCGGGTTGCCAACGGACAACGAAACGACATCCAGCGTTTCGCCCGCTACGCTCAGCGCCGTGAGGGAGCGGTCGATCAACGCCCGCCCCATGTCGACGCGCACGGCCGTGACGCGCCGATCCTGTAAGAGCAAGCGCACGCCTGCGATGCCGCCGCGGGTCTCGATACGAAACTCCGTCCTGTCTGTATGGCGGTGGTCGTAGAGAAACTTGGCGGCGATGCGCAAGCCGTTGCCGCTCTTCTCGGCCTCGGAGCCGTCGGGGTTGAGGATGCGCAGCGCAAAGTCCGCCTGGCTGGAGGCGCTGACCGCGAGAATGCCGTCGGAGCCGACTCCGGTGTGACGATCACATATCGCGCGCACCCGAGCCGGCGTCAGCTCGAAGTCCAACGCCGTGGCATCGACGACGAGATAGTCGTTGCCCAGGCCGTGCGACTTGACGAAGTCTTTCACTCGAAGCGCACCAGCGCGTGCTCGGCGTAGAACGTCGGGCCGTGGACGTCGCGGCCGGAGAAGTAGAGCGGGTCCTTCGCCGTGGCGAGCATGGCGCAGACGCGACCCGGATTCTCCACAGGCAGCCCTTTCGAGGCGTCGAAGCCGTGATCGCCCATCTCTACTTCCATGCGCTCGGTACGGACGAACCCGGGCATCAGCCCGATCACGGCGATGTGGTGTTGGCGCAATTCCTTGGCGAGCCCCGGCACCATGCGATTGAACGCCGCCTTGGTGATCGAGTAGCCCAAGCCCCAGCCGCCTTCGCCGATCTGCCGCGGCGTCTCGCGATCGCCGGCGCTCGACGTGATGTTGATGACGATGCCGCCGCCTTGCCGTTTCATAACCGGCAGGCAGAGCTTGATGAGGTGCAGCGGCGCGACCACGTTGCACAGGATCATCTGCTCGATCAGCTCGACCGGCGTGTCTTCGAAGAAGTCCATGTGCCCCGGCCCGATGTAGCGGCCGTTGTTGACCAGCACGTCGATGCGCCCGAACCGATCGACGGCAGCCTGCACGGCGGCGGCCCAATCGGCGCGCACCGACAAGTCGAGCTTCACCACCGCGGCGCCGGCACCCAACGCGCGGACTTCACGCGCCGTCGCTTCGAGGCTGCCGGGCAGCGGTTTGGTCGCCGACTTCTTCAGCGTCGAGGAGTACTCGAAGCGCTCCGCTCCCGTCACGGTGCGGGCCGTGAGCACCAGGTCGAAGCCACGCTGCGCCAGCTCCAGCGCGCAGCCGCGCCCGATGCCGCGGCTGGCGCCGGTGATGAACGCCACTTTTCGTTCTGCCATTCCCGATTCCTTTCACGCCGCCCGAGTCGGAGACATCCTCGACTACCATCACGGCGGCGGCAGCACCGGGTCGGTGCGCTCCCAGTCCACCTTCACGACCCGTTTGCAAATGCGCCATTGGGCACCGTCACGGATGAAGTCATCGAGATAGCGCAGGCCCAGCGTCCGGTCGGCCTGTCCATTCCCAGCGCGCAGTCGGTGGTAGGCGACGGTGTAGGTCTCGCTCGTCGCCGTGTCCCCTGCCAGCTCGATGAGCTGGTTGCCCATGAAGTGCATCGTGCTGGCGTAGCGCGCCATGCGCGCCGGCAGTGCCGCCAGCGCATCCTCGATGCGCCCGTGCGCCAATGCTCCCTCGTAAGCGGCGTCGCGCATGAAGCACGACGCGACCAGATCGAAGTCCCGGCGGTCGACGCCGCGGGCGTAGCGCAGCAACACGTCGTGAATCGCAGCGCGATCTATCAGCGCGCGGACGGCAGCTTCGGTCGTGCTCGTCATGGGTGAGTTCCTCCGGGCCCTTGGGGGTGTTTACAGCGCCAAGCATCCGGGTGTAAACAACCGACCAGACGGTCCACGGCTGGACAGCTTCCAGATGGTTACCGCGCATTACGAACGCCTCTCGGCACAAGACAGCTCCTTCCTCGTCTTTGAGGGGCCGAACACGCACATGCACGTCGGCGGGACGGCGATCTTCGAGGTGGGGCCCCTGGCCGCGCCCGGCGGCGGGGTCGACATCGAGCGCATCCGCGCCTACGTCGCCTCGCGCCTCCATTGGCTGCCGCGCTACCGGCAGCGGATCGCCTACGTGCCGGTGGAGAATGCGCCGGTCTGGGTAGACGACGCGCACTTCAACCTCAACTACCATGTGCGTCATGCGAGCCTGCCGCGCCCGGGCAACGAGCGGCAGCTCAAACGGCTGTGCGGCCGGATCATGTCGCAGCAACTCGACCGCGGCAAACCGTTGTGGGAGCTGTGGTTCGTGGAAGGGTTGGAGGGCGGTCGCTTCGCGATGGTGAACAAGAGCCACCACTGCATGGTGGACGGCATCTCCGGCGTCGACTTGGTGTCGATTCTGCTGAGCGCCACGCCGGACACCGCGATCGACGAGGCACCGCGGTGGGAGGCGCGACCTGCCCCGAGCCGCGCCGAGCTGCTGCGCGACGCGCTGGTTCGGCGCGCCAGTGTCCCGCTGGAGATCGCTCGCAGCGTTCGCGGCCTGATCGAGGCGCCGGAACGCGCCCGCGAGGAGCTGACCGACCGCTTGCGCGCAATCTGGCAGCTGGCCAGTACGGGACTGCGGCCGGTAGCAGACACCCCGCTCAACCGGCCCATCGGCCCGCATCGCCGCCTGGATTGGCTCAGCCTCGACCTTGCCGAGGTCAAAGAGGTCAAGAATCGGCTCGGGGGAAGCGTCAACGATGTCGTGCTCACCACCGTCGCCGGCGCCCTGCGCACCTTCCTGCAGCGGCGCGGTACCAACGTGGACAGCTTGGACTACCGCGTGGTGGTTCCGGTCAGCGTCCGTGCCGCGCAGGAGCAGGGCTCGATGGGCAATCGCGTCTCCGCTTGGATGACGTCGCTGCCGCTGCAGCACCGCGACCCGCGCAAACGGTTCGCCAAGGTGCGCCAGATCACCGCCCGCCTCAAGGCGTCGAAGCAGGCGCTCGCCGCCGACGCGTTGACGCAGGTCGGCGAGTGGGCCGGCTCGGGACTGCTGACCCTGGGCGTCCGGCTGACGACGCGGCTGCATCCATACAATCTGATCGTGACCAACATCCCCGGACCGCAACTGCCCCTCTACCTGCTCGGTGCGGGCATGCTCGTGGGCTACCCGGTCGTCCCGCTCTTCGAGAATCAAGGTCTTGGTATCGCGCTGCTCAGCTACGGCGGCAAGTTGTGCTGGGGCCTGAACGCGGACTTCGACCTGATGACGGATCTGGAAGAGTTCCTCGAGGCGATCGCGCAGTCGTTCCGCGAGCTGCATGCAGTCGCCTTGAAGCACGGGCCCAAGGCCGCCAGGGCGGCGCGGGTCCAGAAGCCTCGCCTGCGAAGAGCCGGTTGAAGAGAGCGACGCACTAGTCCGACTCGGCCACTGGCGCCACTGTCTGCGTGTCAGTGACGGCCAGTGTCGGTGCGGCGACGAAGACGGCGGCCGCGATCATGCAGACGATCGCCCCCGTCAGGAGCGCGACCGGCGTCCCGAAGCGATTGGCCACGAGTCCGAGCGCCAAGGCCCCGAAGGTGGCCGTCCCTTGGTGCATCAGCGTGTACAGCGACATCACCCGCCCCCGAATGTTGTCCTCGACGCTCAATTGCACCAGGGTGTTGGACGAGTTGAAATAGAGGATGCCGCCGCAACCGACCGCAGCAAGCAACACCAGCGAGAGTGGGTAGCTGCGTGACAGGGAAAACGCCGCGAGTGCCACGGAGAAGACGACTAGACTGACGGGCAGGAGACGTCGATAGCGGTCGGCATGCAGACGCAGTCCGGCCAGGACGAAGCCACCGCTTCCGGCGCCGACGCCGGCCGCCGCCATCAGCAGGCCGTAGCGCCAGGCACCGACCTGCAGGACGGTGCGCGCCACCGCCGGGAGGAAGGTGCGGTACGAGATGGCGATCGCGCTGACGACTCCGACGAGTGCCAGGATGCGCGCCAGCTCGGGCCGCCCGGCGACGTAGCGTACACCCGCACGCAAGGCGTGGCGCTCGCGTGCGTTTGTAGCGCGCGCGGGATAGCTCGTGGGACGGATGAGCCACAGCCCCCACAGCACCGCCACATAGCTCAGTGCGTTGAACAGGAAGCACACACCTTCGCCGACCGCCGCTACCAGCAAACCTCCGACCGCGGGACCGACGACCCGGGCGACGTTGAAGCCGGTGGAGTTGAGCGCGATCGCATTCGGCAGATGCGCCGGCCCGACCAGCTCGACGATGAACGACTGGCGCGCGGGAATGTCAAACGCGTTGATCGCGCCCAGCACGGCCGCGAGCCCGATGATGTGCCACGGCTGCACGACTCCGGAGAGGGTGAGCACCGCCAGCACCAACGCCTGCAAGAGTGACAGGCTTTGCGTGATCATGATGACTCTGCGCCGATTGGCGCGGTCGCTCACCAGGCCGCCGAGTAGGACGAAGACGAGCATGGGGGCCGATGCGGCGGCGCCGAGCAGGCCCAGCGCCAGCGGGCTGGCGCTCAAGCGGGTGAGCAGCCAGGCCTGCGTGACCGACTGCATCCAGGTGCCGATCAGCGAGATCCATTGCCCAAGCCAGAACAACCGGTAGTTGCGGTTGCGCAGGACCTCGTAGCCTTGCAGCGAGAGCCGCGGCATTTCCGCGGGTCGCTCAGGCGGTGCGCCCGCCGGCGCTCGCGGCAAAGGCCTCGTGGACCGACGCCAAGAAGGCAGGCGCGCAGAGGACGTCCAGTGCGGTCATCGCCAAGGCCTTCGCGCCGTCGATGACCGCCTGGTGTCCGTCTTCCGATCCGGCCCACCGCGCGAACTCCGCCG
Source organism: uncultured Binatia bacterium (SeqCode) (assembly GCA_964498075.1). Lineage (GTDB taxonomy): Bacteria > Desulfobacterota > Binatia > HRBIN30 > HRBIN30 > CAZCGA01. The sequence goes on along the minus strand of CAZCGA010000015.1, from coordinate 3,644 downwards.
AGTGCAAGGGCACGGCTGGGGGTGAGACCGCGATCATGGGATGAATCGCCGGCACCAGCTTGCTCACATTGCCCATGTCGGTGCTCCCCGCGACCGACGCCGGGATCGCGTCGAGGCTGGTGAGCTTTCTGCCCAGGCGTAGCAGGTTTGCGGCATATGCATCGGCGAGCGGCCGATTGGTCAGCATGTCCGTGTAGTCTTCGCCGACGCGGCGCACCGCGAGCTGCGCCCCGCTGGAGAGCGCACCCGCTTGGAAGCACGCCATGACCCGCTCCTTCAGCTGTGCCAGTCGGTGCTCGGTCGCGGCGCGAATGTAGAAAGTGCCGGCGGCCCGCTCGGGAACGATGTTGGCCGCCTGGCCGCCGTCGGTGATGATGCCGTGGATGCGCTCGGTGGCGCGGATGTGCTGGCGCAGCTGTGCGATGGCGTTGTACGCACTGATCAGCCCATCGAGCGCGTTGATACCGCGGTGCGGAGACGCGGAAGCGTGCGAGGCACGGCCGCGGTACTCCGCCTCGACCGCGCTGATCGCCAGCACATGCATCGCGGCGAGATCCATCCCGGCGGGGTGGAGCATCATGGCCGCGTCGATGCCGTCGAAGGCGCCGGCGCGACCCATGAGGATCTTGCCCCCTCCGCCCTCTTCCGCCGGCGTGCCCAGGACGACGAGGCTCCCGCCCACGTCGCGCATGACCGTGGCGAGTGCCGCCCCGGCGCCGGCCCCGGCCGCCGCGATGATGTTGTGACCGCAGGCGTGCCCGATACCGGGCAGCGCGTCGTACTCACACAGGACGGCTACGTGCGGGCGGCCGCTGCCGATGCGCGCCGCGAAGGCCGTGGGCAGGCCGTACGCGCCGCGTTCGACGGTCAAGCCGGCGCCTTCGAGAAAGTCCGTGAGCCAGGCGGCGGCGCGGTGTTCCTCGAAGCGCAGCTCCGGCGTACCGTGGATGCGCAGGCTCAGCTCGGTCAGTGCACGCCGCTGCGCGTCGACGTGGGCGCACAGGCTCTCTTTCCAGCCATCCGTCCGGGTCATCGGGGAACTCCTCGTGATACGCAGGCTAGTCGTTCTCCCCTTCAAGGTCGAGAGGGATGACGTTGACTTGCCCCGCGGGTGAGGTGTAGGCGGCGGCATGCTCCAGCGGGCGGCGGTGATGCTTCTTGTGGCCGTGCTCTGCGGCGACGCACGCCCCGTTTGCGCAGATGCCAATACCGGTACGCCGCGGCGTGAAGACCGTGGCGACCTCATCGTGCTGTACCTCTACGGCTCGTACTACGACATGGGGCGGCAGCAAGCCGAGCTGCTCGGCCCCGTGGCCCGGCGCATGTACGCCTACCACCACGCCAAGTACGCGCGCGTCATGCAGGCGGGCGGACTGCAGCTGTGGCTGCTGGACGTCGGCATGCGCCTGCTGCCGTGGCTCGGCCGGCTGTACGAGGAGAGCGGCTTCTTCGAGGAGATGAACGGCATCGCCGACGGCTTGGGTGTCTCGCGCGCCGATCTGCTGCGGGCGACGACGGCGTCGTCATTCGGCTCCACCGTGTTCGTCGCCACCCGCAGCGCCACCGCCGACGGGCAGGCGATCATCGGGCGCAACGTCGACTGGGCCGATGGCGACGGCACGCTGCGCCCGGTGGTCATGCACTTTCACCCGACCAACGGCGACCTCGCATACATCATCGCCGGTTGGCCGCTCATCGGAGTCCCGGCGATCGGCATCAACGAGACGGGATTTGCGCTGTCGTTCAACTTCTTCATCACCGAAGAGACCATCGGCCTGCCGCCGCAGATGCGTGACCGGCGGGCTTTGCAGACGGCACGCACGGTCGACGAAGGGCTGCACGTGTTCACCGACGTGCGCAAGCGCGGCATGCCGACCTTCATGGTGATGGCCGACCCGAGCGGCGACATCGCCATGATCGAATGTACACCGAGCGCCTACGCCATCTTTCGTCCGCAGCCGCCGGAGCAGGACTGGTTCGCGCAGGCCAACCACGCCCGCACCGCGGCGATGATCCCGTACGACCTCTACCGCAGCCCCGACTCCTTCCGCCGGCGGGCGGCGATGGAGGCCGCCGTGCGTGCGCAGCTGCGGTCGATCACCCCGGAGGTGGCCGCGCATATCCTGCGCGACCGCTCGAACAGCGCCTACGTGAACGATGCGACCGTAGCCAACCTCTTCGTGCTCAACTCCGCGGTCGTCCATCCCGCTTCGAAGACGCTGTGGCACTCGACCACGATGCAACCGCAGGCGCCGTTCGGCGAGATGGTTCCCTTCTCTGTCGGCGCAGACGTGTCCGCCACGCCCGCACTGCCGGCGGACCCACGTCTCGGTTCGCCGGCGCTGCAGCGCGAGGCCGCGGTCGTCGCCACGGCGCGGCGCGCGGTCCGACTGTTCGCCGACGGCGATCCGGACGCGGCCGGAGCGATCTGGGATGGTTTGGCGGGCAGCGAGTCGCCGTTGCATCCGGACCGGCTGGCGTTTGCGCGCGGCCTGGTACGCTTCCGACACGCGAAGCTCGACGAAGCCGACGGCCTCCTAGCGACCCTCGATGCGGCACGAGCCCCGTTCGAGGTGTATGCCTCCGGAACCGTCTTACGCGCCATCATCGCCGACCGGCGCGCGCGGCGCGCCGACGCGCTGAGCCTCTATCAGCGCGCGCAAACGTACTTGAACGGCCACCCCGACTATACCGACGCCGACACCGCCCGCTTGCGGGCCGTCGTGGCCGCCGGCTTCGTCACACCGCAGACGGGCACGCTCCCTGAGATTCCAGACCTACAGTACGTCCCGGAATGAGCTCCGGGGCATCACCCGACCATCGTCAGGCCGCCGCTGACGCTCAGTACCTGGCCGGTGATGAAGTCGGCATCCGGAGAGGCAAAGAATGCGACGGCGGCCGCCACCTCTTCCGGCTCGCCGAGGCGGCGGAACGGAATGGTGCGCGTCATCGCTTCGATGACCTTTGCCCCCCGCGCCCCGCTCGTGACTTCTTCCAGCAGCGGCGTCCGCGTCGGTCCCGGGCAGATGACGTTGACGTTGATGCGGTGGCGCGCCAGCTCGCGCGCCAGCGTCTTCGAGAACGAGATGATCCCGCCCTTGCAGGCGGCGTAGACGGCTTCGCCGGTGCTGCCGACGCGTGCTGCGTCGGAGCTGATGCTGATGATCTTGCCGCCGCCGGCCGCAATCATGCCGTCGAGCACCGCGCGGCAACAGTGAATCGGTCCCTTCAAGTTGATGCCGATGACCTTTTCCCACAGCTCCGGTGTGTTCTCGATGAACGGCTCGATACGATCCCAGCCGGCATTGTTCACCAGGACGTCGATGCGGCCGAGCTGCTGCTCGCCGTGACGGACGGCGGCGCGCACCGCATCGAAGTCGCTGATGTCGACGTGCACGGCAGCGGCGGTTCCGCCGTCACCGCGAATCGTCTGCGCGGTCGTCTGCGCGCCGTCGAGATTCACGTCAGCGACGACGACGCGCGCGCCGTCGCGCGCCAGCCGGCACGCGATCGCCCGTCCGATCCCGCTCGCCGCGCCGGTCACGAAAGCAGTCCTGCCTTGCAGTGCGGGCACCGGTAGTACTCCTAGCAGCCTGTCGGACTTGGCAGCCCGGAGCGACCCAACGGGGAGCGGGCCATAGAAA
>CAZCGA010000014.1:21007-75999 GCA_964498075.1 uncultured Binatia bacterium (SeqCode) | reverse complement strand
GTCTCATCCCCGCTCGGTTGGCCATTTATCAACAGTCTCTTTCCAAGAGAGGGGGTCAGGGGGTGAGTTCGACCGTGCAGGGCAGGCAGGAGGCGACTTTGCGCGCAAATGCGTCTCCTGAGCGAGAGGCGCGTGCGTCTCAGCGCGGGCTCAAGCGGTACCGAATCGCCTGCGCCTCCTCCGAGCCCGATAGGATGTTGCCGCCGCCGCTCAGCGTCACCTCCTCGCGGGATACGCGCAGCGCATCGCCCCCGTCGGTACGCACGTAGGTGCCGTTGGTGCTCGAGTCATTGAGGAAGAACTTGTCGCCGCGCAGGGTGATCTGGGCGTGATACCGCGACACGAATTCCTCATCGATGGCGATCTCGTTGTCCAGCGCCCGTCCGATTCGCAGCTTCGGGCGCTCCGGACCGACGACGAACAGCTGCGCGCCGTAGGTCACTTCCAGCGCGCCGGTCGGGACGCGGGTGCGCACGCCGATGGGCACCGTCATATCTTCCTGCGTCCAGAGATACTGGTAGACGAGCACCCAGGACGGCCGGCCGCGCAGCACCACCTGATCGATGAGCCGTACGGAGGTGCGCAGCTCGGCGGGCAGTGCTTCGTAGGCGCGGCCGGAGAGGAAGATCTCGTCCGCGCCCGCGTGTGCCACCAGCCGGGCGGCGACGTTCACCACGTCGCCGTAGACGTCGCCGGCGTCCAACACCGCCGTCCCGCTGCTGATACCGGCACGGACGTGGACGCCCTCGCGGCGCAGCGTGCACTCCGGATCGTCGAGCGCCAGCTGGATTCCTTCGGCGGCGCGCACTGCGGCCCCGGCGTCGTCGAACACCGCCAGTACCGCGTCGCCGACGCGCTTGAAGACCCGGCCGCCGCGCTTCTTCACCTCTTCCTCCATCAAGTTCAAGCACGAGGTCGTCAGGTTGAAGGCGACGGTGTCGCCGCGGACGGCGTACATCAGCGAGCTGCCGCTGATGTCTGCGAAGAGAATGGTCAGCTCGGATTTTGGGTCGCGACTGGTGGTCTCTTCCATAGGCGAGGCCGGTAGCTGGTGCAGCCCTAGGAGTCAAGCGTGGTGGGTCGCAGCGTGGTGGGTCGCAACAGCGTGGTGGGTCGCGGGCAGCAACCGCACGCGGCCTGGTCGATGCAGCGCATCAGCCACCCTTCAGGACGTCCAGCGAAACTTCCTTGCGCTTCTTCGGCCGCAGCTCCGGGTTCTTGCTGGTGTCGTGATAGAGGTGGCACTCCATGCAGTTGGTGCCCGCCGACTGATGGCGTGCGTCGATGTGGCACTGCAGGCAGAGCTCGTTCTTCGGCAGGTTCACGTCGCTCGTGGGCTCGCTCTTCTCGACGTCCGCGTGACAGGTCTTGCACGCCATCATGTCGTGCTTGCGGTGCGCGAAACCGCCGCGTTCCAGCCAGCGCTTCGGGATCTTCGTTTCCTTGAGCTGCGGGAGCTCACCGGCGGCGCGCTCGCCCTGTTCGATGTGACACAGAAAGCAAAACTTGTTGTGCTCCAGCAGCGGAGTCGTGCGATCAAACGGCTTGTAGAGCTCTGACTCCAGCTTCTCGAGCCACTCGCCCTGATAGGCTTGCAGTGATTGCGCTGCCGAGACCGGCGGCCGGTCGGCGATGCCTGGGATCGTGCTCGCCCGGCCCTTGAAGATGGCCTCGGGATTCGCCACGGCAAGGACGAGCAGCTGAGCGCTGAGATCCAAGCGCACCACATCGGGCGTCTTGTGCGGCGCCTCGATCGCGCCGATCGGGTTCGGTGGCTTCTGCTCGTGGCAGCGCTTGCAGTGCGGCTCGAAGACGATGGGCTTGATCAAGCGGCCGTCCGCGTCCGGGAGGTGGCAGCTGGCGCACACCAGCTTGTCGTTGGCGGCAATCTTATCCGAGGTCAGGTGGAGCTTGTGGTTGAAGCGTAGCGCCGCCTGATCGCTCTTGCCCTCACGCAGCGGCGAGAACACCGGGTGTGCGGAGAAGGTTTTGATTGCCGCCTGAATGATCGGTTGCGGGCGCTTGGTGACGAGCTGGCCGTGACAGTGCACGCAGGTGCGGTTGCTGACGGAGAGGAAGACGTCGACGTTGCGATGCTCGACGTGGCACTCCTGGCACTCGGGCGTGCGGTCCTCGAACTCGGAGTGCAGGCGTCCGGGGTGGCACTCGAGACAGGCGACGTTCGGCACGGCCTTGAACGCCGTGTGACACTTCTCGCAACGGTCCCCGAACGTGGCGTGGTTCTGTGAGACCGGGCCGGGCAGATACTGGCGCTGGCGGAAGGCAGCGGAGAACAGCACCCAGATCACCAGCCCGGCAACTGCCGCGACCGCCCCGATGAGGAAGTAGCGGTGGCGGAAGAAATCGCCCTTCGGGAAAAGGTCGAAGCGCAGACGTTTCGCCAGGTCCTTGCTCGCTCTCACGGTGGCCCCGTCCGTCAGTACTGCAGTGCGTAGACGATATGGAACGCCGCGAGCACGAACATGGCGAACGACAGCGGCGCGTGCAGCAGCAGCCAGTTATGCAACAGCCCGTGCAGCCGCAGCTGCACCGACAGCTGTCGCGACTCCTCACAGAGTTGGTACAGCTTCTCCACTTGCTGGCGCCATTCCTCGGGCGCTTCGAGACGAATCTGGTGGAAGTCGGGCAGCGTCCCCGGCGCCGCGATGCCGCGCCGCAGGTAGGCTCGAACGTGCTGCAGGTAGAACGCCTTGAGCGCCGTCGAACCCGGCGCCGGCTCGGCGGGGGGCCCGAGGCGGCGGATCTGCTTCCAGTTGCCGGCGCGGATCTTGAGGAGCGCTTCCTCATCGGCGATCGCCTTCTGCTCTTCGACGGCTTCGGGGATGGCGCCGGCAACGCTGACGACGGTGTCGTAGGCGTCGACGGCCAGGCCCGCGGCGACGTAGTCGATCTGGCTGTGAATGGTTTCGAGGGGCACGCGTGCCGTCATCATCGCCGGCACGAACTGCTGCAGCACCAAGCCGAAGATGCCGCTGAGGATGACGACGTAGAAGAGGATCATCAGCACGGTGGTCAGCGGACCACCCCAGCCGAAGCCGGAGTGGAACAGGATGAACGGCACCGCCAGCAAGCTGAGCCAGATGTGCATCTTCATCCACAGCTGGGCGCTGCCCAGGCGGCGGATCAGCAGCTTCTTGCGGGCCGAGAGCAACCCGGCGATCACCATGAAGGAGGTCCCGACGATGCCGAAGAAGAGCCCCGGCCAGCTGCCCCCCGACGGCCCATACGGGGTTGCGGACGCGTAGTACGCGTAGCCAGCCGCAGCCACCACGGTGGCCACGGCCGAGCCGGTGATCCACGACTTGTGGTCGGAGTTGATTACCATCTCGCCTGCCCCAAGCTGTCCGGAACCCCGCGCGATCGTTTGCCGCTTGCGTGCTCGCCTTCAAGCCTGATCCGCAATCGACAAGAACGCCGAGGGGTTGACGCGGATGGCGGCGTCATGCGGGCAAGCGTAGACACAGCTGGGACCCTCGTAGCCGGCGCACAGATCGCAGACGGTGGCCCGCAGCTTCAGCGACGGCGTCTCGATCGGCGCCGCCGCCGGCGCCGCGGCCAGCTCGACCATGTTGATGTTGCCGAACGGGCATTGGTTGGCGCAGCGCTCACAGCCGATGCACCAGTCCTCGATACGGATCTCCAGCGAGTCTTGCCGGCGGATCGAGCTGACCGGGCAGCCGACCTGGCACTTCGGGTCGGTGCACGAGCGGCAGGCCATCGTCACCAGGTACTTGCCGAAGCGGGGACCGTCCCGCGTGAAGCGCGCCACGCCGCCGTGTGCCGTGGCACAGGCGCGCACGCACTGGTCGCAACGCGTGCAGCGGTCGAGATCGATGAGCAAGGTGTTCTGCGAGTTGTAGAGATTGAGCTCCACCAGCTCGGTGAGCAGCGCCCGCTCCTCCGGTGACTTCTGCGCGATGGAGGCCTCGAGGGCGCGGCCGATCCCCTGCGCGGCTCTGAAGAACCGGTCGTTGGCTTGCGTGAGCTGGCTGATGTCGTCGCTCTTGATGCGGATGATCTCGAAGTTGTCGAGGCCGCTGGCACTCGCCAGGCGCAGCGGCCCGCCGCCGGTCGCGGACGCCAGCGGCGCCCGGCTCAGCTCGAAGGCGTACTCCACGACGGTGATGCGGTCGCCGGCGGTGACGCGGGATTCCTGGATGCGCTCCCCGTTCAGCACCGTGAAGTTGGCGCTGTTGAGGTCGGTCAGAAAGATCTCGCCGTTGCGCAGCTCGAGGCGGCAGTGCTTGCGCCCCACGGCCTTGTTTTCCGACGGCAACACGACGTCGCACGACTCGCCGCGGCCGAGCGTCAGGCCCGCCGGGCCCACTTCGACGGGGGCGAACAGCGACGGGTGTGAGGTGCACTGCAGGCGCAATGCCGTGGCGGTGCGGCTCGGCAGGACACTCTCGAGGCCGAAGGCGGAGCCGCGGCCAAGGTACGTGAGGACGGCCTCTCCACCGGCCCGCTTCTCCGACAGCTTGATGGTGCCGGCGCGTACCAGGTAAATGGCGTCGGCCGGATCCGCTTCGTTGTAGACCACGTTGTTGCGGATCTGATCGGACTCCGGCGTCAGCAGCTCGGCGCGGCCGACCAGGCCTTCCAGCTGGTCGCGGCTGAGGTGGGCGAAGAGATCGCTCAAGGTGAGCTGGGTACGGATGGCGTTCTCGCTGTACGCCGCATCGATTTTTCCCGCCGCAGTGCCGGCGTCGCGAATGCTGTCGAGCACCGAGCGCAACATCTCCAGCACGACGCAGCGTTCTTCGGCGCGCACGGTCACCTCGCGCGGGTAGAGGTTGATGCAGGTGTCGATGCCGAAGAAGTCGCCCGGACGCAAGCTGCGCGCCGGTGGCGCGTTCTCCACGCTGAGGCTGGCGAAGCGGCTGACCTCCCCGACGTCGGCGTCCTCCGGCGCGGCGGCGCGCTCGGAGTGGCTGCGGCGGCTGAAGAGTTGCTTCAACCAGGCGACCGACGACGGCTTGCGGCCGCGGACCGCTGCCGGGGTGAAGGTCTCGGGCAAGAACGCCGCCGCGCTGCCTTCGAGGATCAAGAAGGCGGTCGAGCCATACTCGCCAGCCTTGCAGATGATGTCCCCCTTCTGGTACTCGCGGCGCACCACAGCTTTGATCCCGGGTTCCTTTTGCCCGGGCGTAGGAGCGAGATTGGTGTTGAGCTTGACCTTGAAGGCGCGCTTGCTGCTCTTGAAGAAGTCGATCTCGGAGAGCTCGTCAACCGAGAGCCACTGGCCGACCAGACCATCCGCCTGGCTTGCGCCGCACTGCGTTGCGGGTTGCGACATCAGGACACACCCTCCACTTGCATCGACGGATCAAATGAGCGGCACCCGCTCTATCAAAGACACGGTGGCGGACGCAAGATCAAAATGCAGTCCTACTTTGAAGACGACGGCGAGGAGAGTAGTATCCGCCGCGACCAACGATAGCTCTTGGAGGAGATGGCCATCATGCGAAGACCAGTGATGCGGCTGCGATGGACACTTGTAGTGAGTGCGGTGGTGTTGTGCAGTAGCGGCTCGTCGACGCGGGTCTTCGGGGAGGAAGAGCGGTTCGTAGGGGATGGCCGCTGCGGCAACCCGACCTGTCACGGTGCGGGGTTGCCGGCCAACGAAGCGCAGAAGAAGACCTGGAAGCCGTGGAAGTCGGCACGCAGCCAGTGGCTCAACCGCAACATCGACCATCACTCCCGGGCGTACGCGACGCTGCAGACGGCCGAGGGCAAGACGATCGCGACCTACATGGGCATCGACGCCACCACTAGCGACAAGTGCCTCATCTGCCACGCGCCGGCGGCGACCGCCGCGCCGGGCTCGCAATACAAGCGCAGCGACGGCGTCAGCTGCGAGCACTGCCACGGTCCGGCTGAGCAGTGGCTCAAACCGCACGTCGAGAAGGACTGGAAGGACAAGAAGGCCCAGTACGCAGACAAGGGCTTCTACGACAACGGCAACTTCCGCAAGCGCGCCGAGAAGTGCGCGTCCTGTCACGTCGAGATCGATCACGAGATCGTCGCCGGCGGACATCCGCCGCTGCAGTTCGAGATGGTGGCCTACGCCCAGATCATGAAACACTGGGACGACGCCGACAAGGTCGCCGCCGGGGGCCCGAACCCCGATCCGACGCTGTGGAGCATGGGGCAGTTGGTCGGGCTGCGCAAGTCGATGGAAATGATCGAGCGCCGCGCCGGCGACAACAACTACCAGTCGATCGGCAAGTTCTCGCACTTCAACGACAAGAACTGCTACCAATGCCACCACAAGCTGATGGACGACGCGGTGCGCCAGGCGCTGGGGCACTACGACATGGTGGACGCGCTCACCGCCGTCGTGCTGCCCGACCAGAGCGGCGCACTCTCCGGGCTGTGGGGTGGCGTGACCGGCGGAGTCGCCAGCAGCCCCGAGCAGGCGAAGCAAAGAGCAGCGGCGCTGGCGCAGTGGGCCGCCTCCGCCGAAGAACGCGTGCTGCAGCGCAAGGTCGACCGCGACGCGGCACGCAAGATCCTCGATCGCCTGACAGCCAGCGGCGACAAGTTCAAGGCCATCCAGCGCTTCAGCTACGGGCGGCCCGCTTCGTCCAACGTGATCCGCATCGACGGCATCGCGGCCCCATGGTGGTACACGACCGGTGCCCCGGAGCAGGTGATCCTGGCGATCCAATCGCTCTGCGAGCCGGCCTGCGGCAAGTGCGGTGGTATGGAAGCCGACCTGCGCAGCCTGCTGAAGGCGGTCGATCGCTTCGATTACCGGCCGGACCAGTTCGCGCAAGCGCTGCGCGCCATCAACGGTAAGGTCTGCCGCTGATCCGGAATGCGATCAGCCACGCTCTGACTCTCCAGCTTGATGCGGCCTGATCGGTAGCCTCACGGATGCGGGCTTGGCGTCGGCGTCACCAGAAACAAGGCTGGAACTATTGAATGGTCATCGTGCCGTAGGCGTTGCCTTCGATGGGGCTGCCGGTGGACGGCGTCAACTTGACGTGCAGCGCGATGGGGAAGTTGCCGTCGTTGGTGCCGACGGAAAGGTCGCAGCGCAGGAACTGGGTCTCACCGTAGCAGGTCGAGAAGCCGACGTTGGGAATCGTGCCGCCGCCGTCTCCTTGCACGACGACACGGAAGGCGCCCGAGGGTGTGCCGAACGGAACGTTGGAAGGGCAACTCTGCAAAGGGTCCTGCGAGGTGATCGTGGCAGTGTCTGCGACGCCATCGGCGAGGGCGCACGAATCCGACACGTACGAGAAGTTCGTATCGTAGCAAACGTCGATTTCGATCTTTGTGATGTCGGTCCGCGACAGCGTGAATGGGACGCAGGTCGTGCCTCCGGTGTTTCCGAAGATGGCGCCGAAGTCCGTGATTCCGTTCTCGGTGGGTGTCGCTTGCGGCGTGGCGGTACGCGTCGACGTCGGCGTCCGTGTCGGCGTCCGCGTCGGCGTGCTGGTGGCGGTGAGGGTGACCGTCGGTGTTGCCGTGTTGGTGCGTGTGGACGTCTGAGTCGGCGTGCTGCTCGGCGTCCGCGTCAGCGTCGACGTAGGCGTCGCGGTTGGCGTCCGTGACGGCGTCACCGTCAATGTCAGCGTTTGGCTGGGTGTTGCGGTGCGTGTCGGCGTCACCGTGGCCGTGCGCGTGGACGTCATCGATGGCGTCTCGGTTGGCGTACTCGTCGGGGTCCGTGTCGACGTTGGGGTGCGGGTCGACGTCGGCGTACGCGTTGCGGTCGCCGGTGGCGTTTCGCTGGGGGTGCCCGTCGACATCCGTGTCGGCGTCGCGGTTGGGGTCTGCGTCGGCGTCCAGGTCGCGGTGCGCGTCCGTGTGGTGGTCACCGTCTGCGTCGGAGTCAACGACGGGGTGGTCGTGTTCGTCGAGGTCGGCTTCTTCGTTGCTGTTCCGACAGGATGGGTCGCGCTCGAGCTTGGGGTGGGAGTTGCCGGCGGGGTGGGCGTTGGCGTTGCGGTGTGCGCCGCCGGCTGCGTCGCCGTCGGTATGAAAGGGGTCGCCATTGGGCAGCTCGCGGGCTTCGAGAAGCAGTTGCCCGCCGTCTGCACGTCTCCGATGGAGACCTGTCCGTTACCGTTGCGGTCGCAGGCCGGGCAGATGCTGAGGGGCGCGCCGGAGAAGATGTTGGCGCACTTCTGCACCTCGCCGATCGAAACCGAGCCGAAGCCGTCGCAGTCGCCGACGAAGATCGCTGCACCGGGACTGGCGGTCACGAGAACCGCAACGATGGCAGCACCGAAGATGCGGCCCAGCTCACTTCCTTGTAGGTCGAAGCACCTCTTCATCGGATCGTCACGGGGACGCTCTTATTCCAGATAAGTCGATCCAGGGTCAAGCACGATCTCGCGAGTCGAGTGCAGACGGGTGTGCGTCAAATTTGCGGGTGAAGTGCTGCGGACCTTGTGAATCCGTGCCGATCTGACAGTACGGGTACTATCAGATGACGATCCTCACAGACCCGTTCGCCCTGAGGAGCGGCCGTCTTTTCAGGCCGCGTCTCGAAGGGCGCTCCCGTCCGAAGCCGCCGGCTGCGGTGTGCTTCGAGACGGCCGCTGGAAAGATGCGGCCTCCTCAGCACGAACGGAGGGGCGAAGGGCTCGAATGCAAGAAGGGGAACCTACAAATTTGTCGCACACCCAGTGCAGACTCACTGATGCAGGACAAAAACGCTCCCGGAGGAACCAGCGTAGACCGTCTTCGAGGTGTTGGAGCTGCAAGATCGTGGCGGTCATCGTGGGCAGACCGCCCGAACAGATGCGGGGATCCTCGGCGCTCTGCAGCAGTAGCCCGTCCGTCGTTGTGACGTTGCCGTGCGCGTCGGGGTCCGAGGTGCACTGTGAGAAGGATGTGGTCAGCGTGGTGGTGCTGCCGTTCTGGGAGCAGGAGGAGATGGCGCTGCCGAAACGACAGTCGGCGGCTGCCGCGCCACCCGCGAGCGCCTGGCGACGGCCAGCGCGGAGCTGGCGCTCGCCCCCGGCGAACCGATGAAACCAAAGTCCATGATGGAGAGGGCGCCGCAGCAGGGCGGAGGCCGCAACCACCGCCGCCGTTATGTATCGCGCCAGGAGGAGCGCACTCGGGTCAGTCATCGGGTTATCTCAACCGAGGGATCGATGCATTGGGCCAGCGACGTGTCCTGACAGGTCGAGGCGGCTTTGTCCACCTGCCCGTCGCTCGTGAAGTCGATCTCCACTCCGGCAGGTTCAACGAAGCGGAGCCGACCCTTGGTGCCGTCGGCGAGCAGGGTGATCTGCAACAGCCCGCCGCTCGGACACGCGGCGTCGTTGCGGAGAAAGAGCGGCTCCATAACCTCAAAGCGTGCCGCGCCAACACAGAGGGCCGTGAGCTGGCCGCTCTCGAGGCGCAGCTGCGCCTCGGCGGAGCGCTGCGTAGTGAGCACGAAGTTCTCAGCCACGGCGCTGAAACGTGCGCCGTGGGCTCGATCGTCGACGTCCACCGTGCCGGCGATCGTCGCGTTGGCGGTGCAGGGCGTGTCACCGGATTGCAGATCCACCGACACAGCCTCATAGTGATAGTCGGCCTCCGCATCTCCTCCGGTGACGCGCAACATGCCGTCGAACGCGCGGCGGCCGTTCGGCTCGCTGCAACCATCCCCCGTCGGTTCGATCTGATTCTGTAGCCTGGAGACGCTGATCGTGCGCGTGCCGTCGCTCTGGGTGAAGTTGAGCAACTCCAGTGTGACCGGCGTCGTCGGTGACCGCACCCCGCTGCTGCAGAAGCTCGGATCGGCGACCGTCTCGACGAGGCCGCCCGTGCGGCTCAGCGTCTTGCCGCCGGCAGCGTCGGTGTCGCGGCAGTCGGTGTAGTTGACGCTTCGCGTGCTGACTGCATCGCCGGCACTGCAGAGCACGTCGCGCTGGCCCCCCAGCGCGCAAGTCGACTGGGTCAACGCGATGTCGAAGCTTTGCGCGATCTGAATGGCGTCGACGAACGCCACCTCGATGCCGAGCGCGGCTTCCACGGCGGCGCCGTCGCCGAGTTGGCAGTTGTGTAGCCCGGCCTTGATCTGTGCGACGACCTCGTCGATCGTCAGCGCGCCGTCGGCGTTCGCATCCGCCGGTTGGCAAGTCGCGATCGGCGCATTCCCGAGTGCAACGCGCGCCGCGCTGAGCAGCGAGGCAGCTGAGAACTGGTTGTCCCCGTCGCAGCTGCTCGCGCAGCGGCTCAGGGCCTGGACCCGGGCGTACGGTGCCTGCAGCACCGCGCATACAACAAGCGCCAGCCCCGTCCGTCCCAACAGTGAACCGTTCATCGCGTTCCAGTACACCAGGGGCTCGCCTCGGCAGCCTCTCTCTTCCTGAACCGGGGACGAAGGTCAATGACGCGCCGCGGCCGCCTTGCGTCTTACAGTTGGCGTCTGGTCACAATCTGGAGCTCGCTGAAGCCGCCGCAGATCGGATCGTCGTGCCCGCGAAACCTCAGCAGCACGGACCGACCTCGCGCGTTGGGAAAGACTTCAATGTCCGGATCGGGGGAGCCCGGCAAGTCGCGCGTGACGTCGAAGACGACCGTATGCAATTAGAAGTAGAACTCCACCGAAACGGTTCCCACGGCGGCGGCGCGGAACCCTTCGTTGTTGAGCGGCACGTTGACGGCGCCGCTGAGCACCGACTTCTCGGCCAGCCGCACCTTCACACCGCCGAGGGCGTCGATGAAGTTGTCACCCAGCTTGTTGTTATCGCGCGCCTGGCCGTACCCCACCTGCTGCGTCCCAACGAAGATCGGCGCGACGTCCGGCGTCCATTTGATGCCATCGTTGAACTTCGAGCCCCCCACACCGGCATCGAATGTCGCGAAGCTGAAGGGAAACGACGCCCCAAAGTCCCACACGAAGCGGCGCAGCTGGTTGTTGTCGAAGTCGTTGTCGTAGCCCGCATCAAGGTGCAGCTTGAAGTAGTCGGTGACTCTCAGCGCCCCGAGTATGCGCGGCAGGAACGACGCGGTCTCCGAGCCGGCGAAGGAGCCTTCGTTGGGGCTCGGCAGGAAGAACTCGGGGGCGAGGGCGATCTGGAAGAGCGGATCGGCATACAGCACCACCTTGGTGCCCAGGCTGATGCGGCCGATGCCCAGATGATTCTCAGTCTTGAACTGCTGGCCGGTGGCAGCGAAGCTCAGTGCTCGATACGAGAGGCCCCCACCCGGCTTGAGTTTCTCGTCGAGATCTCCACGCGCGGATGTGACGTCCAGGTTCTGGCAACCTTGATTCAGCGCGCTCCGTATACACACTCCGCTCACGGGCGCTTGACTGGGCGGATTCGATAACGCGGTGGTTCGGGTGGTGAAGACCTGTGACGCTTGCGCGTCCACGACGGACAGCGGCACGTTGATCGACACCTCGATGCGATTGGTGATGCCGTAGGTCGTGGCCACGTTGAGGAGACCGACATGTGCGTTGACGCGCAGTCCGAGCTGGGCGATCCCGAGCGTGGTATTGCTGTTGTTGAAGACCTCATAGGTGATGGGGGCGAACGTATCGGCCAGCTCGAAGTACGAGGCGGCGACACGGAAGCTGAACTTGCCCGCCCCCACGGTTTGCGGGGCGCGGAACGACGTCGGTCCGAGTCGCTCGCTGGTGACGTAGGTGTCCAACTCGGGGTTGAACTCGTAGAGCAGCGACTGGCCGGACGTCGGTGGCAGCGACGAGATCCCTTGCTGCACGCCGAGCACGATCATTTTGGAGGCGGCATCGGCTCGCTGCTGGCCGCCGAATTGATTGGCGGTCTGTGCCCACACGCCGATAGGCACCCAGAGGAGGGCGCTCAACGCGCCCAGCACAACCAGACGTCGCGCCTTCGAAGCATCACTCTTCCATCCATGCATCATCGGTCCCCTCCATTTCGTTTCAACCCCTGCGACTCGCTGCATCTTCGGCCGGCCGGAACTTACTTTTTCTCTCCCGAGCCTGTCAACCGCAATGGACGAGAAAGAGCGACCCACCCGCGGGGCCGGCGATGTGCGGGCATGCCGTGGGCGGCTACGGCCCGCCGCTGGCCCCGCGTGCACTTTCCATTTCGGTGAGCTTGTTGCCGTTGAGAAGGAAGTTCTGCTCGACGTCACGCGCCATCGACATCGCCTTACCGTCGTCGGGGCTGGTCCATTCGTCCAGGCGACCGTATGAGACCTTCGCTTGATTGCGGTCGACCTTCTGGATCTTGACGGCGCTGAACTTCACCCTGAGGTCCTTCCTGTCCTTCAAGGCGTTAGCGAGCTTCGCCTTGGTGCCGGCGTCCATGTCGCGCAGCTCGGCGATCTTGTCGACGTCCCTGCGGTTCCAGGCCTGCTCGTACTCTTTGACCCACTGCTGCACCCGGCCGGAGATGTCCGAGGTGGACGGCTGCAGAGTCCATTTGATGCGCTGTGCCGAGGCTTGCCCGAAGTTGTCTTCGACGTAGGCGACGACTTGGTGGGGCTTGTCGTCGCTGGGTGTGTACTCGAAGCGCCGGTCGCGTGCCGCGGGTTTGCCGTCGACCTCGTAGACATAGGTGAGCTTCTGCGCGCCGAGCGGTGGCTTGGCCTCGACGTCGAACGCCAAGCGCGTGCCGGGTTCGGGCTCTAGCGTATGATCGGCCGGTGCGCTCGTGGCGATCTCCGGCGGCGGCGGCCGCACCTGCAGGTCCCATTTGTGCGAGAAGCTCTGACCCTGAGCGTTGCTGGCCGTGCCGACGATCGAGACTGGGCGGCTACTCACCATGGTAGGGTCGTAATCCTTGAGGACGAAGCTGCGGGCGTCCGAGACCTTCTTGCCATCCACGGTCCAGCTGAACTGCAGCCCGTTGGGCGGTACGTTGGATGGGACCACCAATGCGAACTGCTGCGCCTGATTGAATCCTACCTTGTCGAGCTGCTTCGGGGTGAATTCCAACGCGAAGGGTGGGGGCGGCGGCGGCGCGGCGGGCTTCACTGCCGCGATCTGAAAGCTGGACTTCACGCTGTCCTTGCCGTCGCTGATCGTCAGGCCGACGGCGCGATCGGCGGAGGCTACCACTTGCAGGTCGGGGGTGTTGGTTCCGGCGGGCTTGCCATCGACCGTCCACGCGTAGGTGAGCGGATCGTCGTCGGCGTCCACGGCCGCGACGTGCAGATCCACGCTCTCTCCGAGCGGCGCCTTGAGCTTCGCGTCCGGCTTCTCGCGTATCACCGGGGGCTGATTCACGGCAACCGGAGGTGCTGGGGCCTCGGCGGGCTTCGGTTCGATCTTCGGCGCTGCAACAGGCGGCGCTTCCTTCGGGCGCTCGAGCGGCCGCTCGACCGGGCGCTCGACCGGCCGCTCGACGGGACCCGAGCGCGCAAAGGGCCCGACCTTCAGTGCCCACAACGCGATCACCAATGCCACCAGCGCCGTGGCGCCGCTGCCGATCCACAACGGGGGGCTGATTGTCGGGAACTTCGAAACTGCCGAACCAGAGCCGCTCGTGGGAGGGGGCTGGCGGGCGGCGCGCTCGCGCAGTTCGCGTTCGAGGGTCTGGAAAGCCCCATCGGCCTGCTGGTAGTAGTCGCGCGCGGTGCTCCACTGTCGCTTGCTCATCGCGGTTGCAGCGTCCTTGAGCAAGCGCGCTGCGGGTTTGATCTGGCGTCGCTTCGGACCGAGGGCGACGACTTGGACCTGCCGTGCCTCGGCGGCGGCACGCCGCTGGGTTGCGGCGGTAAACAGAGTGCCTTCCTCGATGGCCGCCTCGAGCTTGCCACGTGTCTGCGCGACGGCGGCGAGGCCGGCAGGAATATCGTCCGGGCGCCGTGCACCGACGAGCGCCACGGCTTCGCTGCGGGGGGTGCCGACCACCTCGGCGGGCGCCGCACCGGCGCGTTCCACCAGCGCCCGCAGCGCCTGCAGCGCCGCGGCGTACTGCTTGGCTTGCTCCTGCGCGACACGTTCGCGGACGAGTTGGAAGAGCGTCGCCGCCTCTTCATACTGCGTCGCGGCCTTCGGAAGCTCGCCGCGCTTCTCCGTTTCCGCGGCGTTGCTGCGGGCCGCGTTGGCGCGTTGCAGCTCCTCGCCCGCCACGGAGCGCGCCACATCGAGGTCCAGCCCGCCGAGCAGCTTTTCGAGGTTGGCGCGCGCGCTGTCGGCGAGCGCTTGCTCGCGCTGGCGCTGCAGCTGGACCTGCACCTCCCGCTCGACTTGCGCGAGCGCCGCGATGGCCTCGGCGTAGCGTTCCTGGGCGACTTTCCACTGCCGCTTGCCGAAGACCGCCTCGGCGTCCTTCATGGCGGCGTCCGCGACACGCAGCTGCTGGCGCGTCGGTTTGAGTGCCAGCACTTGCTGCTGCCGCGCCTCGGCGGCGGCGCGCTGCTCCGTGGCCTGGGCGAAGACGACGGCTTCCTCGAGTGCAGCCGCCAGGCTGGCGTGCGTCTGCTGGACCGCCGTGAGCGCCGCCGCGAGGTTTTGTGGCCGCGGACCCTTGAGGAGCGTTCGTGCCTTGCTGCGCACGCTGCCGACGACGGTGTCGGGGGCGTTGGCGGCACGTTCGAGGAGCGCCGTCAATTCCTTCTCCGCCGTGTCGAGCCGGGCGGATTGGTGCTGCCGCACGCGCTCGCGCACCGGCTGGTAGGCAGCCAAGGCTTGCTCATAGATGCTTGCGGCCGTGCCATGCTCGCCGCGGCCCTCGGCCTCCGCCGCTCGGGTCCGCGCGCGGTTGGCAACCGCCAGCTCTTTGGGCGCGAGCGCGTGCGCCGCCTCGATATCGATCTCGGCGATGAAGCTCTCGAGCGCCGCGCGGGCGCGGGCGACGTGCTCCTGCTCGCTGCGCACGGCGCTGTCGAGCGCGCCGGTGACGGATGCCAGCGCCTGGTCGGCCAGCACCTTGGCGTCGCGCAGCCGGCCCTCGCGCAAGCCGCGTTCCACCGCGGCGTTGAAGTCCTTCAAGTTCAGCACGGCGGTAGCCGCGGCTTCTCCCGACCGCGCACTCAGATCCTCCAGTGCCGAGCGCACTCTGTCGACCACCGGGCCGATGGTCGCGACCGCCCGGTTGCGCAGGGCCGCTTCCGTTTGTTCCAGCACCGCACGGCCTTGTCCGATGGCGGTGCGGCACGCCTGCCACTCGCCATTGGCGAGGGCGGCATCGGCGGCGCGGACGGCGCGGTCGAACGGGGCGGTGTGGTCTCTGGTGATGAGATCGCCGACCCGCGCCGCCAACGCGTTCCATTGAGTGCGTACATCGGCGAGCAACCGCTGCAGGGTACTGCGCAGCGTCGTCGCGTGTTCCTTGGCCAGCGGTGCCAGGCGCTCTCGCAGGCCCTGCAAGCTCGCCTGCGCTGCGGCGAAGTCTTCGGCGTCTTCCGCCTGCCGCGCCGCCGCCAGCTGCGCATCCAGGTCGTTGATCTGCTGCGACGCGGAGAGCGCGACGTCGAGGGTACGCAGCTCGTCCTGTAGCCCGCGCACCGCGGCGGCTTGCGCTTCGACCTCGGGGCGCAACTTCTGTACGGCTCGGCGGGAGCGAGTCGCCTGCTCTTTTTCGGCGTCTTCGAGGGCGCGGTGGTACGCGGCCGCGGCTTCCTGGTATTTGGCGAGCGCCTCGGGGAAGGCGCCGTCGGCGCGCAACGATTCCGCGGTATCGAACGGCTGCCTCAACGCCGGCTGGCCAAGGTCAGTCCCCAGCTCTTGGAGATGCTTCCTGAGCGTCTCGACGTTGGCGCGTTCGCGGTCGAGGGACGCGACATCGAACGCCGGAACCGCCGGCTCGGGCGGAGCCGAGACGAACTCCCGCGCTTCAATGGCCATGCGCATGCGCTCGAGGCGCTTCATCACCTCGGCCGCCAGCGGTCGGTCTTCACGGTTGCGCCCCATGCACTGTTCGATGAGCTTCCTGAACTCCGCGGGCGGCGGCTCTGGGAACTCCAGCGGCAGCTTCCAGTCGGCTTGGAAGGCGACGTGGTTGGCGATCTGCATCTCCGACATGCCGGCGAGGAAGCGGTTGCCGGAGGTCATCTCGTAGAGGACCACGCCGAGTGAGTAGATGTCGGCGCGGCCGTCGATCTGCGCGCCCTTCTCGTTGCGGATTTGTTCCGGGGAACAGTAGCGGTACGTTCCGATGAAGGCGCCGGTGCGGGTGACGTTCTCGTCCTTTTCGCTTTCGATGCGCTTGGCGATGCCGAAGTCGGTGACCACGGCGCGCCCGGTGGTCTCCTGGATGAGGATGTTTGCCGGCTTGATGTCGCGGTGCACCAGGTGGCTGCGATGCGCGGTCTCGAGCGCGGCGGAGATCTGGAAACCGATGCGCAACACCTCGGGGTAGGGCAGGCGGCCGTGGCTGCGGATCAGCTTGCCGAGGTCGTCGCCGCGGATGAGCTCCATCACCAGGTACGTCCCGAAGCCCGGCTCGTAGTCGATGTCGAAGACGCGCACGATGTTGTCGTGCTGCAGGCGCGCCATCATTTGCGCTTCGTGGCGGAAGCGCGTGACGACCTCCTTGTTGTCCTCCAGCTCCAGGAGCAGCTGCTTCAACGCGTAGGTGGCGCCGAGCAGCTCGTGGACGACTTCGTACACGGCTCCCATCCCACCTTTTCCGATCAGGTGGACGATGCGGTACTTGTTCTTGATGAGCCGAGGTTCGTCCATTGGGCAGGGCCCGACGTCAGTCGCCCAATATTCTCACGAGCAGCGCGCTGGCGTTGTCCTTCCCACCGGCTTCCAGCGACAATTGAATCAATCGTTGACCGGCTTCTTCGAGCGTCGCGCTGCCGGTCAGCTCCCGTTCGATGACCATCGGATTCACCTGCCCGGAGATGCCGTCGCTACACAGCAGGAACAGGTCGCCCTTCATCAGGACGTCGGTGGCCGTCGTGACCTCCACATGCTCCTGTGTGCCCAAGGCTTGCACCAGGCGGTTGGTGTGCGGCAGGTCGGTCGGGATGACGGCCTTGTCCAAGTACGCCTGACCGAAGACGGTGTGGTCCGCCGTGAGTAAGGCCAGCTGTCCCTGGCGGACGCGGTACAGGCGGCTGTCGCCGACGTGGACCCAGGATGCCTGGCAGGCTTCCAAGTCGAACTTCGCCACCACGACCGTCGTGCCGAGCGGCCGGCCGCGCGCCTGCTCGGCGCGCTGGCCTTCCTCGTAGATGCGCTGATTGGCCAGCTCGACTGCGCGTTTGAGGCAGTCCACGTCGGACGGGCAGGTCGGGACACTGCCGGCATCCTGGAAGAACGAGCGGATGGCTTCCACGGCCATGCGGCTGGCGATCTCTCCATCGGCATGCCCGCCCATGCCGTCGGCCACGACGAACAGGTTCAGGGCCGGAAAATGTCCGACAGAGTCCTGGTTGGACTTCCTAGTGAGTCCGATCTCTGACATCGACCACGCGTTGATTTTCATAGCAGCACGTCCTAAATCGGGCGCATTATCGCTCGCCCACGGCATGGGGAGCAAGTGTGCCGCGGCGCGCTCATCGGTGCTGGTGGCCCCGAGCGCAACGCCACGCCGGAACACGGAACACAGGCGGCCGTCGGGATCAACGGTGCGGCGCGGTCTGCGTCGCGGTTGCCAGAGAGGAGACTTGGTCGGGGCACTGGTTGACGGTGGCATCCTGGCAACTGGTAAGCTGCGCTTCGAAGACGTGGTCGCCGTTGGCGTCGATCCGGACCCCACCCGTCGCGGTAAACTGAAAGTTACTGACTCCCTGCGCGCTCTGAATCTGCAGCTCGCCGGCGGAGGGACACGTCTGGTTGGGATCGAATACCAGATCCGTAGGCGTATGCACGACGATGCGGCCCAAGCAGGAGGTGGTGATCGCGCCTTCAAGTGCACGCTGGATTCTGTTGTCGCTCTCGATCGTCGCCAGGCGGAACTGCTCGAACGTCTCGGTGAACCTTTCGAAGTCGCCGTTGGCGAGCGAGTTGTCGACGTTCAGATCGCCGTCCAGCTGGGTGGCGGTGCCGCAAGGTTGGGTGATCGAGACAATGAGGACACTCAACCCATCGGTCATCAGCGTGGTTTCCAGGTCACCGTCCGGCGTCGAAGTGCTCAAGTCGATGAGGCCGGCATACGTCTCGCGACGGTCCGGCCCGGCGCAGCCTATCGTCCCGCTGGTGGTAACGATGCGGACGAGATCGACGAAGTAGTCGGCGTTCGCACCGCCCTGCTCGCTGAAGATCTCGAGCTCGCTGCTCCCCGGGCGGACGTCGCCGTAGAGGAACGTGGTCGTTCCAACAACCGGGATCTGGAACAGGGAGCCGCTTCCGGAGCAGACGCTGAAGTCGACCGGGTTCTGCGCCAAGTCACCGTCCAGCTCGGTGAAGCTCCCGAAGTCGTCGAGATACATGCAGCTGAAGAACGACGCAGTCAGCGTTAGGCTGCCGTCAAACTCGGAGATGCATGCCAACCCGACATCGCCTCCCAGATTGCACGGCAGGAAGACGGCGCCGCTCGCACGGCCGCTCGGCGGCGCGGCAGCGGAGGCGCTCCGCAACGCAGCGTTGGCAAGCTGAATCGTATCCTGGCCGCCAGCCGCTGCGGCGCCGCCGATAAACCCGAAATCCAGGATCGACGGTATCGTGGAGTTGATTGCCGACAGCGCCACGCCGGAGGCGGCGGCCGCCGACGTAACCGTCGCCGGGCTGCAGCCGCGCAGGACGTCATGGACGGCACTGACGAGCGAGTCGACGCCTTGGCCGTGGAATGTGGAACAGGCGCTCTGCGGTGCCTGGCCGAGGACGATGCGCGCCGCGGTCAGCAACTCGCTAACGGTTGCCTGGCCATCGCCGTCACAATCGCTCGCACACGCGCCTTGAGCCGCGCCGCCGGCGAGCCCGTACGCCTGGCTGGCGACGGCAAGCTGGAGGAGGGCGGTGATCAGAAGTCTATGCCAGCTCCTGCTGCGATGATCTTCTCGTCCCTCCGTCACCGCGACCGTATGCACCCAACGCGACATCCGTCAGCATGCCGACTACACCCTCCGTCCCACCGTGTCTAGTTGCGTCCGGGCAGCAGACGTTCTTGCCGCGGTGCCTCGGGTTGGACGACGGGGCCGCTCGGCGCGATCTCCTCCTTCGGGCGCACGAACTTGATCGGTCGACCCGGCGAGGTGTCGGCGACCGTGAACAGCTTGCCGTTGCGCATGAACAGCGCTTCCATCTCGGCACGGTTGAACGGCCGAGAGCCGAGACGTCCGAACACGTTGACCTGATTGCCGCTCTCATCCACGGCGCGATCCCGATCCATTCCTTTGGACAGGGTGATGGCGGGGCCGTGCGTGCGGAACGTGGCGATGAGGCGCGGCGTCGGCGTGGCGCTGAAGCCGGAGTTGCCGGGAGTTTCCCCGGGGGAGATCAGCTGAATGACACGCAGGCCGTTCTCGCCGTCGGCCACGTAAGCGAACACGCTGCCCACGGTGGCGCCGACGCGCACCGAGTGGGTGTCGTTGAGCGCTCCATCGGCGTTGTACATCTGCTGCAGGAACGGTTTCGTCGGTCTCTCGATATCGACGATCGCCAGCCCTTGTCTGCCGGCCGCGACGTAGGCGTAGGTCCGCGCCACGTACAGATCGTGCGTGTCGGCAAGCTCCAGCTGCCCGGCAAGCGACGGCTTCTCGGGGTTGGTGACGTCGACGACCTTGAGCCCTTGTGCGTCGGCAATGAACGCGTAGCGGAATTGGATGGCGATGGCATGTGGCTGCGTCAGGTCGGGACTGCCGAGCTCGGCGACGATCTTGGGATTGAGCGGATCGTCGATGCTGACGACCTCGAGACCGTGCGTGCACAGGATGTAGGCGTAGTTGCCGGCGATGGTGATGTAGACGGCTCCGTTGAGCGCGCCGTCCGGGTTGAAGGTCGCGACGCGTTCGAGGAAGTTGTTGGTTGGATCGCCGTCACCCAGCACGTCGACATCGACGACGACGAGACCCTCCTCGCGATCCGCAACAAAGGCGTAGCGATAGATTGGATGCATCGGCTGCTCTTCGTTGGCCGGGTCGCGCCGGCGATTGTAGGAGATGGGAACGTTCGTCGGCAACGCCACCGACGTCGCGAACTTGGTGTGCACGTAGGCGCGCTGGCCGAGCGGGGAAACCGGCGCGGTGACGAAGCGTTCGGAGAACCCCTTGTTGTCGATGTTGGCCACGTCGAACACGCGCAGTCCATCCTTGCCGTTCGCGGTGTAGAGGTACTCGCCGCGCACCTGCAGGCTTTGGATGTCGCTGCCTTCGTGGTGGTAGGCCTCTTCGAGCTCGCGGTCGTGTGACAGGTGGCGCGCGTAGTTGGCGGGGTAGGCGAGACGGTGAAGGTTGCTGCCGATGACCGCTTGCGGCTCATCCCATTCAGTCACCGCCACGCCTTGGACTCCTTCTTCGCCTTCACCGACCCAGACATAGCGGCCGAAGAAGTTGACGAAGTTGGTCCCGAGCGTCAGCACTTGCGCCAACCAGGCGTTGTTGTCGTTCTGGTCGGAGATGTGGCAGTCCGAGCAGGTGCGGGTCTCTCTGGTGCGCACGGTGTGCGGGAAGTGGGCGTTGAACGCCTGGCTGCCGTAACCTTCGGAGGAGACCGGCGCCTGCTGCATATAGACGCGTTCGCGGTTGGAGTTGACCGAGCTGAGGATCAGCGCGCTCGACGAGCGGGCCGGGGCGACCTTGTGGTCCTTCACCGTGCTGTGGCGCGCCAGCATGAAGATGTCGTGGCGCAGGACCTGCGGGTTGTACGATGTCCAGTTGCGGGTATCGCCGCCTTCGAAGTGGTTCGAGGACTTCTTCCAGTTGGCCTGCTGCGGCAGGTGGCAGCCGAAGCAACTGGTGACCCACGACGTATGGCAGGCGAAGCACGCCATGTTCTTGTCGGAGTGCGCCAGACTGTTCGGGTTCTCCGGAAGGCCGCCCCAGCTCTTCCCGTCCTTCAAGACGGTTTTGGCGAGCGCGGCCTTCGCGTTGTACTTCGGTGAGGCGGGGTCGATGCTGTCGAGCACCTGGCTGACCTCCCACTCGAGGTCGTCCTGCAGCATGGAGCGCTGCATCAACTTGTTGTCGACCCATTCGAAACGCCGCTTGCCGGACGGCGTCAAGCCGTTCAGCAGGTTCGTTCCACCCTCGGGTGCCGCCGGCCCGGTGGTCGTCATTTGGGCGCGATGGTCGATCGTGCCGTGGCAGTCCTGGCACTGAATCTCCAGGGTGTCTGGATACTCGCCGTAAATCTTGCCGTTGCTGTGCGCGTCCTGCTCGAAGTGGCAGTCGACGCAGTGCATGCCTTTTTCGAGGTGGATGTCCTTGAGGTGGACAGCCTTCTTCAGCTTGTCGGGATCGTTCCAGTCGATCTTCTTCCCGTCCTTGTCGAGCATGTTCCCCTTGCGGTCCTGGGAGTAGACCGCGCGGAAGATCCAGCCGTGGCCGTGATAGTCGGCGAACTTCGTCTCTTTGGTCGGCAGCTCGCTCGCCTTGGACAGGAACTCCTTGTCGGTCCACAAGCCGCGGATTGCAGCCTCTTCGGGGTTGTGAACCAGGCTCTTGAACATCGACGCCGAATCCAGGTTGTTGTACGGGGTCGGTGCATCGGCGGTGGGGTAGCGCTGCTGCTTCGGCCACATGAGATCGCCGTCGGTCTCGTAGTCCCACATCTGATAGCCGACATACGTGTTCACGAACGAGTTCGGCTGGTGCATGTGGCACACCATGCACTGGCTCGTCGGAATGCCGCGCGTCAGGCGGTGCGCGATCGGATGGCCGGGCTCATCGTGCGGAATCGTCGGATCTTTGCCGGAGTAAGTGCCGGAGTGCCCGTATCGGGCGTATGGGCCTGAGTTCGTCGGATCCTGGTCGTTGGCGTACACCACGTGGCAGCCCGTGCAGCCGCTGGAGCGGTAGTCGCCGGGATGGTCGTTCGTACCCAAGAACGAGAGGTGGGGATCGTTCAAGCGTGACTTGTGGATGTTGAGGACGCCGGCATTGACGCGCAGGTCCGTGCCCAAGCCACGCGTACCGAGCTTCATATCGGGATGGCCGGGCTCATCGATGAACGGTCCGAGATTCGGGTTGCCAACTTCGGAGACGTTCGAGCGGTCGATCTTCCCGCCGCGCTCGAAGGAGCGGAACGGATCTGGAGGCTGCACCACGTTCCACGGCGGGAGCGGCACCAGGAAGGGCAGGACGCCCTTCTTGCGCTCCGCTTCGGTCGGCGGCGGCACGGTGTTGATCTTCTGGGGTTCGCCTTCGGGGCTGTAGGACTCTCCGAAGATGTAGTTCTTCACCGACACGATACCGTTGTTGTAGGCGGCGCCGCCCCACAACAGCGACGAGGTGGTCATGAGGCTCTTCTGCACCTGCAGGATCTCCTTCTTGTGACACTGCCCGCAGGCTTCCTTGGCGACGCGCAGGTCGCCGGGGTTCATGAAGCGGATGAACTCCGGGGACTCGTGGTTCAGCAAGGTGTAGGTGCGCTCCGGATGCGCCGAGCTGATGCGATCCGGATTCTTGGGGTCGCTCCACGCCTTGGGGAAGCGAGGCAGCACGTGCGCCTTGTTCTGCGCTTCCGCGTACTGCGGACTTCCCGGCGTCGCCCCGCCGGCGTCCACGTTGGCATCACCGCCGTGGCAGTCGGTACAGCCGAGCTTGACCTCTTCCTGCGGGTGCATGGGCTCGATCTCGCCGTGGCAGGAGCGGCAGCCGACGGTCTTGGCATCCGCTTCGGCTTGCGTCTGGCGCAGCAGCGGGGTTTCTTCCACCTCGTCTGCGACAGCCGGAGCCGCATTCAGTCCCATGCTCAGCAGCAGCAAAGAAACGATCGACACGGACAGTCCCTGCAGAGACCGCAGCCTCTGCATATCACCCGCGCGACGGTGCATCGTTGTGTACATCCTGGAACCCAACAACATCGCTCCCTCCTAGAACACAAAGACGACTGCGGTGCCCGCCTGGTAGAGCGTCGAACCCTGGAAGATGTCTTTGAAGCCGCCGACGGGTTGCAGGATCGCGCTGAAGCCTTTCACAATGATGTTGTTGTTCAAGAGGGGTCGATACTCGAATCCAATGCCCACATCGACGCCGACGTCCTCGCGAATGTTCGGCTGCTTGAGGAGAATTTCCAGCGATTTGGTTTCGTGGAAGCGGATGTAGTTGGTGTTGGCGATCACCCGCAGCTTGGGCGTCAGCTCCGCCGTGGCCCCCAGGTTGAAGATCAGGATGCCGGGGTTGACGAAGTTGGACTGCCCCTGGATCTTGCTGCTGCGTAAGTCGGGAATGACGCTGTCGCGCTGCATCAGCGCCACGCCACCGCGGTCGGCGATGCGGATGCTCTGGTGCAACCAATAGCTCTGCAGGCCACCGAGGATCTCTGGGTTGTCGAGAATCGAATCGAAGCCGCGCGCCGTGCCGTCGCGGGGGTTGTCGTCGCCGGAGGTGAAGAACACCGACCCTTGATAGCGCTGCCAATCATGGTCCATAGACAGCTCGATGAACGCCATCTGGCCGTTGATGTCGACCGAGCGGCCGGCGATCGGGTTGCGCGTATCGTGCCCAGCGGCCTGGTAGAACGCGTGGCTGACGTTCAGGAACCCGAGGTGCCCCTCGCTGGTCCAACCGAAGTAGAACACGTCCAGGTTGTGCGGCTTGGCGATGCCGACCGGATCCGGGCGGACCAAGAAGCCTTGGTTGTCGAACGTGTAGCCCGAGTCTTCGCCGTCATCGTGGTTGTAATGCAGGCTGAACTGATTGGTGTACCCGAGGACGCCCAAGTCCTGGACGTAGACGTTGGCGATTGCCACCTGCTCGTCGCGCAGCTGGAAGGTGTTGAGCTCGCTGTTGGTGTCCTTCTCGGCCATGTTGAAGTAGATCAGGTTGTACTGGTAGCGGTTGCCGTTGGCGCTGCCGAAGAGGCGTGCGCCCTGGTTGGTGTCCGAGAAGATCAAACGCCTGAAGTCGCTGTTGAACTCCTGCCGGCCGAGCTTGCTTGAGATGAAGTCGTAGTTGTCGGTCAGGTTGCGTAGATGGATTTCGACCGAGGCTTCTTGCAGGGCCGCGTCATGAGTGGTCCGGTCGGTGCCGTCCCGCACGTCCGGACTGACACCGCCCGTCTCGAAGACGCTGAGGTTGTTGACGTCGACCGCGCCGGCGACGACCACGTCCCATTCGAAGGGTTTGAACGCGGTCGACCCCTGAAACACCTCCAGCTTGCCGATGAACTTCTGGTCGAAGATGATGGCGTCGTCCTTCCCGAAGAAAGTGAAGCTTCCCGACCGCTGCGAGCTGGCACCACTGGGCGTCGGCGCTCCGCGGCCTTCCAGCAACGTCTTCGAGATGCCGGTGAGCTTGAAAAAGATGTCGTCCCCGTGGATGGGATAGTCGCCCTTGAGAACGTTCTGGTTGTAGGGATCCCACCAGTGGCCCTTCACGTTGAGATCGTACGGCGGCGCCTGGATGCGCCAACGATCCGCTTCCGGTATCGTCTCGAAGTCGGGGGTTTTCTGCTCTTCTCCGCCCGCCGCGGCGCCCTCCTGTGCGGGCGGGCGATCGGCCGGCGGCGCCGATTCTTCGGCGCGCAACGGGGCGGGCAGGAACAGAAGGCAGAGGGTGATGAGGCCAATCAACTGTACGGTCATATCATTCACGCGTGCGGTCATGTCGTTTTCAGGCGCGTTGCAGATCAGCCCTCCGTGGGTTATTCGAGTAGGAACCACCACACTCCGGTGGCAGCGAGCGCTGCCAGGAGCACCCCAAGACCGATGAAGAGAAGCTTCCGGCTCGGCGCCCCGGTGGCGGCCGCCGACGCGCCGCTCTCGTCGAGGAACAGTAACTCGTCACCCCCGAACCGCAGGCGCATGTTGTGGGTCACCGTAACCTCGGCCTGCGTCTTCGTGCCGTTTGCAGCGACCGTATGATTCTGCAGCGGCTGCAGCGTCCATCTGCCAGCCCGGTTGCTGAGCCGCGCATGCTCCCGCGAGGCAGTCTGTGAGAACAGGACGACGTCGGCGCCCTGGGAACGGCCGATGAGGTAGTCGGTGCGGTCGAGGATGATGGTTTCGGTGCGTCCTGCCGGCTGGAGACGCTGCAGTTTCGCCGCCGTGCGGGGGCGCTCCTCCATCACCGTGCGCTCTTCGGTGACGCTGCGTGCTAGCTGCGTGCGGTCATCGTCCGCTGCGGCGGGCGGTTTGCGCGCGGCCGCCGGCTGGCCCATTCGCGTGATGTCGTCGCCTTGCCCTTGCGGGCCGGGGGTCGGCGAAGAGGCAGCTTGTACTTTCGGCGGGGGTGGCGGAGCGGCAGCCGGAGGCTTCGGCGTGGCGCCGGCCGCTGGCATTTTCGGCATCGGCGGCGGTGCCCCTCCAATTCGCGTACTATCTGATGAGCCGTCTGCGGCGGCCGCCGGCGATGTCGCCGCCGGCGGGGGTGCCTTGGGCAGTGGCGGCGGGGCTCCGCCGATACGCGTGCTGTCGGCCGCGGCATCGGGAGCGGGCGCTGCGGGCTGCGGTGACGGAGGTCCCTTTGGTGACGGCGGGGGTACACCTCCGATGCGTGTGCTGTCCGCAGCGGCCTCTTCCGAGTCCGGCTTCTTCGCTGCCGGCGGAGCCGGCGGTAACTTTGGCTGCGGCGGAGCGGCCGGGCCGACCCGCGTTTCGTCCCCAGAGTCCTCTTTCTTATCAGCAACCATTCGACATCAGTTCCTGCTGCGGAGCTTCGACTCGCTGTCCGGTCCTCTACTGCTCGGGCTGCCGGTTGAACTTCAGGTACGGGAGGCGCACTCCACGCACCGAGACCAAGTCCGCGCGGATTCCGGCCGGCGGCTCGAAGCCGATACCGGCCAGCGTCCCCGCGAAAGTGACCAGGTCATCCTGCTCAACGCCGTCGCCGCTGACGCCGTAGCCGCCGATCAGGGTATAGCCGCCGGCGGCGTCCTTCCTGTACAGCGGCGCCGCCCCCGGGAAGAAGACGATGCCGTTCAGTCGGCCGGGGAACTGCTCGGGAGGCTGATGGCCGTTCGTGCAGGGTGTGATCGAATCATCGACGAACACCTTGCGGAACGGACCGGGTGCGAACGGCTTGGGAAATCCGGGCAGGCTGCCCTCGATGCCCGACGGGAAGAATGGTTGCGCGCCGAAGCTCAGGGTCCGGTTGGTGATAGCGGTTGGCGGAGTGAATGCCGGGCCCAGGCATTGGCTCAGCTCGGTGCCCGGGCAATCCATGCTGTCTTGCGCCCGGATCGTCGGGCTTGGACTGCTGAAATAGATGACGTTGCGCGACTTCGCCACGGCGACGTCGATCGAGAACACCGTGGCGTCATTCATCCGGAAGAGGCCGACCAGCTTTCCCTTAGTATCCGAAACCGCCAGCATCATCGCCGTGCGGGCTTCCAAGGGCACGCGAATGCCGCCGCGCGTGATCAGCGCCTGATGCACACCGCCGTCAAAGATGATGCTGCGGACTTCTTCAGCACTGATCAACTCGCCGTCGATCGGATCGACAAGCCATTCGCCGCCCTCGGCCTTCGTCCTCTCCTCACACGGCTTGATGGCGACGGGTTCCGCCGTGTCAGGGGTCGTCCGTGGATCCACGATGAAGTTCGCATTCTGGATCAGACTCCCGGTGCCGACGCCGGACACCGACGGGTTCTTCGAGATCTCCGGAATCTCGATCCCGTCGATGAAGATGACCGGATCAAACGGCAGCGGCGGCGGCGCGGGCAGGATACCTAGGAAGCAAGGTTGGACCAAATTGCAGCATGCGGGGCGGGGGATGGCGGTGTTTTGACACACTCCCCGCAACCCCTTCCTCGTCACCTCCGGAAAGCCAGGGTTGTCGCCGGCAAAGGCGCGGGCGGCGAACTCCGCGGGCGCGAACGCCGAGTTCTGATCGTCCCGGCGGAGCACCTGTGCGTCGTCGAAGGCCGCGACCGGGTCCGGCTGCAGCTTCACCCCACGAATCGCCACGCCGACGCCGCCTGCCATGCGGCCGTTCTTGAAGATGGGGACGCCGCCTGGGAGAGTGGCGATGCCGGTCGTGCAACCGCTCACGCCGTTGGCCGAGTTGCAGGGAAGACTCTCAAACTGCCCTGACAAGCTGCGCGCGCGTGGAATCGCCGTGTCGAAGGGAATGAGCTGCGGATCGAGCACGAGATCGGCGCCGAACGAGCAGCCGCGGTTGGTATTCTCGATCCCAAAGAGTGCGGCGGCCCCGGTATTCCTGATCCGGTCGGGGAAGTGTTCGCCGCTCAGGAAACGTACGGATCTCGAGGTGAGCGGCGTCTGATCTGCGCTGAAGAACGACGCCGTCCGCGCCAATTGAAGAGACTGATTGACGGTGGCGCAGTCGCCACACGTAGCGGGTTGGTCTATCGACAGGTTGATGTCGTTCGCGGGGCAGGCTTTGCACTCGTTTGGATAGTCGACGTGGAACTCGGGGCTGCCCTGCTTTGCCTTCGTCCCTACCCCCAGAATCACGCCGCGACGATCGGTGACCGCAACGGCCATGTCGACATCGAGCGCATTGGCGGCGCTCTGCATGATCGCCAGCACTTCATCGCGCTGCAGTAGCTGCGCGTTACACGCATCTGGAGAGGGCGGCGCGACTGCCGCCGGGTCACCCCCACACGCGGCCATCCCGAGACTCAGGAGTACCGCGACCAGACAACGATTCACAACCTTGACCCTCGAACAGATCGATCGGAATGCCATAGGTCTCCACATTGAAACTGCCCGTTCTTCCTTGCTGCGCTCGTGTACGGCACTAGCTGGGCATGGCGAGCTTCACCGGACCCTTGATCTTCGCCATGCACGCCAGCCGGAACTTCTTCGGATCGTTGTCGAGGAACGCCTTGTTGGTCACCGTGTTCATCTCCGGAGAGCCGGGATCGACGGCCGCGAAGTTGTCGGCGCCTTCGGTAATCTCGATGGCGCACAGGCCGCATAGTCCGACTTTGCATTCCCAACCCAACGGCTCGTCCATGTGCTCCTGCGGCTCGCCTTTGCTCGACAGCTTCAAGCCCGGGAATCGCGTTTTGAGGAAATCGAAGTAGCCGTGCAGCACGTCTTTGCCGGGTGGCACGCCAAACGAGACCGGGAACTGAGCGTGGTCGATGGTGCAGGGGAACAACCCTTCCGCCACCGCAGCGGCTGGGGCCGCTGCTGCTGGGGCCGCCGCCGGAGCCGCGGCTGCCGCTGCCGCCGGCGCGGGGCCCGGTTCCGGTGCGGCGACCGGCGTTGGCTCCAGGCGCGCCTCGACGACGACGTCGGTTGCCGCCAGCTTGGCGACCGGGGCAAAGGTTTCGAAACGGAAGCGTTTGCTGGCGATGCGAAACTCGTCGCCGTTGGACAACGCGAGCGGCGCGGTGATCTTCACGTAGGTGCCGTTGGTGCTGCCCAAGTCGAAGACCTGCAGCCCGCCGGCACTGCTGCGGAACTGCGCGTGGCGGCGCGACAAGCTCATGTCGGACTTGTCCAGGGTCACTTCCGAACCGCGGCCGACGAAGGTCCCCTTGTCGCCGATCGGGTACGACGCTTGGAACGCGCCATCGGCGTTGTAGTGTGCCAAGGCCCAACGGCCGTCGGCCTTGCTGGCCATCAGGATTTGCGAGCCGATCCATGCGACGTCGTTCTCCGCCAGCGTGCGGCCGTTGACACCTTGCGCCCGGATCCACACTCCTGAGCCGGCCCCGGTATCCTCTAGGAAGTACTTGTCGCCGCGCTTCACGATCGAGGCGTGGTGATCCGCCATGTACACATCGTCGGCCGTGACATCGGTGCCTTTGCGTCCGATGGTCATGGAGTCCTTGGTAACCGGGAAGGTTTCCTCCTGCGTGCCGTCGGGGTGCAGCGTCAGCAGCTGCGCCTCGCTGGTGGGGCGCTGCGCGTCGGCGGGCTCTGACGGGGTCGGAGGCCGGACCGGTGAAGGCGCTGGCGAGCGCTCTTGCGGCTTCGGTGCAACCGCAACCGCCATTTCCGCGCCGCTCTTGCCCATGCGTTTGCCGATCACTTCGACTGCTTGCACGGCGTCCCACATCGCCGCCTTGATGTTGCGCTTCTGGCTGACGGTTTCGTAGGTGCTGGAGTTGTTGAAGTCGGTACACTGCAAGAACTTGGGCCCACGCGCGTCGCCGGCGAGGAAAATGCCAGGCAGCGACAGCTCGCCTTCCTTGTTCACGAGCATCAACGCGCGACCATTGACCTGCGGGATCTTGACCCCCATGTTCTGCAGGAACTTGAATGGCAGATCCTCGCCGATGCACGCCACGACGCGGCTCTTGGGGAACTCCAAGTGCACGGTTTCCGGCGGGCGCCCCTCGATTACCTTCCGATCGATCTGGACCGACAGGTACTCGTTCTTGTCGGGTCCGACGACCACGGCCACCGGTTCGGAGAACGCGAGGTAGCGAATGTTACCGTTGCCGATGTACGCATCGAAGAAGACCTCGTTCAAAGCTTTCGACACTTTCGGCAGCTTGTCGGCACGATACGACCAGTAGAGCGGGGACGGATCTTTGGCGGCGACCTTGGCGTTGGAGATCGCGATGACCGCCTCCGCGGCCGACGTCCCGCCACCGATCACCAGCATCGGCGCACCGACATACTTGGCCGGGTCATCGAGCCGGAAGGCGAGCCCGTCGGTGTTGCCGGGGATATCGAAGCGCCGCGGCACGCCGGCCCCGATGGCCAGGATCACGTTGCGGGCAGTGTACTTGACCTCTTTGGCGGCGCGGTGGCTCCAGCACTTCACCTCCCACATGCCGCCGTCGAGCTGGGCGAGCCCGGTGAACTCCGCGCCGATCTTCGCGGTGATGTTGTGCTCCCTGTACCGTTGCTTCCACTGGACGACCATCTCATCCTTGTCGATGGGATCGAACTGCAGTGAGGTGAGCAGCGGGCCGCCCGGAGGGAAGGGCACCTTGTCTCCTCCACCGTAGCTCGGCAGGATCGGTTTTCCCTTCGGGTAGTCGCGGATACGCTTCATCAAGTCATCGTAGTCGATGACCAGTTGCGAAAGACCAATTTCCCGGGCGCGCATGGCTGCGGCCGTACCCGCGGGGCCGCCGCCACATATCAGGACATCGACGACGTCGGGCACCGCTACGGGTTGGGCGACTTTGAGGGTTCCAAACGAGGTGTAATCGACATCGGAAACTTGATCAGCCATTTCGAACGCGTTCCTTCCCCAAGAAACACACTCGCCAAGGGACTTCCCGGCGAATGAACGCGCCTTCCTTACTTCTTCTGCCGCCGACGTGTCAATAAAAATCTTGCGCTTTTTGCCCGCCAGCGCTTCGATTCGCGCGCGCTCCACCGACCGCACTCCGCGGCCGCGGGCTTCGCCGCGTGAGTTGACTCGCGAGTTGACGCCGGCCGGTGCGGCGTGCGGCTTTTTCCGACTTGCATCTGCAGATTGTTCTTGACGCGAATCGGGCTCCTGCCGTAAGGTGCGCTCGCATCGAACATCACGAGGTGTTGGGAACGGCGCATCCGTTTCATTGTCTAGGGCAGCCCGTCCGCACGGTCGTTAGGAGAACACCATGACGAACCAACTGATCGAGGTTCCGAAGTTCGGCCAGAGCATCTGGTACGACAATATCCGCCGCGGTCTGATCATGTCGGGCGAACTGATGGAGATGATCGACCACGATGGGCTCCTGGGCGTCACATCAAACCCGGCGATCTTCGAAAAAGCGGTCGCGGGCAGCAACGACTACGACCAAGCAACCAAGGCCTTGGTGGCGCAAGGGGTGGAAACTGCAAAGGACATCTACGAACGCTTGGCGATCGAGGACATCCAGCTGGCAGCCGACGTGATGCATCCGGTGTACGTGCGCACCAGCGGGCGCGACGGCTATGTGAGCTTCGAGGTGTCACCCTACCTGGCCCAGGATACCGCCGGCACCCTCGAAGAAGCGCGCCGCCTGCGTGACGCGATCGGCCGCGACAACGTGATGATCAAAGTCCCAGCGACTCCGGAAGGCATACCCGCCGTCCGCCAGCTGATCAGCGAAGGCACCAACGTGAACGTCACGTTGCTGTTCGCGATCGAGGCCTATGAGGGGGTCGCCAACGCCTACATGACCGGTCTGGAAGAACGCGCCGCCAAGGGCGGCGACATCAGCAAGATCGCCAGCGTGGCGAGTTTTTTTATCAGCCGCATCGACTCGCTCATCGACGACAAGCTCAGCCGCGCCCTTGACGAGACCCGCGACCTCGATCGGCGCGCGCAGCTCAAAGGCCTGGTCGGCAAGATCGCCATCGCCAACGCCAAGGTGACCTACGCGCGCTTCAAGGAGCTGTACAGCGGCAGCCGCTGGAAGACGCTGGAGGCGAAGGGCGCCAGACCGCAACGGCTGCTGTGGGCCAGCACCAGCACGAAGAACCCGAAATACGCAAAGACCATCTACGTCGATGAGCTCATCGGTGCGGACACCGTGAATACCGTCCCGGCCGATACGTTCACCGAGTTCCGCACCAACGGCAAGGTCCGCCCGAGCCTCACGGAGAACTGGGCCGAGAACATCGAGCAGGCCCAAGACACCATGCGCACCCTCGGGCAGGTGGGGATCTCGATGAAGCAGTGCACCGACTTCCTGTTGAAGGATGGCGTGCAGAAGTTCGCCGAAGCCTTCGACAAGCTGCTGACCTCGGTCGAGAAGAAGCGCCAAGCCCTGCTGGGTGGTGAGCTGTCCCGCCAAACCCTCACGCTGGGGGACGACGGGGGCGCGCTGAAGACCGCTCTGGATGATTGGCGCCTGAGCGGCAAGGTCCGCCGCCTGTGGAAGGGCGACAGCTCCCTGTGGACAGGCACCGACGAGAGCCATTGGCAGGGATGGCTCCACGTCGTCGACGGACAGCAAGACCATTTCGAGCATTTCGCCCAAGTGATCGACGACGTCCGCAGCGGCGGCTTCTCGCACGCGCTGCTGCTGGGTATGGGCGGGTCGAGCTTGTGCCCCGAGGTCATGCGCCGCACCTTCGGCGTCATCCCGGGCTTCCCGGAGTTGGTCGTTCTCGACTCGACCGTGCCCGCCCAGGTGCGCAGCATCGAGAAGAAGGTCGACTTGAAGCGTACCCTGTGTATCGTTTCGTCCAAGTCCGGTGGAACGACCGAGCCGAACGTGTTCAAGCAGTACTTCTTCGAAAAGGTTCGCGCTGCCATCGGTGAGCATCCCGGCGCACGCTTCATCGCCATCACCGATCCGGGCACGAAGATGCACAACATCGCCAAGGCCGATCGCTTCCGCCGCATCCTGCACGGCGTGCCAAGCATCGGCGGCCGCTACTCCGCCATGTCCGACTTCGGCATGGCGCCGGCGGCGATCATGGGTGTGGACCTGGCGAAGTTCCTCGACAGCGCCGAGGTCATGCTGCACTCGTGCGCCTCCTGCGTTCCGCCGGAAACCAACCCGGGCGTGGTGCTCGGTGCCGTCATGGGAACCCAGGCGAAACGCGGGCGCGACAAGGTCACGTTCATTACGTCGCCGGCCATCGCAGCGCTGGGCGCATGGCTCGAGCAGCTGCTGGCCGAATCGACGGGCAAGGACGGGAAGGGGCTCATTCCCGTCGATGACGAACGATTGGGCCCGCCGGAAGTCTATGGCACGGATCGGCTCTTCGCGTACATCCGGCTAAATTCCGCACCCTCGGCGGAGCAGGATGCTGCGGTGGCGGCACTCGAGAAGGCCGGCCACCCGGTGGTGCGCATCGTTCTGGAACAACCGATCGAGCTGGGGCAAGAGTTCTTCCGCTGGGAAATCGCCACGGCGGTGGCCGGCTCGATCCTGGGTATCAACGCGTTCAATCAGCCAGACGTCGAGGCGAGCAAGGTCGCCACCCGCAAGCTGACGGCGGCGTACGAAGAAACCGGGAAGCTTCCGGCAGAGTCGGCGATCCTCAGCGGCGACGGCATCAGCCTGTTCACCGATGCCACCAATGCAGACGCGCTCGGCAAGGCGGCGCGCTCACGCAACGTTCAAGAGTACCTCGCCGCCCACCTCAAGCGCATCGTGGCCGGCGACTACTTCGCGATCAATGCCTACGTCGAGATGAACGACGCAAATCAGCAGGAGCTGCAAGCCATCCGCCACGCCGTTCGCAACGCCAAACGGGTCGCGACGACGCTCGGGTACGGACCGCGCTTCCTGCATTCGACCGGGCAACTCCACAAGGGCGGTCCCAACTCAGGGGTGTTCCTGCAGATCACCTCCGATGATGCCGTCGACATCCCGATTCCGGGGCAGAAGTACAGCTTCGGGATCTTGAAGCAGGCACAGGCCAAGGGCGACTTCGAAGTGCTCGCCGAGCGCAACCGGCGTGCCCTGCGCGTGCACCTGGGCGCCGACGTGCGCGCCGGCCTGGCAGCGCTGCGCGCAATGGTCCAAAAGTCGTTGGCATAAACGGCTGAGGCGCCTGGGCGCGCCAGCCGATTTGCAGGTGCAGGAGCTAACAGCAATGAGCGATCCGGCCAGTATCGATCTGAAGTGCGTCAATACCATCCGCACTCTTTCTATGGATGCAGTGCAGGCAGCCAACTCCGGGCATCCGGGCACGCCCATGGCCATGGCGCCCGTCGCCTACTGCCTCTGGCAACAGTTCTTGCGCTTCGATCCGGAGGACCCCATCTGGCCGAACCGCGACCGCTTCGTGCTGTCCATGGGCCACGCTTCGATGCTCCTCTACTCAATGCTGCATCTGACAGGCGTGAAAGCGGTCAACGCCCAGTACGAGCAGATCGGCAAGCCGTCGGTCGCGCTCGATGACATCAAGCGCTTTCGGCAGCTGGACAGCAAGTGTGCCGGCCATCCCGAGTACCGCTGGACGTCCGGCATCGAGACGACCACCGGCCCTCTCGGGCAAGGCGTCGCCACCAGCGTCGGCATGGCCATCGCCTCCCGCTGGATGGCGAGCTACTTCAACCGGCCGGGCTTCGAAATGATCAACTACGATGTCTTCGCCCTGTGCGGCGATGGCTGCATGATGGAAGGCGTATCCAGCGAGGCCGCGTCACTCGCGGGGCATCTGAAGCTGTCCAACCTGTGCTGGATCTACGACAACAACAAGATCACCATAGAGGGCAACACCGCTTGGGCGTTCAGCGAAGATGTGGCGACGCGCTTCATCGCCTACGGTTGGAACGTCGCCCGCGTCGGCGACGCCAACGACCTCGAGATGCTGGCCCGTGCCTTCGGCACCTTCCGGAAAGAGGGTGAACGCCCCACGCTGATCATCGTCGATAGCCACATCGCCTTCGGCGCGCCGAACAAGCAGGACACCAGCGCGGCGCACGGCGAGCCGCTCGGCGAGGACGAGATCCGCGCCACCAAGCGCAACTACGGCTGGCCGGAAGACGCCAAGTTCCTGGTGCCCGACGATGTGCGCGAGCATTTCCAGAACGGCATCGGCAAGCGCGGCCGCGCCGCGCGC
Organism: uncultured Binatia bacterium (SeqCode); assembly: GCA_964498075.1. Taxonomy (GTDB): domain Bacteria; phylum Desulfobacterota; class Binatia; order HRBIN30; family HRBIN30; genus CAZCGA01. The sequence continues at coordinate 41,662 of CAZCGA010000014.1, read as the reverse complement.
GATCAGTGGATGGCGCTCTTCGATCAGTACAAGGCCAAGTATCCGGAGCTGGCGGATCATCTGTACAAGATGCAGCATCGCGAGCTGCCGGACGGCTGGGATAAGGCGCTGCCGACGTTCCCCGCCGACGCCAAGGGTGTCGCGGGACGCGACGCCAACGCCAAGGTGCTCAACGCCCTCGCGCAACGCGTGCCGTGGCTCATCGGCGGCTCGGCCGACCTCGCGCCATCCACCAAGACCCGTCTCACCTTCGAGGGCGCCGGCGACTTCACGGCGTCGAGCTACGGTGGCCGCAACTTCCACTTCGGCATCCGAGAACATGCCATGGGCTCGATACTCAATGGCTTGTCGTTGTCGAAGGTGCGCCCCTACGGCTCCCAGTTCCTGATCTTCAGCGACTACACCCGCGCGACGTTGCGGCTCGGCGCGATCATGGAGATCCCGGTCATCTACATCTACACCCACGACTCGATCGGCGTGGGCGAGGATGGGCCGACGCACCAGCCCATCGAACACCTCGCCTCCATGCGGGCCATCCCCGGACTGATCGTGCTGCGACCGGGCGACGCCAACGAAGTCGTCGAAGCGTGGCGGCTGATCATGCAACTGCGGCACGAGCCGGTGGCGCTGATCCTGAGCCGCCAAGCGCTGCCGACGGTGGACCGGACGAAATATGCCCCCGCTTCGGGGCTCGCCAAGGGCGCCTATGTGCTCGCCGACGCCAAGGACGGCAAGCCGGACGTCCTGCTGCTGGGCACGGGCAGCGAGGTCTCGCTCTGTGTCGCCGCCTACGAAAAACTCAGCGCGGACGGCGTCAAGGCGCGGGTCGTGAGCATGCCGTCGTGGGAGCTCTTCGAGCACCAGAGCCAGGAGTACCGTGACAGCGTGCTTCCACCCCAGGTGACCGCGCGCGTCTCGGTGGAGCAAGCCTCGACCTTCGCATGGGCGCGCTACGTCGGCACGCAGGGGCAGAGCGTCGGCATGCGGACGTTCGGAGCGTCGGCACCGCTCAAGGAGCTGCAGAAGAAGTTCGGCTTCACCACCGAAAACGTCGTCGCCGCCGCCAAGGAGCAGCTGGCAAAGGCGGGCGTGACGAAGAGCCGTTGAAGTCGGCTACGCGCGCCATCCCCGGACGATTTGAGGAGCCATGACCGCTGCGGAGCGCGCCCTCGAGTTCGTCAAAGACGGTGACCTGGTGGGGCTCGGCTCGGGACGTGCCGCCACCGCGTTCATCCATTCCCTCGGCGCGCGGGTCAAGGCCGGCCTGCGCGTCAAAGGCGTGCCAACCTCTGAGGCGACCGCAGCCCTGGCGCGCCAACTGGGTATTGCCTTGACGACCTTGGACAACGTGACGCTCGACATCGCCATCGACGGGGCAGACGAGGTCGATCCGCAGCTCGACCTTATAAAAGGATACGGAGGCGCCCTGGTGCGTGAGAAGATCGTCGCCGCGGCCGCGAAGAAGTTCGTCGTGCTGGTCGGTTCCGAGAAGCTGGTATCGGCGCTCGGAACCCGCGGCAAGCTGCCGGTCGAGGTTGTCCCGTTCGGCATGGACCTGTGCCGCCGGCGCCTCCTGGAGATTGGGTGCGAACCGATACCGCGCCTGCAGGACGGCGGCGTCTTCGTCACCGACAACGGCAATCACATTCTCGATTGCAAGGTGTCGACCATCACCCATCCGCAGGAGCTCGAGCAGCGCATCCTCTCGATCCCCGGAGTGGTCGGGACCGGGCTGTTCATCGGCATGGCCGATACGGTACTGATCGACGAGAACAATACGGTTCAGATGCGCCAGCGGAAGCGCTGACGCTCTAGGAGAATAGGAGGAGGAAACATGCAAATCGGTATGGTTGGACTCGGGCGCATGGGCGGCAACATGGTGCGGCGGCTGATGAAGAACGGGCACCAATGCGTCGTGTATGCGCGCTCGCGTCAGAGCGTCGACGAGCTGGCTGCGCAGGGCGCTACGGGCGCGAGCTCGCTGGACGACTTCGTCAGCAAGTTGAGCAAGCCAAAAGTGGCCTGGGTGATGGTACCCGCCGGCGGCGCGACCGAAGAGACCGTCAACGGGCTCGCCGAGCGGATGTCGTCCGGCGACACCATCATCGACGGCGGCAACTCGTACTTCAAGGACGACGTGCGCCGCGCGAAGGTGCTCAAGGCGAAAGGCATCAATTACGTCGACGTCGGCACCAGTGGCGGTATCTGGGGAATCGAGCGCGGCTACTGTCTGATGATTGGTGGCCCCAAGGACACCGTCGAGCGCCTCGGCCCGATCTTCAAGACCCTGGCACCCGGACAGGGAGATACGCCGCCGTCAAAGGGGCGCGAAAAGGTGAAGAGCACCGCCGAGGACGGCTATCTGCACTGCGGCCCGTCGGGTGCGGGACACTTCGTCAAGATGGTGCACAACGGCATCGAGTACGGCTTGATGCAAGCCTACGCCGAAGGCCTCGATGTCATCCGCGGTGCGAACTCCAAGGAGCTCCCGGAAGACATGCGCTATGAGATGAATCTGCCCGACATCGCCGAGCTGTGGCGGCGCGGCAGCGTCGTCGGCTCGTGGTTGCTCGATCTGACGGCGATGGCCTTGGCGGAAAATCCATCGCTGAATAACTACTCCGGGTTCGTGCAAGACTCCGGAGAGGGGCGCTGGACCATCATGGCGGCCGTGGAAGAAGGGATTCCCGCCGAGGTCCTGTCGGCGTCGCTGTATACCCGCTTCCGCTCCCGTCAGGAACACACCTTTGCCGAGAAGGTGCTCTCGGCGATGCGCAACAAGTTCGGCGGGCACGTCGAGCGCCCGACGGGCGGGTGATCCGCATCTGCGATCCATCGAGGTGACCCATGCCTGAAACGGCCTCACACAATCCGCTCACCATTGGATTGTCCACAACGTTGATTCCGCAACCCTGCTCGCTGGTGATCTTCGGGGGAGCGGGTGATCTGGCGCGGCGGAAGCTGCTGCCGGCCCTCTACAACCTGCGACTCGACGGTATCCTGCCCTCCAATTTCGCCGTCGTCGGCTTTGCGCGGACGGATCACACCGACGAGAGCTATCGCAAGCTGGCACGCGAGAGCATTGAGAAGTACTCGCGCCGGCCAGTCGATCCGGCGATTTGGACGGACTTCGAGCGCTCGGTATTCTATGCGCGCGGCGCGTTCGACGATCCCAAGGGCTACGCCACGCTGAAACGCCGTCTGGACGAGATCGATCCGGCCGGCGGCATCCCGGGCAACCACATCTTTTACCTGTCGATCCCCCCGAGCGCGATCGCGCTCTGCGCCGAACACCTCAAGGGCGCCGGCCTGGTGTCGGCGACCGAGGCGAAGGGCGGACCGTTCTCGCGCATCATCGTCGAGAAGCCCGTCGGACACGATCTGGAGAGCGCCCGCTCGGTCAACGTCACCCTGTGCGGGGTGTTTGAAGAGACGCAGATCTACCGGATCGACCACTACCTGGGCAAGGAGACCGTGCAGAACATCTTGGTCATGCGCTTCGGCAACTCGATCTTCGAGCCGCTGTGGAATCAGAAGTACATCGACCACGTCCAGATCACCGTGGCGGAGGAGGAAGGGGTCGGCACGCGTGCCGGCTACTACGAGGAAGCCGGCACGTTACGCGACATGGTGCAGAACCACATCCTGCAGGTGCTCTGCCTGACGGCGATGGAGCCACCCTGGGCGATGACCGCCAACGTCATCCGCGACCACAAGCTCAACGTGCTCAACTGCCTGCGACCGATTCCACAGCGGGACGTCGACAAGTTCGTGGTCCGCGCCCAATACGCCGCCGGCTACCATCACGGTGCCGCGGTCCCCGGCTACCGGCAAGAGCAGGGCGTCAAGGCCGATTCGATCACCGACACCTTCGTTGCGCTCAAGATCTACATCGACAACTGGCGCTGGGCCGGCGTGCCGTTCTACATCCGCACCGCTAAGCGCATGCCCAAGCGTGCCAGCGAGATCGCCGTGCAGTTCAAAGACGTGCCCTCGATCTTGTTCAACGCCAACACCGAGTCGCCGATCGACCCGAACGTGTTGGCACTGCGCATCCAGCCGGACGAGGGCTTGTCGCTGCGCATCGCCACCAAGCTGCCGGGACCCAAGGTGAAGATCTATCCGGTGAAGATGGACTTCCGTTACGGCTCAACCTTTGGCGAGCAAGCGCCCGAGGCGTACGAGCGGCTCATGCTCGACGTCATGGCCGGCGATGCCACCTTGTTCATGCGCCGCGACGCGGTCGAGGCCTCGTGGACCTGGGTGCAGAACATCCTCGATGGGTGGAAGCAGAGCGGCCTGCGGTGGCTTCCTGAATACCCGGCCGGCACGTGGGGACCTGTCGAGGCGGAGCGCCTCGTTCAATCGGAAGGCCGCACCTGGAGGACGTTATGAGCCCGGGAGCGCAAGCGGCCTCACCGAGGGCTCCCACAGCGGTCGACATCGGCGCGATCGACCGCGAGCTGACGCAGCTCTGGAATCAGTCGGGCGCGGGAGCCGAGGGTGCGGAGTCGATGACCCGCGCCTGCATGTCCAACCTCATCATCTTCTGCTCCGAGCGCCAGCAAGCCGACGTCGTATCGGCCGAGGTTGCCGATATCGTGCAGCAGCATCCGTCGCGGGTCGTTCTGCTGATCGCCGAGGGGGGGGACAAGTCGTCGGACGTCGAGGCCTATGTTGCCGCGCAGTGTCACGTCGCCGGCAGCGGCAAGCAGATTTGCTCCGAGCACGTCACGGTGACCACCAGCGGCAGCGGTGCGCGCCGGCTGCCGTCGGTGGCGCGCCCACTGTTGATCGGTGATCTGCCGACGGCGTTATGGTGGGCCTCGGCACAAACACCGTCGCTCGATAGTGAGCTGTTCCCTGAGCTCGCGGCAATGGCGGATCACGTCATCTACGACAGCGTCGGATGGCCCGATGCCGCACGCGGCGTGGTGTCGATCGCGGACTGGGCGGCTCAGGTGCGTGCGGGGCAGGTGGTCTCCGACATCGCCTGGCGCCGCCTCAAGCCGTGGCGCCGCCTGATCGGGCAGGCGCTGGATCCGGCGGTGGCACCCGGCGCGCTCCAATCGATCAGCGACGTGGTGGTCGATCATGGCCCGCACGCCCTGCCGCAAGCGTGGCTGCTCATCGGGTGGCTGGCCTGCCGCCTCGGATGGCGCTCGGTCGGTGGCAAGGTCGCACCCGGTGTCGAGGTCACCTGGGCCTTCCAGTCGGATCATGGGCCGCTCCGGGCCACGGTCCGACGGCTCGGCGAGGGTGAGTCCGAGGTGCACAAGACCTCGATCACCTGGAAGACGAGCGGCCGATCGTCGACGCTGTCGATCGGCGTAGTCGGCGCCGGCCGGCTCGCCGTCAACAACGAAGGGACCGCCGGCGCCGCGCGAGTGCTGGCGTCCCCGGTGCAGCCGCGAGCCATGTTGGTGGCGCGCCAGCTGCCGGATCTGGGCCGGGACAGGCTGTTTGCGGATACGCTGCAAGTGGCACGCACGATGGCGAAGGCGTTGCTCTGAGAACGGGCCATGGCAGCGACGATTCGCAGGCTCGCAGACGCCGAGGAGGTCTGCCACACGGCGGCGGCGGAGTTCGTTCGCATCGGGCAGGAATCCATCCGCGCACGTGGTCGCTTCAGCGTCGCGCTTTCCGGCGGCTCGACCCCGCGCCGCCTGTTCGAGCTGCTCGCCGGCGCGCCGTTTCGCGATCAGCTCGACTGGACGAAGGTCGAGTTTTTCTGGGGCGACGAACGCGCCGTTCCGCCCGACCACAAGGACTCGAACTTCGGCATGGCACGTCAGGCCATGCTGCAGTCGCTCCACATTCCCGACGCGCAGATCCATCGGATGACGGCGGAGCGCGAGGACCGCGAGGCGGCGGCGCGCGACTATCAGAATGAGATCGCCCGCGTCTTCGGCGTCGCCAGCAGCGGCGCGCCACCGTCATTGGACCTGGTTCTGGCCGGCATGGGGCCGGACGGCCATACGCTCTCCTTGTTCCCGCACACCGAGGCATTGAAGGAGACGACGCGCTGGGTGGTGCCGAACTTTGTGCCCAAGCTGTCGGCGCATCGCCTCACACTCACGCCGACCATCGTCAACCGCGCGGCCTGCGTGATGTTCCTGGTGGCGGGACAGGACAAGGCGGTGCCGCTCGCCGAAGTCGTCGAAGGGCCACCGGACTCAGATCGCTTGCCGTCGCAGCGCATTCATCCGGAGGCCGGCGGTCTGCTCTGGCTGGTCGACCGAGCTGCGGCGAGCAAGCTGTCGCGGAAGTAGAGAGCGACGCGGGGTCACCCGCTGAGCACAGCCATGGCGGACAACACCATCAAGCTCGCCCCGTCGATTCTCTCGGCGGATTTCGCCCGTCTCGGAGAGCACGTGCGCGAGGCGGACCGAGCGGGAGCGGATCGGATTCACGTCGATGTGATGGACGGCCACTTCGTCCCCAACATCAGCATCGGCCCGGTGGTGGTGAAATCGCTAAGGCTGGTCACCAAGCTCATGCTGGAAGCGCACTTGATGATCGAAGAGCCGGATCGGTACATCGACGCCTTCGTCGAAGCCGGGGCCGATGCCATCACCGTCCATCAAGAGGGCGCGGCGAACCTGCACCGCACGATCCAGAAGATCAAAGCGCACGGCAAGCGTGCCGGCGTGGTCATCAACCCGGCGACTCCGGCCGCGGTGCTGGAGGAGATTCTGCCGGATGTCGTCTTGGTGTTGATCATGAGCGTCAACCCGGGGTTCGGTGGTCAGAGCTTCATTCGCAGCGTGCTGCCGAAGATCCGTAAGGTGCGGGAGATGATCGATCGGGTGAACCCGATTTGCGATCTGGAGGTCGATGGTGGGGTGGATGCGCACACGGCGCCGCTCGTTGTGAAAGCCGGTGCGCGGGTGCTGGTTGCGGGCTCAGCGATCTTCGACGCGAAAGAAGGTGTCGCTGCCGCGATGCAACACTTGCGCGCCAGCGCCGAGGCCGGGCTGCGATGATCCTGGCCGGCGACATTGGTGGCACCAAAACGGTGCTGGCACTCTTCGAGCCGGCGGGTGACGCGCTGCGGCTGGTGCGCGACGTCACCTACCCGAGCCGCGAGCACCCGACGTTCGAAGGCATCCTCGAGACGTTCTTGCAGGAGGAGCGGCCGGCGTCGTTGCATGCCGGCTGCTTCGGTGTAGCCGGCGCCATCATTGACGGCCGCTGCCAGACGACCAACTTGCCGTGGGTGCTGGAGGAGAAGGCGCTGGCGGCATACATCAAGGCGCCGTGCGTCAAGCTGCTCAACGACCTGGAGGCTGCGGCGTACGGCATGCTGCACCTGCAGCCCGACGAGCTGGCGGTGTTGAATCCGGGCGCCGAGCCGAAGCGGAAGGGCAACGCGGCAGTGATTGCGGCGGGGACCGGTCTCGGCGAAGCGATGCTGTTCTGGGACGGCACCCAGTATCATCCGGTCGCGTCGGAAGGTGGGCATGGGGACTTCGCGCCGCGGACGGATCAGGAGATCGAGCTGCTGCGCTATCTGCGCGCCAAGTTCGGCCACGTCAGCTACGAGCGGCTGCTGTCGGGTCCCGGCTTCTACAACATCTACAGCTTCCTGCGCGACACCGGCTTCGCGCCCGAGCCGCCGTGGCTCACCGAGAAGCTCAAGCGGAGTGACCCGAGTGCAATCGTGTCTCAGCTCGGAGTCGCGCGCGAAGATCCGTTATGCACGGCGGCGGTCGACCTGTTCGCGGAGATCTACGGCGCCGAGGCGAGCAACCTCGCGCTCAAGTGCGTCGCCGTTGGTGGCGTCTTCCTCGGCGGTGGCATTGCGCCGAAGATGCTCCCGGCGCTGCAGACGGGCAGCTTCATGCGTGGCTTCGCCGACAAGGGTCGCTTCTCCGACTTGGCAAAGAGCTTCCGGGTCAGCGTCGCCCTGAACCCGCGCGCCCCGCTCATCGGTGCCGCGTACTACGCGCTGCGGCTGTAGGGCTACGGCTGCCGGTGGTTCCGTCCTGCGACAGCACTCCAAGGCGGTTTCGGTTGGGCAGACATGCGCGTCGCGTGGTACGCTACGGCCGCTGGGAAGCGAGGTATGTATGCGCAAGCGGAGTGTGACAGCGCGTCTGGAGGAGCGGCGTCTCAAGCTGGTGGGTCGATACCTGAAGACCCGCAGGCCCAGCGACACCGTGAGGGCGGCTGTCGATTTCGTCGCGGAGAAGGCAGCCCACGAAGCAGTTGTGCGGAAGTACAGCGGGGTCGGCGGACTGGATGCCTTCAAGGACAGTTGATCTGGCTGTTCTCGACACGTCCGTTTGCAGGCAAATCATCGCATTCACGACCCGCTCAGCCGGCGGCATTGCGCCGGTCCGGCGCTGCGCCAAGAGCCTCGCGCCGCCCGATCACACGAACTCAAGCGTCATGCTCCGCATGCTTCGAATCAGGAGAAAGTCCTCGGCGTTGCGCGTCAGGACCGCAGCTCCGATCGAGCGCGCACTCAACCCGATCAAGATGTCGTTTAGAAAACCCTGACCTAGACGGCTTCGAAGGTCTGGGTGCTGGAGGGCCAACGCCGCGATCACGCGCCCGGCATCCTTCCATACCGCGTGAGTCGGTGAGACAATTCGTCCGACTCGCTCAAACGGCTCGTACAGCGCAGCCGCTTGGCGGCGGTGCTGAAGCGTCCGGGCGCCAGCGAGCAGCTCCTGGACGACGACAGAGCTGAAGAAGGTCCGCGGAATCTCGCGCGCGTATCGTTCGCGGAAGCCGTGTGCGAAGTGTTGATCACGCAGAACGCTGAGATAGACGCTGGTGTCGACAACCAGGGGCGCCGTCACGCGTTGGTCCACGGGTCGGGAAAGTCAGGAGCCTTGCCCGCAACGCGGTCATATTCCTTCATCACGCGACGACGAAACGCGACGATATCGAGGGCTTCACGAATCGTCTCGGACTCCGTGGGTGTGCGCAGAATCCTCTGCGCACGCCGCAGTGCGGTGGGATCGACAAGGACACTCTTTCGAACGAGCCGCGCCATGTGCAAAAGGTAGTACACCGACGCGGTGTGGGTCAACGCCAGCATCGACACGCCAAGACCATGCCGGATTTTCCCACCCAGCGAAGAGGTCTACTACGGCTCAGCTCGTCGCGCGGTGCCGTAGTGCGGCGAGTACTCAGTCGCTTCCCTGTTTCTCCGCCGCTCGAAGTCGGAACGAGCGCTCCGAGTAGTCGTAAGCGGCCGCTGCGCGGCCCGTGCTCACGCAGACAGGCTCGCTGGATCGATACCGCCCGCCCAGTCGAAGTGCTGTACCTCGATCATCATCGGCAGCATGTGGCGTACGTAAAAGTTGGATAGCTTCACGACGCCGTGATCCTCAATCTGTTTGTCGATGATCTCCACACGCCGATCACTCGCTTGGTAGCGCTTCGCGCGCGCCAGCATGTCGTCCAGCTCTGCGGCCGTCGCCACCGACATGCCGAAGTGGTCCATGCGCGCGCAGGCCATGGGCTGCTTCTCGGCGACGAGGAAGACGAACTGCTCGAAGCTGTAGGCCTTGAGCACCAGCCGCACCCGGTTTTCGGTCATGGTCGGCATCTCGGTCCACCCGAAGACATCACCGTAGAACCGCAGAATCTCGGCGCGACCCGCCTCGTCGAGCGTCTCGGCCGGCAAGGAGATGGCCACGTGGTTGAACCGCGGCTGCCGTGTGCTCGATGCGGTCTCGGTCATGATCACTCCTCCTGCAAGCGGTCTGAAGATCGGGCCTCACCGCGGGACGATGAGAACCTTCCCGCCAATCTGCCCCGCTACCAGGCGGTCCATCGCGGCAAGCATGCCGCCGAGCGGAACGTCGTCGGGTTCGATGAGTATATCGATGGGAATCCTGCCGGAGGCGAGCAACTCCAGCGCACGGCGACAGCCGCCAGCGTCGTAGTTGAATGCGCCGGTTACGATCAATTCGTTGAGCAGCACGCGGTTAGCATCGAGCTGCGGCCGCTTGATGCCGGTACCGACGAGCACCAGCTTCCCGCCGCGCTTGAGTTGGCCGAGCGCTGCTTCCACCGCAGCAGCATGCCCGGAGCACTCGAACGCCACGTCGTAAGCGTCATCGACCACATCGAATGGCATTGGCAACATCACGAGGTCGTCCGGGACGACGGTGGCCGCCCCAAGGCGGGCTGCCAGTGCGCGGCGCACCGGCGAGGGCTCGCTCACGGTAATGCGGTCGACGCCGTGCGCGCGCAACGCCGCAACGGTCAGCGCGCCGATCGGGCCTCCGCCGGTGACGAGAGCCCGCTGGCCCGGCTGGATGCCGCTCAGGGTGATGCCGTGCAGCGCCACCGCGAGCGGCTCGGTGAGCGCTGCGGCGCGCAGCGGAAGCCTTTCCGGGATGCGCAGCAACTGCGACTCGTGCACGCGCACGTACTGCGCGAAGGCGCCTTGGAACTCCGTGACACCAGGACGGCTGCGCTGCAGACACAGCGACGGTCGGTGCGCCTGACAGTACTCGCACACCCCGCATCCCGCCTGCGGTTGGGCGACGACGCGCTCGCCGACGTTCCACCCCGAGACCTCCGCGCCCAGCACCGCGATGTGGCCTGAGTACTCGTGCCCGCCAATCGAGTTCGGGCGGCCCCAGCCTTCCATTACCAAGTGCAAGTCGGTGCCGCACACACCGCAGTGGCTGACCTCGATGAGCGCCTCCCGCGCGCCGATCTTGGGAATCGGCCAATCCTCGACGGCGACCGTCTGCGGTCCGCGGTAGACGGCTGCCAGCATCGTGTCGGCCACAGAGGCACGCATGTGTCTTCTCGGTGAAAGCGAAACGGTGATACCATGCCCCGCACCGCACGCGTGTGTCAAGCAAGACGACCAGCGTGAAGCCGTGGTCGCCGTAGGCCTCGGGGAAGGCGCGTCGATCGTGATCGCTTTCCCGCTCCGCTTGAGCGGTGACTCGCCTTCCTCGATGGGGAGGGCTCGGTTCTCTCCGAAAGGGCAGTACCGATGGGCACGTCGCCGTTGACGATGGTGTCGTCAAGCGAATGGAGGTCGAACTCCGCCAAGACGCGCGCGCAGAACGGTGCCCGCTTTGGTTCTACGGCCCACGAAAAGTTTGCGGTGTTTGCAATGCAGCCGGCCAGGTGCCAGAAGGGGCCCTCGTGGGTGGCGCGCGCTTTCTTCCTCGCTTGGTTGAGGACATTGATTGGATGTTCCGACGTCGCGCGAGCTGGCGGGGCAATCCACCACCTATAAGCTCGGGGCCGATCCCAGGGTGGCAGATTTTTCCGATCAGCGCGCATTCGGACTGGGGAGACTTGGCCGAGGGCCCCGAACACCTGCTATTGGGCCACAGTACTACTGCTTGGCCAAGGGCATGCATCGCTGGTTCGTTGCAATCATTGAAATACCCGCGATGAAAAGCCGCCGTACTTCCCCGTTTGACGTGCCTGAGCGATAGCTATCATAAACGTGCTCGCGGCCCTCGGTACGGAGCCCGTGTCCGAGGTTGCGGAACAGCTGCTCTCTTCACATTAGATTCACTATGAAGGTGAGGGAGCTGTAGCGGGTTGGCGCATCGTCGATTTACCGTTTCAAGTGGGGGCGTGTCAGAGTCAGCACTACTCATTCAAGCAAGAGAGAACGGTGCGAGTCGGGTATTGCGAAGGGAAGTACTATTGTTTGATGAACGGTGCGCATCGCTGGTTTGTAGCTCTGGCTCAGCTGGAGCCCGCTAGAGTGCCACCCACCAAGCCGTCAGCATCTGAGGAGCCTACGGTAGTCACAGCTGAGAACCTTCGAATTCTCTGTGGTACGTGCAACAGCAAGCGCGGCGCCCGAATCTAATGGAGGTGCGGCTCCGCGAGAGGCGGCACAAGGCATCGTCTGTAAGGCCCCCTGTGCTTTCAGCCCTGCAGCGACGACAAGCGGATCGAACTCTCACAATGGGCGGACCAGCTCTGGGGGCAGGTCAACGCCGTGAGCACAGTGGCTCTCAGAAGGACCTCGATGAGCTGGAAAACTTCATCACGGGAAAAGCCACGGAGGCTCAGGTGCGCACCTTGCCGTCAAGTACGGCGTGGAACAGTTCCGCATCGCGGAAATCGCCGACAGTTGTGACGCCCATCCCCATGATCTCGGCAAGCATGAAGACCTGCCAATAGTGATACAGGGTTCTGACTGCGTTGCGGTCGTATATGGGCTCACCGTCGCTCGTCCCGACTTGCACCCGAAAGTGGTCCCAGGGTTGGAATGGCTGGCCGGCAACGTCGGTCTCGACGAACTCCCTGTACGCTGGCTCAATGAGATCAAACGGATGGAACTGCGGCCATGGCCAGGACTTGGAGCGAGAAACTCCCCAGAGTCGGAGCCGATCATAGAGCTCGAAGGCGCCGTTCAACCGGGCTTCATCTGTTTCTTGGGGAAGATCAGAGTCCTCCGATTCGGGATACACGATCCCTTTGAAGTGACGGTGTATCTCCGCTGGGTAGCGCATCCGGCAGATTGGCACCAAGAGACGCTCCCTCTCGAGAAACTGGAGAAGACCGTCTTGAAAGGGACTCTGTACGATCCGCAAGCTTTGGGCGTACGCCGAAAACTCACCTGCGCTCACAAAGCGCTTCCCGAACCGGTCACGAATGAGGTCCCGATCCGAACTCATGACATGGTGGACACGCCACCAGGCTACGTCGCCGAGCGCCTTACGCGGCGCGCCGCTTTGACTCCTGGATCCAGTTGCGAATGGCGTCCGGACAGAGCTCGTACCCGTTCGGCCAGGCGAGGGCACCCGACTCGACGAAGCATCGGGTGAAGAGCTGCCCCCTCAGTATTTCTAGAACCAACGGCTTCCGTCTGGGATGCTCAAACAAGAAACGGAGGTCCACTGTCTCGCGGAATCCGTCAGTGAACTCGAGTGTGACACGGAAGGTTTCGGGGTTGACACGGATGATGCGCTTGATACTCGTTCCCAATTTCATAGGCCCTCTTCTACACCAATGGCGGAATGCGTTTGGGCGACTTACCGGCCTGGGCATCATCCCAGCATCGCCGTATCCGATGCAAACGAAGCCGACGCCACTCCTCAACCAGACGTGCCGCCCTGGGCGGGAGCCGGCCCGCCAGCAACCGCCCGTCCTCAATCTTCACGATCGCGTTGTACTCGGCGTATTCGACGTGGAAGTGCGGCGGCGGATGATCATCGTGGAAGATGCGAACGATGATGCCGAGGAATATCGAAATGATCGGCACAAGCTTCTCCCGATGCTGCGGCCTGACTTGTACCAGCTGGCTCGAACGTGCACAAAGCACCCCCCCGGCCCGCGCCGCACTCACGCTGTAGCGCTTGGTCGCAGCACGTTCGCCCGGTAGGCAGCAACGAGGTTCTCCAGCAAGGCAGTCTCGGCACGAACCTCGACGCCACGTTCCGTATCGCCAACGCGGCGGGGCGGGTTCCATTCGCGCACGACGGAGATCTCCGGGATGATGTCGATGCCGTCGCGTACGGCGGCCTCCACCGAGTCGAAGTGATGGTGCTTGGCGAGGAACGTCCGCTCCGACTCGATCACCAGCGTGAAGCCGTGGTCGCCGTAGGCTTCGGAGAAGGCGCCGTCGATGGTGATCGCCTTGCCGCTGCGCTTGAGCGGCGATTCGCCTTCCTCGATATGCACGGGTACGTGGCCGTTGACGATGAGGCCCTCACGCGGGTCGACGCCGAACTCCGCCAGCACGCGCTCGCAGAACGACACCTCGTGGATGAGCTTGAAGTAGGGATTCTTCGTTTCCTTGTGTGTCGTCTTGTCGGCGACCAGATCGCGTTCCAGCGTGGTGATGCGGTCCTTGCCGAACAACGGCGAGAGCGGCCCGCTCCACAGGTACCAGAAGAGATCGCGGTCGGGATCGGTCGGGTTGTCGAAGGCACGGATGACGGCGCGGGTGAGGGCTTCGAACAGCGCGCGGCCCCGCAACGGTTCGCCGTCGACGCTGAAGCGCAGGAACTCGCCGCTGTCGTCGACCGCCACGCAGCCGTGAAAGATGAGATGGCGGTCGCGGATCAAGTACATCGATCCATGCTCGACCAGGAAACGCATGTGCTCCCACAGTGGCCGGCTGGTGAGGAACGACTGGCGGAGACGATCCATGCAGCGCCGTTCCTCGGCGGACAGCTCGTACGGGTGCGCCGGATCGATGGTCGGAAAGTGCCGATCGCGCAGCGGCCAGACGGCGCCGTCGATCTCGATGGTTCCGGCGGTGTGATCGATGCGGTGCAGCAGCCGGCGGTGCTCCAGGTTCCAATGCGGATTGCGAGCGATAGTCTGCCCCTCCAGCTTGAACTGCAGGATGGCGGCCGCCTTGTGCATGCGCGCCATGGTCAGATCCTCGCGCAGCCCGGTGCCGCGGGTCTTGAAGCATTCCGCCGGATCATCGGCGTAGACCGTACGCACCAAGTGTTCGAGCGGCTGCAGGGTGATGCCGTAGCCCTCTTCGAGCTGTGACAGACGACGGTAGCGCAGCGACAGCCGTAGGACATGGGCGATCAGCGCCTCCTGGCCCAGGCAGGCGCCGAGCCAGCCGGCGTCGTGGTTCCCCCAGGTGAAGGCGACGTTGGGCTGATGCCGCAGGTGCTCGATGATCCGGTCGCCGCGTGGGCCGCGGTCGAAGCAGTCGCCGGCGACGATCACCTCTTCGATGGCCAGGTCGCGCACCACGCGCACGGCCAGGCGAATCAGATGGAGGGCGCGGTCGTGACGGATGAGGACGTCGAGGATGCCGTCGAAGGTGCCGCCGCGTTCATTCGTCGGCTCCGCGTCCAGCTCGCGCAAGACCTCGGCGTACTCCGCCGGGAACGTCTGCATCACATGCCGGACGCTGTAACGCCGGGCCAGGACGCGCACCAGCTCGAAGAGGTTGCCGAGCGTTTGGTGCGCGAAGCGGCGCAACGCCTGCGGGTCTCGGAGGGCGGGCGCCAAGCGCTCCAACATCTCGGCCGGGTAGAAGATCAAGCTGAGGAACTCTTGGACCTGGACGGGTGTGAGCCGCCCGGCGAACTGCCGTTCGACCAGGGCACGCAACGTCCCCGAGGCGTTGTTGATGACGTGCCGGAGCTTGACGTCCTCGCCGTGCACGTCGCTGAGGACGTGCACCGCTCCCTTCGGCAGCGTCAGCGCCGCCGACAACTTGGCGATCTCGGCCACCGCTGCATCGATGCTGGGGAACTGCCGACTGAGCGGCCGCAGCAGCGCCAGCTCAACTTCGCGTGCGTCGTTGGAGCTCATGTCTGTCGTCTCTGAGTCTGTTGTCTTCCCCTCATTCCCCACTCTGTTGGATCAACTTTGCGACCAAGCCGGTCCAGCCAGTTTGGTGACTGGCCCCGATGCCCGCGCCGTTGTCGCCGTGGAAGTATTCGTAGAAGAGGATGAGGTCGCGCCAGTGCGGGTCGGTTTGAAACTTCTCGGCGCCGCCGAAGACCGGTCGCCGTCCGTCGGGACCTCGGAGAAAGAGCCGGATCAGGCGGCGGGAGATCTCCGCGGCCACCTCCCACAAGGTCATCATCTGACCCGAGCCGGTGGGGCACTCCACCTTGTACTCGTCGCCGAGGTAGTGGTGGTACTTCTGCAGCGATTCGATGATCAGATAGTTCACCGGGAACCAGACGGGACCGCGCCAGTTCGAATTGCCGCCGAAGACACCGCTCGTCGACTCGGCCGGATCGTAGTCGACGCGATACTCGTTGCCGTTCACCCACACGGAGTAAGGATGATCGCGATGCACCGCCGACAGCGCCCGGATGCCGTAGGGAGACAGGAACTCGCGCTCGTCGAGCATGTAGCGCAACGCCTGCCGCAAGCGGTGTCGATTCACCAGCGAAAGGAACCGGCGGATGCCCGACTCCTCCGACCGGGTTTCGACGTGATCACTCAGCTCGGGTCGGTTCTCGATGAACCACTGCATACGGCGCTTGAAGCCGGGCAGCCGGTCGACGATGTCCGACTCCAGCGTCTCGACGGCAAACAGCGGGATCAGGCCGACCATCGAGCGTACCTTCATCGGGAAGCGGTTGCCGTCCGGCAGGTGGAGCACGTCGTAGTAGAAGCCATCCTCCGGGTGCCACAGCTCGATCCCCTGGCCGCCGATGTCGTTCATGGCGCGGGAGATGTAGACGAAGTGTTCGAAGAACTTGCTCGCGACATCCTCGTATGCGGTGTTCTGACGCGCCAGCTCCAACGCGATGGTCAGCATGTTGAGGCAGTACATCCCCATCCAGCTCGTCGCGTCCGACTGCTCGATGTGGCCGCCGGTGGGCAGCGGCGCGCTGCGATCGAACACGCCGATGTTATCGAGGCCGAGGAAGCCGCCCTGAAAGACGTTCTTGCCCTCCGAGTCCTTGCGGTTCACCCACCAGGTGAAGTTGAGCAGCAGCTTGTGAAAAATCCGTTCGAGGAACCGGCGGTCGCCCGCCCCGTGGCGCTTCTCCTCGATCTTGTAGACGCGCCACGCCGCCCAGGCGTGCACCGGCGCGTTCACGTCTCCGAAGGCCCATTCGTAGGCGGGCAGCTGGCCGTTGGGATGCATGTACCATTCGCGCAGCAGCAAGAGAAGTTGCTCCTTGGCGAACTCAGAGTCGACCAGCGATAGCGGCACGCAGTGGAAGGCGAGGTCCCAGGCGGCGTACCAGGGGTATTCCCACTTGTCGGGCATCGAGATCACGTCGGCGTTGTAGAGATGGGCCCATTCGTGGTTGCGTCCCGTACGCCGTTGCAAGGGTGGCTCGGCACCCACCGGGTCGCCGCGCAGCCAGCGGTACATGTCGTAGTGATAGAACTGCTTGCTCCACAGCAGCCCGGCAAAGGCCTGGCGCATGACCAGCTGCGCGTCATCCGACACCCCACGCGGAATGACCGTCGCGTAGAAATCGTCAGCCTCCCGTTGCCGGGCGGCGAAGACCTGGTCGTACGCCGCACCGAACGGGCTCTCACCGGTCGGCACCGGCTGGACATCGCTGAATCGCAGGCGCAGCGTGCGGGTCTCGCCGGGGCCGACGTCGAGGTGATAGTGACCCGCAGCTTTGGTGCCCACGCAGTGGGGGTTCACGGCATCCTTGAGGCCGTGGACGACGTAGTCGTTGATCCCGTCCTTGACGTAGTGAGAGTCGTTCTCGATGCCCCATAGCCGCTTACTGTTGGTCTCATTTTGCGTGAAGAGCAGGTCGGGACCGCCCTCGAGCAAGAGCCAGCGCTGGCCGTAGTAGTAGTGCACGAGCTGAATCGCGCTGGCGCCGTGGCCCGGCTCTTCCTTGTGCAGTCGCGGCCGCCACGGATCGAGCCCCCACGACCAGGTGTTGCGGAACCAGATCGTCGGGAGCACGTCGATCTGTGCCACGTCGGGGCCGCGGTTGGTAACGTGCAGACGAACTAGCAGGTCGTCGGGGGTGGCCTTCGCGTACTCGGCCACGACGTCGAAGTACCGATTCTCGTCGAACACACCGGTATCGATCAGCTCGAACTCGGACTCGCGCCGGCCGCGGCACCGATTCTCCGCGACCAGACGAGCATACGGGAACTCCGCCTGCGGGTATTTGTAGAGGAACTTCATGTAGGAGTGCGTCGGCGTGGAGTCGAGATAATAGTAGTACTCCTTCACGTCCTCCCCGTGATTGCCCTCGTTGCCGGTGAGGCCGAAAGGTCGTTCCTTCAGGATCGGATCGCGACCGTTCCACAACGCGAGCGCGAAGCAGACGAACTGGTGCCGATCGCAGAACCCCGCCAGACCGTCCTCGCCCCAGCGATACGCGCGCGACCGGGCATGGTCGTGCGGGAAGAACTCCCACGCGTTTCCGTATGGACTGTAGTCTTCCCGCACGGTGCTCCACTGGCGCTCGCTCAGGTAGGGCCCCCAGCGCTTCCAGTGGCCGAGCCGCGCCTCTGCGTCCTGCAGCCTCTTCTCCTCGGCGGTCACGACCGGCTTGGTCGCCTCTCGCTTCGGCTCGTTGGCGCTTCCGCCAGCGGCCGCGCGAACCTCTGCGTCTCGCAATCCCGAACTCTTCCCCGCGCGCATGATGGGTGCTGTCTTAGCGCGATCGGCGCTGCCGATACAAATGAAATCTGCGAAGCAGTCGGAGGTGCGACCCGGTTCGGAGCGGGTCGCCTCGCAAATTACCGGCAGGTGAGCTTGGTTGCAGCGACGCTCATGGTACAGCACGGAGCCGGGCCGGGCCCTGGAAAGCTGAGCTCGCCGCAGCGCTGCGCGGCCAGTCCGTCCAGAACAATCATTCCGGTCAAGGGCAGATGGCTCGAGACCACTGGGTAGGAGCCAGCCCTGCCCCTCACAGTGAACTTCAGGCGGCCAGGCATCACCTTGGATTGGTCCTGAATGACGATCCGGCGGATACCGCCCGGCGGTTGGTGTGTCCGATTACTGTACGTCCACTTCGTGCGCGCGCGGTTGGCCCGCCAGCCCATCCCGGCGGTGTACCCGAACGCTCCGCCCGGAATGGTGACGTTCAACACTCCACCGGCCATGTCCTCAATGAGCACCAACATGCCGGTGGCCGACGGAGTAACGGCGGGAGTGAACGGATACGGCAGGGTGAGCGTTCCGCTAAAGGTGAGCCGCGCATCGCCGGACCGACTGTGCAAGCGGGTGATCACGATCTTGGGTGTATCGACGGCAACCGGGCCGCCGCAAATGAAGTCGGCATGCACGTTCAACGTCCCGCCGCCGGGCGCCCCGAAAAATTGGGTGACTTCGATCAGCACCGTTTGCCCGGCTGCCACGGTGAGGGCGATCTCAGACAACCGCCCGGCTGCCGCATCGTCGTTGCACGCGATCTCCGCCAACGCCCCACACGTCCCGCTGTGCGCGGTGACCACAGTGTCGTAGCTGCTCCCGAATGTGTCGACCGCGAGAATGCCATCGGCGGGCGCCGTGAAGCTGTACCACACGCTCCGCGCATTACTTGCCGGAAACCCGAAGGTGCAAGACTGCAATGGATCGGAGGCGGACGAGGTCGCCGCGGTCGTATCCATCGTGTCGGCAAACGGCAGCGCCGTGACAACGGTCGGCGAGCCGCATTGATCGTTCGCCGGAGACTGGCGGGCGTTCAGGATGATGTTCGTGCCGCTCGCGGTGGCGTGCGCATTCACAGTGAACGGTACGAAGTCGGTTGGGTCGTCGGATGCGTCGCTGTTGCCTTCGTCGGCCCCGTTCCAGAACTCGGGCGGGCCGGGCAGCGGCGCCGGCGGATTGAGCGGGCCGACGCTCGATCCATCGGTGAATGAAGCGGCGATCGCTTCGATCTCCAGGCTATACGTGCCCGGTGGCAAGCCAGGAATTTCGTAAAGACCCTCGAGCGCCGGGGCGGGCGGCCCGCCGGCGCGGGTTGGGAAAAAGCGCGCTCCGGAGGCGACACCCACAGCAGTCAGCCGCGGGTCCGCCAGGTTGCGTGCGATCACGTACGCTCCTTGAAACGGAGTCACCCCGTTCGCCAGGAAGATGCTGCCGCTGATTGTGCCGTACGAAGACGCGAATGATTCCGTCGGGTAGAGCGTCGACACGGACACTTCGTCGTCCAGACTCAACGTTCGCTGCTCGGACGCATTGATCAAGATCGGAAACATCGTGGCGATCGCGTTGTCGTTGCTCGTGACCAGGTCAGACGCCTCCTGCAGCCCGATCTGCGAGTGATCGAGGTTGACGTAATGACCGAACTCATGGGTGAGCACGGCATCGAACTCATCGACGAGCATCTCCGGGTTGGTCGCTGAGCTGATGCCATCGACCCACTTGCCGTTCAGTACCGCCGATCCTTCGCTGATCACCGGAGGCACCGCGGTCGCGCAGTCGGGACCGGCGAATCCCAGGACACTGTTGTTGGCGCCTGATCCGAAAAGGTCGTCGGTGATCTTTCCGCTGGTGTCGAAGATGATCGGGTTCAGCCCATCACCGCACACCCCCAGGTAGCGCTGGTAGTTGCTGACGGTCACATCAAGCGGCATCGCGCCGGCGTTGGCGAAGCGGACGGTTGACGTCGGCACGGCCGCCCAGACGTCGAAGTCCGCACCCACGTGCGCCACCGCGGTGGCATTGTCCAATTTGCCCAGCGGCCCGCGGTCCGGGTTGAACGGAATTGGAATCGTGGTCCATACCAGCGGCGCACCCGCACCGTTGACTAGCAGCGGTCCGTAAGCCTGCGCCGGTGCCGACACGACCAGCATCGCGCTCAATACGAGAGCACACCGATTGAAGAAGAGGCGACGCAGCCCGGCCATGATCGACGCCATCATTGGGCCGCGCCGGCAAGTCGAACGACATCTGCGAAGAACGCGTCGAGGTCTTGCTGACGACCCGAAAGATCGCTCCGGACGACGGGATATTGTTTTGTACGATCGACGCGAAAGCATCCCTGGCCGAACCCGACCGGGCTAGTGAACCCACGCCGGCTGTCAGCATGCAGAAAGAGCACGACCTCGTCGCCCACGGAGTAGCGCGGAAGTCCGGCCACCCGTGTCATCGTACCGTCGGCGAGCCGCTCCTGTACGCCATATTGCTTGATCGTGAGCCTGCCCGGCGGCGCTCCTTTGAAGGCGTTGTTGATGCTCAAGGTAATCCACGTGGAGGGTAAGCCCGACTGGTCGCGACCCGAATGCACCTCGGCCACCGTCGCGTGTACGATGCTCGCCGCCTCCCGGGTC
>CAZCGA010000014.1:0-20960 GCA_964498075.1 uncultured Binatia bacterium (SeqCode) | reverse complement strand
TGGTGGCCCCGCACGTCGCCTGCAGCCCTACCACAAGAGCTGCTACGACGACGCCTATGTGATTCGCTCGATGCATAACCTCCCTCTCCGCGGCGCCCTCCACTGCGGCGCGCCGCCTTACGCGCGGCATCCTCGCCGAGCAATTCCCGGTCCGGGTTGCCGTTGGTCTGCACGGTGTCTTGCCCGACGCTCACCGATATCCACGGCTTGTCGTTCCAGCGAGTCACTCGGTAAGGCGTTGACACTCAACAGGGGGGAGGGAAGCCACCACTTGTACAAAAGCGTGCAGATGTTGCGCGACGACCGCAGGTCAAGGTACCGTGAAGTCGTCGAAACGGGTTCAGAGGGAACCGACTTGGAACGTACCCTGAGGTACTTCGGCCTGATGCTCGCTGTTATTGCTGTGGGCGCAACAACGGGCCGCGGTCTCCGCTTTGCGCGGCCCGCGCTCGCCTACAACAAGAACAACCCCCGATGGGAGTTCATCGATCCGGTCGGGCGGCTGCCGGAGCGGCCTGTACGGTTCGTGAAACGGATGCGGCGGGCGTCGTTCGTCGATTCAGGTTCACCGAGCTGCGCGGACCGGCCGGGTTGACTTTCTCCGTCGCGGATGGTCGGGGATGCTGATGAAGGAAGCGTTTCTGCTCCGCCCGAACGAGTTGCTGCGCCTGGTGTTGCTAGTCGGCCTCTTGCCCGGCTGCGTCGTGGGACGCGTCTATCGTGACCATCCGCTTGACGGGCAGAAGATCGCCGCGATCCAGCGGGGGGTGACCACCAAGCAGGAGATCCTCGAGCGCTTCGGTCCGCCGCAAGAGATCGAATCACGGGAGCTGGTGGCCATCGGCGTGCCGTTCGAGCCGCTGCTCAGCCGGCGCGGCGACAAGCCGCCCGTCGAGCGCTTGGTCGGCGCCCGCTACTTCCGCTACACGTTCTCGCGCGGCAACGCCTTCGGCATCATCACGATCGTGTTCAACTACGCCGAGTTTGACCAGAAGAACGACTCCCTGCTGATCTTCTTCAACGGCGACAACCTCGTTGAAGATTACGCCTTCGCGAAGGATACCGACCTGCTGCCCAGGTTTGGCTTCTGGTCACGATAGAGGAGACCCTGGTGATCTCGCGAACCGCCGCGTCGTTCAAGCCGTTGGGCGTGCTCGCTGCTGTGTGCTTCGCGGCGCTCACAGCGTGCGCCAACGGTTGCACCATCGTCCGCTACTATGAAAATGCTCCGCTCCACGGCGATCCCTCCCAGCTCGTGGAAGGACAATCCACCAAGTCGGAGGTTCTGCAGCGCTTCGGTCCGCCGACGCAGATCACGCACCAGACCGACGGCGACGTCTTCGTCTATGTATACAGCCGGGAGAACTCTTCGACCTTCACGGTGACGGAACCGTTCACACGCCAGCGGATCTTTACCTATCGCCGCGAGTTCGACAACCGCGATACGCTGGTGGTCATATTCGATTTCACTGGCGTCGTTCACGGGGTCGCCGTCGACCACCAGACCGAAGAGATGCCGGTGTTGTGACGCGTGGAGAGTGCTGGATCATGTGTCCGGAGCCCGGAGCACAGGTCCCTGACTGATGTCCCGGTACGGCATGATCACCCACAGGACAACGTACACGATGATGCCCCAGCCGGCGCCCAACAAGGTCAGCACCACAGCGGCAAGCCGCAACGCCGTCACCGAGATCCCGAACTGCTCCGCCAGGCCGGCGCACACGCCGGCGATCATCTTACCGCGCCGCGAGCGGTACCAGGTGCGCGACAGCGCCGACCCCTCCAGCATGCTGCCGCAATAGCGGCACTTCACAGCGTGCTCCTGAATGTCTTCCGCGCAGTACGGACACTGTTTCATCTGCACCTCACGACAGCGTCGGCAACCGCCGCCCATCACGAACGACTAGCAGCGGAATTGCGGCGTAGGTGAGCGCGAAGAGCAACACTAGAAACGCCGCGTAGCTCAGCACCAGATACGCCGCGAACGCTGCTGGCAGGAGCACGCTGACGACGGCGTACACGACACGCAGGAAGTAGGCGTCGTATGCCACCACCGCCGGCAGCGGCAGCAGGGCGAGGAGCACGCCAACCCACACACGACGCCAGGACGCCGCTTGCGCGAAGCGCCCCAACTCCGGCCCCAACCGCGCCAGCGTCCGCCTCGAGAGAGTGGCAGCGTCGACCTGCACCTGGACTGCATCGAGGAGCGCGGCCAACGGTTGGAGTGGGAGCGGCTGGGCGCTGCATTCCTCGCACTCCTTCGCATGTCCGGCCAGGAGGCCCAGACCATCCGCTCGCGTTCCGTCGTGCTTGGGATGGTTCATTCTCGCTTACCGCTCCGCGCGCACCACTGCCGCCAAGCGCGCCAGGGCGTTGTGCAGTCGGCTCTTCACCGTGCCCTTCGGGCACTCGAGGATACGCGCCACATCGTCCTCGCTCAGGTCGTGGTAGTAGCGCAAGATCACCACCTCACGTTGAGGTCCGGGCAGCAAGGCGAGCAGGTGGGCCGCATCGATGCGCGCCTCGGCGCGCCCCAGCTCGTGGCTCTCCGCAGCGGCTCGAAGGTCGTCGGTCGGCTCAGGTGGCGCCCGCCGGTGCCAGTCACGGCACAGGTTGACGGCGATCTGGAACAGCCACGTGGAAAAGCGCCGTGTCTGGTCGAAGCGGGCGGCGTGACGGACGACGCGCATCCAGGTTTCCTGATACAGATCGTCGACATCGCGTCCCGAGGTATAGCGGGAGATGAAGTGGGAGAGCGGCCGCTCGTAGCGGCGCAGCAGCTCACGCAGCGCAGGCTCATCTCCAAGCACCAGCTGGCCGACGAGCTCCTCGTCTGTCGCCATTGCCCGCGCATAGCACACTTAGGCAGACGGATGCTCCCACGCGCTCGGCGGCGTCGGCGGCCGGTTCCGCCGCCCACCGAGCATGGCGGCGAGATCTGAGGCCGTCTTGAGCACACCCTCGAGCAGCGACTCGTCGCCCGGGCGGCGCGGAATGATCAACCAGAGGCCGCCGTAGATGAGCGGACCGAGCAAGTGAACGAAGGTGAGCACGACGAACGCCAGTCGGACAGCGGCCGTCGGCAGCGCGAACGCATGCGCCAGCGCCGCACACACGCCCGCAAGTCGGGCGTCGCTGTGGCTGCGATGCCAGCGCTCGGGATCGAATGAAGTCAGTCGACTCCGGCAGTAGCGACAGCGGACCGCTTCCGCCCGGATCTCTTCACCACAATAGGGGCAGTGCTTCACGCCTTCCATGCGAGACCTCCTGTTCTCGAACCGTAGTACGCCTTACCTGAGGAAAAGGTTCACCAGGGCCCCTGCGAACTCGGGCCAGCGCGTGACCAATGCCGACATCGCGCTGTTGAAGCGCTACGACTGGTGATCGCGCACGAGGCTCTGCGTCTCTACGCCTCCGTGGCAGGGTATTTCAGGTTTTCAAGATTGCGACTCGGCATGCTGCGGCAGCGCGTCGGCGATGTCGTACCAGGGCGGTTTCGAGGCCACGTAGATGTGCGCCTGCGGGCGGATCCCCGGATCGTCGTCGAGCCCGCCCATCGGCACGACGGCCAGGCCGCGGTTGCGGTCGATGTTCGGCATGGACGAGCCGCACAGGCGGCAGAACACGTGCGTGAAGTGTCGCGCCTCGGGGACCTTGTACGCGGCGAGCAGGTCGTGGCCGCGGGTGAAGCGTACGCTATCAGCGGACGTGACGAGAGTCGAGCTGTGCGCCGCCGAGTGCGTCTTGCGACAACGACTGCAGTGGCAGTTGTAGCAACGCGTGGGCTGTCCTTCCGCTAGGTAGCTGACGGCGCCGCACAGGCAGCTGCCGCGCGGTAAGCCGGGCGCATCGAGCGGCGCGCGATCCGGCAACACGGGCGCGTCGATGCCCGGCGGATAGGCGTCGAAGCGCGGCAGGCTGTCGCGGATCTCGTACCACGGGGCCTTCGACGCCACGAAGATGTGGGCGAGCGGCCGGACGCCGGGATCATCGTCGAAGTTGCCGGCAGGCACGAACATGCGTCCTTCGAACGCGTCGCCGGGGACCACCGAGCCGCAGCGGCCGCAGAAGCAGCGGAAGAATCTCGTCGCCGACTCCCAATGCACGATGCGCTCGCGTCCGCGCAGCCGGAAGCCCGCGGCCGCTGCGGCCACGTAGGTCGCGAACGCCACGCCGTGCGCCTTCCGGCAGCGCGAGCAGTGGCAGTGCGACATGAAATCAAACGGCGCGTCGAGCTCCCATGCGACCTCCCCGCAGAGACAGGTCGCCCTGCTCATGCGGTGCCCTCCGCTGTAGGAAATTGGGCGAGGATCGCGTTGCGCCGCGGATGCCCCGCGAGGCTGCGCTCGATGACCTGCATGCGGAAGCTGCAGTTCGCTTGATGTCGCGGACCGGTCTGGAAGCCGACAATCATGTCGCGGGCGCCGTCGATGACCTCACGACCCGAAACGAGAGTGCCATCGTCGCCGATCAGCGTGCGCTCCCGCAGCTCGGCCAACACGGTCGCGAGGTAGCCGACGTGCGGGGCTTCGTCTTGCTGAACGTACGCAATGAGCGTCGCCGCCTCGGCGTGACGACTAAACAGCGCGGCATCACCGAGCACCGCCTTCGCCCAGTTGAATGCCTCCACCGCAAACACTTCGACAATCAGCACGCCCATCATGCGCAGGATCACCGCCTCCATGTCGGCGGGCACGTCGGGTAGCAGACGAACCCCCGACGGCGGCGGGAAGTTTGGTGCCAGGTCCTTCGGGATCTCTGGGTGGTTGAGCGCGATATCACGCGCCAGCTCCCACATGACACGGTGGCCGGCTTCGTCGCGCGCGTGTGCCTCGAACAGCGTCGACAGATGCGCCAGGGCGGTGCCGTCGATCGGATCGATGACGCGCTCGCTGAACGGCGGCACCGGGACGGTCCGCAGCACCTCGCCGCCATAGCCCTCGATGATCGCGATCAGCGACAGGATGCGGACCAGCGGCAGCGTCACCCCGTTGCGCACGAGCAGCTTCGTCTGCTCGATGGTGGGAAAGTGCGGCGGGATGCGACAGGAGATGGGCGCCAGCACCGCATCGACCGCACCCGCCGGCAGGGCGCGCTGCCAAGCCTCGAGCGCCGGCACGCGCCACAAGGTCCGGGGCGAGACATAGAGCCCGTCAATGAAGCCACCGTGGCACGGCACGCCGTCGACCACCAGGGGCGCATCGTAGGGATGTTCGGCGAGCAGCTGCTCACGTGCAAACATGCTGCCCATCAGTACACCCCTCCGCGTGGTTGCAGCCCGGCCTTGAGATACACGGCATCAATCACGCGCATGTTGGCGATGCCGTGGTCGGGCCCCGTGGGGACCGCAGCGCCGTTGCGTATGGCGGCGACGAAGGCGCGCAACTGATGCGTGTAGGTCGCGTCACCGCGTACGCGTTCGCTGCGGCTGCCGGCCGCCGTGTGCACGCGCAGGCGATGGTAGAGATGGGGCGCGATCGGATTGAACACAGTCATCGCGCCACGCTCGCCGTCGACGCGCGCGCTGGCGCGCAGAAGCACGCTGGAGAACAGCGAGCAGGTGATGCGCCCGGTCCGCCCGTCGGGAAACCGAAATTTCGCCTCCATGTAGCGGTCGACGCCCGGCGAGGACAGCCGCGCCTCGGCGTGCACGACCTCGGGCTCCGCACCGGCGAGAAAGCGCATGATGCTGATGGCGTAGCAGCCGGTGTCCATGGTGGCGCCGCCGCCGAGGTCGAGCTTGTAGCGGATGTCGCCGGGTAGGAGCAGCGGGATGCACAGATGCGCCTCGACGTGGCGCACCGCCCCGAGCTCGCCGGAGCCGATGATCTCCCGCAGGCGCGCCGCTAGCGGGTGGTAGCGCCAGTGGAACGCCTCGACCAATACACGCTCGGTCTGCTGCGCTGCCTGCGCCATGCGCTCGGCCTCGGCCGCATTCGAGGCGATCGGCTTCTCACAGAGCACGTGCTTCCCCGCGTGCAGGGCGCGAATCGTCCACTCGCAGTGCAGGCTGTTCGGTAGCGGATTGTAGACGGCGTCGACCTCGGGGTCTGCAAGCAGGGCGTCGTAGCTGGAATGGACGCGCCCGATGCCGTGCTTGGTCGCGAACGCTTGCGCGCGCTGCGGGTCACGCGCCGCGACGGCGACGACCGCCGCTTCGGGCGCCGCGCGCGCCGGTCGAATCAACGCCATCGGCGCGATGCGTGCGGCGCCGAGAATGCCGATGCGCAGCGGAGTATCGCTCATGACTACGCCGACCGCAGCTCACTTCATCGGCGGATGATACAGCACCAGCATCACGTAGATGACCGCCGGGCGGTCCTGGCCCACAACGTGGACGTTGATCTCGGTGGTCACCTGTGTGCCGGAGGGCTTCTTCTCAACGGCCACGAGGCGCGAACGCGCATGCACCTTCGAGCCTGCGGGTACCGGCGCGGTGAAGCGCAGCTTCTCGGCGCCGTAGTTGGTGGCGTTGCCGAACCCGGCGACCTGGTAGTCGCTCACGGCGCGGATGGTCGGAATGAGGCTCAGGGTGAGGAAGCCGTGGGCGATCGGTTGCTTGAAAGGGCTCTCACGCTTGCACCGTTCCACGTCGACGTGGATCCACTGGTGATCACCGGTGAGCTCGGCGAACTTGTTGATCATCTCCTGAGTGATCGGCACCTCCGGACCAAATGGACCGAAAGTATCGCTGATCTTGCTCTTCAACTTCTCGATGTCGTCGAATCGGATGCTCTCCATGTGTCCTCCCGTGTCGCTGTCTCTGCATGTAGTACGGCGCGCAGGCTACGTCCATCAGGGGTGGAGTGAGGTTGCAAAAATTACAAGCGCGGCGGGTAAGGACTTCAAACGGCCCGCCGCCAGCGGGCTTCCCACTCTCGGTGGGCGCGATGGGCCGCGGCGGATGGTCTGGCACGCCTCGCGCTCTATTCCGGAGCGAGCGAAAGGAGGCCGACATGAAGGCCATGTTCGCAGGGTCTGTGTTGGGTACACTCGCCGTGCTGCTCTGCGCGTCGGCGGTGCAAGGCCGCTCGGAGAGGGTCTTGTCCTCACACGATGCTTCGGCTGTCGTTGTGGTCGCCGACACCGCTGCGGAGGACAGCGCGGTCTCGGGGGTCCTGCTCAACAAGTCGCAGCACCCGATCCGCGACGTCGCGCTGATGATCCGGTACCAGTGGTTCTGGAAGAATGAGTTTCATCCGGGAAGCGACAACCCGGGGAGAGCGACGCTGTACAGCGTGCGGGGTGAAATCGCCCCCGGCGGCCGCATGCCGTTCACCTACCAGGTCACGCCGCCGCTGCCGTCCCGAACGGATGGGTATTTCAGAACCTCGGTGGAGGTCGTCGGCTTCAGCGAAGTCGGTGGCTGAATCGAGGTGGCGCGGGCATGCCACGTGGCAGTACGGTCGCCACGTGGCGCGCGCCGCGCATCCGGCTCAGCGCGCTCACGCCAGCCACGGCGGCACCGGCAATCCCTTCTCGCGCAACCAGGCTGGGTTGTAGAGACGCGAGCGGTAACGGTCGCCGCCGTCGCAGAGGACCGTGACGATCGTGTGGCCGCGTCCCAGCTCGTGTGCGAGCTGCACCGCGGCGGCGACGTTGATCCCGGTGGAGCCGCCGAGGTACAGGCCTTCCTCCTTCAGCAGGCGGAAGAGGATGGTGAGCGCGGTCGGGTCATCGATCTGCACGGCGTCGTCGATCGGCGCGCCGGCGAGGTTCTGCGTCACCCGGCCGTTGCCGATCCCTTCGGTCACCGAGCTCCCCTCGGCCTTCACGGTTCCGTGCTTCACGTAGTGGTAGAGCCCGCTGCCCATCGGGTCGGCGAGCACCACGCGGACGGACGGCTTCTTCTCTTTCAGGTACTGGGCGGCGCCGGCCAGCGTGCCGCCGGTACCCGTAGAGGCCACCCACGCATCGATCTCCCCACGGGTCTGCGACCAGATCTCCGGACCGGTGGTCTCGTAGTGGGCGCGCCGGTTGGCGACGTTGTCGAACTGATTCGCCCAGAAGCCGCCGATCTCTTCCGCCAGGCGCCCGGACGCCTTCACGTAGTTGTTGGGATCCTTGTACGGAACGGCAGGCACCGGACGCAGCTCGGCACCACAGATGCGTAAGAGATCCATCTTCTCCTGCGACTGGGTGTCGGGAATCACGATGATCGTCCGGTAGCCGCGGGCGTTGGCGATCAACGCGAGGCCGATGCCCGTATTGCCGGCGGTGCCTTCCACCACCACGCCGCCCGGTTGCAGCAGCCCGCGCGCCTCGCCGTCGCGAATGATGAACAGCGCGGCGCGGTCCTTGACCGAGCCGCCCGGGTTGAGAAACTCCGCTTTGCCGAGGATCTCACACCCGGTCTCGTCGCTGAGACGGTTGAGGCGAACGAGCGGTGTGTTGCCGACGGTACCGGCGAAGCCTTGCGTGATGTGCACCCTGCCCTCCGCTACGTGGCGCGAGCCTGCCAGAAACCCCGCAACTTCGATAGACCAAATTCAGGTCGCCCCCTACGGCGGCCTGACGCAGCGCAACGAGGCGTTGGTGCTCGACCTGGTCGGTGCGCAACAGCGGTTGCTGCGGCCGATCTTCGCGCCGCACAACAGACGCGAAGTCAAGGCCGACCACGGTTGTGCAACCCCCGCCGCTCCGCTTCTGCGACTGACACTATGGGGTTGGGCAGCTGCCCGGCGCGTTGCTCATCGCTTTGACCAGCTCGTCCACTGTGACCCGTCGATCACCGTTGACATCGAAGGCCGAACAGGTATCGACTTGTGCGTTGCCGAGCGCAATGTTGACCCCTTTGACCCGTTCGTCGACGGTCACGTTGCCGCTGGTGTCGCAGTCGCCGGCGCACCCCGGCCGTCTGAAGGCCAGCCCCTCTGAGAATATGCCGGCTGAGCTTTGCACCTGAATCACAACGCCCTGACCGGGTCTGATCTGCTTGCCCGCCACGCTGGCGATCAACAGAGTAGTCGGGCTCTGACTGTCATTCGCCGTGCCCTGTTCCACCCCGTTCACGAGGATCACCGCGCCATTGTCGAATCTTGATCCCGTGACGGTGAGCTCCTCGCCGGCGATCTCAGCGCCGCTGACAACCGGGCGAGTAATCGGCGCGGCTCCGTTCAGCAGAATGAAGATATCGCCGGAGCCTTTGTTTGCCACCGCCAGGTCTAGCTTGCCGTCTCGGTTGAAGTCAGCCGCGCCGAGCGAAGAAGGCGTTTGCCCTGCCGCCACGTTTGTCGGGATGAACAGCCCGTTGCCGCCTCCCAGAAGGATCGTGACATCGTTTGAGCCTTCGTTTGCGGTAGCCAAGTCAAGCTTGCCGCCGTTGAAGTCGCCGACGACGATGTCAACCGGGTTGGTGCCGACAGGAACCGTCGTCGCCAGCGAAAGGCCTCCCGCGCCGTCACCGAGAAGGATCGAGACATCGCTAGAGTCGTGGTTTGCTACCGCCAGGTCGAGGTCACTATCGTTGTCAAAGTCACCGACAGCGATGGACGACGGCTTCACCCCAGCCGGGAAGGTTCCCGCAGCGGTGAAGTTTCCAGCGCCGTCACCGGAAAGGAGCAAAACGCTTCCAGGGCTGCCATCGGTCGCGCCAAGTAGAGTCACAGCCGCATCGGTTTTCTGGTCGCCGTTGAACTCGCCTGTAACAATCGCAGTGGGGAGACCCGGCAGTGGAATGGTTGAGAGTTTCTGGAACGCGCCGGTCTTGTCGCCTTTGAAAACCGAAAGGCTTCCCGTCTGCGCAGCCGGCGCACCGCCGCTGCTATCGTGGTCACGCATCGATGCATCGAAGGTAGACGCGGCCCCAGCTCCGGCAGTGGCGCTTGGAGAACTGATTCCAACTATGGACGGATTAGAAAACACTTCGACAACGTCGTAATCCACCACGGGAGCGCCACCTCCTGGAGTCGCGATCGGTAAAAGGAATGCCGGGGCCAAGACACTCTTGAATGCGCCCTTAGAATCTTCAAAGAGAATGTCTGGATCGCCATCCTTGTTTACATCGAATACCTTGACGTTGACGGGCTCAAAGTCTGATGGCAATTGAAAGTCTTTCCCAAGCGTAAAGCCGCCGGTATTGTCTGGTCGAAAGAGTAGAACATCAGCGCCACCGGAGCCACCACCAAGGTTTATCAACCCGGTAGCACCCGCCCCTAAGTCAATTGGTTTTATTATATTGAGTTCCAAGAGCACCCGCCGCACATCGATTGGAATCTCGAACGCCTTTCTTACATCAGGCTCTGAGCCAACATCGAGGACTCTCGTCGTAAGAGTGGCATCATTGTTTCCCGGAAGGGCATCGATTTCCTCGAAGTGACCTGGCGCGCAGCCTGCACGTGCCAAAGCACGGAAAGTTACCGCGACCGTTCCCTTCTTGAGGAACGTATTGTCGGTGATCGTCAGGCTATACCTCACCGTCTTTGAAGCGCCCGCTGGAAGTGCGAAATTGCTACAAAAGATAGCGAAGGCAAGATCACATCCTTCGAATTCCACACCGAGATTCATGAGTTCCTCGCCATCAAACTTTGCGGTTGGCTGAATTCTGACAAAGTCTGCGGTACGTGGTCCAGCGTTTGTCAGAGTAAGCGTGTACGTCAGAGCTCTACCCACACGCGCGAAAAACGGACCGTCACCGTCGAGGGTGACGTCTGCTCTATAGTCTTTAACCATGCCGTGGCCGCACTCATGCGGCTTCATATCAGGAAAGGGGCCATCTAATGCCCCAGTCCTGGGGTCGCAGATCTTGATAACACCGTGCAGATGGCGGGAAGGGCAGTCAGGACCTATTGACACGGTTGCCGGGGTTGTCCCATCTTCCCTGAAGATGCGTGCGACGGAAATAACCTCGCCTTTCTTATGAGAGCCTTCAGTATCGTCGAGTTCCACGCCTTCCGCTGTCAGCCCATCTTCTAGTATGGGAGCACTGACCACAGCGGCTCGCGCGGGCTGGCGCACGAGCCCCGCAGCCGAAGCCAGAATCATTAGCAGCACCCCAGACAGCATCCGCGCGAGTCGGAGCTGACGCCCCAAAAGCCGCCTCACAATAGAGCCTCGGTATCAGACGTTCCCAAAACCCCCGCCGTCCCCCTGGAAATCTCAGACGGACCGTGTATACGGCGCGGACAAACCGCCTGTCAATCGTCGCGCGGCGTCTAGCCAGGGAGAAACCTGCGGTGCGCACGCCACGGGCAACGGATCGCCTGCCTGGGGAACGGATCGGCCGCTGGGCTACGGTCGCAAGACGGATCACTTCGCGCTAGGCTACGGTACATGGATCCGGCGAGCATCCGGGAGTTCGCGCGCCGCAATCGCGCCGAGGTGCAAGCGTCCAAGCAGCGCTACTGGGCCGAGCAATACCGAGCGTATGGGCCGGCGCGCACGATCCGTGCAGGTCAGACGCTCTGGCAGTACATGCGCCGCCTGCGTCCCGATTGGCCCACAGCCCGCGATCAGGCGGAAGACCTGGCGCACCACGTCGAACTGAAGCGCAAGATCGATCGGGCCGCGCATGCCTTCGCCGCTCGGTGAGCTTCTCGGCGCCCTCGCGCACGTCTTCGAGCGGCTCGGGCTGCGCTGGTACCTGTTCGGTGCCCAAGCCGCAATCGTCCA
Source organism: uncultured Binatia bacterium (SeqCode) (assembly GCA_964498075.1). Classification (GTDB taxonomy): domain Bacteria; phylum Desulfobacterota; class Binatia; order HRBIN30; family HRBIN30; genus CAZCGA01. The sequence continues at coordinate 9,350 of CAZCGA010000014.1, read as the reverse complement.
CGGCGCGGCACGACTGACCGGTGACGTAGACGCCACAGTTGATCTCGGCGGACTGACGACGGCGGCCTTGGTTGCCGCATTGCAGGAAACCGGATTCGCGCGGCGTGCTGCCGATGTCGATGGGTTCGTGGAACGCACGCGCGTGGTGCCGCTGGTGCATGTCGGATCCGCCATGCCCGTGGATATCGTGCTGGCCGGGCCAGGGCTCGAAGAGCTGTTCCTGCAACGCGCACGGGAGCATATCGTCGAAGGTGTCGCGATCCCGGTCGCCTGCGCCGAAGACATCGTCGCCATGAAAATTCTTGCCGGGCGTCCCAAAGACCTCGACGACGTTGTCGCGATCCTTGCGGCCCGATACGGTGCGGCCGGCGACGACGCGATTCGCATCGAAGTGATCCGGGACACGTTGCGCCTGCTGGAACAGGCATTGGCCCAGAGCGATTTGATACCCGCCTTCGAGCAGGCCCGAGAGCGTGCGCGCGCAAGACCGTGAAGATGACGGTCGCCTGCCCGAACTGCGGCGCCGACAATCCTGCCGGCAAGAAGTTCTGCGGCGACTGCGGCGCCGCGCTGGGAAATCGCTGTCCGAAATGCGGCGCGGCGAATCCGGCGGACAAGAAGTTTTGTGGCGACTGCGGCGCTCTCGTGGCCGGCAGTCGGCAGGAGGCAGTGGCCCGGCCTCCTTCAACCACATCCTGGCTGCCATGACCGAGTTGCCCCGGCCCGGTGGTGGTGTCGGCCCGGCACTCGCCGTCGGTGTCGGCATCGCCACCGGGCCGGCGTTTGTCGGCAACATTCAAGCGGCGGACCGATTCATCTGGACGGTGATCGGCAACACGGTGAACCTCGCCGCGCGGCTGCAAAGCTTGACGCGCGATCTCAACGCGGCCGTGGCGATCGACGACACGACCTTCCGCCGCGCCGCCGCTGTCTGCACGGACTTCGTGCGCCACGCCGATCTCCCCATTCGCGGCCGCCCCCAGCCGGAGACCGTGCACGCTTTGCCGCCCCCGTAGCCCCAGACGACGCGCTGGTGGAGCGTCGCCCTTGCAGTGTGCCGAGGGCCGTGGCAGTGTTGTGGCCACCATCATGGCCACCTTGAGTGTCGGCATCCGTGACCTGAAGAATCGCGCGCCGCAGTTGGTGCAACGCGCCGCGCGCGGGGAGCGCATTGTGATTACGCGCTACGGGAAGCCCCACGCGGTACTCGGCCCGGCCACCGACTCACGTGAGACCGGGCACCGCGGCCGGATGCACGCGTGGCAACGCGAGCGCCGGGCGTTCGAGCGACTCGGTCGCGCCGCGCAGCGGCGCTTTGCCGGGCGCTACGTCGCCGTCTGCGGTGGCCGGATCGTGGATGCCGACGCCGATCATCAGCGCTTGTTCGAGCGCGTCTGGAAGCGGCAGCGTGGAGCAACCTTTTTTATCGGACGCGTTGGTGCGGCATTGCCAACCGTTGAGATGCCTGGCTTCGTCCTCGAATGAGACGTGGCTTCAGTCGCGCGTTCGAGCCGCCCGCAGCGGTGGTGCCGGTGCGCTTGCGTGCGCCCAGCGCCCACCAGAACGCTACCCTCGACGGCAAGATCGACACCGGCGCCGATCTCTGCGGGGTGCCCGAGCAACTGGTCATCGATTTGGACCTGCCACCGGTGCGCAGTGTGCGCGTCGCCGGCTTCGCCGGTGCACCCTACGACGTCGTGGTGTACCGCGTCGATGTGGAGATCGACGGGCTGGTCTTTCCGCGAGTCGAGGCGTTGGCCATCGGCCGTCCGTATGTCTTGCTGGGGCGCAACGTGCTGCGCACGCTGGTGGTTCGACTCGACGGCCCGCGCGAACAGCTGGAACTCCGGCGCCCGCGTCCGTAACGCCGAGACGTCGAACACTCAGGCTCCCCTGCCGCTGGGTTTCGACACGGGGCACATCCGAGTGGTAGGGAGACCAGCGAGCGTATGACTCCCGAGCCTTCCGAGCACCGCAAGCTCGCCGCCATCATGTTCACCGACATGGTCGGCTACAGCGCCCTCACGCAGCGCAACGAAGCGCTGGCGCTGGCGTTGGTCCACGAGCAGCAGCGGCTGCTGCGGCCGATCTTTACGCAGCACAGCGGACGTGAGGTCAAAGGCACTGGCGACGGCTTTCTGGTGGAATTTGCCAGCGCGCTGCAGGCCATGTCGTGCGCCATCGACATGCAGAAGGCGCTGGTCCAGTACAATGCCTCCGCGCCCGCCGAGCGCCGCATCCAAGTGCGCATCGGCCTGCACGTTGGGGATGTCGTGGTGCGCGACGGTGACGTGTTCGGCGATGGGGTGAACATCGCCGCCCGCATCGAGCCGCTCGCGGAAGCTGGCGGGATCTGCATCTCCGGGCCGGTGTTCGACCAGATTCGGAATAAGGTCGACGTGCCATTGGTGCGGCTCGGACAGCCGGAGCTGAAGAACATTCACGTCCCGATCGATGTGTACCGCGTCGTGCTGCCGTGGGAGCACGCCAAGCCGTCTCGGCGGTGGCGTAGTGCGAGCCCGAAGATGGGCCGGCGTGTCGGGCTGGTGGCACTGCTCGTGACCGTTCTCGTTGTCGGCGGTGTGAGCGTGTGGCGTTATCAGCAGCCTGCCGCGCCGACCACTGCGCCGGCACCTCCACAGGCCGCCGTGCCGACTCCGCTCGCCCACGGCGAGGATCGAAGGTCGGTAGCCGTGCTGCCCTTCGTGAACATGAGTGCCGATGCAGCTGACGAATATCTGAGCGACGGCATGACCGAGGAGATCATCACGGCGTTGTCCAAGCTCAGCGGGTTGCGGGTTGCGGCCCGCACCTCATCGTTCGCCTTCAAGGGCAAGAACGAGGCGATCGAAAAGATCGGAGACCAACTGCACGTGCACACCGTGCTGGAGGGGAGCGTGCGCAAAGCGGCGAACCGACTCCGCATCACGACGCAGCTCATCAACATTGCCGACGGATATCATCTCTGGTCGGAGACCTACGACCGAGAGATGGCCGACATCTTTGCCATCCAAAGTGAGGTCGCCCAACGAGTCGCTGACGCGTTGAAAGTCACGCTGCTGGCAGGCGAGCGGCAACGGCTCGAACGCAAAGCGACGGAGAACCTCGACGCTTACAACTCGTATCTGTTGGGCCGTTACTACTGGAACAAGCGGACTGAGGAAGGATTCCAGAAGGGCATCGAGCAGTTCGAACAGGCGATCGAAAAAGACCCGAACTACGCTTCGGCGTATACCGGATTGGCAGACTGCTACTTGCTATTGAGCCGGTTCGGCGGCCTTCCTCCAGCGACAGCGATGCCCAAAGCCAGGGCCGCAGTGACCAGGGCTCTGGAGATTGATGACACCCTTGCCGAAGCGCACAACTCGCTCGCCATGCTCTTGCATCTTAGAGACAGGGACTGGCTCGCTGCCGAAAGGGAATGGAAGCGAGCCCTGCAGCTCAACCCAAACTATGCCACGGCCCACCACTGGTACGGCATCATTTTCTTGAGCAACCGGGGGCGCGCGGATGAGGCCATTGCAGAGCTGAAACGCGCACAGGAAATTGATCCGCTCTCCCTGCCCATCAGCGCGGACCTCGCATGGGTTCTGTACTACGCGCGCCGATACGACCAAGCGGTCGAACAAGTGCAGAGGACGCTTGCGATGGACCCGAAATTCGCCCGCGCGCACATGCTCCAGGGTTTGCGGTATCTGCAACAGGGGAGGAACGCAGAAGCGATCGCCGAGTTTCAAGCGGCTCGACAGTTAGATGACAGCCAGCAGATAATAGCACAGCTTGGACATGCCTATGCGGTATCGGGACGGACAAGCGATGCGCACAAGGCACTGAACGATTTGAATGCCCTATCGAAGCGACACTACGTAGACCCGTACTGGATCGCGTTGATCTACACGGGCCTTGGCGACAAGGACCGGGCATTCGAGTGGTTGGGAAGGGCTTACGAGGAGCGTTCGAGTTGGCTGACATCGCTCAAAGTAGAGCCACAGTTAGACAGCGTTCGCTCTGATCCGCGCTTCGTGGAGCTGCTGAAGAAGGTGGGGTTGGACAAGTGAAGGCTCAGACCGCGCCGCGTTGACACCGATGCCGAGCCACGACACCGAGCAGCGCAAGTTGGCCGCCATCATGTTCACCGATATGGTCGGCTACAGCGCGCTGACGCAACGTAACGAGGCGTTGGCGCTGGCCCTGCTCCACGAGCAGCAACAACTAGTACGACCGATCTTTGCGCAGCACAGCGGGCGTGAAGTCAAAGGCACTGGCGATGGCTTCCTGGTGGAGTTCGCCAGCGCCTTGCAGGCGGTGCGCTGTGCCATTGAGATTCAGAAGGGAATGGTGCGGCGCAATTCATCCGAGGCGCCGGACCGGCGCATTCAGATCCGCATCGGACTGCATCTCGGTGACGTCGAGACACGCGACGGCGATGTCTTCGGCGACGGCGTCAACATCGCCGCCCGCATCGAGCCGCTAGCCGAGGCCGGTGGAATCTGCATCACCGGCCCGGTGTTCGATCAGGTTCACAACAAGATCGACCAGCCGCTCGAACGCCTGCGGCAGCCGGAGTTGAAGAACATCCAGGCTGCCATCGACGTATACCGCGTGGTGCTGCCCTGGCAGCGGGGCGCCGCGGCAGTGCGCGCCGGTTCGCAGCGACGCCGGCAGCTGCTCCTCGCCGTGCTGGCGCTCGGCGTGGTTGGCGGCGCGACCTGGTGGCTGTATCGGCTGAGCTCCGCCGCGCGCACGACGCCGGCGCGTGCGGTCGGTCAAGCCGAAGTGGGCAAGTCCATCGCCGTCCTGCCTTTCACCAACATGAGTCCCGATCACGGCGATGAGTATCTGAGCGACGGTGTCACCGAAGAGATCATCGGGGCGCTGTCCAAGATCTCGGGGTTGCATGTGGCGGCGCGCACGTCGTCGTTTGCCTTCAAAGGCAAGAACGAAGCGATCGAGGATATCGGCCGGCAACTGCACGTGGGGAATGTCCTGGAAGGCAGCGTGACCAAGGCGGGCACCAAGCTGCGCATCACCGCACAACTGATCAACGTCGCCGATGGCTACCACCTGTGGTCCGAAACCTACGACCGAGAGATGCCGGACATCTTCGCCATCCGCAGCGACATCGCGCAGCGGGTTGCCGACCGCTTGAAGGTGACCTTGCTGGCCAACGAGAAACACGGTGTGGAGAAACCGGCAACCGACAATCTCGAAGCCTATAATTTGTATCTGCAGGGGCGGTACTACGCGAGCAAGGCCACTCAGGAAGGTTTCAACAAAGCGATCGGCTACCTTCGGCACGCCATCGACCTGGACCCGCGCTACGCGCTCGCATACAACGGACTCGCTTACTACTACCTCTGGGCTTCCGATTTCACATTGCCGCCGAACGACGCGATGCCGAAGGCGCGGGAGGCCGCAACGAGGGCGCTGGACATCGATCCGCGACTCGGCGAAGCGCATGCCTTCCTCGCCTTCATCAGCTTCCACTACGACAACAACTGGCCGGTGGCGGAGCGCGAGTACCGGCGCGCCATCGAGCTGACGCCGAGCGGGCCGTGGGCGCATTCGTTCTATGGCGGCTCCTTGATTTTCGTGGGGCGGGTAGACGAAGGCCTCGCAGAGTGTCGTCGCGCCATCGAGCTGGATCCGCTGTCGGCCGAGACCAGCGCCAATCTGGGCAACAATCTCTACTTTGCTCGCCGCTACGAGCAGGCGATCGACCAACTGCGCGAGACCGTGGCGATGCAGCCCGACTATTGGTTGGCGCACGAGTACCTGGGACTGGCGTACACACAGACCGGCCGGGTTGGCGAAGCGATCGGGGAGCTTGAACGCAGTAGGCAACTGGAGGCGGACAATCCAGAAATTGCCGGCGTACTTGGTTTCGCCTATGCCCTAGCTGGACAACGAGACGCGGCGCAGCAAATCCTGGCCGAGTGGATCGAACGATCCTCGCGCCAGTATGTGTCCGGGTATGACTTTGCCATCATCTACGCCGCCCTGGGTGACACGGATCAGGCCTTCGCGTGGCTGCACAAGACGGTGGAGCAGCGATCGATCTACCGGGGCTGGCTAAGGGTCGACCCGGTAGTCGATAGCCTGCGTGCCGACCCGCGTTTCACCGAGTTGCTGAAGACGGTGGGGTTGGACAAGTAACCGTTCGGACCGAACCGCGCTGAGACCGGATGGAGCCCGACACCACTTCACCCACCGCCGCTTGAACCGGCTGCAGGGGCGGCGTAGATTCGCGGCACGTGAACGAGAGACTTTCCGTGGCGCCACGGGCGGGCCACGCAACAGAAAGAGGAGCGAAACGATGACTCAGCTCGAGGCGGCACGTCGTGGCAGCATCACTCCGGAGATGCGCCGAGTCGCACAGCGGGAATGTGTGACGCCGGAGTTCGTTCGTGACGAGGTGGCACGCGGCCGGTTGGTTATCCCTGCGAACACGCGTCACCTCGCGGGCAGCGGCGGGCAGGCAGCCGCCGCCAGCAACGGCAATGGCGCAAGCCGTGTGCATGCGGAAGTCAGTGTGGGTCATCCGGGTGCAAGAACCAACACGCAGTACTGGGTGAACCAGACGGTCGCGCAGCGCTGGCGCGTGATCAGCGATCCGGAGCTGCTGCGCGGCGAACGCGCCCCGAAGCGGCTCGACCCGACGGGCATCGGACGCATGATCACCACCAAGATCAACGCCAACATCGGCGCTTCGCCGGTGAGCAGCAGCACCGGCGAAGAGGTCGAGAAGCTGCAATGGGCGCAGAAGTACGGCGCCGATACGCTGATGGACCTGTCCACGGGCGGCAACCTCAACGAGTGCCGCCAAGCGATCATCGACCACAGCACCATTCCGATCGGCACGGTGCCGATCTACGGCATGATCATCGGCCGGCGCATCGAGGACCTGACCTACGACCTGATCCTCAAGGAGATCGAGCGGCAGGCGCAGCAGGGAGTCGACTATTTCACCATCCATGCCGGCGTGCTGTGGGAGCACTTGCCGCTGATCAAGAACCGCGTCACCGGCATCGTCTCGCGCGGCGGCTCACTGCTGGCCAAGTGGATGATCGTCCACCACAAGCAGAACCCGATGTACGACCTGTTCGACGAGATCAGCGCGATCATGCGCGAGTACGATGTGACCTACTCGTTGGGAGACGGGCTGCGTCCGGGCTGTACGGCGGATGCGTCGGACCCGGCGCAGCTGGCGGAGCTGCACACCATGGGTGAGCTGGTGCAACGGGCGCGCGCCGCCGGCGTGCAGGCGATGGTCGAAGGGCCGGGGCACGTGCCGCTGGATCAAATCGCCTTCAACATGCAGCTGGAGCAACGCGTCTGCGACGATGCCCCGTTCTATGTGCTCGGGCCGCTGGTCACCGACGTCTTCCCCGGCTACGACCACATCACCAGCGCCATCGGCGCCGCCGAGGCGGCGCGCGCCGGCGCTGCCATGCTGTGCTACGTGACGCCGAAGGAGCACGTCGGCTTGCCGCGCGCGCAGGATGTGAAGGATGGGTGCATCGCCTACAAGATCGCCGCGCATGCCGGCGATATCGCGCGCGGCATTCCCGGCGTACGCCAGTGGGACGACGATCTGTCGCGCGCCCGCGCCGCGCTCAACTGGCCGAAGCAGTTCGAGCTGGCCTTCGACGGTGAGACTGCGCGTGCCCTGCACGACGAAGACCTCGAGGTCGACACCGACTTTTGCGCCATGTGCGGCCACGACTGGTGCAGCATGCGCATCTCGAAGGAGATCGAGGCATTCGCCAGCGGCAAGGACCCCAACTTCCAACCCGCGCAGAAAGCCGCACGCAGCCCCGGGGTCAGCGAGGAGGGACGCGAGTTGTTGCAGCAACGCGCCCGCGTGCTGCCCGTGGTCGGCGACAAGCACACGTGCCACAGCGAGCTGACCGCCAGTGCCGACGACGCCAAAGCGCTACAGGCGGAAGCCTTGGCGCGGGGGTAGGTCGAATGAGACGGCACCAAGGAACGATCGGGAGTGCAGCGATGCGCGAGGGGCTGCGGCGGGCTGGCTTTGGGCTGGTGCTGGCGATGGTTGGCGTGATCGCGTTGCGGACGCCGGCGCTGGCCGGCGCTGAGAACTGGAACGACGCGCAGATCAAATGGGTGTCGTACGACGACGGGCTCACCGAGGCGAAGAAGAGCCAGCGGCCAATCTGCCTGATCTTCTTTACCTCGTGGTGTCCCCACTGCGCGAACTACTCCAAGGTCTTCAGCGATTCGAAAGTCGTGGAGAAGTCGAAGTCGTTCGTCATGGTCCGCTTGGACAAGGACAAGAACCAGGAGCTGAGCACGAAGTACAAGCCCGACGGCGAGTACATCCCGCGAACGTACTTTTTGTCGTCCAGCGGCCAGCTGGATGAGTCGCTCAGCGAGGCGCGCCCGCAGTACAAGTACTTCTACGGCGAGAGTGATCCCGCCTCCATCCTCGGTGGTATGGATCGGGCGCTCGCGAAGCTGAAGTAAGCGCTCCCAACCGCCCTGGCGGGCCGAGCCGCCTCACGGACCGCCGAGCGTTTTCTTGAACGTGCCGCTGTAGTGGTCGAAGGTGCATCCCGGTTTGCCGATGAAGAACGGGAACGCGCTCGTCGGGGCAATGACCAAGGTACGGCCGGCATCCTGCAGCTCGATAGTTCCAGTGATTGGTCCCGTTATCGGAGGGACCGACCCGTTGACGACGTAGCTGTGCAGCGTCGCCGCCGTCGAAGAATCCGAGGTTGGTGTCGCCGGCGATGAGCATCGGCGTCCCGGTCGGGAGATCGATGCTGCCGCCTGGGGTGCGGGCGTCGCGCATCCAGTTGATGAGCGCGTCGGCGTGAATCTGCCGGCGCTGGTGGTCGCTGGTCGCCCCGCCCGATTTCATGTGGACGCCCATGACGTAAACGTCGGCCCCGCCGAGCATGGCGGGCGGGAGATCGACGAGCACCGCCGTCACGCCGCGAACGTCCGAGGGCGGATTCGTGTCGGTGATCGGCATCGATTGCGCAAAGCGGCTGCAGACGGCGTTGCGGTTGAAACTGTCCGACAGGCCGACGCGCACGCGCCAGGTCTCGCTCGGGAAATACGACGGGATCGATCTCCTGGAAAATGATGATGTCGGGGTCGATCGCCTTGATGATCCGGTCGTATTCGTCGTCGGTCGAGGCGTCGAGGATGAACTTCTTCTCGGTGTTGTAGGTGAGAACGCGGTGCTGGTCGGCGCCGGCGCGCGCGAGATCGCCATTGGCCGGATCGAACGCACCGACCGTGGCGGCCCAGAGCGTGATGATGCAGGCGGAAAATGCGCGGAGTCTTGTCGGGCGCGGCATCGTGATGCTTCGGCCAATGGA
>CAZCGA010000013.1:0-76632 GCA_964498075.1 uncultured Binatia bacterium (SeqCode) | reverse complement strand
ACCGCTCGTGCTGAGCTTGTCGAAGCACTGTTTGCGAGAAAATCGACAGTCTCTGATGCGGTGAGTGGATAGGCGACCCGGGCTCCTCCGCTCCGCAGCCAGATCACACCTCCCGCAGCTCGGCGAGGTAGGCTTCCCAGAAGCGCTTGGGCTCGGCGTCGGGAAAGAATTGCCGGATGTGCTCGTAGCCGGTTCGCGACAAGCGCTGGCGGAGCGCCGGATCCTCGATCGCCCGCAACGCGGCGGCGGCGCTCTCCGGCGTGTTGGCGATGAGAGCGGTCTCACCCTCCCGCATATAGAAGCTCGCGCCACCCGCGTTCTTCCCGGCGACAATGATGCCGCCGGCCATGGCCTCCATCCCGGGAAGACCACACCCCTCGACCTCGGTTGCCGGTAGCAAAGCCTGCGGCGCTTGCAAACGCTCCGCAAACTCGCACAACGGTACTCCGTCGATCAGATCGAGCTTCCAGTAGCGTCCGCCACCGTCGCGGTAGCGGCGATACGCCGCCTGAATGAACTCCATGCCGTTCTTTCGCGGCAGAGCTGCCAAGCGGCCGGGCTCTCGCTGTTCCTGCGGAATGAACGGAAAGACTTGCGGATCGACGATGTTGGGCACCAACGTCGGCTCCTTCCCCGGAAAGGAGCGCCGGCAGTGCTCGCTCATCAGCGGCGAGCAGGTCCACAACCTGAGGTTGCGACGGGTATGAATGAAGTCGTTGCGGATCTGGTTCGGGGTCTGCTGGTACACGACCACCTCGCCAACGACCTCGCCGGCGAGGCCCGAGTAGACGTCGGGAATGATACACACGTCGTCGCAGCGCCGCTCCGACCAGGCCACGAACGGAAGGCCACCGATCCCCCACTCACCGTAGGTGTCTCGCCCGCTCTCCGTCGCTAAGACCGCGTCGGCGCCGAGCGACCGCGCCAGCGCACACTGTCGCATGATGTTCAGCACGCCGCCGGACGCCTCGGTCGTCCACAGCCTGTGCCGGCCCAACAGTCGCGTGCCGAGCCCGCGCCGACGCAAGTACACACGGGCACGAAGCCACGCGCTGCGACGCAAATCAGGAATCAAGAACAAGAGGCGCATCCGCAGCGCCGTTGTCACAGGGTCGTGCGATCGACAGCGACGGCGGGCGCCGACCGACGGGGCCGCGCGCAGACCGCGGGGATGATCCGACCCTGCGTATCCTCCAGGTGGATGCCGAGCAGGCTGGATATCGTCGGGGCGAAATCCTCCAAGCGCACGGGTTCCGGAATCGGGCCTGGCGTCGTGTCCGGTCCGGCGGCAAAGAAGATGCCTTGCATGGCCGGGTCGTGATCGCCGGTGCGACCGCGGACCAGCACGGGGTCGATGCGGCCGATCTTGGGGGATTCGATCCACCCCAGCGACGCCTTCGACCAGCGTACGATCAGATCAGGGAAGTCGCCTGCGTATCCCGCCAGATCCATGTCCGCCGTTCGCACCAGTTCCGCAACGATCGGTTCGCCGGATCGGCCGTCGCGGAGCTCGTGGAGATCCCGCTCGAGCCGCGAGATGAGCACCGCATACTCGCGGCCGGGTTGGACCGTTCCACTCGCTTCCCGACCCGCAAGATTGATGCGGATCGCGCCGGTGAGATCGTGAGTGGGGAACCAGAAATACGTTCGCGTCGTCCGCTCGGCATCGAGCCTCTTCCCGAGCTGGCCGCGGCCAAAGCGTCGGCGCAGCGGCGCCAACGTCCGTTGGATAGGTCGCGGCATGCGATCCGAGATGGCTCCCAGATGCGCCAGCCGCCGTGTCCGTTCTTTCTCGTAGTTGGCATGGCGCCGCCCGAAACCATCCAGACGCCGCAGGACCTCATCGAGAAGGGGGGTCCCGTCGAATGCCGGACCCATACCGTGACTCGAGAGGAACACGATCGTCGCGCCGGAACCCAAGAGATCGACCACGGACCCCAAGGCGCGATCGATCTCTATGTAAACGTCCTTGAGCGCTCCGCCGAGTGTCGCGGCGAGGTGGGGGTCATGCCGAGGATGCTGTGCATCGTGCAAGTGCCAGAACCGGTGCCCGGCGCAATGACACTCGTCCAGGACGGAGACGAACAAGTCCCAATCGCTGGAGGCGAGCCACTCGCAGGCCATGTCGCGCTTCTGGTGGAGATGACGCATCAAGCTGTCGCGCAAATCGGTCAACGCCGAGGTGGCGAAGTCGAGAGTCTCGCAATTCCCGACGGGGTCGCGGCCAAACCGATGGAGGATGTCCTTTGCGAGATCCACGGGAGCCGTTCTGACGCCCTCATGATGACGGTCATGCGCGTCCCAGCCGACGACTTGCAGCCCATTGATTGTCTCGTTGAGGGGGCAATAGGGCACGTTGATGATTGCGGTTCGCTTGTCGCGCCACTCGGGGGCCGACCAGAAGGGGGCCACCTGGTCGAAGTCGGGGCGCAGCGGCCGGTGGACGCGCGTGTTGGGCTCATACCGTGTGCGCAGGTATTGGCCGTGCCGAGCCGGGGTTGCGCCTGTATAGAAGTTGGGCCACGAGGCGCCGCTGAAAAACCGTGGTGGGTTGAGCACGTGACCCCAGGCGCTGCGCGCCCGCAGCCGAGCCAGATTCGGAAGCTGTCCCGATTCGATCCATTCGCAGATGAGCTTCGGCTCCATCGCATCGACACCGAAGACGAGAACCTTCGCCGGCATGCCCCCTCCTCTCTGGAACGCCGCCCGTCGCGATCGCTGGCGCGCCACGTTGCTCCGCATACTCCATCTCGCGAGGACATTCGAGCCGACGTCCGCGGAAGGCGGCGGGCCGCACGGTAGCGTTCTAGTTTGAGTGGCCTCGCAGCTTGACACCACGCCAAGCGCTCCCTCTCCCGGATGGGAGAGGGTCGGGGTGAGGGCGATACAACGACCTTCTTCTCACCTTGTTCTGGAGATCGGGCAAAAGAGAGAAGAAAGATCATCTCATCACCCTCACCCTAGCCCTCTCCCATCCGAGACTGTCGATTTTCTCGCAAACAGTGCTTCGACAAGCTCAGCACGAGCGGTTGGGGATTCAATTTCAAAGAAGAATTCCGCTCACCCTGAGCTTGTCGAAGGGTCTGCCTCGCGTTTATCGACAGTCTCATCCGGGAGAGGGAACTAGAGGACACTACCCTCCGCACCGATGGGCTTGAACCAGCACCGGCAGTCGCTAATACTGGCTCCACTTCACACACACGGAGGGGAAACGATGAAGCTGTACAGCGCGAACCTGAGTAACTTCGCATCGAAGTGTCGCTTGGCGATCTACGAGAAGGGCGCCCCGGTCGAGATCGCGGCGATCCCCGGCGGCGATCTGAAGTCGCCCGAGTACCTCAAGATCTATCCGATGGGCAAGACGCCGGCCTTGGAAGTGAACGGGCAGATCATCGGCGAGTCGGAGATCATCAACGAGTTTTTCGAAGAGAAGTTTCCCGAGAAGCCGTTGCTGCCCAAGGATCCGGAGAGCCGGGCACGCGTGCGCGGCTTCGGCCGTTTCCACGACCTCTACCTCGAGCCGCCGCTGCGCGCCCTGTTCCCGCAGGTGACGGCGAAGGAGAAGGACCAGAAGCTGATCGCCGAGAAGCTGGCGGAGATCACGCTGCGCCTCGACCAGCTCGAAGGCATGCTGTCGTCCGGCCCCTACGCCGCCGGCAGCACCTTCACGCTGGCCGACTGCGCGCTGGTCCCGACGTTCTTCTTCGCCAACCTGCTGCTGCCGATGCTCGGGGGAACGCCGTTCACCGAGGGGCACCCCAAATTGGCGGCGTGGTGGGCCAAGGTGCAGGAACGGCCGTCGGTACAAAAGGTGACGGGCGAGCAGCAGCAAGCGTTGATGGAGCGACAACAACAGAGTTGACCGCGCCGGGGCTCGGACCATGGCGCAGCACACAGCGGCGCTGGCATGCCCCAACTGACCCCGCGCTCCGTCGGGCGCCGGGTCGGCTTCGCGCTGCTCTATGGGCTCTACCTGCTCGCGTTCCTGGCGGCGGTCCACTACGTCTTCTTCTGGCGCCCATACGTCAAAGCCCACCGCCATCTGAAGGGCGGCGACCACCCACAGTCATACGTCGACCCGGCCGCCTGGCGGCAGCTGGGCAGCGTGTGGCCTGACAAGCACAGCTCGTTCGTCCGCTTCCCCAAGAGGAAGCCGCCGGGCGTCACGCGCGTGTGCGCCTTCGGCGACTCCTTCACGCACGGCGAGGAGGTCGACAACACCCACGACTTTCCGACGCTGCTGCAGCAGCTCTTCGATCAGCGCGGCCCGGCACACGTCGAGGTCCTCAACTTCGGCAACGGCTGGTACGGCTTTCACCAGGCCTACCTCATGTGGGATCTCGTCGGCCGCCACTTCTCGTGCGACTATGTCCTGCTCGGTCCCTCCTGCTTCCAAAGCGACCGGGATGTCACCTTCAACCACACCAATCTCTTTGAGCCCTTCTACCTGCACGCACGCTTCATCCTCGACGGCGACGATGTCCGCCTCATCCCGGTGCTCGGCAACACGCTCCTGGAGCGCTTCGACGAGTACTTCCGATTCGTTCCACATTGGCAGTACCTGCGCTACGACAGCAACGCGCCGCCGGTCGTGCGTGCCGCGCTGCCGCGCGACCGCACGGTTGCCAATCCCTTCTACTACTATCCGGGGACGATGGACGAGGAGGCGCTGGCCACCTATCGCATCCTGCTGCGCAAGCTGGCGCAGGGCGGCAGCCAGATCGTGCTGCTCCACTGGCGAGATGCAATCGTCGCGCTCGCCGATCGAGTGCAGATGCCCAACGTCACCGGCGCGCAGGGCTTCCGTCAGCAGAGCTTTCCCTATGTCGCGCCAAAGGGCCATTGCAGCGCGTGGGGCTATCACCTCGTCGCCGAGCAGTTCTATGCGCATCTCACCGGCCAAACGCACGCCACGCTGACGGTGCTGCGCACGGGTGACATACCGCGCAACGCCGCCGGCTCGGCGGCGCCCGACGCGCCTGCAGTGTCCAGCTACGCTAGCATCGACGTACGGGTCGGCGATATCCCCGTCGGCGTCTTCGTCTCCGCGCGCCGCGAGCAGACTCTGAGCGGCGGGCAGGGAACCGCGTCCAGCCTGAAGCACAGTGGAGCGGTGTCGCTCTTGGCGATCAAAGAGCCGCAGATGAGTCTGTTGAACGCGGTCTTTCTGCCCCTCGACTTTGCGCTGCAACCGGACATGGAGGTCGTCGCGAGCAGCGGCCCGGACGCCGCGGATCGCCATCCGCTCGCCAGGGTGCAGCGCCTCGATGCAGCCGTGAACATCGGCGTCGCAGACATTGACGGCTTCGGCATCGACAGGCAGAAGCGACTGACCCTGCGCGACCATCGGCACCTGTCCACCGGCAGTCGCCGCGTGACGATTCTTGTCGGCGACCATCCGGTCTTGAAGGGGTCCGGCGATGCCGAGGGGCTCGTGCTCTCACCCGTCAACGGTGACATCCAACTCATTCGTGCCGGCGAGTTCGGTTTTGCTATGCCCGACACGCTACCGGCGTCCGGGGACATCAACCTCGTGCTCGAGGACGCGCGGCACGGCGTGACCCGAGTGCCGATCGCGCGCTGGATGAAGACCGAAGTGGAGATCGCACCGCTGGGACGGCCGCTGCAGATACCGTTGTCCGCCGCCGTGGCCCCGCAGTAGCGCTGCGGTCGAGCGCGGAGATGCAGAGGCGGCGGTGGGCGAAGAGCATCGGCTCCGCGTTGCTCTATGCCCTCTACCTGGTGTCGTTCTTGTTGGCCGTCCACTACGCCTTCCTCTGGCGGCCGTTCGTGAAGCGCATGCGCGACGTCCAGCGGCCGGCCACGCGCGCACCGGAGACCACCCGCTACGTCAACGCCGACGTCGCGCGGCAGCTGGGGAGCCTGCTCCACGACAAGCACAGCTCGTTCATCCACTTCGAGCCGGCCAAGGCCGCGGGGACGGTGCGCGTGTGCGCCTTGGGCGATTCGTTCACCTACGGCAGCGAGGTCGACGAGACCCATGACTATCCTTCGTCTCTCCAGAGACTCTTCGACGAGCGCGGCGGCGCGCGCGTCGAGGTCATCAACTTCGGCGGCCCCTGGCACGGCTTTCACCAGACGTACATGCTGTGGGACTCGGTGGCACGACACTTCTCGTGCGACTACGTGCTGCTCGGCCCAGGGAACTTCTACCGGGAGCGTGAGGTGACCTTCAACCACACCGACCTGGGGCACCCCTACTTCTTGCACGCACGCTACGTCCTCGATGGCGACGACGTGCGCTTCGTCCCGGTACTCGGCGTCACCCATCAGGAACGCTTCGACGAGTACTTCAGATTCTTCCCGCGCTGGACGTACCTGCGCTACGACCGCAACGCACCGCCGGTGCTGCGCGCCGCGCTGCCGCGAGAGCAGACGATTCGCAACCCCTTCTACTATTTCCGGGGAACGATCCAGCAGGAAGCCTTCGCCACCTACCGCATTCTCTTTCGCAAGCTCGCCGCGAGTGGCGTGCAAGTGGTCCTGCTGCATTCGGAGGAAGCCGTCGTCGACCTTGGCAACCAGGTTGGGATGCCGAACTTCGTCGCCGCCCAGACTCATCGCCTGGGCCGCTTCCCCTACCGCGCCTCGTTCGACCACTACAACGCGTACGGCTATCAGAGCATTGCAGAGCAGTTCTACGCCCGCATTGCCGGCGAGCGCGACACCAAGCTCACAGTCTTGGAGACCGAAGATGTCCCCTTCAACCAGAGTGTCGCGAGTGGACGCGACGCGCCATCCCTCGCCAGCTATGACGAGGTCGAGGTTAGGCTGGACGATCCTCCCGTCGGATTCTTCATCACGCCGCTTTGGGAACGAGGTGCCGGCACATCGTCCAGTTTGAAGGGACAGGGTATCGTTGCGTTGCTGGCCCTCAAGACCCCTGAGACGAAACTGGTCGACGCTTGCTTCGTGCCGCTCGACTTTGGCCTGCACGCAAACGCGGACGTGGTGCTGAAGGCGGGAATGCTCTGGAACGCCGTGGGCCATCCGTTGGGAAACGTTCGACTCATCGGCGACGGGTTGAACATCGGCGTCGTCGACATCGAGGGCATCGACTGCAAGGCACAACGGCGGCTCTTCTTCCGGGGCAACAGGACCGTGTCGCGGCAAGCGGCGGAGGCCGGTACGTTCACGATCATGGTCGGTGCGCACGCCGTGCTGAAAGGGTTTATGGGAGCCGAAGGCGTCGAGCTGCTACCGGCCAAGGGGGCCCTACGGCGTATTCGGGCGGGGCTTGCGACGTCTGGGGACGTTGACGACCTCAAGTCATCCGGCGACATCAATCTCGTTCTTCACCACCGCCAGTACGGAACAACGTCGGTTCGTATCGGCAGGTGGAAGAAAGGGGTGGAGGAAATGCCGCGCGCCGAACGCGTCTTGGAGAAGCCGTTGTCGATTGCGGACGGGTCGCAACCGGCCGGCCAGTGAGCGACTCGGCGCGTGCAGCGCCTCTCACCCGCTTGCATCCGCGCGGCGACTCGGCAAGAACCTCACTCCGGACATGGACGCCGGACGCAGACTCGCGGCGCGCATTGGCTTCGTGCCGCTCTACGGGCTCTACTTGCTAGCGTTCCTGTTGGCGGTGCACTACGTGTTTCGCTGGCGGCCGTACGTGAAGCGGATGCGCGTGGCGAACAAACCGGTGCATGTTGCGCCGGACACGCACCCCTGGCTCGATCGATGCGGAGGCGTTTGCGACGTACCGCATCCTCCTGCGCAAACTGGCCGACAGCGGCAGCCAGATCGTCCTGCTGCATCCCACCGCGGCGATCGTGGACATTGCGAACCAAGTCGCCCGCCCCAACCTGATCGCCGTCGGGACGTATCCCTTTCGCGGCTTCCCCGACGTCGCGACGCATGACCACTACAGCGCCTACGGCTACCAGAGCATCGCCCGGCAGTTCTACGCCCGTATCACCGGCGAGCGCGACGGCAGGCTGACGAAGCTGGAGATAAAGGACGTCGCCTTCGAGGGCAGCGGCGTGACCGCCGGCGACGCACCGCCGCTCTCCAGCTACGACCGGATTGACGTGAGACTGGACGATACGCCTACCGGGTTCATCAGCAGGGCGGACCGGCAACAACGGTCCGACATGCCCTCCGATCTCAAAGGCAGCCCGGTGGTGGCGCTGCTGGCCGTCAAGGAGCGTGGAACGGAGCTGATCCACGCCTGCTTCGTGCCGCTCGAATTCCCCCTGCCGGCGAACGCGGAGGTGGAGCTGAAGGCGGGGACGCGGTTGCAGAGCGCCCGCTACGCGCTAGGGCGGGTTCGACCGATCGCCGACGGCGTGAACATCGGGTCCGTCGACATCGACGGCATCGACTGCGTCAACCAAATGCGACTCTTGCTCCGCGGCAACCAGACCGTGTCGCGTGCCATGGCACAGCAAGCCGGCACCGTCCGCATCATGGTCGGTGACCACGTCATTCTCGAAGGGTCCGAGAGCTCGGAAACGGTCGAGCTTGTGCCGACGCAAGGTTCACTGCGGCGTATACACGGGGGGCTCGCGGGCGCGGCGGACATCGAGCAGCTTCCACCCTCAGGGAGCGTCAACCTCGTCCTGGAGCACTCCGAGCGCGGGTCAACGTCGGTCCTCATCGCCAAGTGGACGAAGACCGAGGTGGAAATGCCGCACGCCGAACGCGTCTTGGAAAAGCCGCTGGCGATGCCCAGCGACAATCACACTCCAGAGTCCGAACGCCGCTAGCGTGCCACGCGCCGGCTTGCATCGGCGAGATGACTCGGCCACAACCAACGACGACATGCGTGCCGACGACGGCCAGACATCGCTCACCGATGCGAGCCTCCCCGGCTACGTGCGGCAACTCGGTCTGACGTCGGCAACGGACGAGCTGCACGTCGAAGCGGCCGGGGACGGCAACATCAATTGGGTGCGGCGCGTGCGTGCGCCACGCACCGGGCGCTCGTGGATCGTCAAGCAGGCGCGTCCCGCGCTCGAGCGGTTTCCGCAGTATCAAGCCAGCACGGAGCGCATCGTCTTCGAGGCGCGCTACTTCGCGATTGCGAGTCGCCTCGATGCGCAGCGCGTGTGCCCGGAGGTGCTGCACTTCGACGCGACGCAGCGGGTGCTCGTGCTCGAAGACCTCGGCGATGCGGAGCGCCTGGACTGCGCACTCCTGCGTGGCGCCGACGCCAACGGCACCGCGCGTGCGCTGGGCGTGTTCCTCGGCGCGGTGCATGCCGGGACGCGTGACGCAGGCCTCGCTGCACGCTTTCGCAACGACAACATGCGCCGCCTGCACGGTGACCACATCTTCCTTCTGCCCTTTCGGCCCAATGACTTTCCACTGCCACCCGAGCTGCGGGCGCGTGCCGAAGCCGTGCAACGCGATGCTGCCCTGCGCTCGATCGCCGACGCCGCCTACGCGCGCTACCTCGAGCCGCACGGCGCGCTCGTACACGCCGATGTGCAGGCAGGCAACGTACTGCTCGCGTCGGCCGGGCCGAAGCTGCTCGACGCCGAGATCGCGCACGTCGGCGATCCGGCGTTCGACGTCGGCATGCTGCTCGCACACCTGCTGCTTCCGGCGATCGCACAGGGCGACCTCCGTCCGGCAATCGCCGCGGCCGCGACGCTGTGGGGCGCCTACGGTAGGGCGTTTGCGGACACGCTGCCGCCGGCGTTTCGCGACGCCGCCCGCTACGCCGGCATCGAGGTCATGCGGCGCACGATCGGCGCGGCTCGCGTCGCAGCCGTCGACCGACTCGACACTGCCCTGGCGGCCGTCGATCTCGCCGTGCGGCTGATGCGTCATCCGCCGGACACCCCAGACGACCTGGAGGAGCGATGAACCGTCGAATCATCATTCTCGATACCGACATGGGCTCGGACGTCGATGACTCGCTGTGCTTGGCCTTGGCGCTGGCCGCGCCGGACGTCGAGCTCGTGGCGCTCACGCATGTGACCCGCGACACACAGCTGCGTGCCCGCATCTCGCGACGGCTGCTCGACCTGGCGGGCCGAGCAGACATTGCGGTGTACGCAGGGTGCCAGGGCCCGGTGGCCGGAGAGGACCGCTTTGTCTGGTTCGGCAACGAAGGCAAGGGCATTCTGGATCCGGACGTGCCGCTCGACATCAGCGCCGAGCCCGCGGTCGATGCCCTCGCGCGGCTCTTGCACGACCATTCTGGGCTCGAGGTCGTCGCTGTCGGACCGCTGACCAACATCGCGATGCTGCTGGCCCGCCACCCCGATGCCGCGCCGCGCATCGCGCGTCTGACGATCATGGGTGGCCACATTCGTCGCGTTGCGTACGGCGGCCACGTGTTCCCGCCGGGCGTCGATTACAACTTGTGCTCGGATCCGGAGGCGTCGGTCGCCGTGCTGCGGGCTGGCATCCCGACGCGGTTGGTGACCGCTGACGTCACGCTGCAGGTGTGGCTAACGCAAGCGGACGTGGCGCAACTGGAGGCGAGTCGCGCCCCGCTGCATCAAGCCCTGGCGCGCGCGGTGCGCGCCTGGACGCCGATCATGCGCCGAATCTTCGGTGGCAACGGCGCCTCGATCGACGACGACAACGTCGCCTTCTTGCACGATCCGCTGGCGTTCGCTTGCGCGTACGACGAGTCGTTCTGCACCTTCGAGGACCTCGACATCGAGCCGGCTATCGTGGATGGCGTGTTCCGGACGCTCGAGCGTGATCGAGCGAGCCCGGCGACGCGGCGCATGCGCTGCGCGACGGCGGTCGACGCGACACGCTTTCGCACGCACTTCATGGAGCGCGTCTTGAGTCTCGCATGAGCGAGCTGCAGACGACTCCGCCACAGCCGACGAACGCCGTCGTCGTGCTGCTGGACAGCTTGAACCGGCTCCTGCTGGGTGCGTACGGCGGCAGCGAGTTCGCCACACCGAACCTCGATCGTTTCGCGCAACGGGCGCTGCGCTTCGAGAGGCACTACGCCGGCTCGTTGCCGTGCATGCCGGCGCGGCACGACATCCTCTGCGGCGCACTCGACTTCCTCTGGAAGCCGTGGGGCTCCATCGAGATCTGGGAGCATGCGATCACGGCGCACCTGCGTGACGCCCAGGTCACGACGGTGCTGATCTCCGATCATCCGCACCTCTTCGAGACCGGCGGCGAGAACTATCACACCGACTTCACGGCGTGGGACTATCTGCGCGGGCACGAGAGTGACCCGTGGAAGACGCGGCCCGACGCGAGTTGGATCGGCGCGCCGTCGTTCGGCCGTGGCCACATGCCGTACGACAACTCGCGCGGCTACTTTCGCGACGCAGCGGATTTTCCGGGGCCGCGCACGATGGCGGCGGCGGCACGCTGGATCGACGCGCACGCGCGCCTCCACGATCGGTTCTTCCTGTTCGTCGACGAGTTCGATCCGCATGAGCCGTTCGACACTCCCGAGCCGTACGCTTCGATGTACGACGCCACCTGGGAGGGCCCACACCTCATCTGGCCGCCCTACACCGACGAGGCGTTCACCCGCGGCGTCCTCACGCCGCGCCAGGCGCAGCAGATCCGCGCTTGCTACGGCGCCAAGCTGACGATGATCGATGCATGGTTCGGCCGCATCCTCGACGCCATCGATCGCCAGCAGCTTTGGGACACGACCGCAGTGATCGTCTGTACCGACCACGGGCACTACCTCGGTGAGAAGGAGATCTGGGGCAAGCCGCCGGTGCCGGTGTACGAGCCACTGGGACACATTCCGCTGCTCATCGCGTGGCCGGGCGTGACGCCGGGGAACCGGTCTGCGCTCACCACCAGCGTCGATCTGTGCGCGACGCTTCTGGACATCTTCGGCGTCAGCGTGCAGCACCGCACGCATGGACGCTCGCTCGTGCCGCTCATTCGGGGCGAGACGACCTCGGTCCGCGAATCGGCGCTGGCCGGCGTGTGGGGACGTGAAGTGCACCTGATCGACGGGCGCTACAAGTACGCACGCGCGCCGGCGGGACCGAACGCGCCGCTGTCGATGTGGTCGAACCGCTGGTCGACAATGCCCGTCCACGGCAAGTTCAACCTGCGCCTGCCGCTGCCCGACGACCGCGCCCGGCTCGATCGCATGCCGGGGAGCGGCGTCCCGGTGATCCGCCAGCCGTTCGACGTCAGCGACTTCCTGCCGTACTGGGCCTACGGGCGTTTCAGCGGCAACCACCTCTACGACCTCGGTGACGACCCTAAAGAAGAACATAACCTTGCCGGGTCGCGCGTCGAGAAGGACATGGCCGATCAGCTACGCGCGGCGCTGCAGGCGATCGAAGCGCCGGACGACCAGCTCATCCGCCTCGGCTTGGCGTAGAACACCCTTCGAGAGCCTACCAATGAACCGTTCGTCGAGGGTTCCCCTCCTTACCAAGGAGGGGTCAGGGGAGGTTTTGCAACGGCGCGTCAGCAACCTCCCCCTGGCCCCCTCCTTGGTAAGGAGGGGGTTCATTGGCCCAACAGACCAGCGCCACAGCGCTGGTCCGAATCTCAGGGTGAGCGGGAGATTCCTTCATTTTGAATGAAATGCACCTGACACCGCTCGTGCTGAGGTTCTCGAAGCACGCCTTCGCTCCGGCCTTGCGGCGCCGCACTTGCACTAGCCCTGATGCTCACTGATAGTTGCGCCACGGAGGCCGGCCGATGAAGCTCTACAACCAGAACGGCAGCCATTTCGCCTCGAAGTGCCGCGTGGCGATCTACGAGAAGGGCGCGCCGGTCGACATCGTGCCGATTCCCGGCGGCGACCTGAAGTCGCCCGAGTACCTGCGGATCTATCCGCTCGGCAAGACGCCGGCGCTGGAGGTAGACGGTACGATCATCGGTGAGTCGGAGATCATCAACGCGTACCTGGACGAGAAGTTTTCCGCGCCGCCGCTGCTGCCGCGCGATCCGGAGGGCCGCGCCCGCGCCCGCGGCTTCGGGCGGTTCCATGACCTGTACTTGGCGCCGCCGCTCTACGAGCTGTTCTTGCAGCTCGTCGCACCGCAACGGGATCAGCAGCTGATCGTCGCGAAGCTCGCGGAGGTCGGTACGCGACTCGATCAGTTGGAAGCGATGCTGTCGCCGGGCCCCTACGCGGTCGGCGGCGCCTTCACGCTGGCGGATTGCTCGCTGGCGCCGACGATGTTGTACACCGAGTTCACCTTGGCACTGTTCGGCGCGCCACCGCTCACGGAGAACCGCCCGAAGCTCGCCGCATGGTGGGAGCAGGTGCGGCAACGTCCATCCGTGGAGCGGGTGCACGCCGAGATGCTGGAGGCGATGAAGGAGATGCAATCGCGGATCAACACACAGTAGTCACGGTCAAGCGAGGAGGCCAGACATGGGGTGCGAGTTCATCAAGTACGAGAAGCAAGGGCGCATTGCGCGCATCACCATCAACCGGCCGGAGGTGCTGAATGCGCTGCATCCGGCGGCCAACCAAGAGCTGTCGTCGGTCTTCGACGACTTCGCTGACGACGCCGAGTGTTGGGTGGCGATCCTGAGCGGTGCCGGAGAGAAGGCGTTCTCCGCAGGCAACGATCTGAAGTACTCGGCGCAGCACGGCATGGGCGCGACCACCTTTGGGAAGGGCGGTTTCGGCGGCATCACGACGCGCTTCGATCTGTTCAAGCCGGTGATCGCGGCGGTGAACGGCTTTGCGCTCGGTGGTGGCTTCGAGATCGCGCTGGCGTGCGACATCATCGTCGCCGCAGATCACGCCCGCTTCGGTCTGCCCGAGCCGCGCGTTGGATTGGCGGCGCTGGCCGGCGGCATGCAACGCCTTCCCAGGCACATCCCGCCGAAGCTGGCGATGGGCATGATGCTCACCGGCAAGCACATCATGGCCGACGAGGCGTATCGGCTGGGCATTGTCAACGAGGTCGTGCCGCTGAAGGACCTGCCGGCCGCGGCCGAGCGCTGGGCCAACGAGATCCTGGAGTGCTCGCCGATCTCGGTGCGCACGACCAAGCAGGTCGCGATGCTCAGTCAGGGCATGCCGCTCGAAGACGCGCTGCACAAGTCGTATCCGCTGGTCGGCGCGCTGTTCGGCTCCGAGGACATGACGGAAGGGGTCATGGCCTTCGCGCAGAAGCGCAAGCCGGAGTGGAAGGGGAAGTGAGGGAGTTGAGCCATTGAGAGCCAATGGGTCATTGAGTCATTGTGCATGAGGCACTGGTCGGAGGTGGTGGCACCGCCGGGGAATCGAATTCTCCGGCTACGGCTGGAAAGAAGTCGTCTGAAGACGACTGCAGGTCGAGCTAGAGTCGTCTTCCAGACGACTTCGGCATGACGTAGCCGGGGAATTCCATTCCCCGGCGGCGCGTGCGGTGCGCGCTGCGCAAGGCTCGCCAACCGGCTCGCGATCATGAAACCGCTGTCGCGTGCGTGTGGAATGTCGCAAACACCGAGATCTCCTCGCAGTCTCCACGCCAATCTGGCCGGGGTCGAGGTCGGCGACGGCTTTCCGGTGCGCATTGTCGGCGCCATCAACGTCAGCCCGGAGTCCTTTTACAGAGGTTCTGTAGCGACGGGCCGTCGGGCGCTGCAGCGGCTTGCGGTGCGGATGGTCGAAGAGGGTGCCGACATCCTCGACGTCGGCGCCATGTCGACGGCGCCGTACCTGAAGGGAGCGATCAGCGAAGACGAGGAAGTTCGGCGGATGATGGCGGCGGTACGTGCCGTGCGTCAGGTGGCGAGCGTGCCGATCTCCGCCGACACGCAGCGCAGTCGGGTCGCGGCCGCGGCCCTGCAAGCCGGCGCGGCGATCATCAACGACGTCAGTGGCCTGAGTCACGATCCTCACATGGGCGAGGTCGCACGCGACGCTGGCGGCGTGATCCTCATGGCGTGCGAGCGGGGACCGAACCTGCAGCCACCGATCGTGATGCTGCTGTCGTTGTTGCGGCAGTGTTTGGTGCGCACACGACGGGCGCAGATTGCACGCGAGCGCACCGTTCTCGATCCCGGCATCGGCTTCTTCCGCCGCGCCGCGCTGCCGTGGGATGAGCTCGACTGTCTGGTGCTAGATCAGCTGCACCGGTTTCGCCGGCTCGGCCGGCCGCTGCTAGTCGGCATCTCGCGTAAGTCCTTCATCGGCAAGCTCACGGGCCGCAAGGACGCCGCCGACCGGCTGCCCGGCTCACTCAGCGCAACCGCGATCGCCGTCTACAACGGTGCGGCGCTGATCCGCACGCACGACGTCGCCGCGACCGTCGACGCCGTACGCCTCGCGGAGGCGATTCGGGGAGTGACTCGCGACGGATGAACACGTGGATGTTGTCGCTGGGCCAGCGCCTCATAGCCTGAGCCGTGCGGCGCGGTAGAGTCGCAGTGAGTCGCTATACTTGCTTTCCCGTTCGATTCGCGAAAGGCAATTTCATGGCCACGACAATTGACAATTACCTGAAGGGGGGAGATAGCATCAGTTACCTTTCACGCGAAGAGGAAGCTCAATGCATCCCTTGCTCTTCGACTCGATTCCTCTCTACTTCGTCATGTGGCTTTGCGCCGCCGGTGTCGGGATCGGCGCGGGGACGGGCGTCGCCGCGCGTGCGGGCTTCCCTCCGGCCCCTTCGGCGATCGCGTTGGCGTTGTTGGCGTTGAGCATTCTCGGCGGCTCGAAGCTGCTCTACCTCGCTGAGGCGCGGTTCTTCCCATTCGACGACTACGTACCCGAGCAGGTCCGCGGTGCACTCCATGGCTTTCGCATCCCCGGCGGCATATTGGCGTTGGCTGCGGCGATGCCGGTCGTCTGCCGCGTCTTGCGGTTGCCGTGGCGGCGCTTCGGGGATGTGATGATCCCGCTGGCGGCGCTTGCACTCGTTTTCATCCGCTTGGGATGCTTCCTGAATGGCTGCTGCTTCGGGAAGGTCTCGGGCCTGCCCTGGGCAGTAACCTTCCCGCGCGGGAGCTGGGTCTTCTGGTATCACCGCACACAACGCTGGATACCCGAAACGGCGCAAGCGTCGCTGCCTGTCCACCCATTGCAACTCTACTTCGTCGGTGCCGCGGTCTTGATCCTGCTCATTCTCGTCCGTCACCGCGGCCGCGACGCGGCGCCAGGTCATACGCAGCTGCTGTTCTATGCCCTGTTCTTCGCTAGCACAGCAGCTTTGGAGCTCTTGCGGCAGAATCGTCTGACTCTCAACAGTTGGCTCGTGCCGGTAGCGGCCGCGGTTGCAGCCGGGACGTTGGTGGGGCGCACACTTGCGTCACAGGAACCCGGGAATCAGCGCGGCGCGCCGAAGGTTCGCGGTGAAGCGTCGGGAGGGCGACGTTCCTTACGCGCTGGGGTTTCGTCGTGAAGCTCACACCGGCAGCGTTGTCGGACCGCGTACGGCGATGCCGGGCACCGCCCGCGCCGCAGCCGGCGGCACAGAGGTATGGCTCTCCTATTCGCAACTGGAACGAGGTGACGCGATGAAAATACGATTGATTGCATTGAAGTGGATATCGGCACCGCAAGGCTCCCGACAGGTCGCGCGACCTGCTACTCCGGAGACCCTGGTACCGAGGTATTGAACGGCAACATTCGGGAAGCGACCTTCGCCAACCTGGCGACGGACCCGATGGACGCGACCAAGGTGTATGCAGTCTGGAATGACTTCGACCCCGCGGGGAGCAACAACAGCGACGTCAAGTTCCGTCGCGGGACAGTCAGTGGAAGCGTTCTCAGCTTTACCTCGAACCCGGTGATCGTACTGAACGATGTCGTGGCGACGGATCAGTTCCAGCCGCGCATCGCAACCATCGTGGTGGAGTCAAGTCCGCCCATGACCGAGATCAAGTCGGTGTGGTATGACCGGCGCCGAGACACGGCAATGAACCTGAAGTATGACGTGTACGGGAACAGCTCGTTCGACGGCGGGGTCACGTGGCAGGGAAACGAGCAATGGACCGATGTCGATGCACCCAACCCCTTGCCCAACCTCAATCCATATTTCGACCAGGTGTTCGGCAACTGCTACTTCGGCGATTACATCGGTCTGGTTGCCACCAACCCTACGCACGTCAATTTCACAGCGGCGTGGGGCGACACGCGGCAACTCACGGGAGGGCAACCTGACCCGGACGTTCGCTCAGCGCCGGGGTGCTGAAGGCTGGGAACCGCAGGAGCTAGCGCTGGAAGCTGCGCACCGGCTCTTGCGCTGCAGAGAGCGTCGATGCTCCGACTAACGACAACGGTGCTGGTACTACTAGCGGGAGGGATGATCGCCGGCGTGTGGTCGAATCGAACACTGGTGTGGGAGACTGATCTCCGGGGCACGGCCACGGACAGTAACGACCGTGCCCGGTCAGTTGTGGTTGATTCAGCCGGCGACATCGTGGCCCTCGGCAGAACCGAGAACGTAGCGCCGCTGCTTCGCGAGTTTACTGTGGTGAAGCTCTCTGCTGCGTCGGGTGCTCAACTCTGGCGCCGCATCATCAAGGGTACAGCAAGCAGAGATGTCGATGTTGCTGACGCTCTTGCGGTCGACGCCGCGGGCGATGTTGTCGCCGCGGGCGCGGTCGAGAACCGAGAGACGTTTCGGGATTTCATCGTCGTCAAGCTATCGCGGAGCGATGGCAGCGAGCTGTGGCGCCAAGTGATCAGCGGCCGTGGTAGCGAATCCTCCGATGAGGCGCGTGGACTCGTGATCGATGCGGCCGGTGACGTGGTCGCGGCAGGGGGGACCTCGAACAGCGAGACCGGTGACAGTGATTTCACCGTGCTCAAGTTCTCCGGCGAAACCGGCGCCGAACTCTGGCGCCGAGTCGTTCGCGGTATGGTAGGGGGCCTTGGTTCGGGTGCGGTTGCCCTTGCCTGGGATGGAACTGGCGACATCGTCGCCGGAGGCTACCTAGTGAACAGCCAGTTTCGTGGTGCAGACTTCGCGGTCGTCAAGCTCGCCGGCTTCGACGGCAGGGAAATCTGGCGTGCAACGATCGCCCGTGAGCTCGGCTTCAGCAGTCTGGTCGTCGACCGAGCAGGCGATATTGTGGCTACTGGAAGTAGCGGCTTCTTCGTTGCCAAGTTCGCGGGTGCCAGCGGTGCAGAGTTGTGGCAGCAGGAGATCGGCGCCGCAGATTCTGCAACCGCGAGCGCTGTGACGGTGGATTCGGCCGGGGACGTGCTGGCCGTGGGCGGCATCCCGACTTCGGAGACGCAACAGGATGCCGTCGTGAAGCTCTCCGGCGCCACGGGTGAGGAGCTGTGGCGCGGAACCGGACGCTGCACCGACTTGGCGTTCAGCGCTTCCTCCGTGAGCATAGACGGTGAAGGCGACATCGTGGCTGCCGGGACCATTCCCACCAGCCGGATCGCACCCTCCGGAGGAACGGCGCTCCACTTCACCGTCACCAAGCTCGCCGCCACGACGGGCCAGGAGGTCTGGTGCCAAATGATCGAGGGCAGCGCCCCCGGCCGCGACTCGGCCATCGCGCTGGCGCTCAGCTCGACCGGCGACATCGCCGCCGCCGGCGTCACCGCGAACATCGGTTCGGGCCCCGGCGACTTCACGGTCGCCAAGCTCGACGGCACAAACGGAACCGAGCTGTGGCGGACGCTGATCGACGGCAGTGCCAGCCTCAGCCGCGATCAATCCGTCGCTATCGCGCTCGACCGCCAGGGTGATGCGGTGAGCGCCGGCTCGATCCGCAACGCCGGCACCAGTCGTGACTTCGCCGTCGTGAAACTCGGCAACGCCAGTGGAACCGTGGTGTGGCGGCGTGAGATCAGCGGGACGGCGATCGCCAGCAACGATCAGGCGCGCGCCGTCGCCGTCGACACCGCGGGCGACATTGTGGCAGCGGGTGTCACCCAGAACGTCGACACCGGCTCCGACTTCACCGTCGCAAAGCTCGGCGGCGCCGATGGCCGCGACCGCTGGCAGTACACCCTCACCGGCACCGCCGACGGCCTGGAGCGCGCCAATGCCGTAGCCGTCGATCTGCGGCGCGACGTGGTGGCGGCGGGCCAGATCGAGAACGCGACCACGCACTCCGACTTCGCGGTGATCAAGGTCGCCGGCACCACCGGCGCCGAGATCTGGCGCCAGCTGTTCAACGGCACGGCGAACGGTGTCGATATCGCCAACGCCGTGACCGTAGACGCGCGCGGCGACGTCGTCGCCGCCGGGACGATCGAGAATCGCGGCAGCGGCTCCGACTTCTTCGTCGTCAAGCTCGCGGCCGCCAGCGGCGCCGAGCGGTGGCGGCAGGAGATCGCCGGCACGGCCCCCGCCGGTGTGGATCAGGCCTTGGCCGTCGCGTTCGATGCCGCCGGCAACGTCATCGCCGGCGGCGCGCTCGAAAACGCGAGGCCCGGCTCGGATTTCACGGTCATCAAGCTCGCCGGACAGAGTGGAGCGGAGCTGTGGCGCGCCACCCTCAAGGGCAGCGCTGACGGGTTCGATCTCGCCCACGCGGTTGCCGTCGACGCCGCCGGCGACGTGCTCGCCGCTGGCGGCATCACGAGCGCCAACACGAGTCTCGACCTGGCGGTCGTCAAGCTCGACGGCGCGTCGGGCGCCGAGCTGTGGCGCGCGTTGCGTGACGGCAGCGGCGATGTCGACCTCGCCGTCTCCCTCGCGTTGGATGCCTCGGGCGACCCCGTGGCCACCGGCACCACGTTCAACCCCACGGGTTTCGACTTCACCATCATCAAGCTCGCGGCGCTGGACGGCATCGAGCAGTGGCGGCGCGATGTGAACGGCATGAGCAGCGACGCCAACGCTCCGACCGATGCCGGTTTCCAGGTCGCCGTCGACGCGCACGGCGACGTGGTGGCCGCGGGATTCACGGAGAACGTGCCCGGCCGCTGGGACTTCACTGTCTTGAAGCTCAACGGAGGCGACGGAACGAGCTTCACGGCGCTGGCGATGCCACCCGACACGGGCTCATCCGCCGACGGCTGCTCCTTGACGCCGCATCACGGCGCTCGTGCGCGCCTCGTCGCAATCGTTGTGATCGCGCTGTTCGCCGTGCGCCAATGGGTCAGAGGCCGCAAAGAGAGTTCGCCTTGCGAATGAACGCTCGACCGAAACTGATCCTCGCGCTCCTGTTCCTCGCGGCATGGGGTGGTGATGAATCTGGCAACGACAATCAGACTTCCTCCAGCGTCATCACATACCGATTGCTGGAGGCAAGGCAGCCTTTCGATCGGACCGGGAGCCGATTCGGAGTTTCCGGTCCATCGCCGACGCGCCCGCCCGCCGTATACACGCTCCGAGGAACGTTCGAGGTGGTCCGCAACCAGCCGACTTCCCCGAACACGCGGTTCTCGTTTCGCATCACCCGCCTGGAGTTCAGCGCTGGGCCGTACCTCATCCAAGGTCAGGGGAACGTCGGGACGATATCGGTCAGCACTCTCCACCCGGCGTCGCCGCTCACCATGACAGCGAGAGTCACCATCAGCGGTGACGACGTCGAGCTGACGGGAACTGGACCGCCGGGAAGCTTCACCCTCGATGCTCCCCCAAGGTTTCAACGCGTAGAGATCGGCTACCAGCGTGCTGTAGGGCTCGGCTACGTCGGCTACGGTATGACGATCTTCGCCGTGCCGGAGGAATAGCGAGCCCGCGGCGTTCAGTGATGCTCGCTCGCGCCGCCGTGCACGGCGTGGCCCTCGTCCCCACCGCCGAACATCAGCACGCTGGCGGCGCCCATGCTGATTGCCAGCAGCGCGATGAGCACGCCGCAGAGCGCACCGATGAGGCCGGACGTGTACGATCCCTTCTCCATGGTTCCTCCCTCCCACCAGGTGGCTTCGCAGACTCCCGTTCGCGCGGCACAGTACTCATAAAGGGCGTCGCTGTACAGCGCGCAGCGCGTTGACATTGCGGAGCTTAGGACTCTATATTCCGCGCCGATGCTCGATGTTCCAGAGCTGATGCGCCGCGCTGCGGCGTTGCCGGAGGATGGTCTTGCCCACTAAGAAGCCGCTGCCGAAGCTCAGACAGCGCGGCACGCCGGTACGCCTGAACGTCCATCGCAGCTCGATCATGAACGTCGGCCGGCGCGTCGACTACGCCATCCGCGCCCTCTGCTACCTGGCGGCGCAGCCGCCCGAACGCGTCATCCCGCGCAGCGAGATCCAGCGGCGGCAGAACATCCCGCCGCACTTTCTCTCGAAGATCCTGCGCGCCCTGGTCGGCGCGGGCTTCCTCGCCTCCGTGCCCGGCGCACGTGGCGGCTTCCGCCTCGGCCGCCCCGCCGCCCAGATCTCGGTGCGCGCGGTCTACGAAGGCGTCGAGGGACGTCTGTCGTTGATTGAGTGTGTTGACCGGCGCGAGGGCTTCTGCTGTTTTGCATCTGTGTGTACCCAGATTGACGTGTGGAGCGGCGCCCAGGAGCTGTTGGGCAACTACCTCGATAACATCTCCATCGGCGACATCGCGGATCGCAAGGGGTTGGTGCAACGTCTGCGCGTTCGATCGTCCCGCGGCGTGGGACCCGCTCCCAAAGTGGCCTGAAGGAGGAGGCGATGACGTACATTATTACCCGGCTGTGCAGAGACTGTGTCGATACCGCGTGCGTCGCGGTCTGCCCGGTCGACTGTATCTACCGCTACACGGGGCAAGATGCGGCGACCTTTCCAAACCAGCTGTACATCCACCCCGACGAATGCATCGACTGCGGTGCGTGCGAGCCTGAATGCCCGTGGCAGACGATCTTCGAAGAAGCCGCCGTCCCGGACGTGTTCAAGGACGACTCACCGCTGAACTACAAGATCATGGAGCAGATGAGCGACTTCGAGGTCTGCAAGCATGAGCAGCTGCCGAAGCCGACGTCGGAGCAGATCGAAGCCAACAAGCGTAAGTGGGGCTGGGTGACGTAGGGCGAGTAGGGGCGAGGCATTTCCGGTCGGGTTCGCTGCGTCGTCCGCTCGTTCGACGCGACGCAGCGCGACATCGGCTGCGTCTGCGACCGAGGGGAAATGCCTCGCCAATACGACCGCGCCGCGTTAGAACCCAAACCGGCGCCCGTACCAATCGAGCACCGACGGGGCCAGGCCGTGGAGCGCCGCGACCAGCCGCACGCTGCCCGGGATGAAAACCCGCGGGCGCCGCCGCGCCACGCCGGCCAGCGTCTTCCGTACGACCGCGGCGGGCGGCAGCCGCCGCCCCTGCTTCAAGATGGGCGGAATGTCCGCGCCGGCCAGCAGCGGTGTGTCGATCAGCAGCGGAAACACCGCCGTGAGCGCCACGCCGTCGCGCGCCAGCTCCGGACGCACCGCATCGCAGAAACCCGCCACCCCGAACTTGGCGGCGGAGTAGGCACCCAACCCCGGCCAACCGTGCACGGCAGCGGTCGAGGCAAGGCAGGCAATCGAGCCGCGCGACTGCCGTAGCGCCGGCAGCGCGGCGCGTACAACGTTGGCGGTGCCGAGCAGGTCGATGCGCAGCACCCGCTCGAAGGCTTCCGCCGTCTGCTCCGCGAAATGCCCGGGCCCGAGGATCGCAGCGCAGTGCACGACGAGGTCCAGGCCACCAAGTTTGGACGTGAGCTCGGCGACCGCGTCGCGCACTTGCTCCGCTGCACTGACGTCCGCGACGCGCGTTTCCGCACGTCCACCCTTGCCGCGAATCGCCTCCGCCACCGTCGTGAGTCCGGCGGCCGACACGTCGAGCAGTCCCACCACGCTGCCTTGACCGGCGAGGGTTTCGGCAAACGATCGCCCGATCCCGCTCGCCGCCCCGGTCACGATTGCCGTGCGCCACGCATGCTGCGCTGCCATGGCTCCGCATAGTGCGGCGAGCGCGTGAAAAATACCAGCGCTGCCGGCGGTAGTTCTGCTAGAATGTTGAAGGATCGGCGAAGGTCTGTAGACCGATGGTGGCGGGGGCGTGCAACGGACAGACCGTAATTTCGCCAGGATGCACTCGCGGTTCGACATGCAGCGCGAATCTGGATTGTCGTATGCGGTGGTCCGATGGTAGATGAACATACATCGACATTTTCGTGGGTTCAGGAGGAGCATGATGCGATTACGCGGGCGTTGTCCGGCACTCAGAAGAGCCACGGGCCTACTGTTGCTGTCGTGCGGGCTCGTCGGTGCCGGACCAGCGCATGCGGGCTCGTTCGTCACGTTCGAAAGCGGCCAGGTCCGTCCGCTGACCATGTCGCCCGACGGCACCCGCCTGTTCGCCGTCAATACTCCGGACAACCGGCTGGAGATATTCGCCGTCGGCGCGGGCGGCATCACGCACAGCGGGTCCGTAGCGGTTGGTCTCGAGCCGGTTGCCATCGCCGCGCGGACGAACGGCGAGGTCTGGGTCGTCAATCACCTCTCGGACAGCGTCAGCATCGTGAACGTGGCGGCGACACCGCCGCGTGTCGTCCGCACCCTGCTCGTCGGCGACGAGCCGCGTGACATCGTCTTCGCCGGTCCGGGCGGCAACCGCGCCTTCATTACGACGGCGCATCGCGGACAAAACCGTCCCGGCGACCCGCAGCTGATGACACCCGGCGTGGACCGCGCCGACGTGTGGGTGTTCGATGCCCTCAGCCTCGGCGCCTCGCTCGGCGGCACGCCGCTCAGCATCGTCACCCTGTTCGGCGACACGCCGCGGGCACTGACCGTCAGCCCGGACGGCAACACCGTCTACGCCGCCGTCTTCCACTCAGGCAACCAAACGACGGCCGTCTTTGAAGGCGCGGTCTGCGACGGTGGTGCGAGCGCCGGACCGTGCGTCGTCGGTGGCCAAACGATGCCGGGCGGGTCGCCGGGACCCGACGTGAACGTGCAAGGCATCCCGCACCCCGAGACCGGGCTGATCGTGAAGTTCAACCCCGGGAGCAGTCATTGGGAGGACGAGCTGGGCCGCAACTGGAGCAATGCGGTGCACTTCTCGCTGCCGGACAAAGACGTCTTTGCCATCGACGCCACCGCCAACCCGCCGGTGGAAGCGAGCTCCTTCAGCGGCGTGGGGACGATCATTTTCAACATGGCGGCGAACCCGGTGAGCGGCAGGGTTTACGTCACCAACGGCGAGGCGCGCAACGAGGTGCGCTTCGAAGGGCCCGGCATCTTCGGCGGCAGCACGGTGCGTGGTCACCTGCATGAAGCACGGATCACTGTCCTCGACGGCAGCAGCGTGCTGCCGCGGCACCTGAACAAGCACATCAACTACAGCGTTGTCCCAAGCCCGGCCGGTGTGAAGGACGACAGCCTGGCAACGCCGCTCGGCATGGCCGTGAGCAACGACGGGGCGACGCTCTACGTCGCGGCCTTCGGCTCGAGTAAGGTCGGTGTCTTCAGCACAGCGGCGCTCGAAGCCGATTCGTTCGTACCCAACGCCGCAGACCACATCCTCGTCAGCGGTGGCGGCCCGAGCGGACTGGCTCTCGACGAAGCCCGCAGCCGCCTCTACGTCATGACCCGCTTCGACAACTCCGTCTCGGTGGTCGATACCGTGAGTCGTAGCGAGCAGGCGCACGTGTCTTTGCATAACCCCGAGCCCGCCAGCGTCGTCAATGGGCGGCGCTTTCTATACGACGCGTTCTTGACCTCGAGCAACGGCGAGACCGCCTGCGCCAGCTGCCACATCTTCGGCGACTTCGACAGCCTGGCCTGGGACCTAGGGAATCCCGACGACGTCGTGTTGAACAATCCGAATCCATTTCGCCTCGGCCCGTTCGGCAATCCGGACTTCCATCCCATGAAGGGGCCGATGACCACGCAGAGCTTGCGTGGGATGGCCAATCACGGACCGATGCACTGGCGCGGCGACCGCACCGGCGGCAACGATACCGGCGGCAACCCGCTCGATGAGAACGCCGCCTTCAAGAAGTTCAACGTCGCGTTCGCCGGCCTGCTTGGACGGAGCGGGCCGCTGACGGACCCAGAGATGCAAGCGTTCACGGATTTCATTCTGCAGGTCACCTACCCGCCGAATCCGGTGCGTCCGTTGGACAACTCGCTCACACCCGACCAGCAAGCGGGGCACGACTTCTTTTTCGGACCGATATCGGACACCGTTTTCAACTGTAACGGATGTCACCGTCTGGACCCCGCGGCGGGCTTCTTCGGCGGCGATGGCTTCTCCACCTTCGAGGGAGAGCCTCAACACCTCAAGATTCCGCACCTGCGCAACCTCTACCAGAAGGTCGGCATGTTCGGCTTCTCCGGCGGCGGCCCTTTCATGGGCGATCAAGTGCGCGGCTTTGGCTTTCTCCACGACGGTGCGGTGGACACACTGCTCACCTTCCACAATGGGGGAGTCTTCCAATTCCCCGGCGGCGATCCCCAACGCCGTCAGGTCGATGAGTTCATGCTCGCGTTCGACAGCAACCTGGCGCCGATCGTCGGCCAGCAGGTGACGCTGACCAGCACCAACGCCGCCGTCGCGGGTCCGCGCATCGATCTCCTGCTTGCCCGCGCCGCGAAGGTTGAATGCGAGGTCGTCGTCAAGGGCACGGTCGCCGGTGAGCAGCGCGGCTGGACGAAGCTCTTCGCCTTGGGGGACTTCCAGAGCGATCGTGCCTCCGAGTTGTTTCTGACTGACGCTTCCCTGCGCGCCCTCGCCAACACGCCCGGGCAAGAGCTGACGTACACCTGCGTACCGCCGGGATCCGGCCGGCGGGCGGCCTTGGATCGAGATGAAGATGGCACCTTCGATACCGATGAGGTCGATCTGGGCACTGATCCTGCCGATGCGCTGAGCGTGCCGATGGGCAAACAGCGGATACGTATCGGCAAGGATCTGGACCCCTCCGGGGATGAGACGCTGTCGCTGTCCGGCGAGGTGAAGGTGGGTGTGGCGAAGACCCCGATCGATCCGGTGACCGAAGGCTTCAGCTTCACGGTGGAAGACAGCAACGGCGTACCGCTCTTCACGCGCACCGTACCGCCCGGTGCGCGCCCGGGCCTCAAGGCTCCGGGCTGGGTGGTCAATAGGGCCCATACCCGGTGGACGTTCGGCGATAGCGCCGGCACGCTCGCCGGCGGCATCCGCCGCGTGGTGATTTGGGACAAGACCGCAAAGACGCCGGGGCGATTCACAATCAGCGTGCGCGGCAAGGGCAACGATTTCCAGGTCGCGGCCGGCGAGGCGCCGGTGCGCGTCTCAGCAATCCTGGGAGCGCAGTGCGGTCAGCGACCATGCGCGATCGGCGCTTTCAACCCGACGGGCGGTCCGAAGCCAGCCTGCAAGTTCTCCTTTGGCGGCAACGTGCTGACGTGCCGCTAGTTCACTCAGGACTTTCGGCCCCAGCTCCCCCTGCGATCATGCCGCCGCGTCGCTAGTCCTTCGCTTCGAAGATACTGCGCATCTCGGTCTGCAGCTTCTGCATCCGGTCCTTGAGCTGCGCCACCTTGGCCAATTGTTCCGGCGTCAGCACGGCGCGGATGGCCAGCGCCGTCTTCATCCCTTGCTCCATGAGCTGCTGCCGCAGCTGCATGATGCGTTGGATCTGCGGCGTCAGATCCGCCGCTTGCAGATTGCCAGGAGCAAACAGCTTATCGCCGAACTGATCGTTGGCGGCATGCAACTGCGCGAACAGCGTCCGCAGCGTTTCATGATCCGCTTCCATGATCTTGTGGACCTGATCGCTCTGGTCCGGTGTGAGATTCGCGTGCTGGAGCACCAGGGGCATCATCATGCCGGGGCCTTCCCCGAGCTCCATGTGGCCCATGTGTCCCCGCCCCATCATTGGCGGCGGGCCCATCGGCTGTGCGTGAGCCGCCGTCGACCACAGGCTGGCAGCAATCAGGCTGACCAACAAAGCATTCGAGCGCTTCATGAGACTACTCCTTTGTTCACTGTCCCTCGAAGAAGAGGGCAGACACCTGGTCATCACACTCTCCGTTGAGGAAACGCGCCTGCGTGCACGGCCATCCGGCTTCGAGCGCCGCTTGCAAGTCTGGTGCGTCGGAGGCCAGCTGCAAGAGCCCGGTCGCGTCGTTCGTCGCAAACAGCGCTGCAGACACGTCCGCCGCGAACGCCGAGACGTTGGCCGTGCGTGTGGCCAGCGACACCGGCTCGTCGCTCACCCACCACCCCACACCCCATGCGAACCCGACCAGCAGTATGAGCGCCGCGGCCGCAGTCGCCCAGCTCACCGACGCGCCGAAGACTGGACGCGGCAGCACACGCGGCGGTGATGCGTGCGAGGCAAACGACCGTCCGACGGTTCGCTGCTGACGCAGCAGCTTCAAGAAGACTTCCTGACTCACGTCGTCGGCCTCGTGGGGATCCGAGAGCAGGAGCCGGCACAGCCGCAGGACGCGCGCGTGGTGGGCTCGGTACAAGTCGTCGTAGTCCACGGGACTGTCGGTCGCGTTTTTCAACCGATGATCTTCTCCGCGGCTTGGTGTTGGACGCGAACGAGCGCCGGCGGCGGTTGACAGATCGATCGGCGCGGCCGCGCCTCCACTGAAGGATCCGGCGGGACGACCACGCGCCAGGTGTCGAATACGTATCGGGGGGGCGACGGCATCCGACAGGGCCTGGCGCGTGGTTGAGAATGCGTCCGAAGGGGGTTGGGGGGGAAGGCGCATTCGTGCTTCTATTTCGGATCGCTCCTCACGAGTGGAACGAACCAGCCACCGAATCGGTTGACACATCGTGCGAGCGCCGGGGCGGAAGGCTTGCTGGAGCCACGGCGTTGTGGAAGCGTAGCCGAATGGCCGAGACGTCACCCGGGCACGCAACCGCTGCCCCGACCTATAGCGTCCTCTGCCAGGAGCTGCACGCGGCGCGAGGGCACTTGTACAGCATGATCGAGTCGCTGTCGCAGGCCGAGCTGCTGTGGCTGCCGCCGCGGCCGGACGGGATCAGTATCAGCTACCATTTCGGCCACATCGCGCTCGTCGAGGACATGGAAGCGGCAAACGCCGCCAGCCAGCTGCTGCTGGCGACGCCAGCGTTGCAGGACGGGTTCGGTGTGCACAACGTCAACAACCGCGACGCGCGCCTGCCGTCAGGCGCGGCGATCCTCGAGTACGCGCAGGCCGTGCGTACCCGCACGCTGGGGTTGGCGGGGCTGCGTTTCCGTGCCATCCGCAGTCCCGAAGCCGCGATGGAAGCGGCGGAGGTGTTTCGGCGGATGATCAATCACGAGTACTCGCACACCAAGTACATCCGCCGCATCTGCGCCGAGATGGGCAAGCCGCCGGTGGGCCCGCCGCAGTCCGAGCGGGTTCAGGCCAACGACCAGGCGACCGCGCCGCCACAGTATGTAATCCACCACTGGTGAGAGTGTTCGTCGTGCTGGATGAAGCGGCGCAGACTGACGCCGGACTGTGCGGCA
Organism: uncultured Binatia bacterium (SeqCode); assembly: GCA_964498075.1. Lineage (GTDB taxonomy): Bacteria > Desulfobacterota > Binatia > HRBIN30 > HRBIN30 > CAZCGA01. The sequence goes on along the minus strand of CAZCGA010000013.1, from coordinate 48,423 downwards.
GCCTGGCGTTCAACCCGAGCGGCGCGCTCCGCCCGAAGTGCGGGCTCTCAAAGACCGGCGCCCGGCTGACCTGCCGCTAAAGGGCACTGCTGAAGGCGGACGGCTGGTTCTCCGTGCTCGGTGCCTCGGTGGTTGATTGGTCGATCTCGCCTGCAATCTTCCGCGCCTGTGCGAAACGTGAACCGCTCCGAGCTGACAGCTGAGTACTGACAGCATATGTGCATGCCGAGTTCGAGGCCGAGGGCGTGGTGTTCATGGCGTCTGACGGCATGCTCGGAAAGCCGCCGGCGCCGCCCAGCTCGCCGATTGGGTTGATCATAGCGCTCGACAGCATCGAGAAACACAACCGCGTGTGGGCCAAGCCCTGTGAAGGCGGCACGATCAGGATGGCAATCCACGAGACGTTCTGGGGCGCCCGCTTCGGCAGGCTCACCGACAAGTTCGGCTCGTTGCTGCGCGGTGGGCCAGCCATGCTAGACTGGCGACACAACCGGGAGAAGACTCATGGAGATCCGTCATTATCGGTTTCAGCGCATCACACTCGACCCGAACAAGTGCTTTGGAAAGCCCTGTATCCGCGGGCTGCGGATGCCGGTGGCTTCGATCCTCAGCTATCTCAGCTCGGGTATGACGATCGACGAGATCCTGGCCGAGTGGCCCGAGTTGGAGCGTGAGGATGTCTACGAAGCACTCGGTTACGCGGCGTGGGCCATGGAGGAGCGCATTGTGCCACGCGCAGAGGCCGCGGCGTGAAGCTGCTGCTGAACATGAACGTGCTGCCCCAGTTGGCTCCGCGATTGGTGGCGGCTGGGCATCCATGCCGACACGCGCAAGACATCGGGCTGGAGCGAGCCGAGGACCCGGAGATCATCAAGGCAGCAAAGGCGGGTGGCGAAGTCATCGTCACCCACGACCTGGACTACGGCCATCTGCTCGCCTTCTCCGGCGTAGCAGGTCCGTCGGTCATCATCTTTCGGGTGCGCAATACCCACCCCGAGGCGCTGTTTCGCAGGTTCAGCGAATGCTGGGCGGACATTGAAGACTCGCTCCGCCAAGGCGCCATCGTCACCGTCGAAGATGCCGCGGTGCGCATTCGGCTGCTGCCGATTGCGCGTGATGTCTAGAGCTGATCTTCCGGCTCCTGGATGAGGCCTCGAAAGTCGCATTCCATTTGGCGCCCATGATTGAAGGCAAGCGTGGGGGTGCGGGTCGTGCGGGTCAGCCCGGTGACGGTGACATCACCGCGGTGAGTTCTCAGCGTCCAGCCGTCATCCATAGGAATTCGCCCGGCAATCCTCTGAGCATCTGCGGACGTGAACCGCTTCGAGCTGATGGCTGACAGCTGAGTGCTGACAGCCTATGTGCATCGAGCCGTGTGATCCGGCGCCGATCGCCGAAAGCTGACGACTCACCCTTCGGGTCGACGCGGTCGAATGAAGCGGAAGTCCACCATTCCACAACGCTGCCGACAGCTCGAATGCTCACGCTTGAAGTTCTACTTTCCAGACTTGACCGTCAGGACCTTGCGCCCGCGTCGCAAGCTCGTGGTGAAGCGGAGAACGCCCCGGCGCGTCGAGTCTGCTTCAAGGACCCGCAACCACGGGGTGCGGGCAGGCCTCTCGATCTGCGCGACGATCGCCCAGCAACGAACAGGAGAAGTCGAGCCAGTCTGCGTAGCCGATCCAGTACTCTGTCGAGGCCATGGATAGCAACGCCGAGAGGGCCGCTAGACGGCCTGTCCACCCGCCCTTGCCCGCAACTCCAGCTCTACTTGCCACATCCCGTGGAGCTGTCTGGCGGGGAGTTCCCAAACGAGTCGGGGCGCGGTACTCCTCACTGATTCCGAGACGGCGGATGAGGCATTGAGAAGCTTGATGAGCAGTTGCGCCGACCGGGTGCTCGTCTTCTGTTCCTCGCCAGGGTAGTGGGCAATACGCAATGCCGCGTCAATCAGGTTGATGGCGTGGTCCTCGATGCTCACAGGGGCGCTGAGTTGATTCTGCCGTTTCCCGAGCCCATCGAGATGGTGCGCGATCTTGACGAGAGCCTCTTCCACGCTGGCGCGAAGTGCACAGTCGTCGATGTGCGCTACCTGCCCTGCAGCGAAACGGATAGCGAGATAGCCCGAGAACGCATCTCGCGACCACAGTGCCTCTAGATCCACCGCGAAGAGGATAGCTCTCAGCTCTTCCCGCAAGTCCTCGTGGATGGGAAGATCACAAACAATGGAGGTGACAACCACCCAGGCATATTGAGAAGCGACGTCATACTTGAGGACGTCGAGGGCGCGACTAACCACGCCATGAAGAGACGCAGACGAGACCGACTCCGACACTTCGGCACCGACGACCGCACGCAACACAGTGGCCCGGTCACCGCCGAAGATCGAGCCGGCGCAATTTCTCGTCAACGCTGGATCTCTCAATAGCGGCCCGCCCGGCAACTGAGCCCCAAGCGGGCCGCCGAAAATGATTGAGCGGATTCGCTCCGGAATCCGCAGCGACTCGATTGTTTCTGCGCTGCTGCCCTGCAACACCGACGCAAGACCGTGCGTAAGAATGTCCTCTCGGCGAAGCAATCTGGGATGGAGTGCGTCGTTCCACGTTTCCGGTTGTCGGCCCAGCGATTCGCTGCCCATCTGCGATCCTGCCTGTTCGATCCATTCCGCGAGCTTGTCTGCATCCGCGAGGGTGCTGGAGAATATGGCGTGCAGCTTGTGGCTGTGGGCCCAAGCAACGGCAAGCTTGACCGAGGCCGGCCACGTGCTGACGTCCACCCAGCTCGACAGCTCCGTGTGTACCCTCTCTAGGATTGCGTGAAACAATTCGAATTCTCTTGTGGCCGCGGGCTCGTCGAATAGCGCATCCATGGCGCGAATCGCGATTTGGCGTGGTATCTCGTCATCACTCAAAAGTGGCACCGCGAGCTCAATCACGTGCAAGAGCCCTATAGGTGAATGACATTGCCTCTCCAGCGCCTCGATAATCTGGTTGCGCGCGGAACTTGTCAGGTTCTTTAGCTCCCGCAGAAGTGGGGCTGGAGTGGGAACGGGGAAGGATGCTACACGACCGAGAGCTTCCTTGATCCCCTCCTCCGCGATCAACTGCTCAGAAGCCTCGGACAACATCGCCTTGAAACTCCGGTCGTTGCCTGCTTCTGAAATATCGAGCCTAAAGTGGCTGAGCAGATCACTGGCCGACGGCGGCAAGAGGTCGTTGATGTCGAAGCTTCTTGAATGCTCAAGTTCCTCAGCGATGCGCTCGTAGTAGCACGCCGCCGAAGAAGCCCGCCGTCTCTCTAACCGTTCGATGCGTAATGCCGGATCGGCCGTGCTCATGATCTCATTGATCGCGGCTTCGCACCGCGATGCCTCACAATCGAACCAGTTTCGGTTCTCGCGGAGCACCGCCTCTCGTTCGGCAGGCGAGTCTTGCAAGAGGCGGAATATGGGGTCGGATGCGCGCAACTGCGTGCTTCCTTGTTGCTCGACTACTTCGATGGCGAGGCGCTCGTCCCCTTGCCTGGAAGCCTTCCTCACCGTGAATGACGATGTCGCGCCCTGGGCACACACCACGGCTTCGCGCCCATTGATCGCATCCGCCGCTGCACGAAAGAACTCCGGCGCGCTAAAGGTTACGGGTCCGACCTGAATCGTCCAAGTGACGGCCAGCCCGATGCGAGGAAACAGCTCGGGATCGCGTTTGACTTCGTCTCGAACCGCCGGCGGGGCTTCCAAGAACATCCGCTGCAACGCGATTCGGTAGACTGCGCCCTCAGGCGTACTCTCGGGGTAGGCGTTCAATTTGTCGATCACGACTGCCTTCAACGCGAGGTACGTCGGCAGAATCACGGCCGGGTCCGCCTTGAAACGTCTGCGGAGAATGCGTTCCTCGATCCAGTGCATGTAGCGACTTCGCGTCTCATCGGTCGCGCCTGCGCCGGAGTCAGCCAAGACGGTCAGCATACCCCAGATTGCAACTGCGAGGTCCCGGCCGATGAAGTCAAGGCCGTCGCCACTGATGTCAGCAACCAGTAGCTCCCGCACGCCGAAGGTACCGGTATACACGTTGTACAACAGCCAATCGGCCCACGCTTGAGCGCTCTCGATGGATGGAGCTTCTCCGAAGCAGCGACAGAGCGTCAGGGTCACTGCGGTCAATGTCTGGAACACGAAATTGAGTTCGCCATATGGCGAGGCCCGGCCTTGCGGTGCGGGTCCACGTTGCAAGGGGGCGCGATCAAGAAGACAGGCGGCAACATACCGGCGCAGCGTGGACAGCGCGTTGGTCTCGACCAGGCGACCCTCGGTGATTGGAGCGTCCTTGAGGTAGTAGAGGAGCTCCTCAGGCGTCAGAGCGACGTATCGCGCGTTGGACGCGCGGAGTTGCAGCAGCTTCTCGTAGTACTGAGGCTCGTCAATCGCGCAGCGCGAACGGAGTTCTTGAAGCACCTCCAGTATCCCCACGACGGGCGCTCCGTCGCGATTCGAGAACGAGGTAACATAGCGATCGTCAACCCAGATGGCGTCACCCGATTGAACTGCGAATGCAAGGAGGTCACCCAGTGCTCGAACGTCGAGGCTGACGCCCCCCCTCTCCGCCGCTTGTAGCTTTGGTGCTTCGTCATCGACCTGCGTGGTTTGGTAGACGCCGCTCATCAATCCGTTTCGAACTCTGTCGACCAGGGTTTGGAGCCAACCGCGTAGGACTCCCGCCGCATCGACACCGGCGAGCTCGGAACGGATTTGTTCCACGTATCGTCGGTCTACGTAGACCTCGAAGTGATCACAGATCAGGTCCAGGAGATTCGAATCGGCCAAAACGCCCGCCGTACTTGCGACCAGATATACAATCGATCCCCGCTCCGGGGGCACTGTATCGGAACGTTGAATGCCCTCGTTGCCGAGTCGGTCGATGGCCTTGCTGTGTGCGTCGGACGACAGAACGCCATCGCGCCGGAGAGCGTCGACCAGAGTTCGGCAGTTGACTATGCGTGCGGCATCGCGTTCGCTCAGCGTGACGAGGGAACGCGTGTCGTCGTTGCTGGTCAGCGGAAGGTGCTCTACGAGGTAGCCGTTTTGCGCCGCCGCTCTCTCCAGCACGCCGATCCATTCGATTCCCATTCGGCGGACGAGATGGGGATCTCCGCGAGGCGGCGCAGTAGGAGCCTCTGTCGCGCAGAGTCCTTGACGCTCCAGCAGCTCGAGAACATGCTTTTGACCGGAAAGATGCACGGGCTGCTGGGGAACCAAGGTGGCCAGCTGGACGACCAAGGCGGGCATGGCCGAGGGTGAAATCCATAGAGCCTTGAAGCAGCGCTCGACGGCGTCAAGTATTCCGAGGTCGTGCGCGGCCAGCATGCCCGTAATGTCGATGTGCAGCCGACGCGTGTTATCTCCCAGGATGGATGTCTCTCCCGCACCCCGGTTTCCGTGGCGAATCAGCATAGGTAATTGGTGCCGTGGATCGGGACTAATTCGATTCCGCCTACCGGTTCCTGGAATTAGATTCACGAGCGGCACTTTCAGCAATTGGGCGAGAACGTGGACGGGGACCTGGCCTGATCGGTATGTGGTTTCAACTGCGGGCAGCTGCTCCGCCCAAGCGCGCGACATCGAGATCAATTCGGCGAACCCCACTCTCCGTACGGCGGGAGAACCCTCGGCCGCAAGCGCGTGCATCCGTTCCAGCAGGGGACGCACCTCTTCCTCGAGCCCGAGCCGATAGGCGAGATCGACGGCCGCGGTGAGTGTGGTCGGGTCCGAGAGATCGAGCTGAACGGCTCGGCGCCAGAGCTGGCGACCCAGGTTGACATCCTCCGACACCAGCAGCCGCCCCACGCGTAACAGATCCCGCGCTGGAACGTCATCTTGAGCCGATAGAGACCGGGCCGACACCGCAACTCGCTTGAGGTCTCCGGTGAGAACTAGCGACTGGATCAATGCGAGCAGATTGTCAGTATTCTGTTCCTCATGACTCAGGTGCTCAGCCTCAACGACCGCCTTGGAAACGAGCCCGACCTCTTGCATGCAGTAGATTCGGAGGCGGCGAAGCTCTCGCGGGAGGGAACCGCCGGGGAAGACTCGCGATCCGTTGTCTAGCAGCTTCAAGCACGCCGTGAACCGCTTTGCGTTCCAGAGACTACCAGCTGCGAGGTGGACGGCAGCCGGCGTCCCGATCAACTCGAGCAATCTGTTCGCTCGATCCGCAACATATGGCCAGTCCTCAAGACGAGCCTTGAGGTTGCAAGCGTCGTACAGCAGACGTGGGTCGCCAGTCTCTTCAAATGAAGACTCGAGATGCTGCAACAGCTCCTGCCATTGGCCGTCCTGCTCGAACTTTCCCTGCAGAGCGAGCTGGCGGAGTTGGCGACGAGCGGCCGCATCTTTGCAAGAATCCGCGACCTGCAACGCCTCCGCTACAGCGCCACGCGCCGACAACACCTGAACCCGCCAGAATAGCCATCGCTCCAGGAGCCCGGCCTGCACGAAAACGTCCTTCGTGCGGTCCAGAAGCTCCAGCGCCTCAGCCGATTTACCCTGCGAAAGGCACATTGCCACGAGAAGTGAAGCAGCATCAGGCGCATCGGGTGCCTCAGACAAGCTCGCCTCGACGAACGTCCGGCTCGCGGCAATATCGACATCGTACCCGCGGGCCAAGGCCCACATGAGAACCCTCGGATCGCCAGGTTCGTCGGATAGAAGAGAGCGACAGAGTTCCGATGCTTCGGGTTGTCTATTCGGATCGTTCGCCAAGCAGGCGAATCTCCAGAGGGAGAATACGCGGCGCCACTCCGGCGGGCGCTCAGGGCTTGTTGACAGGAGATGGAACCGATTCTCTGCGCTTCGGAGATACTCGCGGCTTTCGTCATCCCGCTTAATGAATTCCCACGGAACGGGGCCGGGAACGGGAGGGAGCTGCTCGGGTAAGGCGGCCGCGGACAAAGCCGAGTAGTACTCGACAACGCCCGCAGCCACTCGCACGCTTTCCCATTCCGGTTCCTGAGCCAGTGCCCGGTCGACAAGCCTTCGAGCTCCGGCAAGATCTCTCGTGGTGACCGACGCCAGCGCTTGTATGCGGAGCGTTTCGGCGTTCACCTCGATCGTGTCGGGTCCGTTAGCCAGGATTGCCAGGAACTGCTCGGTCTCTCCGAGTTCGAGCAAGAGCCCGAGCCGGTAGTTCAACGTGTCGATGTTGTCGGCCGAGGGAAGGCCGGCGAGTGCTGCTCTTGGACCGTTCTCGTGATACCGGATTGCCGCGCGTATGACGGAGTCGTCTGCCGTAGGGTCTAGGGCTTGCGCCTCGTCGGCTAGCGTCTGCACTCTTGCTGCATCGCCATCAACATCGAGAACACAGCCGGCGAGGACGCGAAGGACTCTCGCTTGGAGAGGCTTCTCTAGGGTGCTCCAAGTTGGATCGTCGCGGATCGCGCGGACCAAGGCGTACGCGCTGCTTCTCTGGCCGCGTCTGATCAGTGTTCGCGCCTCTTCGAGCCGTGCAGACTTCTCTCGGGAAAGCGCCGACGAAAGCTGCGCGATCTGCGACCCGGCCGCGTCCAGCGCACGGGCAAGGTGCGCGCCCCCTGACGGCAGCTCGACAACGTCTCCCGCACTCCGGCCGCAAATGCTGTTGACCAGATCTCGAGATGAAATGTACCGCTCTGCAATCGCACGGTGTGGCGCCAGTTTCTGGCGCAGCGTCCTCGCCGACCACGCCTCATACGCAATTCCATGCTGAGCGAATCGCGCCTTCTGATCCTGGATCGCTTCATGGTGTTCGGTTCGGTCGAGTGGGCAAGCCGCGATCAGGACGAACCGTTTCACTTTGCAAGCTCGCCAATATTCCAGGTGCTCGAAGAACTTGTCAGAAGCCGCAGGGATTCTTGAAACTGAAAGGCCTCGATAACATTTGCATTGCGCCACCTCGCTTCCGTCGCCGTCGCGCCGAGGAGCGAACAAATCAATTCCTCGCTGCATCTGTCCCCGAGTGCCGAATATTTCGCAGCTCGCGACCGATTCTTCTTCCGCAAAGAGGTCGCAACACAACTCTTGGAACGGATACTCGCCGAGCTCGTGGAACGGCGGTGGCAGGCTTGGATTTACATGCGGCTGCATCAAGTCAGCATTGCATTGTCACGATCCGGCAGACAGGTGCAAGGGGGACGCCGCGCCGCCACAGTATGTAATCCACCACTGGTGAGCCGCTCGTTCCACGCCAGTCGTCCCGCCGGCTCAACCCCGCCAACGCGATGTGGTCCCCTCCTCTACGAACATCTCCGTGAGCGGAGGAGGGCTAGGGAGGAGGCCCCATCAGCCGCCGATGTTCTCGATCGCCACTGGCTCTACGGGGTCTGCGAGCAGGAAACCGAAGACGCGGGAGTAGAAGTAGAGCTCGGCTTCGAGTGCGCGCTTGATGTTCTCGGCGCGCCGGAAGCCGTGCTGCTCGCCGGGAAACCTCACGTACGCAACCGGCAGCTGCTTGGCGCGCAGGGCCGCGACCATCGCTTCGGCCTGGCTCGGCGGAACGACGCTGTCGTCCAATCCCTGGAAGAAGATGACCGGGCACGACAGCCGCTCGGTGAAGTGGATCGGCGAACGCTCCCGATACAGATCACGGCGCTCCGGATAGGGTCCAATGAGCCGGTCCGTGTAATGCGCTTCGAACTTGTGGGTGTCGCGGGCCAACGCTTCGAGATCGCCGATGCCGTAGTAGCTGGCGCCGGCCTTGAACGCGGTCCGGAAGGTGAGGCAGCACAATGTCGTGTAGCCGCCGGCGCTGCGCCCACTGATCGCCAAGCGACTCGCATCGACGCGACCCCGCTCCACCAGGTAGCGCGCCGCGTTGACGCAATCGTCGACGTCGACGACACCCCACTGCCCGTCGAGACGGCGGCGATAGGCTCGTCCATATCCGGTGCTGCCGCCATAGTTCACGTCGACCACGGCAAACCCTCGGCTGGTCCAATACTGCGTCTTCAGATCGAGGACGCTCGACGCTGCTGCGGTCGGCCCACCGTGGCCTTTGACCAGCAGTGGCGGCAGCGTCCCTGCCGCACCCGTGCAATCGTGATTGCAGGGCGGATAGAGGAACGCGTGCGCCGTACGCCCGTGCTCGGTGGGGAACTCGATCGGTTCGGGAGTCGAGATGTATCCCGGATCGAGCGGCGTCTCGCTGGGGCGCCGCAGTGTGGTGATCCGACGGGTCGCGAGGTCCAAGCGCACGATGGCCGGCGGCTCAGAGGGCGAGCCGGCGTGCATCACCGCACCACCCGCGGCCACGCGCAGCTGGGCGATCTCCGAGAACGGGGTGTCGATCCGCTCGAGCTTCCGGGTCGCAGTATCGAGCCGCGCCAGGAACCACCTCCCATTCTGTGTGTACGAGCAGATGATGACGTGCGCCGACTCGAAGCCGTACGCCGACATGCCGAACACCCACTGGGCGCGCCCAAACTCCGCCGTCATCTCGCAGAGCGCTTCGACACCTCCATCGCGCCAGCTGTAGAGATTCCACCAACCCGTGCGGTCCGAGACGAAGTGCAGCACGCCGTCGGGCGACCACTCCGGCTGGAAGATCGATTCCGCCACGCCGCCGGCGACGCATTGCGTCCGACTGAGCGAGCCGTCGGCATTCAGCTCGGCGACCCAGAGCTCCGTTCCGTCCCACGGCATGTTCGGGTGGTTCCATGCAAGCCACGCGAGCCGCGACCCGTCCGGGCTGAAACGCGGCGCTGCGTAGAAGTCGTGTCCGGAGACCAGTACGTTGCAGCCGCGACCGTCTTGCAGGTCGACGCCGACCAGCGTGTTGGTCGGCTCATGCGCGCCGCTCGTGTGATCTTCCCGCACGCAGATGAGGCGCCTTCGACGCGCGTCGACGACGGCGTCGGCGTAGCGGCAGCTCGACTCCGGGGTGATCGGTTGCGGCGGTGCTCCGAAGGATTGGCGATACAGGCGTTGATCGGCGAAGTTCGAAAAGTAGACCGACCCGTCGCTGACGACAAAGTCACCGCCGCCGTACTCGTGCACCCGAGTGCGTGCGCTCAGCGGTGCGGGCGTCACATCGCTGCGCTGTCCGTCCGAGGTGCACCGCACGACGACGTTCCGTCCACCTTCCTGCGGCCGCGTCTCGATCCAGTACACATCGTCGCCGTCGAGCGCGATCTGCCCGAGACCGATTGTGGCCGAGACGATCAGGTCGGCGGTGATCGGCGACTTCCACGAGCCGAATGGGCTGGAACGTACCGGAGGCATGCAGTGACGCTGTAGCAGACGGGGCTAGGGTATCCGAGGCCTAGCCCCGGCGCCGCCACCAGAAGGCGGACCGCCGCCATCGGCCCTCCTTGCCGTAGTAGGCTCGGCGGACCTGCAGGTAGCGCTCGAACCCGCCGCTGATCCGCGCGGAGTAGTCGTGCAGCAGCGTGTCGTCACCGCTCAGGTGGCCGGCTGCGGCGCGGGCGCCTTCGAGGCCCGACTGCAGCGCTTTCGAGATACCTTGTGAGGACAGCGGATCGAATGCCACCGCCGCGTCGCCAACGGCCAGCCAGTTGCGTCCGGATGGCGGGTCCGTTCGGAAGCTGTTTGCCGCAACGACGATCGGGGGCGACTCGAGCCGCACCGCCGGCACACGTGCCCGCGTGAACCTCGCCTTGTCCAGCTGCTCCTGCCAGAAGCAATCAGAGCGCAGCACGCCGCGTGCGTAGAGGTCCGCGTCCGTCATGTAGGCGACCACGCAGCGCGTGTCGGGCAGGAACGCCGAATACCACCAACCCTCCTCGACAGCTTCGACCAACGTGCACTGATTCGGCGTGCGGTGAGGCGAGCCTGCAGGCAGAAATCCGACGGCCCCGATCAGATGATCGCAGGAGCGCCTCCGTCCGCCGCGCTTGCGGGCGATCGTCGAGGCGCGGCCGGTTGCGTCGATGAGGAACTTCGTGCGCCAGCGACGCCGCACGTCGCCGCGGATCACGCCGATCTCCCAGTCGCCGTTCGCGTCAGCCGCCGACGCCACCACACACGCCTCGCGCAGCACGGTCGCGCCCGCGTCCTCGGCGGCGTGGGCCAGCATCGCATCGAAGCGCCGGCGGTCGATGTGCCACCCGGTGCCGTACGGGTTGAATATGAAGTCGTTGTGGGAGCGTTGCGCTCGTCCCCATACGGATTGGATGCCGGGTGACGCGGCGTGTCCGTCGTCGAGAAACTGGTCCCACACGCCAAGCGTGCTGAGCAACGGTTGGGCTGCCGGCGGAAGTGTTTCGCCGAGGCGTACGTCGTCGTATGCACCACGTTCGACGACCACGACCGAGTGGCCGGCGCGGGCCAGCGACACGGCGGTCGCGCAGCCGGCCGGTCCTCCGCCAAGGACGAAAACGTCAACGTCCTCGGTCACGATGCGCACGCCTCGACTGCGTTGCGCCGCTACAAGCGCTCAGTCTCGACGTACTTGCTCCCCTTCTTGGCGCGATGGGATTCAGCTTCTGTCCGGGATTCAGCGGATCATCCGTCGTGTCGGGTGGGGAAAGCGGGTACGCACCATCGTGCGCCGGCGCGAAGACGAAGCCGTGCGGATGCAGGCTATGCGCGCGGCTCTCAACCGGGAGGGGTTCGTCGAGCGTGACCGGCCACGGAACCGTCGTAGTGCCCCCGCCGCGTAACGGCAGGTGCAACTGAATGGTCTTGGTCACCGGCTGGGTCCGGTTGTCCATGTTGCGGAAGTGGACGATCACCTGATCGCCGACGTTGCACTCGATCACCGGCCCAGGGATTGTCCCCATCGTTCCATTGTCGGTCGGGTCGTGCTCGTTCAGGTCCCATGGATTTACTTTTACGATCGTCCGGTGCCGCCCAGCTCGCGGTGTAACGGCGCAGGATGAGCGCATCGGTGACCTTGCCGTTCTCGTCTCGCACGGGCTGGAACATCTGCGCAACGGTGCGGGTGAGACCCGTCACCGGTGATCGCAGCGTCACGTTCGTCTCCGGCGGCTTCCCGCCGCGAAGGTCTTTGACGTCCATGCCGCTCATCCGGTCTTTTCCGCTCGGACAGATGTCCCACGGGTTGTTCTCGAGCTGAATCCAGAACTCTATCGTGGCCATGCAACACTTCCCTTCTCAGCGCGCCCGGCTACCCATTGCGCCAGCGTTCGTAGACCGCGACCAAGAGGGCGTGAAAGGGCCAGAAGATCGGATCCGATGGCGAGGTATCCGCGTTCGGCATCTGCCCCCCGGCGGCGTTGTGCACGCTGTTGTGATACGGCACCATGCGCTTGGTGAGCGCCGCGTACCCCTTGATCTTCTTGAGCGCGGCCGGCTTGAGGCTTGCCGGCAACGGCAGGTTCACCGCGGTGTTGCCTTTGTTCAGCGCCGCTGGGATCGGCTTCGCGGGATCCCAATACGGCAGCGGCACGAACTTTTCGCCGCCATTCATGACCAGCCAGTTCTCGAGCTTGGCGACGAAGTGCTGGTGCCAGGCGATGAACCCCATGTCATGAATCATGAGGGAAGGATCCTGGCCCGCCGCCTTGTGCTCGGCGACAGGGTTGTCGGTTGGCTTGCTGATGTACTTGTCGAGTAGCGCCCGCAGCTGGGTCAGCTTCGCGGTGCTGAGAGACGACACGCTCTTTCGAATCGCCATGGTTGCTCCTCCGCTGATTTCTCGGTTCGACTCGCTTGTGCAGCGAAACGTGTGAGCACAGTCGGTGCCACGCCGCGTGAGCACGGACGTGGAGAGCGGCGCCGGTGCGCCCAGCGCACTGTGTTTCCTTCGGTTAACAGCCGGCGCGGGAGGTGTAAAAGAAAGGAGCCGACCGACGCAGAAACCAGGCGTCCGCCACGAGATGGATCTCGCGTGTCTGAGCCGGGTGTGCAGGCCTCGAACGGTCTTGACGTCTGATCGGCGCTCGCGCTAGCTTCGCGTCGCATCGCCAGAGGCAGGTCATGGTCACGCAGGCAAGCCAGGGCACAGGCCGACCATCGGATCGGGCGATAGCAAGCGGGATGCGCTTCGTATCGACGCGGAGGTGGGAAGCACGTCTGGGAGGCAAGCATTGAGTTGCGCATCGAAAGGTCATCGACAGTAGGCGCGGATGATGGTGAGCTCGACCGCGGTCAGCAGCGTGTCGTAGTGGTCGATCAGGGCCAGGTCCAGCGCGATGCTCGTGCGGACGCTGGGATCTGCAAAGCGTTCGGCGACGCCGGCGCGATTGGCCTTGTAGGCGATCTTTTTCCCCAGCGCGGGCAGATTGTACTGGCTGGTGGTGTTCTGGATGTGGGCCAGCAGCTCGGCGCGCTTGCGCGTGAGGTGGCAGCGTCGGCGCAGCAGGTCGCGGGTGGCGCGCAGCGCCGCCGGGTACACGTACGCCTGCGGCAGCATGCTCCCGCGCAGCAGCACCGCGGCCTTGTGGGCGTCGATCCGATCGTTCTTCGCCTTGCCACCGTGGATCGCTTTCATGTAGAGCGCGTGCCCGAGCACGAAGGCGATCCCTTCGCGCGCGCACAGATCCGCCAGCCAGTACCACGTGAACATGCACTCGACGGCGACCACGAGGTCCGCGCGGTAGGGCGCCACCACCTGCAGGAAGGCGTCGGGTGTCGTGCTCAGGTCGCGGTGCACCAGCACGGTGCCTGCGGAATCGAGGATGCACACGTACATGGCGCGTGCATGCAAATCGATTCCGCAGTAGTGTCGGTGTTGCTGTGTGTAGAAGTTCATCAAGGCTCCTCCTCTCTCCCCGGTGGGGAGGTCGTTGTGGGTTACAGCCACCGTACCCCGCCGGGCAGACGGGGAGGAGGCCTTGATGAGGATCAAGCGCTTCGAGCCGGCCGGCTCAAGACTCGATTGCTCGTCGTCAGCGTTTCTGCGCCGGCCGCTCAAGCGCGAGTCGTTGGCCCACAAGCGTGCCGGACGTGAGAATGGTGGTGAAGACGACGCAGTACTTTGAGCACGTGCGCAAGCGGCCGGACCGCGCTACGATCCGCGATGAATGGATCAGCCACGTGCCGGATCACACAGAGAAGACCGAGGTCCAGTCGGACGGACGTATACGCAAGTGGGCACGAATCGCCGAGACGGGAAAGTTCCTGCGGGTCATTCTGTTGGAGGATGGCCAGACAGTGCACAATGCGTTCTTCGACAGGTCGTTCAAGGAGAGCAAGAGATGAGAGTCAAGTACTTCCCGGACACGGACACTGCCCTCATGGAGTTCACCGACAACGAGGTCGCTGAAACCAAGGAGATCAGCGAGAACATCTACGTCGATCTCGACCGCCAAGGGAACCTCGTGAGCATGACCATTGAGCATGCGCGCACGAACGCGCGCCTGCAGGAGTTCTCGTATCAGGAAGTGGTGGGTCGAACGTAGGCGCGAGGCCGAACGTGGTGGCAAGGCGGACGTCGAAGAGCTGTGGCTCGCCGAGGCGGAGCGTCGTCTCGAAGAATTGCGATCTGGCAAGACGCAGGGGTGCCAGCAGAGGAAGCCTTTGCCAAGGCCCGCAATGCCTTGCGCCGATGAAGGTCGTCTTCCATGAGGAGGCGCTCGAAGCCTCTCAATTCCTACGCCGCCGCCACCGCCGTGTAGCCGCTGTGCCACAGGAGGACGTAGAGACCTGCCACCGCCACGGCGAGGAGCAACGCGACGGCATCGCTGGCGCCGAAGCGGTAGTGCTCGAAGCTGGTGCGCGGATGCGATGATTGGAAGCCGCGGGCTTCGAGCGCCATCGCCATGCCGTCGGCGCGCCGCAACGCGCCCATGAACACCGGCACGATCACCGGCACGTAACGCCGCATCCGCTGCCAGAGATTGCCCTCGTCGAAGCTGAAGCCGCGACAACGCTGCGCTTGCACGACGGTGACGGCGGCGTCAAGAAAGACCGGCACGAGCCGGAACGCCAGCGTCATGGTGAAGCCCAGCTTGTAGGGCATCCCGACGCGCGTCAGCGCGTAGGCGAACTCCTCGATCTTCGTCGTCGACAGGAAGAGCGTGCCCACACCGAGGAAAGTGGCGAGCTTGATCGCCATGCCCAGCGCGAAGTGCATCCCTTCGACGCTGACACCGATCGGCCCCCAGGCGAACAGCGGGACACCACCGCGATAGAACAGGCTCCAGATGATGAACGTCATCATGAAGACCATCACGAAGAGCAGCCGCAGCCGGCGCACGTTCGGCAACGCTCCGGCCAGGACGACGAGCACCGCGATGCCGGCGGCCACCGGCAACACGACGCTCGGACGCTGGCTCACAAACGCGGCGACGAAGAAGCAAACCATGCCCAGCACCTTCACGATCGGGTTGAGCCGGTGCAGGAAGGTGGTGCGATCGATGTAGAGAAAGAGGGGCATGGGTTTCAGCTCTCAGCGGTCAGCTCTCAGCGGTCAGCTTGTCCGACCTCCAATTGCCGCAATGAACTCTTCGACCGACAACGGCGTGAATCCGAAGCGGCGACCGAGACGCGTCACGTCGGGGGCGCGGAAGTGCGATTGCTGCAGCAAGGCCTCTTGCGCGAAGAGCGCGCGCAGCGGGCCATCGAACAGAATGCGCCCCTCGCCCATCAACACACCGCGCTGCGCGTACTCCGCAACCACCCACGGGCTGTGCGTGATGATGACGATGGCCATGCCCTGCGCATGCAGTCGGCCGAGCAGCTCCATCATGTGACGCTGCTCCAGGTAGTCCAGACCGGTCGTCGGCTCATCGAGAATGAGCAGCAGCGGTCGTAGCGCCAGCAACGACGCGACGGCCAGACGCTGCCGATGTCCCTTGCTCAAGAGGAACGGATCGTCCTGCTCGCAGTCGACCAACCCCACCGCATGCAGTGCGGCCTGCACGCGCTCGTCGATCTCCGCGGGCGCGAGACCGAAATTACGCGGTCCAAAGGCGACTTCATCGAACACCGTGGCCGCAAAGATCTGATGATCGGGGTTTTGAAAGACGTACCCAACGTCGCCGGCGACGCGGTTGAGGGGCAGCGTACTGATATCGGCACCGTGCAGCCGGACGCTCCCACTGCGCGGTCGCAAGAGCCCGTTCAGGTGCTTTGCCAGCGTCGTCTTTCCCGAGCCGTTCTGACCGATCAACGCCAGGAACTCGCCGGGCTCAATGCGCATCGATACGCCGCGCAGCGCCGGCGTCCCGGAGTCGTAGCGGAACTCGATGGCCTCGGCTTGCACGAGAGCCGTTGCCTGTCCCCCCTCCTTAGAGACTGTCGATAAACGCGAGGCAGACCCTTCGACAAGCTCAGGGTGAGCGGAATTCTTCTTTGAAATTGAATCCCCAACCGCTCGTGCTGAGCTTGTCGAAGCACTGTTTGCGAGAAAATCGACAGTCTCCTTACCAAGGAGGGGGCTAGGGGAAGGTTGGTCCAACGGAGCGGGAAGAACCCCCAATCCCCGCACCGCCGCTTCAGCCTCGTCCAGCGAACGCGGCGGTGGGCTCAATCCGAGCCGGGCTCCGAGCCGACTCAGGTCGGGTGGGCGCACGCCGTGCTCGTGCAGAAAGTCCACGCGCGCCAACACGCGTGCGGGAACGTCGTCGGCGACGATCCGGCCGCCACTCATCACGATCACCCGATCCGCCTTCTCGGCCGCCGCGGTCTCGTGCTCGATCACCACCAGCGTGTAGCCGGCGCGCCGCATGCCGGCGAGCACCTCGAAGATCTCCAGCTTGCCGAGCGGGTCCAAGTCGGTGGTGGGCTCATCGAAGACGAGGATCTGCGGCTGCAGCGCCAAGGTCGCCGCGATTGCCAGACGCTGCTTCTCGCCACCCGACAACGTCGCCGGGTCGCGGCCCTCGAACCCCTGCAACCCGACGGCGTGTAACGCCGCCGGCACGCGCCGTCGCATCTCGTCGGCCGGCACACCGAGCTGCTCCATACCGAAGACGACCTCTTGCAACACATTGGTGGCGAAGAGCTGCGCTTCGAAATCCTGCGAGACCAGCCCGACGATGCCGGCCAACTCCGCAACCCCCTCGTCGCGCAGCACACGACCGGCGATGCAGACTTCGCCGCTGAGCGCTCCCGGCTGGAACGCGGGAATGGTCCGGTTGAGGCACTTGGCGAGTGTGGTCTTCCCGGCGCCGGTCGCGCCCATCACGACGATCATTTCGCCGTGTCCGACGCTGAGCGAGACATCGCGCAGCGCAGCGCCTGGCTGGTGCGGATAACTGAAGGACACCTGCTGGAGGCGAATGGCCTCCGTGAGACCGGCGCGCAGCACGCTACATCAGAGCGACGCCGATGAGCAGCAGCGCGATCAGCGGGAGCAAGCCGAAGCCCACATCCGCGTTGTGCGTGGCGTTCGCCATAGCGGCCGGGGCAAAGAACGGCACGTTGAGACGGCCGGTCGACAGCAGGTTGCCCGCGACCATTCCCCCCAGCGTTGCCACCACCACCAGCAACAACCCGAAGCGACTCAACGCGCGACGTCGCGGGGTGCGTTCCGCGGGTCGCCGCAGCACGTCGCGGTACAGGAGCCGGGCGCGCTTGACGCGCGGATACATCACCGCGAGCAGAAACGGCGTCAGCACGACGGCGACCACAAAGTTGTTGATCAGGATGATGTTGGCGAGCACGGAGAACGGCACGAAGCCGAGCAGGTTGATGCCCCACGCGACGGTCAAGGCGCACGCGGCGCTCGACAACAGCACCACCGCGACGAACGCGATCCACGCCGGCAGCGTGTGCGGCACCGGATCGGCGTCGGTCAGCGCTTCCCACGCCTTGTATGGGATGAGACCGTACATGAAGTTGCCGGCGAAGCCGAAGAGATCGCCCGGGCCGATGCCACCGAAGAAGTCGCCGATGACGTTGCCGATCGCTGCGCCCCATGCGCCTGCGGGGCCGAACAGGAACGAGCACACCACCGGGACCGCGTTCGCCGGCCGGAACTCGGTGACGCCCGGAATGATGGGCAGCACCTTGAAGGGGATCAGAATCGCTGCGTACAGCGACGCGCTCATCGCCGTGAGCACGACCATCCGCGTGTTGCCCCACATGTCGATGACGTCACGCATGCGTACCGCAAGAGTCGTCGCTTGGGAGAGGGTAGCCTTCGCGGGCCGCGGCGCGCAGCTCCTCCCGGAAGTCCGTGTGCGCGACCTCGACCAACGCTCGCGCGCGCTCCGTGTCGGTGAGCATACCGAGATTGGCAACGCCGTACTCGGTGATGACGAACTGCACGTGATGCCGCGGCGTCGTCACCGGTGTCCCCAACGGCAGGCTGGCGACGATACTGGAGAGTCGTTTGCCGCCGACGGTTGCCGTGGAGTGCAGACAGATGATGCTACGGCCTTCGTGGCTGTCGTGCGCGCCGATGACGAACAGCTCGTGTCCGCCGACACCCGAGTACTGCCGCTGCCCGATGGTGTCGGCCATGACCTGGCCGGACAGGTCGATCGCCAGCGCGCCGTTGATGCTGACCATGCGCCGGTTGCGCCGGATGATGGCCGGATCGTTGACCGCGGCGACCGGCAGCATGCGCACCTCGGGGTTGTGATCCATCCACTCGTAGAGCTGCTTGCTGCCGGCGCCGAACGTGGCGACGGAGAAGCCGTCGTAGACGCCCTTGTGATTGGTCACCTTGCCCGCCTGGTGCAGCCGCATGATGCCGTCCACCAGCATCTCGGTATGGATCCCGAAGTCGCCCTTCTTCCCGTCCGCCAGCAGCTGCGCCACGCTGTTGGGAATCGAGCCGATGCCGATCTGTAGCGTCGCCCCGTCCTCGATCAGTCGCTCCACATGCTGGGCGATGGCGCGGTCCTCGTCCGTCATCGGGACCTCCGGAAGCTCGAAGACCGGGCGGTCCGACTCGACGACGCAGTCGATCTCCGAGATGTGGATGCGATGCCCGCCGAGTCGTCCGAGCCCCAACACGGTCGGCATACCACGATTGATTTCGCCGATCGCCAATCGGTGCGGGTCGCGTGCCGCCTCCATGAAAGCGTTGAACGATGCGCCGGCGTGCAGCCCGAAGCTGAGGAAGCCGCGTTCATCCATCGGCGCCAACGCGGAGACGACGACGCGCGGCCGCGACAGGAGCGCGTAGCGCTCCCAGCCGAGAAAATCCGCGGGCAGGTACTGCACGTTGGCGCCGGCCGACTTCAGCATCCGATCGATCGGTCCGTAAAAGCCGCTGATCAGGCGCACCCCCGGTTGCTGGAACACCGCGTAGGGCTCGATGAGCAGACCCGTGAAGATCGTGAGACCGTTGTAGTCGCTGCGCTCCCCAAGCGCGCCAAGAAACGCCGCCGGCTGTCCCGTGGCAATGGGTGCGGCCAGCGTGTCGTCCCGACGAATCAGATCGACCGCCTCGCGCAGCGTCTTGTGCTTGGCGCGATAGAGAGTTGCGGGATCACCGTGTGTAGGGCGTGCCATTGGTTTAGTCCGGCGTCTACCACCACCCGATCTGTGCGGTGTTGACCCACTCCTCATCGCGAACCAGCTGCCGCTTCATGAACCCCCGGAGCGTGTCGCGGATCTCGGCGCACGCATCGATTGCTGCGGCTTCCGCAGTCGCGCAGGCGTCGAGAATGCGGACGAGCGCCCGCTTGAGATCGGTGACGGAGGCTGTCGTGACACTGAGCGGCCGCGGACCTGCCGCCTCTTCGGCAGCCAGTACGACCGCGGTCGCGTCGAGGATCGCATGTACACCGGGCGGCGCGGCGCCGGCGCGGCGTCCGATCTCCACCGCGGCCGTCAGCGTCGCACGCAGGTCGGCGTGCTCCTCAGCCGTGGAGATGTGCGCCCGGTCCCATCGCGTCGCCAGGTGCTCGCAGAGGAATAAGGTGTAGGCGAGCTGCTCGCGCGCAAAGTCACTGCTGACCGTGGGCAGGATCTCTTCGGTCAATGTCCGTTTGATCCCTTGGATGAGATCGCCAATGTCGGGACGCATCACCGCCTCACAGTTCGAGCTGCGTCGTCAGATCGCGCAGCAGCCGTGGGACCAGGAAGCCGATGAGCGGCATCGAAGCCTCAGAGGTCCTGCCGTCCACAAACGTCCGGACGCCGGTCAACGCAATCACCGCCATCTTCACCGTGCCGAGGATCTCATAGAAGAACACGTGCTGCTCGTCGACCGGGATCCCACTGGTGCGCTCGTAGCGCGCCAGGAAGTCTGCGCGCGTCGTCAGGCCGACGACGAGGCCGCGCCCGCTCCAGAACGGCATGCACGCCCAGCCCAGGTCCTCCATCGGATCACCGAGGTGTACCATCTCCCAATCGAGCATCGCGGTGACCGTGCCGTCGTCGGTGAACAGATAGTTGCCCGAGCGGTAGTCACCGTGCACCAGCGCAACGCGCTCGGTCGACGGCAGGTGCGCGGAGAGCCATAGGAACGCGTCCTCCAAGATGGGGTGTGGCTCCAAGCACTCTTGCTGGTAGATGCGGCGCCAAGTCCCCAGCTGGGTGCGTGCTGCATCGATGCCGGGTGCGGGCACACCCAGCGAAGCGAGACCGTGTGCCTGCCAATCGAGCCGATGGATGCGCGCCAGGATGTCGATGAACTGCTCGGCGACGCGTGCTTGCACGGCGGGCGGATAGCCGGCTGGAAAGGTGCCCACCGGCGCCTGCCCGTCGACGCGTTCCATGATGAAGAAGGGCCGCTCGAGCCACTGCGTGCCCAGCTCCAGCCAGTGCATGCGCGGCACCGGGATGCCGCTGCCGTGCAACGCCTTGAGGACCTGGAACTCGCGGGCGCGGTCGGATTCGAGAACGCTGCCGGTCGGATCGCGGCGCAGCACGAACTCACCCCCGCCGCCCGCGCCATTCTGCCGCCAGCTCGCAGTGAACAGCCAGGTCTCACGCGAGGCGCCGCCGGACTTGCGCACCAGCCCGGTCACCCGCAGATCACCAGCCTCCGGCATCTGCGCGCGGAGGTAGTTTCCGAGTTGCTCAGCAAGCTCCATCCGTACCCATTTACTCGTACGCGGCGGGAAACTCTCAGCTCACGGGCATTCTCCGGAGGCGTTGTTCGTCGCCGCCACAATCTCATCCACGGTGATTGTGGCGTCGCCATTGCGATCACCGTTGGCACAGTCGGCTATCGGTGCATGACCAAGGGCGATGTCCACCATGGCGATCAGGTCCTCCGTGGAAACCGTCATGTTCCCCCCGCAATCGCCGACGCATCCCTCGGTCGGCAGCGGCGATGCTGTTGCGGTCGGGGTCGTCGTCGGAGTCTGCACGCCCGTTACGCTCAACGTCGGGGTGGCGGTCGGGGTCTCTGTGGACGGCAGCGTTCCCGTTGCCGTGAGCGTGGGGCTCGGTGCAGCGGTAGCCTCCAGCGTAGGGGTGCTTGTCGGCGTGGCGGTCGGTGTGTCAGTTGGCGACGGCGTCGGAGTGAACGTCAGTGTCTCAGTTGACGTCTGGGTGGGGGTCTCGGTCGGCGTCTCGGTTGGGACGACTGTCGGAGTCAACGTTGCGGTCGACGTTGGTGTGGAGGTGGAGGTCTGGGTTTCGGTTGGCGTCGGGGTTGCAGTGAGGGAGGGCGTCTGCGTCAGGGTCGAAGTCGGGGTGAAGGTTTCGGTTGAGGCCGGTGTGAAGGTCAGCGTGAGGGTTGGAGTCGGCGGCGAAGAAAACGTTTCGGTCGACGTCGGCGTGGCGGTGAAGGTATCCGTGGGTGTCTCGGTCGGGGTCAGCGTCGGCGTCTGTGTGAGGGTGAGCGTCGGCGTCGGCGTCGCCGCAAGGAGGGCGTATACCGCCATGAGATCGGCGCCAGCGGGCCAGTTGTGCGGCGCGGCGGAGCCGCGGTAGGCCAGCTCCCAAGTGTTTGCGACTCTGTCATACTCGAGCACGTCTTCATCATCGAAAGAGACGCCGCCCACGCTGCCGCTCCCGTCGAATGACAGCAGCAAGTGGCCGTTGGGTAACCAGAAGGCCGCATCGAGATCGAGCCCCGCTGCAATGCCGGCATCGGCGCCTCTGAATTCAACGCTCCGCGTGCTGCCGTCGAAGCCGACGAGGTCCTCATCGGCAAACGTCGCGCCAGCCAGGGTGACGGTGGTCTCGAATGAGAAGGCCAGGTAGTCGTCCGCAATGCGCGTGATGGCGTCGATCTTCGCGCCGGCCGGCACGCCGTTATCGGCGCCGCGGAACTCCAGGGTGTAGGTTGTACCGTGCAAGCGCACGACGTCCCGAGGTTCGACGATCAGCGTCGTCGCTGCGAACGCGGACAGATCGACGGTGGTATCGAAGACCAACAGCGGGTCCCCCGCGTCCTCCGTGTAGGCATTGATATAGCCGCCGAGAGGGAATGGAGAGAGGGTGAGGGGGCTGACGGTGCCACTGATTTCCGTCGCCAGGCTCCCGCCACGGACCGTCACCCCATTCGCCCCGAGCACGACGGTGATGTCTGGGGCGTAGCGCAGCTCACCCAACGGCGTCGCGGCGTGCGTCGCGAGCGGCATGGTGCAGAGCGCCGCCAGCGTCGCAATCCGCCGTGCAGTCTGAAATGGGCCGCTCACCTGTTCCCCCGTGCTGAGCATCCGCGCCGTGGCCAGCCTCGAGACAGCCCTTGCTAGGGGCAGGTCGTGCTTCCGTTACACAGATTCAGGCCGGTCGGGACCCCGCTCTGTACCGTGATGCCGTTGCCGTTGATGACGTTGTTGCTGTAGCCGGTGGTGCCGCTGAGGAACAGTCCTTTGACCGTGTTGCCACTCACTGTGTTCCCAGTAACGTTGCACCCTCCGAGCGTACAAATGCCGTCGTTGCCGTTATCGTTTGCCGTGTTTCCACTGATTGTGCACCCGATTGCGGTGCGGATGCCATCGGAAGTATTGCCGTTCGCAATGTTGCCTGCGATCAGGCAGTCGTTCCCCACCAGGATGCCGTCGACCTGGTTGTCGAATGCGCGGACCCGCTCGACGCGTACCCCTTTGCCGGTAAGCGATACGCCGTTATTCATGCCGCGTACGACGCCGTTCACAACGGCGACGTTATCCTGCAGGGATCCAATTCCGTTGGCAGAGCATGACCCAATGAAGCAGCTGATCGTGAATCCATTGAGATCGATCGTCACATTCGGAGCCACCACGTCGATGGCGTTGCCGTTCAAGAATTGGCTGACCGAGAGGTTGCCCGTGAGGCGAAAGCTTGTTGGCGGAGCGGGATTGGAGACCGTAAAGGTCGCGTCAATAGTGATCGGGAAGCCTGGGGTGTCGCCTGGTGTCACCCCGCCGGCCAGTGCGCTGGCTTGATTGATTTCAATGACGCCGTCACCCCCCGCGTATGCCGGCGCCGCCAAACCCGCGAAGGCCACAATCGAGACATACTTGCGGATTCCGTCGCACCATGCACGCATGATTGTCCTCCGTTGCAGCTGTAGGGTGCCGTGAGGCTCCATGGATACTCCATTGGGGCCGCTGTAGGAAGACGCCGGATACCAGATGGTTGTCGCGGTAGCAAGACGGGGCTGGACCGGCGCTGCAGAGTCGAGTAATGGTCCACGCGCAACCAGCACGGGAGACGTACGGCGATGACGCGCATCCGCTTCAGCATCCAGACGCCGCTCGAAGGGGCACCGTTCGAAGTCCTGGCGCGCCACTGGCAAGCGGCGGAGAGACTCGGCTACGACTCGGTGTGGCTCGACGATCACTTCTACGGCGTGGTCACCCCCGCCTGGGATGATTCGCTCGAGTGCTGGACGTTGATGGCGGCGCTGGCGCGCGAGACCTCGAGCTTACGCTTCGGAACCCTCGTTGCCTGCAACGGCTACCGGCATCCGGCGTTGGTGGCGAAGATGGCCGCCAGCGTCGATCACATCAGCAACGGCCGTTTGGAGTTCGGCCTCGGCGCCGGCTGGTACGAGCAAGAGTTCACCGCCTACGGCTATGACTTCCCAACCATCGGCACTCGGCTCCGCCAGCTCGACGAGGCGCTGCGCATCTGCAAGCTGATGTGGACAGAGGAGAAGGCCAGGTTCGTGGGCAAGCACTACCGCGTGCAGGACGCGTGGTGCAATCCGAAGCCGGTACAGAAGCCGCACCCGCCCATCATGGTCGGCGGCGGCGGCGAGAAGGTCCTGCTCCGCATCGTCGCCGAGCACGCTGACCGCTGGAACTTCGGCGGCAGCCTGAGTGATTTCGCGGACAAGATCCCCGTGTTGGAGGCACATTGCCGCGCCGTCGGGCGCGATGCGGCGGCAATCGAAAAGAGCTGGTTCGGCAACCTGCTCATCGAGGCCACGGAAGAGCGGCTGCAGTACCGCCTGGCGAAGCGGGCGGAACGCTTCGGCGCCGCCGCCGAGCAGCTCGATCAGCGTATGATCGCCGGCACGCCGGAGCAGGTGATCGCGCGCATCAAGGAGTTCGTGGCGGTCGGCGTCACGCACTTCATCGCCATGTTCGGCCGCGTCGATCGCCTCGAAGCCACCGAGCTATTCGGCCGCGAAGTGATCCCCGCCTTCCGGTGAGCTCAGGAGTGTGCCGTGCTGACGCGAGATGACGCGGTCGCGCTCTTCGAGCGGCGCCGCCAAGCCTGGCTGCGCGAGGACCTCGATGCGTACCTGGATCTCTGGGCCGAGGACATGAGCTTTCAGTCACCGGTGCACGCCGAACCGTTGCGCGGGCGCCCGGCGTTCGCCGACCTCGTGCGCCAGTCGTTTGCGTTCTCGCGGCCGGTGCGGTTCGACTTCGACCACATTGCGGTGCACGGCGCGATGGTGCTGGCCGAGTGGGAGATCGCCATCGAGCGCCGCGACGGCGGCCAGCAGATCCACTGGCACGGCATGAGCGTCGCCGAAATCCGTGACGGCTTGATCTACAGCTGGCGAGAATACTGGAACCCGGCGGCGGTGCTGCCGTCGCTCTGACCGGCCGTCTCACCCAAGCCGACGCTTGAACAGCTCGAAGACCAGCGCGTAGCAGACGTGTGCCAAGGCCGGGTCGTAGCGCTCGCCCTCGTCGCGCATGAAGGCGTGTGCGGCGTTGAACTCGTGCCAGGTGAAGCTCAAACCCGCATCCGTCATGGCATTGTAGATCAGCGCCCGCCCCTCGCGTGGGATGTGCGGATCCTGGCGGCCCCAGACCATCAGCAGCTCGCAGCGGATCTCGCCGAGACGATCCAAGGTGTTGTCACGCTGGCCCTTCCCGAGGGTGCGCGTGTGGATGTCGGTGGCATAGAAGCAGGCACCCGCGAGCACGTCGGGGTTCATGCAAGCGCGAAAGGCGAGATGACCGCCGAGGCAGATACCCATCACGCCGAGCTTGCCCGTGCAGTACGGCTGCGACTGCAGGTGGTCGAGAGTCGCGCGCGCGTCGCTGTCGTACGCCGATACCGACTTGGCAAACTTGTCGGCGTTGCCGCGATCCTTGCCGGCGTTGTCGTACGCGAGCACCGTGCCCCGCGGCTCCAACTCGTGGTAGACCTCCGGCACCGCGACCACGAAACCGTTGCCGGCGAGCATCGCCGCGGCGCGACGAACGGGTGCGGTCACCTGAAAGATCTCGGAGTAGAAGACGACGCCCGGATACGTGCCGGACGCAACCGGCCGCAAGACGTACGTCCGCATCGGGCCGGTCGGGGTCTGGATGTCCGTCGCGTGTTCCTGAAGGATCATGCTTCGAACGTGAGCGTGAACGCGGCGGCGACCTTGTCACCCGGCTCGAGAACGACCACTCCGGTGTCGCGCTGGCCCCGCGCCATGAGGTTGAAGCCGTCGTTGACGTTGATCACGGGCTCGAGGGCAAAGAAGGGCTGGCCGTGGGGCGAGTAGATGATGACGTGCCGCATCGACGCAGTGGCCTCCATGAGCAGACGGGTACGGCTCTTCGGCCAGTGCATGACCGCGCGGCCGTTCCACCCGCCGAAGCAGTGATCGAGGGTGACGTCGAGGGGTCGCAGCCGACTGAAGTCCTGCTCGGGCGGTACCGCGATCATCGGACCGCTGGGCAGCGGCAGGTCGCCCGTCGGGTAGACGCCGCCCACCGCAACCTCCAGCTCGACGTTCTCGTCTTGACCGCCGAGCGCGCGGTTGAAGTACGGGTGGAAGCCGCCGCCTGCAGGCATGCGCGTGCTGCCGGTGTTGGTGATGGTGAGCTGTGTGTGCAGCCGGTTGTCCTCCAGCACATAGTGGACCTGCGCGCCGAACGGAAACGGGAAGTTCACGTCCGGAAACGCCCGCGAGTCGAAGGTCAGGAGCGCGTCCCTCGCCGTCTGCTTCGCGAGCTGCCACGGCCGGTCGCGGACGTCGCCGTGGCTGGCGTGCTTCTCGGCGTGGCGCAGCTGGTAGGCCTTGCCTTCGAACGCGAACGCACCGTTGCGCAGGCGGTTCGAGTAGGGGGCGAGCGTGAAGCTGGCGCCGTCCGACGAGCGCGGCAGCGGCTCGGGTCCGCGGCGCATCAGCGC
The DNA here is from genome assembly GCA_964498075.1 of uncultured Binatia bacterium (SeqCode). Lineage (GTDB taxonomy): Bacteria > Desulfobacterota > Binatia > HRBIN30 > HRBIN30 > CAZCGA01. Next base: position 22,100 of record CAZCGA010000013.1, on the reverse strand, counting down.
GACCCAGTCGCCGCCGCGGCGCACCGAGAGATCCGTGACGCTGCCGCCGACCTCAGGGATGAACCGCAACCGGAGAAGGGAGTTGCCGAGCTCGATGACCGTCATGCCGCCGTTGCATATCACAAATCGGCGGCGACCGTCATTTGGTGGCGCACCGCTTCATGAATCGAACAGCACCGGGAGGCAGTTCGGCGACCGGAAGCTGATGCCACGGATGTACGACTCCCGCGACTGGTCGAGACGCAGGTTGCGCAGGCGCTGCAGCGTGGCGCGCACGGCGGTGAGCACCTCGATCCGTGCCAGGTGGTAGCCGAGGCAGAAGTGCTTGCCGAGCCCGAAGGACAGGTGATCGTCGGCGTGACGATGCAGGTCGAAACGATCGGGCTCTGGATAGTGCTCCTCGTCGTGATTCGCCGGACCGATCATGGCGGAGACCAGCGCGTCGGCGGGAATCTCCACGCCGCGCAGCGTCACGGCGCGCGTGGTCTCGCGCGCCGTACCGATCAACGGTGGTTCCCAGCGCAGGGTTTCCTCCAGCGCCCATGGCAGCTGCCCGTCCAGATCGGCGCGCACCTCGTCGAGCTGATCGGGATGCGACAGCAACGCGAACAGCACGTTGCCGAGCAGTCGGAACGTCGTCTCCGCACCCGCCGGCAGCAGCAACAGCAGAAAGCCGAAGATCTCATCGTCACTCAGGCGCCGGCCGTCGACGTGCGCCGCCAGCAGCTCGCTGATCAGGTCTGCCTGCGGCTCGACCTTCCGCTGCGCGACGACCGGTGCCAGGTACTCCTTCAGCGCCCGCGATGCGGCCAAGCCGGTTTCCGGGTTGCGCGGGTTGTAGGCGATGAGATCGAGCGACCACTTCTGAAACTGCGCGTAGTCGCGGATCGGCACGCCCAGCATGCGCGCGATGATGGTGAGCGGGAAGTGCGTCGTGAGCTGGCTGACCAGCTCGGCCCGACCTCCGCCCTTCACGATCGCGTCGATCATCTCGTGTACCAGCGGTTCGATCAGCTGCACGCTGTAGCGTTCGATCTCCTTGGGGCGGAAGGCGTGCGACGCCAGCCCGCGATAGGTGGTGTGCTCCTGGCCACCCATCTCGAGGATGGTGCGGCCCATCACCGGTCCCATGACGGCGCTCATGATGCGGGACGAATACGTGTCGGGATCGCGCAGCACCGCCGACACGTCATCATAGCGCAAGACGATGTAAACGGTGCGCACCGGCAGATCGATACGCGCCACGGGTTGCGCGCGCCGCATCTCGGCGAACATCGCGTAGGTGTCGCGCATCTCGGAGACGATCGAGTTCTCCACGAAGAGATCCGCCGGGACGTCGTTCATCGTGTTCTCTGACCCAAGCTGCCGCCCGATCGCTTACCGGGAGCAACTGCTCCAGTCAAGCGATTGACCTAATTCCTGCCGTGGGTCATGCCGGGTTCCACCCCGAGGTCGCGACCCGCGTCATGATTGACGCGGCGAAGACTTCTGCCTAGTTTGCGGTGGCCACGGTGGAAACCGAGTCCGCCCGTGGCGAGCTGTGAATGGCATATAGCCTGGATGCGGAAGCGAACGCACCTGAGGAACACGAGGGCAGCAAAGCCGCCTGGCTCAGCTCGTCACAACCCGCGCAGCTCAGCCGTGAGCTGAGGCGCACGGTGGCCATGGTCTTGGCCGGCGGACAGGGCGAACGCCTCTATCCACTCACCCGCGACCGCGCCAAGCCCGCCGTACCGTTCGGCGGCATCTACCGGATCATCGACTTCACGCTCTCCAACTGCATCAACTCCGGCATCCGCAAGATTCACGTCCTCACCCAGTACAAGTCCTACTCGCTCGACCGCCACATCAAGGAAGCGTGGAGCATCTTCCACAGTGGCATGGGTGAGTACATCGACGTCATCCCGCCGCAGCAACGCGCCGACAACCGCTGGTACGAGGGCACGGCGGACGCACTCTTCCAAAACATCTACACGATCGAGATGGAACGCCCCGAGCTGGTCCTCATCCTCGGCGGCGATCACGTCTACAAGATGGACTACAGCGAGATGATCGCGGCGCACGTCGCCACCGGTGCCGACCTGACCATCGCCTGCGCCGAAGCCCCACTCCAAGACGCGACGCGGTTTGGCGTGGTCACCGTGGACGCCGGATGGCGGGTGTGCGAGTTTCTCGAGAAGCCGCCGGCGCCGCAGCCGATGCCGACGAACGCGGACTGCGCGCTCATCTCCATGGGCATCTACGTCTTCAACACCTCGGCCCTGGTGCGCGAGGTGATGGAGGACGCCAAGCGCTCCAGCAGCCACGACTTCGGCAGGAACATCATCCCGCACATGATCCGCAGCCAGGAAAACGTGTATGCGTTTCCCTTCCGCGACCGCAGCAACCGTGCCGTGAAGTACTGGCGCGACATCGGCACGCTCGACAGCTACTTCGACGCGAACATGGATCTCGTCTCGGTGAGCCCGATGTTCAACTTGTACGACAAGGACTGGCCCATCCGCACGTTCCAACCCCAGGCGCCCCCCGCCAAGACGGTGTTCCGCGGCGCCCAGCGTCAAGGCGAGGTCCTGGATTCCCTCGTCAGTAACGGCTGTATCATCAGCGGTGGGCGCGTCGAGCACTCCATCCTCAGCCCGAACGTGATCGTGCACAGCTGGACCCACGTACAGGACAGCGTCATCTTCGATGACGTCGAGATCGGTCGCCACGCCCGCATCCGCCGTACCATCATCGACAAGGGTGCCATCATCGGTGAAGGTGAGGTCATCGGCCACGACCTCGAGCACGACCGCCAGCGCTTCACAGTCACCGAAAACGGCGTCGTGGTGGTCCCCAAGGGCGCGGTGATCGGGACGATCTGACCTCCCACCTTCACACGATTCTCCTTCCCTGGTTGCTGTTGCTCCAGTCCTACGCCGGCTCGTCCGAAACCTTGACGACCAGCTTGCCCATGTTGGCACCTGTGAACAGACGATTGATCGCCGTGGTCGCGTTCTCTAAGCCCTCGACGACGTCGACGGCGTACTTGACTTTGCCCTCGCCGACCCACTGGGCGATCTGCATGGCGGCCTCTGGAAAGCGTGGCATGAAGTCCGAGACGATGAAGCCCTCCATGCGCGCCCGCTTGATGATCAGCGCCATGTAGTTCTTCGGACCGGGCGGCAGCTCGACGGCGTTGTACATCGAGATGGCGCCGCAGAGCACGATGCGCGCGCGCAGGTTGATCATCGTGAGCACCGTATCGAGGATCTCGCCGCCGACATTGTCGAAGTAGACGTCGATGCTCTGCGGACACGTTTGCCTGAGGCGCGCGGCGACGCTCTCGGTCTTGTAGTTGATGCAGGCATCGAAGCCGAGGTCGTTCGTTACCCATGTGCACTTCGCATCGCTCCCGGCGATGCCGACGACCCTGCAGCCTTTGATCTTGGCGATCTGCCCCGCAACCGATCCCGTCGCGCCGGCCGCACCCGAGACGACGACCGTCTCTCCTGCCTTCGGCTGGCCGATGTCGAGCAAGCCGAAGTAGGCGGTGATGCCGGTGATGCCGAAGACGCTGATCGCGGCGGTCAACGGTATGCCCTTCGGTAGCGTCATCGGGCGCATCGGATCGCCCGCACTTGCCAGGAAGTAGTCCTGCCATCCGAACATCCCGAAGACGATGTCGCCGGCGGCGTACTGCGGATTGCGCGACTCGACCACCACGCCGATGCCGCCGCCGCGCATCACTTCGCCGATCTTGATCGCCGCCATGTACGTGTCCGCCTCGTTCATCCAGCCGCGGATAGTCGGATCGAGCGACAGGTAGATGTTGCGAACCAGAAACTCGCCGTCCGTGGGCGCCGCAATCGGCACTTCGCGGCGCGCGAAATCACTTTCCTTCACCATCCCCACCGGCCGCGCGGCCAGCAGGATCTGGCGGTTCATCCCCTTCTGCATACTTGAACCTCCCTCTTGGGCTCGGAACTCGGGTTCAGGACTGTTTCAGCGAGTCTGGCAGTCCGGCAGACTCAGGGTCAAGACCCAGGGCCGTGATCTCATTGCCCGCCGAAGAAGGTCTCGATGATTGCGACCTCCACGGCGCCCCCCCCAGCCACGGCTGATGCGGCGAGTTGGATCGCGTCGTACGCGTTGCCTACGGGCGCCGCACGCGTCCAAAGGTACGCAGCGCCAGCGCCGCGAGGAGTACGGCCGGATACGGTACATACGCAGGCGATTGAAGCGCCCGCGGCAGGTAGGTGATGAAGAAGATCAGCCAGATGTAGTACACCCCCGTGGTGTGCAGCACCCGCCAGGCGCGCCGGCCGATCCATGCGGCGCTGCGATCGAAGGAGGTGGCGGTCATCGCCGCGATGAAGACGTACGCCAGCCCGCCGCCGACGACCGTGGCGGGATTGGGCTCGAAGTCGGGCAACGTCGTCGTCAGTCTGATGATGGCGACGAGGTGGACGAAGTGCGATACGGCGAACGAGACGCCGAGATAACGCCGGTTCACCAGCATCCATCGGCTCAGCGGACTCGGCCACGTCCGGTTGAGGGACGCCGCCACGAAGGCGCTGCTGAACAGGATGAGCGAGGTCAGGGCGGTTCCCCGAATGATCGCTCGCACGCCGGCCTCAGCCGCCCCGCGCGATGCGAGGATCGCAACGACCAGCGCCGCAACGACCAACGCGGACCAACCGACGAGCGGCCATCCGGCGAGACGGCCGCCAATCCGGCGACTTGTTCTCACCTCGGTCGCTGTACCCATGGCCACACACCAAAGCACAGACCGGCGGCCTTTGCGAAGACCGCCGGGCTCGGCGTTCCAACGATCGAGTAGCCTAGCAGCCTGTCGGACTTGGCAGTCTGCAGCGACCCAACGGGGAGCGGGCCATAGAAATGACGCCGGCCGCAGGCCTAGTCACGTCTCGCGTGCTGACATAAGATGGCACCGCCGAGGAGGGAAAACGAGACATGAGCAACATGCAGCGGTTCATGAGCTACGCGGCAGCCTTCGAGGATGCCTACGCAACCGACGACTGGTCGAAGGTCGCCTCGTTCTTCACCGAGGACGCAGTGTACGAAACGTTCGCTGACCTGCCGTTCGGCGGTCGGATTGAGGGACGTGAGGCGCTGATGGCGTCCTTCAAGCAGGTGCTGGACACGTTCGACCGCCGCTTCGACTCGCGCAGCGTCGAGATGCTCGAAGGTCCGACGGAGCGCGACGGTACCGTCTGGTTCCGTTGGGCCGCGGTCTACACGCTAGCGGGCGCGCCGGCGTTGCGCATCGAAGGTGAGGAGACGGCCGTCTTCGAAGGAGACCACATTCGACGTCTCGAGGATCGCTGGCCTTCCGCGGAGTCGCAGCGCGCGCAGACGTACCTGGGCGAGCACGCCGGAAAACTGAAACCACAACGCTGATGCGCGCGGAGGTGCACGTATAGGCCGCGTCATGAGCGCCGTACGAGTGGAGAATCGCGAGGGCGGCGTGCGCGTCCTCATCTTGGACCGTCCTCCTGCCAACGCGATTGACGAGACCTTGCTCACCGATCTGGCGGCGGCGTTGGCCGACGCCCGCGCCGACGACGGCGTCCGCGCCGTCGTGCTGACCGGTGCGGGAGCGTTCTTCAGCGGCGGGTTCGACTTCGTGGCACCGCGGCGTGATGCAGGGCAGGAGCAACGCCTGTATTGGCTCTATCGCGACGCCCATCTGCAGCTGCTGGCATTTCCAAAGCCCACGGTGGCGATGATGAACGGCCACGCCGTTGCGGGTGGGCTGGTGCTCGTCCTGGCGTGCGATTACCGTCTCGGGGTCGAGGGCGACTACCGGATCGGTCTGAACGAAGTTGCCGTCGGTGCGGCATTCCCGCGGGCGGCGTTCGAGATCGTGCGGCTCCGCCTGGCGCAGGCGCGCGCCAGCGAGCTGATCCTGGGGGCCGCGTTGTACCCGGCAAGCCAAGCGCTGCGCCTTGGAGTCATCGACGAGCTGTTTCCCGTCGAGAGCTTCGCGCCGACCGTGCTGCGGCGTGCCGCACGCTTGGGCGCCTTTCCCCGCGACGCCTATGCGCACGCCAAGGCAGCGCTCGTTGCCGAGGCAATCGCGCGCCTGCAGGCCGAGACCCCTGACGAAGCGGCGCGCACCACAGCGGTGTGGAGCGCGCCGGAGAGCCGTGTCGCGCGGCGCAAGCAGCGAGAGAAGCTAGGGCTGCGCCGCTGAGAAGCGCCGCGGGCTACTCAACATCCAGCTCGACTCGTCGGTTCTGCTGGCGTCCATCGGCAGTGTCGTTCGTGGCGACCGGTTTGGTCTCGCCATAGCCGATGGACTTGATGCGGCTGGCGGCGATGCCGTGGTCAACCAGGTATTTCTTCACTGCGTCGGCGCGCCGCTCGGAGAGCTTCTGGTTGTACTCGTCGCTCGCCCGACTGTCGGTGTGCCCCGCCACGATGACGGCCACGGTGCCCTCATCCTTCAGGATCTGCGCCGCCTCATCGAGAATGGGCACGGCATCCTGGCGGATGTCTGACTTATCGGTATCGAAGTGCACCGCACGCAGCACGATCTTCTTCTTGACGGGAGGTGGCGGCGGCGGTGCTTCCGCAACCTTCGGCGGCGGTGGCAGGGCGGGTGGCGGCTGCGCAAACTGATACCGGACGCTGATGCCGCCGGTCACCCATTCCGCGTCAGTGGGACCCTGCTGATCAGGCGGGACCATCAGGGTAGTGGGACGCGGCGACTGGAAGGCGTGGTTCCAGCGTCCGTACAGGCCGAGCTTCCAGTTCAGACTCAGGTTGTAGTCCAAGCCGCCTCCTGCAGACAGACCACCCGACGTGTGGGTCAGCGCCCCACTCATGCCCGTGAAGAATCCGCCCTGGCCGGTGCCATAGAACTCGAAGTTCTGGTCGAGCGGCAGCGCGATCCGGGGGCCGACCGTGAAGCCGAACAGCGACGTGGTCTGGGTCGACCGTGAGTAGTCGAAGTCCTCCTTCGGCTCCTGGAAGGTGAAATGGAGCTGCCCTTCAGCGCCGAGGTATTTGTTGAGCATGTAGCCGGCGAACGGATTGGCGGTGGCGCCGTTCGACACGTGCCGGCGATAGAAGTTGTTCGTCGGCTTGGATGCGCCGATGTCAACTCCCACGAACGGTTCCCCGGCGTGCGCGCTGGAGCTCAGGACGAGCGGCAGCAACACGACCGCGGCAGCGAACCACTGTAGCCGGCGTGTGAAGCGGTGCACTGGAACGACGCGTGTGTCTTCGAACTTTCGCATGAGCCCCTCCCCTCTCAGTAGTCGGTTGTCACACGTATCACCGCTTGCCATATGGCTCACGGCACCATGCGCAGTCAAGGGTTCAAGGCGATTTCCCGGGCGCCCGGCGGCATCACGCGGCCAGCAGGTTGCGGGCGATCACCTTGAGCTCGAGGATCGGCTTGACGCCTTCGAAGATGGGCAGCACCTGCGCGTCGACGACGTAGCGCGAGATGGCGAACTCTTCCGCGTAGCCCCAGCCGCCGTGTAGCAGTTGTCCCTCCTGCGTTGTCCACACCGCGACATCGGAGGTGAAGAGCTTAGCCATTGCCGGCTCGATGGCGATCGACTCGTCCTGGTCCATCGCCAACGCTGCGCTGTACGTGAGCTGCCGTGCCGCCATGATGTGCGTCGCCATGCGTCCAAGCTTGTGCTGCGTGAGTTGGAAGTTGCCGATCGGTTCGCCGAACTGTTTGCGGTCGTTGGCGTACTCCGCGGTGCATTCGAGCGCCGCCTGGGCCAGGCCCGAGGCGCGCCCGCCCGTCTGCAGGCGACCCGCCGCGAAACCGTTCATCTGCAGATAGAAGCCCTTGTTCAGGCCGCCCTGCTCGCCGACAAGGTTCGCGGCCGGGACGAAGTAGTTGTCGAAGCTGAGGGTGTAGGAGTGCATGCCGCGATAGCCCGGCGTCGCGTCGGCCTTGCCGGTGACTATGCCGCCGGTCGGCTGCTTCATCTCGAACGTGTGGCCGGTGAAGGCGTCCTTGTCCACGATGAACAGCGACAGGCCACGCGCGCCCTTCTTGACGTCGGGATCAGTGCGCGCCAGCAGGGCCAGCACGTTGGCGCGGCCCGCAAACGTGCACCACGCCTTGGCGCCGTTGATGAGATAGCCCTGCTTACCCCCGATCTCGGCGGCATCGGCGCGGCATTTCACCGAGGCGACATCAGAGCCGGTGTCCGGTTCGGTCACCGCGATGCCGACCATGATCTTTCCCGCTGCGATCGGCGGCAGCCACTTCTTCTTTTGTGCGTCGGTGCCGCCCTTGAGCAGCGCCTTGGTGAGGATCTCGGGTCGCGTGATGAGACTGCCCGCCGCCGCCAGCGAGCAGCGCGACAGCTCTTCGGTGGTAATGATCATCGGCAGGTTGCCCATGCCGCCGCCACCGAACTCCTCGGAAACGGACATGCCGAAGAAGCCCAGCTCGCTCATCTTCGCAATGATCGACTCGGGGACGAGATCGTCGTGACGGTGAATGTGCTCGGCGATCGGCGCGACCTCGGTCTCGGCGAACTGGCGCACCGAATCGCGTGTCATCAAGGCGATGTCGCTCTCGATCCACGAGTGATTCGCACCGCGATGTTGGATGACGTGACGGCCAATGGCGCATAGGCGCGCGTCGCTGAGACCGTTGCGGATCTGCGCCTTTGTGGCGCTGGCGCCGAGCGTCTTGTTCAGCAGATCATCGCTCAGGCCGAACGCGTCGGCATGCGCATCGACGTTGCCCGCCAATCGGTGCGCTACCTCGGCCGCGAAGGCGCCGGCCATCTCGTCCACCACCGGATCGCCGTGCCCGTGCTGCGCGGCGGCCTGTGCGTACGCCAGCAGCTCCTTCGCCGCGCACACCTCGGTTGCGGCATACGCGAGTCGCTCGCAATGTACCTGCGCATCGTCGATGCCTTTGCCGCCGTGGGTGCGTTGGCGCGCCACATCGAGCGCCTCCCGCACGACGGTGTCTGTGCTCGTCACCAACTGGTGCACGCCGGCGAGGTCCATCGGGCCGATCGCGTCTGCCATGCGCCGCTTGCTCCTCCCATCGCTCCGCAGCGGAAGTGCGCCGTTTGTAGCATCGCCGGCGCAGGGGAGCCAGTACCGTTACGGCTCCCCCGCTGCCTCGCGTCGGCGCGGCATCACGCCCAGCAGACCGCGACGCCGCGGGGACCCTGGTACGGCAGCCGGCCGTGCGACACAGCGTAGTTGTCGATGGCAACCACGTCACCCCGGCGCCACGGGAAGATCACCATGTGCTTCCAGATGACGTCGCGCACCGCCTCCATGTCGGCCGCGGGAATCTCGCTGCCGTCGCGATACGTGCAGTGCATCGCCAGCTCGTCCCGCGCCTTCATGCGGCGCTGCACTGCGGTCAAGACGCGCCCGAGCTGCCAGAAGAACCAGTGACGCAGCGTCGGCCGTAGCGCGTAGATCCGCCGGTACTCCTCGGGGGCCGCGGAGAGATGGAAGGTGGTCACGTGGTTGTGCCACAGCGGCGCACCGGTCACCGGGTGCGCCCGCGTCACCGCCTGCGTGCTCACCAGACGCAGCCCGCCATCGGCCGTCCACGACGGCTCGAAGCCTTCGGCACGACACTTCGCTTCGACGACGGCACGGTCGCTGGTCAGGAACATCTCGTCCCAGCGCTTCAGCTTCCACAGGTCGAAACGGCTGCCGCCGTCGGGGCCGCTGTAGTTGCGCACGATGCGCAAACCGCGCTCTTCGAAGCGCCGGCGCACGGCGGGGTCGAGGTCGCGCAACACCTTGCGGAAGTCGGCGAGCGGCGTTTCGCCCGAACCCTCCGCCGGCGGCTGCAGGCAGCAGAAGAAGAGCCGGCGCGGCGGCTGCGCGATGAAGCTCATCTCGCAGTGTTGCGGGATGGGATAGAACGGCGGCAGCTCGCTGGCGGTGAAGACGTAGTCCGTCAGGCCGTTACGCGGCGAGGTGCCGAGGTATTCGTTCTTCAGCTCGTCGTCGATCGACCGCGCCACGCGCTCGAACGCCGGCGCGTCGCCAACGTCGAAGCCACGGAACAAGATCGCCCCGTGTACCATCAAACGCTCCTCGATCCAGCTGTGGTGCGCCGCAATCCAGGCGCCCAGGCGGACCGGATCGCGGTCGTTGCGCGCATGGATGACCAGCGGTACGCCGTCCGCATCTCCGTTCAGAGTGCGGACATCGTACGGATACTCGATCGGGGTGACGGCAGCCATTCCCTCTCCAGCCAACTGGTGGACGATGCTAGCATCAACCGCGCACGGGCAGAAGGCCCGCTGGTGCCGTCCCCGACACCGAAGAGACGATTCGCACGATCAGACCGTCATGGTCGGAGTAGGGGTGATCCGGGGCGTCGCTCTCGACGCGGGTCAGTGACGCCGACGCGCGCGGTCCGCGCAGAATTGCATAGTCGAGCCACTCCGTCTTCGCCCCGCGGCGGTCGAAGCAGGTCCCTCCGCCGTGCAGGCGCCGTTCCTCGGCAGTCAGGTCTTCTCCGAGCGGCGCGACGTGGCTGTGGTACAACTCCTCGCCGGCTTCGGTGTTGAGGTCGCCGGCGAGCAGGAGCGACGATCCTGCGCCGGCACGCTCCAGAAACGCCGCCAGCTGCGCGAGCTGCGCGCGGCGGATGTCGGTGTAACGGCGGTCGCCGTACTGCGCCTGCAGGTGCGTGTTGACGGCGACCAGACGCTCCGTCGAACGGCGCAGCTCGACGGCCAGGATTCCCTTTCCGGAGATGCCGTCTCCCTCATGCAAGCGGAACCACGGCGCCGACGTTCGATAGTGCTCAAACCACACCGGGCCGGCGTGCCACCCGCTCTCGCGGCGGACCAGGGTGACCAGCCCGCCGCGAGGCGCGCTGGCGAAGCGCCGTGGCGCGAACGCCGCGTGATAGTCCGGTTCCAGGGCGCTGGTGAGGATGTGCGCGTAGGCGCGCGACCAGACCTCCTGCAGGAGGACGAGATCGGGCCGGTGCCCGCCGATGCAAGCCGCGACGCGGCGCAGGCGCTCACGCGTAGCGCGAAACGGCAGGCCGTGCACGTTCCACGAAAGCGGCGTCAACCACGCGTGATTCACCTTCGCCACCAAACCCCAACACTCAGCGCCGCGCCACGAGCGGCCGGCCGTACTCGTCGCCGAAGGCGATCTCGGCGAGCGGCCGGCGCTGCAGCCGTTTCGGAAACCCGCGCGCCGGGTAGCCGATGGTGATCATGGCGGCGGTGGCGATGTCGTCCGGAATGCACAGCAGCTCCTTCACCTGCGGCTCGGCCACGCACAGCAGCGTGGTGAGCGCCGTTCCTAGACCTTCCTCGCGCCCCTTGAGCAGCAGGTTCTGCACGGCGGGGTACACGGAGGCGCCGCCGACGATGGTGAGCCGGCCCAGGTTGCGGTCGGTGGGATAGACGTCCGCCAGGACGGCGCAGACCACGAGCATGACCGGAACTTCGTCGAGGTGCTGCGCGAAGTGGTCGGCGTTCGCGAGCAGGCGGGCGCGCGCTCCCGTCGGCGTCCCGCTCTGCTTGGACTGGCCGACGTAGGCGCTCCAGATGGGCAGATACCACTCCTTCAGCTTGCGTCGTTTCGCCGCATCGCGCACGACCACGAAACGTACCGGCTGGCGGTTACCGCCGCTCGGCGCGAAGCGCGCCGCATCGAGCACGCGCCCGAGCACGTCGTCCGGGATAGGATCGGGTCGATAGAAACGGCACGTGTGGGTGGACTCGATGATCTCTTGCAACGTCATGTCTTCACCTCCCGGCGCCTCGGCAATGTCATCCGGACACTGCGCGCATCAGACCAGCCAGGGCGAGCAGCATCAAGAGCACCAACACGAAACGGCGGAACGACGCCGGCGTGGTCTGCAGGAACCGACGGTTGCCGATCGCAATGCCGGCGGCCAGCGGAACCAGCAGCAGCGCGGTGCGGAGCAGAACCTGCGCGGTCACCAAGCCGTACGAGGCGGCGACGGCGGCGGCGACGACGTCGGTGCCGAGAAAGTATGTGATCAGCGAGGCGCGCGAGACGGCGACGCCGGCGGGAGATGAGAAGTAGAACAGGATCGCCGGCGGACCCGCGATGGCGGCACCGCCGTTCAGCAGGCCGGCGACGACTCCGGTCGCAAACGTGGGCCCGCGGCCGGGAATGCGATGCAGAGTGAAACCGCGCCACAGAAGGACCGCGGCGATCAGGACCACGACCGACACGAGGACCCGCATGACATCGGCGGGAACACTGGCCAGCACCAATACGCCGAGCGGTGTCGCCAACACCGTGCCGGCGAGCAGCCACTGCAACGACGGCCAGTCGACATCTCTCCATACGCCCGGCAAGAGATGTGCGCTGGCTGCGATCTCCAGCAGCAGAACCATGGGGACCACTTCGGCGGGTGGGCGCAACAACGAGAGGCCGGTCACGGCGAGCATCGAGAAACCAAATCCACTGTAACCGCGCACCATGGCCGCGCCCAGCACGAACCCTGCGGAGACGACGAGCTGAAAGGTGCTCAGATGCAGGCCAGTCCGGAGCTCGTCCACCGCACTACCTGTCCCGCACCTCGTTCTCCAGCGGCTCGCCGCGGCCCCAGTGTTCGAGGTTGCGCAAGAAGATCTCGGTGACGCGTGCCGCGTTGCCGGCGGACGCCGCCGAGTCGTGCGGTGAGAGGATCACGTTGGGGAGATCCCACAGCGGCGAGTCGGCCGGCAGCGGCTCCGCCGCGAAGACATCGAGGTAGGCGCCGGCGAGCCGCCCGCTGCGTAACTCCGCGATCAGCGCTGGCTCGTTGATGATCTGCCCGCGCGCCACGTTGATCACGTGTGCGCCCGCCGGCAACCGACCCAGCGCGGCGGCATCGATCACTCCACGCGTCGCCTCGGTCAGCGGGCACGCCACGACCAGCCAGTCGGCGCGCGGCAACAGGTCCGGCAGCGCCGACGGCGGATGCATCTCGTCGACGTGATCGTCCGGCGTACGCGGGCCGCGCCGAACACCGATGACGTGGAGGCCCAGCGCCCGGGCGAGGCGGGCGACGTGGTTGCCGATCGCGCCGACGCCGACGACCACCAGCGTCTGCCCGCGCAGATCGCGCGGCCGCGGCGCGCCGTGGTGCGGCGCCCATTCGTGGCGACGCTGCGCCGCCCACCAGCGCGGCAACCCGCGCGCCAGGGCCAACAGCCCGCCGATGGCGGTCTGCGCGATCGGCTCGGCGGCAGCGCCGGACGAGGTGGTGAGCCGCACCCCTTGTTCACGGAGTCGGCCGAACACCGGATGATCCATGCCGGCGTTCGGCAGGTGCATCCAGCGCAGGTTGGGGGCGTGCAGCGCGCTCCCCAGAAAACGACGCGTGAACGCCGGGTCGGCGTCGAAGTTGCCGGTGAAGCAGGCGACTTCGATCTCGCGGAGCGACTCTTCGGGAAACCGCGCTTTGTCGCCATACGGAAGGGTCAGCGGCTCGAGGGCGAGCCCCGTGGCCGCATAGATCCTTCGGAGCTGGTCTCCGTAGTCGTCGAACAGCGCGCGGTTGGCGAGCAGGAGCTTCATCTGGCCGTCCCTCATCGTCTGCTGCTCACGATACCCCATCCATCTCGCTCAAGCCCGCAGGTTGCGCAGGCGCGTATTGGTGAAGGTGAATGCGAGGACACAGGCCATCACCGCGGCGTTCAGTAGGTATGGCCCGGTCGGCAAAACCTGGTAGAGCTTCGTGCCGATCATCGGTCCGAAGACGTTGCCGATCACCGAGACGCCGCCGACCAACCCGGCCGCCGCGCCTTGCTCCGAGGCCTCGACGGCGAGCGACGCGGCGGCGGCATTTCCGGGACGCACCAGGCCGATGCCGATCCCGAGCGTCGTGAGAGCGAGCAGGTAGGTGACGAATGCATGCCCGGTGGCGAACAGGGCGAAGGCGGCGAGAATAAGCGGCAGCCCGGCGCGGATCATCGTGCGGGCTGACGGGTGGAAGCGTGGCACCAGCACGAGCTGCGCGAACAAGCCCGACACCGCGAGGGTGACGAAACCGATGCCCGAGTACTGCACCGTCTGCCGGGCGGTGAGCTGCAACGTGTCTTGAAGGAAGAACGCCAGCGTGATCACGGTGGTGGCGCGCACCGCTTGCAGCGACGTGGCTACCACCAGAAATGGCAGCACGCGCGCATCGCGGATGCTGAGCTTGAGTGGCGCTTCGACGCTGTGGCCCCTGGGCGGATCACCTTCAGGCAAGAAGTACCAGATCATGCCGGCGCTGATGACCGCCAGCCCGGCGGAGAGGTACAGCGGCGTCAGCAAACCGATCGCCGCGAGTGCGGCGCCGACGCCCGGCCCGACGGTCTCACCGAGACCCATCGCCGCGTTGACCAGGGCGACGCCGGCGGTGCGCTCGAGGCGACTGGTGCGATCCGCCACGTACGCCTGCGACGCCGGCCCGGTCCCTGACCCGAACAGCGCGAACAGCGACCGCGACGCGACCATCAGCGGATACACCACCAGCGCCGGCAGCAGCTTCGCCAAGCCGATCTGGATCGTCGCCGCCAGCAACGACATCGACAGTGCGAAGCCGAGCAGACCGATGAGGATCACCGGCCGGCGCCCCCAGACGTCGCTGCGCCGTCCCCACATCGGGCTGACGAACACCCACAGGCTCGCCGAGGTCGCGAAGATGGTTGACACCTGAAACGGCGAGATGCCAATCTCGCGCGCCGCCGGCGGCAGGATCGAGAACAGCATCGACTGTCCCAGTCCCATGCATACGAGACAGAGGAACAGGATGCGGAAGGCGCGTCGGTTCGAAGAAGGCACAATTCAGAAAGGCAAAAGACAAAAGACAAAAGGCAAACGTGGGATGTGGAGAGACGGACTCACTCGTCCGGCTTTGGTTTCCACTTAGGACTCTTGCCTTTTGACTTTCACTTTCTCGGTCCTGTGGGGATGTCTTTGAAGGGCAGGTTCTTATCCGCCCGAATCTCCGGCGGCAGGTGCAGGACACGCTCCGCAATGATGTTGCGCATGATCTCGTCGGTGCCGCCCGCGATCCGTATTCCGGGCGCACTGAGGTAGGCTTGCTGCCAGGCACCCTCGTCCGGTGCGCTGGCCTTGTCGATCATCGCGCCGGCGGCGCCCTGCAAGTCGATCGCAAAGCTCGCCATCTCCTGGCGCAGCGGCGCGCCGACCAGCTTGCCGATCGAGCTTTCCGGTCCCGGTATGGCGCCGCGCGACAGCGCCGTCTGCGTGCGGTAGCCGGTGTACTGCAGGCCTTTGAGGCGGCTGTAGAAGTGCGCCAGGCGCTGGCGGACGCCACGATCTTCGAAGGCGGGATGGCCGTCGCACTTCGTCCGCTTGGCCAGCCCGATGAGGTCGCCGAAGTCCGGACCGCCCGCCGCGCCGCCGCCGATGGAGGCGCGCTCGTTCATCAGCGTCGTGATGGCGCCGCGCCAGCCCTCGTTCACCGCGCCGACACGGTTGCGGTCGGGCACGCGCACGTCGGTGAAGAAGACCTCGTTGAAGCCGGAGACGCCGTTGATCTGCCGGATCGGGCGGATGTCGATGCCCGGCGATTGCATGTCGACGATGAAGTAGGTGATGCCGCGATGCTTCTCGGCGGCGGGATCGCTGCGGGTGACGATCATCCCCCACTTGCAGTAGTGCGCCCCGGTGGTCCAGATCTTCTGGCCGTTGATGATCCAGTCATCGCCGTCGCGCACCGCGCTGGTGCGCAGGCCCGCGAGGTCCGAGCCGGCACTCGGCTCGCTGAACAGCTGGCACCAGATTTCTTCGCCGCGCAGCATCGGCCGGAGATAGCGCTGCTTCTGCTCGTCCGTGCCGTGCGCCATGATCGTCGGCCCGAGCATGCCCTGGCCGATGCCGAAGATGTTGACCGGCCCCTTGTAGCGACCCTCTTCTTGGTTCCAGATCACGCTCTGGATCGCCGTCGCGCCGCGGCCGCCGTACTCCTTCGGCCAGGTGATGCAGGCCCAGCCGGCGTCGGCCTTCTTCGCCTGCCACCCCTGCGCGCGCTGGACGGCGCCGGGCGAGCCGCGCCCCTCCGCCAGGCCGGGCGCCCGTTCACCAGCTCCCAGGCGTTGCGCGTTGGCATCGAGCCAGGCGCGCACTTCTGCTCTGAATGCCGCTTCTTCCGGGGTATCGTTGAAGTCCATCACTCACTCCTCAAGGAACGATTGCCTTTCATGCTTGGAGTCGCTGGATCAAATTCTCGCGCCATTGGTTGGCGCTGCCGAGCGCGGCGGTGAGCAGCTTAGCGCGGCGGTAGAAGAGGTGGCAGTCGAACTCCCAGGTGTAGCCGACGCCGCCGTGCAGCTGGATCATTTCCTGGCTCGCCAGCTCGAAGGCGTCGCTGGCGCTGGCACGTGCGCCACACGCGGCGATGGCCAGCTCGGGGCTGTCGGTGCTCAGCGCCCACGCACCGTAGTAACCGTTGGAGCGCGCCAGCTCGATCTCGACGTAGAGGTCGGCCAGGCGGTGCTTGATCGCTTGGAAAGACGCGACCGGCCGCCCGAACGCATAACGGCTCAGGCAATACTCGCGTGTCATCTCGAAGGCGCGCTGCGCCCCGCCGAGCTGCTCGAAGGCCATGAGTACGGCGGCGCGGTTCAGCAAGTGCGTCACCGCATCCCAGCCCATACCGTCGTCGCCCAGGAGTTGAGCCGGCGCGCCGTCGAAGCGGACGCTGGCGAGCGAACGGCTCGGATCGATGGAACGGACGGCGGAGCGTTCGACGCCGGCGCCGGTCAGATCGACCACAGCCAGGGCGACGCTCTTCCCCCGGTTGGCGGTCACCACCGCGAAGTGCGCGACGTCACCGTCCGGCACCGGAACCTTCACGCCCGTCAGCTTGCCACGCGCGAAGGTGGTGGTGATCCCCTCCGGACCGTGCTCCCCGGAGCCTTCGCTGTGCGCGACGGTTCCGATGGACTCACCGGTGGCGAGCTTCGGGAGGTATTCCTGCTTCTGCGCCGCCGAGCCGAACAGTACGATCGCTTCGGTTGCCAGGTCGACACTCGAGGAAAACGGAATCGGTGCCAGGGCGCGGCCGACCTCCTCGGCGATGACCGCCAGCTCCAGGCGACCAAAGCCCGCGCCACCGTACTCCTCGGGAATCGCCGTCCCCAGCCAGCCGAGACCGGCGATGCCTTTCCACAGGGTGTCGGAGTACGCGGCGTCCGACTCCAGTACGGCGCGGCACAAGCTCAGCGGTGCGTGCTCGGCCAAATACTCGCGCGCAGTCTTTTGCAGCAGTCTCTGATCGTCCGAGAAATCAAAGTTCATCGCTCTCCTGCCTGGACACTCCCGGCGGGTGACAGATCCTTACCCACGTGGCCGAATCTATGTCAACGTTGTCCGGGAGAGCGCCTTGATTGTGCCGTGTGATTCCGCAAGCCTGGGTGCAGGAGGGCAAGCATGGCTGAGCCACAGGCGAAACGATTGGGGACGATCTTGTATCCCGGCTTCGAGCTGCTCGATGTGTTCGGGCCGCTGGAGATGTTCGGGAACTTGAACGGAGTGGTCGAGGTAGTGATCGTCGCGCAGCAGAAGGGGCCCGTCGTCAGTGCGCAGGGCCCGTCGGTGATCGCCGAGTACGGCTTCGACGACTGCCCGCGGCTCGACTTGATCCTCGTCCCGGGCGGAATCGGTACCGCCGCGGCAGTCGACGACCCCATCATGATCGAGTGGCTGGCGCAGCGCGTTGCGGCGGCGGAGATCGCCATGACCGTGTGCACCGGGACCGCGCTGTTCGCCCGCGCCGGGCTGCTCGACGGGCGCCGCGCCACCACCAACAAGATGATGTTCAACTGGGTGGCGGCGCACGGGCCGAAGGTCCAGTGGGTCAAGGAGGCCCGCTGGGTCGAGGACGGGAAGTTCGTCACCTCCTCCGGCGTGTCTGCCGGTATCGACATGGCGCTGGCGGTGATCGCACGGCTCGGTGGGCAGGACGTCAGCAAGATGCTCGCGGTCGCCACCGAGTACGAGTGGCATCAAGACGCTGCCTGGGATCCGTTCGCGAAGATCCACGGCCTGGTGTGAAGACGTGCCGTGATCGCGACTGCGGTCAGGCGCGCGCGGCGACCTTGATGTGCCACGGCTCGAAGCGCACGCCCAGCAGGTTGTCCTTCGGATACCGCAGGTCGATGTAGTCGAGGTCCTTGAGCTTGCGGAACACGTCGGAGGTGACGAAGCGCTCGGTGAAGTTGTCGGCGCCGTAGCCCACCTGGCCCAGGTCGAAGTCGCTGATGCCGTGAAAGGAGTAGCCGGGCGGCGCGAACGAGCGTGAGGCGAGGGACAGGTTGCCGGTGTTCTCCCCCGCCTTGCGCAGGAAGAGGAGGAACTGCTTCATGACGCCGCGGACGCCGGAGGTGAGAATCGCCTGCACTCCAAGGTCACGGCGGATGCGCTCGTACTCCTCGACGGGCCGCCCGCGATAGAGGTAGTTGCCGCTGCCGGGGATCTTCACCACCTCGCCGGTCGGAATGCGGTCGGTGATGTGCGGCAGGCACTTGCTGTCCAAAAAGCCGTAGGGTGTGGCGTCGGCGTAGAAGATCTTTTCCAGGAACTCGACCTCCGCCGTGGTGAACTCGCCGATCCGGGGATACTGGCGGGCCGCCTCGCGCGCGGCGTCGAAGTCGACCAGCTGGAACCTGCCGTGCCCCACCGTCTGTTGCAGGCGCTCCAGCCGCCGCACGAGCGCTTGGAGCAGCGGGTAACGATCGGGCTCGACCAGTACGTCGCCGGGGTGCACCTTGTTGAACTGCCGTATCTTGTCCAGGTAGTCGCGCAGCTGCTCGTCAGCATCGCCTGCGGTGTTGGCGTTGCAGGGCGTCGCCGCCTGCGCCAGCGCCCGCGGGACAACGCCCACTCCGATCAGTGCTGCACTCACGGCCTGCAGAAGCTCTCTCCGTCGCATCATCCCCGCCACCTCGAAGCCGCGGTGAAACTTGCCCAGCCGTATACCATATTTTCAGCCCCCATGTGCATCCCAGCCAGCTTCAAGTATCGCGGGATCGGGGTGTTTTTCAAATGCTCGGGTGCGCGGCTCGGCGAGAGGGCGCCCACTCCACGGTCGTTCGAAACCCGCGCTTGCGCCCGTGGAGCATCCAGCATATGCGAGGCAAAACTGTTGGGGAGATTGGTCACTATGAAGCGAACTGCGAAGACCGGCGCGCTCATCGGCGGCCTCATCGTCGCGGGCATGTGCGCCGTTGGGTGCGGGCGCGGCGAGCGGGAGCGGCCGGTACTCGATCCCGCCGCACGCCGAGTGATGCACTTGGGGGAGGTCGTCGGCTTTACGGGACGCTACGGCAGCCACACGTGGCTTGGTATCCCATACGCCAAGCCGCCCGTCGGCACGCTGCGCTGGCGTGCGCCGCAACCGCCGGATGCGTGGACGGGAACGCGCGAGGCGCTGGCGCCACCCTCGGTCTGTACGCAGTACGCTAGCCCGTTCGGCGGCGTGACGGACGCGCAGCCGGGTGACCCCGTGGGCAGTGAGGACTGCCTCTATGTGAACGTCTACGCGCCGCGCTGCGCTCCGGAGGGGCTGCCGAGCGGCACTGCGCGCCTCCCTGTCATGCTGTGGATCCACGGCGGCGGTAACACCATCGGCGAAGGCGGCTTCTACAACGGCGGCAACCTGGCGGTCACCCAGAACCTGATCGTCATCACGATGAATTATCGGCTCGGCCCGTTCGGCTGGTTTCGGCACGCGGCGCTACGCGGCGACGACACCACCGACGCCGATCGTTCGGGCAACTTCGGCACACTCGATCTGATCCGGGCGCTCCAGTGGGTGCAGGAGAACGCGTCCGCCTTCGGCGGTGATCCTGGCAACGTGACCATCTTCGGCGAGTCTGCCGGTGGGACCAACGTATTCTCGCTGCTCCTCTCGCCGCCGGCCCACGGGCTGTTCCACCGCGCCATTGTGGAGAGCGGAGGGTTGGGCTTCCGGAATGTGGCGGAGGCGGAGAACTTCACGGATGACGCGCAGCCCGGCGATCCGAACAGCTCCAATGAAGCGGTGCTGCGGTTGCTCATCGCCGACAAGCCTGCGCCGGACCGTGCCGCCGCGAAGACGCGCCTGGCGGGAATGAGCCCGGCGGACGTGACGCGGTATCTGCGCGCCAAAACGAGCTTCCAAATCCTTTCGGCCTATCCGCCGCTTGCGGGCTCCGACATGATCAACCTGCCCTTGGTCTTCCGCGACGGCGCTGTGCTGCCGCAAGACGATCCCATGCAACGCTTCACGCGTGCCGACGGCTACAACCAGGTGCCGGTGATCGTCGGGACGAATCGCGACGAGAACAAGCTGTTCATGTTCGGTGACCCCGAGCGCGTACAGCGCCTGCTCTGGATCTTCCCACGCCTGCGCGACTCGCAGCACTACGTGCTGAGCGCCGAGTACCTCGCCAAGATGTGGAAGGCCACCGGCGCCGACGAGCCGGCGGCGGCGATGCGGGCCGTCCAGGGACCAAACGTCTTCGCCTACCGGTTTGACTGGGACGAAGAGCCGACCGTGCTGGGGGCGGACTTGTCGGTCATGCTGGGTGCCGCCCACGCGTTCGAGATTCCCTTCGTCTTCGGTCACTTCGATCTCGGTCGCGACGGCAACGTGATCTTCACGAAAACCAACGAGCCGAGCCGCATGGTGCTCAGTAAGCAGATGATGTCGTACTGGGCGGAGTTTGCGTACCACGGTGCGCCGGGGCGCGGTCGCGACCGCCAGCAGGTGGAGTGGGCGCCGTGGGGCAACGGCGACGCCGCCAGTCCGAAGTACTTGATCTTCGACACCGCGGCGGATGGAGGTCTGCGTCTGTCGTCCGATACGTTGACAGAGACGAGCGTGCTGGCTGCCGTCGACTCGGACCCGCGCCTGCCGACGCAGCGCGAGAAGTGTACGATCTTCCGCGAACTGGCCGAATGGTCGCGCCGGTTTACGAAGCAGGACTATCCGAGTGCCGGGCGGAACGGGTGCGCCGCGTATCCGTTCGACGCCTACCCATGGAGTTGATCGCCTCGGCTACAGTCCGGTCTTGTAATCTTCCTCGATCACCTGATCGATGGAATCGGCGAGCTGCGGGTCGGCCCCGAGCTTTGCCGTGAGCATCTTGCCGAAAGAGATGCGGTAGCGATCCGGCCACGACTCGGGCTTCCAGAGCTGCGCGCGCAGGAACGCCTTCGCACAGTGGAAGAAGCACTCCGCCACGGTGACGCGGATGGCCAACATCGCCGACTGACCTCTGGCGGACAGTCGCTCCAGGATCGCCGGATCCGCGGTCAGCTCCGCTGTGCCGTTCACGCGCAGCGTCTCGCCGGTACCGGGAAGCAGGAAGAGCAAGCCGACGTGCGGGTTGGCCAAGATATTCTGCAGGCCGAAGATCAGCTTGTTGCCCTTGCGGTCGGGGATGAGGAGAGTGCTGTCGTCTTCAACGGCCACGAAGCCCGGCGCGTCGCCCTTGGGCGAGGCGTTCTGATTGCCCGCAGCGTCGCAGGTGGAGAGCACGAGAAAGGGCGAGCGCGCGATGAATTCGCGCGCGGTCGTGTCCAGAGCCGTCATGAGCTTGACCGGCGTCAACGGGCTCAGCTCGCCGATGAGGGCGCGCAGCTGTTCGACCGACTCGATCCGATGTGTAGCCGTGGTCGCCATGGTTCCCCCAGTTCGCGGTGAGCCTATTGAATCACTTTGGCTGGGCTTGCCGCAAGCCGTGGTCATGCCCTGCTGGTCGCGCGGCGAGTGCACGTTCACGCACTTCCAGCTCCGCCACTGTGCAGAGGCCCTTGCGTGCCAGCAGCGTCTCCAAGGCGCGCTGCCAGCGCGCGTAGTAGCTCCACTCGGTGTCGCTGCGGTGTCGGCGCTCCCAGTCGGCGATCTCGGCGATCAGGGAGGCGCGGAACTCATCCCACTCGAACAGCCCCCGATCGTGCAGGGCGACGGCGATGCCGAAGATCCGACTCTCCCACGGTGCCGCGAACACCAGCTCCCCGTTCTGGCGCGGCGGTGCTGCTGGTCCGTCGGTGTCGAGCATGCGTGTGTGACGCGGCTCACTCATTCAAGTTCCGCTTCCCCCTCCTTACGAGAGTGTCGATTTTCTCGGTCGTTCACGATGACCTCCCAC